>JBQCEG010000094.1:0-3495 GCA_051960475.1 Ginsengibacter sp.
AATGTATGTAAATTTGAAGAGGGTTGTCAGGCTGAGGCTCTCGAAGCCGGGTTTGGAAGATGTTCCCTTCGTGTTTCTTTATGTCTTTGCGGCTTGGTGGTTCAAAAAAGGCGCAGAAGCAATCTCCCCATTAGAACGACAACCGTTCTCGCTTCCCGTCATTGCGATGCGCTTCATAAAAGCATCTCGTTAAGTTTAAGCTCCATGCGCAGAAGCAATCTCCCAATTAGAACGACAATCGTTCTCGCTTCCACGTCATTGCGATGCGCTTCATCAAACATACTCCCAAAATCAAACGGACTGCGCAGAACCAATCTCCCAATTAGAACAACAACCGTTCTCACCAACACGTCATTGCGATGCGCTTCATCAAAACACAGGTGAAATTAAACCGACTGCGCAGAAGTAATCTCCTGATTAGAACGTCAATTTTTTCAAAGGAATCATGTCTTAAAAAACCTTCCTTCAAAAATTAACCAGATTGCCACGGCGCAAAAGCCCATACTGGTAAACTATAACGGCAAAGGTTACACTAAATTAAAGGTCAAAATAGATGAAACCGTTTTCAGTTTTGTTTTCGTATTCATTTCCTGATTTTTCAAAATAAAATAAGTTAAATCCGCCACCACACTTTTTACGTAAGTGAAATAAAGTGTCATTTCCTGTCAGCCAGGAACTCAAAATAATTAACTAAAAAACTTTCATATTATCATGAATAATCAAAAAGGTAATAAAATATTTAAAAGAGTAATGATTGTATTTGGTATCCTTATTATTGTTTTGACCATACATATTTATTGGGTCACGCGGCCTAAACCCATAAGCCCAAATAAAATAGTGATGGCCAGGATTGACATAAAAAATCATCTAAGCAGCCAGGACGCCGATAAAATACAAACATGGCTTTATCAGCAAAAGGGAGTAAACCACGTAGTGGTAAATCCTAAAACTCAAATTGCCCTATTTACCTTTTACCCGGCTAAAGTTTCGGGAGATCAAATTGTAAATCATTTCAGGACTTCTTTTAATTACGATGCAAAAAGATACATTCCTACACAGGAAGAACTCGACAAGGGTTGCCCGGCATTACCAGCCACAGTTACTCAAAAAATAGCATCATTTGTAAAACATACTTTTTAAAACTTTAATCACTTTTATTTATTTATCAAATTTCAAAAAAATGAAAAATTTAATCGTCGTCTCTATTATCGCCCTCAGTTTTTCTTCAGTGATTTTTCAATCATGTAAGAAAGATGCCACCCCAATGCCTGCCGCTCAACCAACATTATATGATTCGCTTGGAGGTACTAAAATGGTTGCAGACCCGG
Organism: Ginsengibacter sp.; assembly: GCA_051960475.1. Lineage (GTDB taxonomy): Bacteria > Bacteroidota > Bacteroidia > Chitinophagales > Chitinophagaceae > Ginsengibacter. Next base: position 1,329 of record JBQCEG010000094.1, read on the forward strand.
CTAATCCAGGTTCTCAAATTGAAGCCGGCAGATTGTTAATCCGGAATATTATCGACAGTACCATTTTTGTAATTGCCGGTGATAATGCCATAAACGTACATTTCACCACATTGTTAGACGAAGTTGGAAACGGCGATTTAAGCGGCTTCCAGGAACTGAGTAAAAATCTTACTGATTTTGTAGCCGTAGGAACAGGTGCCAAAAACTATAAATACACCGGCCTTGATATGGTTGCTGCTCATGATCCTGCTACCAATCCAAGAATGGACGGGAAAGCGACTAATGATGATATGAACGCGTTTGAAAAGGACCTTGTTACCGGTGCGGGAAAAGCGGGGGTGCAATCTTCAAATCCGGCATTGCAAAGCGTAGCTAAAATTGTTGAATCACTAAGAAGTAAAGTAGTTCAAAAGTAAAGAATGATTTTCCTTTTAATTAAAGTGAAGGCCTTCAAAGTAAACAGGAGGCCTTTTTTTAAAATTAAATCAGAGGCACTAACAAAAGAACTATTAAAAATTTAGAATGGGCTCCAACAAAACATATTTAACGGAAGAATTCTTTGCAGTGGGCATAAGTTATAAAAATACCGATGCAGCTACAAGAGGTCAATTTTCCATCTCTTTTAAACAATATGAAGCGATTTTAAAACTGGCGCCTATATATGGAGTGGAAAACCTTTTTATTCTCTCCACCTGCAACCGGACTGAAATATATGGTTTTGCAAAAAAAACGTCAACGTTAATGAAGTTGCTCCATAGCCAGTCAACAGGCGATTTTGAACATCTCGTAAAGAGGGCCTACGTAAAAAATGGAATGGATGCTATCACCCATTTATATTATGTAGGTTGTGGATTAGATTCACAAATATTGGGGGACTATGAAATAGTAAGCCAACTCAAACATGCAGTTGATTTTTCGCGCGACAATAAATTTATGGGGTCTTTTTTAGAAAGATTAGTAAGCAGCGTATTGCAGTCCTCAAAAAAAGTAAAGACCTATACAGGATTGAGCAGCGGTTCAGTATCTGTCTCCTTTTCTGCCGCCAGGTACATTAAAGAAAAAACAGGACTCACATCTGATGCAAAAATTCTGGTATTGGGCGCAGGTAAGATCGGGCACAATACCTGCAAAAACCTGCTTGGTTATTTTAACCCGACAAATATAACGGTTATCAACCGGTCAATTGACAAGGCAGTTAACCTTGCTGCAGAATTAAAGATCAATTATTCTTCCCATGAATGTCTAACCCAGCAGATTAAGGCGGCCAACATAATTTTAGTAGCAACCAATTCTATAGAACCGGCAATTTTAAAATCGCAGGTAGAAAACGCGGGAACGAAAATTATTATTGATGTATCTATGCCTTGTAACGTTGAATCCGGCGTAAGCGATTTGCCGGATGTAGAAGTAATTCATATAGACCAGGTGTCCAAACTAAAAGACGACAATTTAAAAAAGCGTGCCGCGGAAGTGCCAAAAGCAAAAAGAATTATTGCCAAACAAATAAACGAATTTATTGAGTGGCATGAAAAGCGAAAACAAATAGCGTTTTTAAGATCAAAGAATCCTGAGGAGAATAGCCCGTTTCCCATTTTGCGGGGCTGCTGACAATGAAAGAGACTGTTCAATAAAAGTTTTGAAGATCACGCTGTATTTCAATCGTGCTCAAGATGCAGGATTCAAAAGGGAGCATCGAACTGAGTATCGTGCTGTTCTAAAAAACGACACGTGTTGTTGTTTACTCTCTTCGAGAGCCTCAGGATGACAATCCTTTCGTGTTTCTTTGTGGCCTTGCGGGCTGCTGGTTCAAAAAAGGCCAGGAGCAATCTCCCCATTAGAACGACTATCGTTCTCGCCTCCACGTCTTTGCGATGCGCTTCATAAAAGCATCTCGTTAAGTTTCAGCTCCTTGCGCAGAAGCAATCTCCCATTAGAACGACAACCGTTCTCACCAACACGTCATTGCGATGCGCTTCATAAAAGCATCTCGTTTAGTTTAATTTCCATGCGCGGAAGCAATCTCCCCATTAGAACGACAAACTTTTAAAACCAATGTATGTAAATTTGAAGAGGGTTGTCAGGCTGAGGCTCTCGAAGCCGGGTTTGGAAGATGTTCCCTTCGTGTTTCTTTATGTCTTTGCGGCTTGGTGGTTCAAAAAAGGCGCAG
>JBQCEG010000095.1:0-22715 GCA_051960475.1 Ginsengibacter sp.
GGGAATTTCAGTGAAATCTTTTTTTAAGATACTATTTTTCGTCTTTCTGTTAGCATATAGTGGTATTGCTTTTTCACAACATGAATACCTTGCAACAGTAGATCCATCAACGGGTGGGTTTGCAAAGCTGGATAGTATCCCCGGGGTCAAATATGTAGCGTTATACGGCTTCACCTGTATAGAACAGGTTAACAACCGGGTAATCTTTTTAGGCGGCCCTTCAGAAACCGAATTTGATTTAATTTCCTTAGATGCTTCAACTAGAAAGATCTTTTCACAATCAGCATTTTCAGACTATCGAAAGTTCCTGCTCTTCTCCTATTCTTCCACTAACGGGATATTATTTGGAATAACAGTTCAATCAGGGATTTATTCACTGGTAACCATTAATCCTGCAACTGGAAAATATTCTATAAGGGGTACATTGAATATTGATGAAGTGACTGAAATGATCGCTGATGATCTTCACGACGTAATTTATTTGCGCGGCGTTGTAAATGGTATTCCAAAACTCTTTACCATCAATGTAACGAATGCTTCTGTGATAGGCCAGGTGGCTTCCGCATCTTTTAATCTTGAGTACGATAACAGCAAAGGGAAGTTGTACGGTATCGATGCAAATTTTTTTGGAAGCATTGATCCGGCAACAGGCAGTTTTACCGCCCTGGGATCATTACCTCCCTCGATCACGGCGATAACACAAGGCAATTCAACCTTTGATGAAAGAGATCAACTTTACATTTTTACGGGCAACGACAACCTGGGACACAATTTTCTCTATTCAATAGATGCCAATACCGGAAATATCATATATAAAGCACCGGTAAGCCTTTCGAATGACATCACTAAGGAAAATCTTATCCAGTTTAGGTTCAATAATTCTTCAGGCAAACTATATGCGATGCAGGGGAGCCAGGAACCGGAATTAACTATCCTTTTTTCGTTTCAGCACGACGCAATCCTTTCTGCCAAAATCTTCAGAATTCATTTACACAAGAAGCAGGGAAAGCCCTAAAATACCACTGGAAACCACTGCCACTGATGAAGCCTGTTTTTTCCTGCTGTGTCGCTGGCCAATATAAAGTTGTAATAATCGGTATAATTCATGTCGTCACCATTTCCCAAAAGCAGTCCTCCAAAGTGAAATTTAGAATAATCCATTCCCTTCAAAGGAATACTTTTTAGAGATCTCACTAAAAATTATAGAGAAGAAATTGTCGTTTGTAAAAAGGGAGTGTAGAAACACCCCCACGCTTGATTATGAAAAGTTATTTTTACATTTTTCGGTAACCATATTTATCCCAGGTTGTGACTATCTGAACATAGTTGGCAACAATACAACACCGATTTCCATCTCGATCAATCCACTTCAATCCGAAAATCAATTCGTAAATTCCACGTTTTATAGTTTTTCAATACCACTCTAAAATATTTATTAACTGATTTTTTTCAGAAAATCGATCATATTGAGGTGAATGATTGCCCCCTGATGATTGGTATTTTTATCTAAAACTTTCTGAAAATGATAAATCGCTTTATGTGTTTCAGCTAAACCAAGAAAGCCGAGGCCCATTAAATAGTTGCAGTGAATTATATTTCTCAGATCAAGGTCCTGATCGAAAACCAACAAATCGGGTAAAGACACTGCGAAATAGTCAATTTTTATTTTATCATTCAAATGTTCATTTCCAAAAGTAATCAGCTTATCAAAAATATTATTTGCTTTTTGTATATCTCCTAATTTTAGCCAGGCCAAACCCTGATAAAATAATTTATCTGGCTGCGGATCATTATAAAAAATTGCCTGCACAGGCTCACTGATTCCTTTAGTTGCCAGTTCAAATTTTGCGGCTGCCCGTTCTCTGTTTTCCATCGATTCATATGCGCATCCTTGTAAATAATGAATATCATTTTCCTGCGTGCCGTATAATTTCCCTTCGCCCAGATTAAATGGGTAATTCTCCAGTTTGGCTAAAAGTTGCAAGGAGCGTTCGTTATTACCGTCTAAAAATGCTTTTTTTGCCAACTCAATATGGCAAATCAAAAATTGAGAAATTACTTTTCCCTCACCTCCTTCCCATGGATGGAATATTCTTGAAGTGAGGAGTTCCATGGCTTTTTCATATTCTCCTAGCTGGTTATAGATTGTAATTCTTTCTAAATAAAGATCATCCCTCTGTTCAACTAACGAAAGGTGTTTTTCTAATATTTGCAATCTTTTTTTAGCAGGGTAATTCTCAATTTTATACAATTGATCCAATTCCATAAAAACCCTTGCATCCGTTTTATCTAAGTCAAACGCCTTTTCTAATAATAAAATACTTCTTTTGGGATCGTTTAATTTATTGTAGAACGCCAGTGAAAGATTACGCTGAACTGTGGGAAACGTTTTATCAATATCAATTGATTTTTCCCAGTAATCAATGGCTTCTTTATACTGGCGGTTAGAATACCAATAATTTCCCAGGTAATATAAAGCCTTGGCATCATCGGGATTATTGTGGATCGCTGCTTCCAGCACCATTTTGTCTTCAAGCTTATTAGGAAAACAGTAATCAGGGGAAGCTGAGGCGGCTTTTTTAAAATACGTGTTTGCTAATTCTGTACTAGCAGTTTGAAGGTAAAGCCATCCTAAATAATAATATAATAGTGGAGTTGCTGTCTTATTTCTTTGCTCATAAACCTTTAAGAAATCCAACGCTTCTTCATACATCCCAGCCTGCATATAATCAAGCGAATATTCCACGTAATTATTAAAAGAGTTACGCATGAGACCTGTTATATCTTCCAATAATTTACTTACTGAGTTGTTGGACGGTTTTACGATTAAGTACTCTTCAAATAAACAACCATAATTAAACCGGTCTATTTTTAGCGACTCTTTTATGAATTCAACAGCAGCTTCAAATTCTCCACATTTACGTAGTAGCGCGACTTTTAAATGCCTTGCATTATGGCTGTGATAATTTTTAATTATTGACTTTTCTATTAAATAAAGAGCTTCTTTAAAATCTTTTTTAATAGTAGCAATCCGTGCCAATTGAAAAAATGAATTATGTTGCCATGCATCGTTCCATGTCGCTTTATAGAAAGAGTTATACGCTTCCTCAAATCTGTTTTGCATTTTAAGACATAATCCAAGATTATAGTATGCTTCGCCATCGTAGGGATTAGGATTTCTTTCTATTAACCGATTTACTGCGCTCCGGAAATAATTCTCAGCCTTGGCTACCTGTCCTTTTTGCAAATACCAAAGTCCCAATGCATTGTTATTGCGAATATCACCGGAATCTCGTCGCAGAGCTTCTTCGTAGTAAGGAAGAGGAGAAAAAGTCGCATGCCTGTATTGTTCCAGGTGCAATCCGTTTAAAAAGAGTAATTCATTTGTTTCAATTTCAGAAGGTGGTAAAGCTGCTTTGGCCGGCGCTGGCATTTTCTTGTCATGCTTCTCTTCTGATGCGTATTCAATCAGTAAATTACCTTTTTTGTCTTTTACAATCACCATTATTTCTTCGGACAAAAAGGAATCTTCGAGGGTAAAGGTTTTTTCATAACTTTTTTTGGGTGATAGGTCAGTTGTAAATTCTTCGATCAGTAAATTATTTCGAAGCAGACTTATGAAAGCATTTTCATAATCTGCAGTCACATATATTTTCAACAGTATTTCATTATCGTCAAATTCAACATTAATAGCGGCTTCCCTGCTTGCATTTTTCACCATGCCTATTTCCGAATAGGGCATAAAGTATTGCTCAAAACTTTTTTCCTCATTGGGTTGTAGCCAACTAAAGTCCGGTTGATTATCGGTAAAAACCCCACACATAATTTCAATATACGGACCATCTTCATCCGTCAGGTTTCTGTCCCATGATTTTCCAAATTCGCCATTACCCCATGTCCATTGTTTCTTGCCGGTTGAAATATGATGATCAGCAACATGGAGTATTCCGGCCCGATTATCATGTTCATAACCGCCAATAAAATTATATTTGGATTCTACAGCCATGAAAGATGTAGGAACAGGTATATTCTTATAACGGGAAATATCTGTGCCCGGCGAATAGTCTACTTTATAATAGGTTCCTGTGGCTATAGGAAAATCACTTACATCCCTTTTGCCATGATCATAAACTGCATGAACATCCGGTGGAAATACAGATTGGTAATGATTATTAACCTTTACCGCAGGGTTGGCCCACCACAGGAAGCTTCGAGTAAACGAAGTTTTATTGTATAATCTTACTTTTATTTCCAGGTAGGCCTTATCACGGTGTAAAGTAAAGCCCGCCATGCCCTTTGTCCTGAACATTTGTTCCACTTCATTTACCCAAACAGTCTTACTTCCATCTTCAAATTCTTCAATGGTAAAATCTACAGGATCAAAAGTAGAAGGGCGATGATGCTGAGGCCAATTAAACTCGATACCGCCACTGATCCATGGGCCGGTTAATCCCACAAACGCTGGTTTTATCACGCGGTTGTAATAAACAAAATCCCTCTGCCGGATCTTATCATATGCTCTTTGTACTCTCCCTCCCAGTTCAGGCAGTATCATTATTTTTAAATATTCATTTTCTATAAAAACAGCGTTATATTCTTTATCAATCTTTTCATTTTTAATTTTTTCGATTATAGGATGCGGGTATACGATACCGCTGCTTCCCTGGTAAATCCTTCTTTCTGAAAAAATGGGATTACGCTCAGGTCTTCCCATTTCATAAGTGGGAATAATCACTTTCTCGTTCCAAGCTTTTACACCATTCATTCCTTATTTTATTGTTTAATTATTGTATTGTCAACAGTGTCCTCCCCGGACTGATTTATCAGACGGCTTATTCACCACATTCTTCGCTTCATCAGAAATACCGTACTGGTTAATTGCCCTTACATAAATTATGTCTGACGGTGAGATTCCTTTATTTGTTGCATATTCCACATACCTTCCGTTTATAAGAATCGTATCACATTTTAATTTTTGACCGGTGGATGAACACTTCATAATTAACGGCTTTTGGAACTGGCTCAAAACAGACAACAGCCTGCTTACCCTGATAAAGGACACCCAATATTTTCGGTGGCTGCGGCCTCAATCCCCCGTCCGGCACCACTTTGATTTCCTGGCTCCATACGCTTGCAAACCCCATTGCTTTGTGCACCTGAGCTATTATGAACTGCCAAGTTCCATCCAAATAAAAAGCAGCAGTATCCGCGGTGATACCTTCTGCCCTGGCTGCAGTTCCCCCAGGGAAATTACAAAAACAAAAAACAGTCGAAACCGGGTATTAATTGTGTGCATGTATCCTTTCGATTTTTTCTGAAGATTCAGTATTTAGCTGTTTTCAAAAAGACGTGATCAATTTTTAACCGGCTCAATTTATCATTTTATAATACCGTACATAATCAAAAATGGCGGCAGACGGCAGTTGCCCTTCATCCACGGTGGTAGTATTCCCCGAAAAGGAAGCAATGGTTGTCAACCACACATTTAAAGGGTCGTGCGGTAAGCTCCTTCCATCCACCGATTGCACCAATTTACCGTCAAAATAATAATTGACTTTGTCGAACTTTACTTCACAACCCCATATATGAAAATCATCGGCAAGATTAGGCGTTCTTACATCTTTTTGTCCAAAATGTTGATCCATCTTCCAGTTGTGAAAATTCACCCCGTAAACGTTTTTATTTTTTGAATCATTTTCACATATATCATATTCCATCCCCGCTTTTGAGGTCCCTGTCCCGCCAGACCCATCCGAAAACATTAACCAAAAAGAACTATGCCATCCTGCTCCTGGCGGAACCTTAAACCTTGCTTCATAATAGCCATATCCAAAAGCCTTCTTTGAAATAATACCGGCCCCGGTGTACTCTTTTCCCCTTATATTTTCTTTTTTAATTTTCAAATAAAGATATCCATGCGACACCTTTACATTTTCCGGCATTTGGGTACTCCAGTGCTTGCTGTCTGTTCGGTAATTCCACTTTTTTTTATCAAGATGTTTGCCATTGAATTCATCCTGAAAAGCGAGCCTGTACCTGGTACCATCCGCAGAAGTATAGTCTTTTTTTTGTGCACAAACCAATAATGTAAAAAAGACAAAGAATGACAATAACAATGAGGCTTTCATAAAATTTATTTAGATTAAAAAATATAGGTAATTTCCTAAATTAAATTCTCGTGATCTTACTTCACACTATAGTTGTGCCCGGGGATAAGCTCAAACTCGTAGGCAAATCGCTTATACTGAAACCTGACTTTTTCAGTGGTAGATTCGTCTGTTATAGTAGACACTTTATTAAAAGGACCGTGGATATAAATAAGCGACTTCATCTTCTCATCTTTGTCATAGAAAACGGTTTCACTATTATATCCTACCGGGTAAATCCTTCCCTTTAATTGACCGTCAATCGTTTCCACTACGAAGCCGGTACCACCCACCAATAAAGGAGTCTTGTCAACGGGCATCTTAAAATTATTGATCAGTGAAGGTCCCTGGTAAACTGTACCGTTATCATAATCGATCCATTTTCCCGGTGGCAAATAAATATTGCGTGTTTCACTTTCGTTATAATCATTGCCATACAGGGGAATCGCCATTAGGGCATCTCCTATCATCCATTGATATCCCCTGGTTTGGTCATTCTCCCGGTAATAGGTAGCTGAATCAGCAGGATAAGCCAGTGGAAGCGGCGTTAATGTATAAGGGAATCCTGTCAGGAACGTTCTCACGGCAGCACTGTAAATGTAAGGATGAAGCCGTGCGTGCAAACGGGCAGCTTCGAGACAAACTTTCAAAACTTCTTTATTATCCAAATTCCATGGGCCATAGCCAAATGACATCGAGGGATTCACGGCGGCGTATTGCGCCTCGCGCATTAAGTATTTTCCAAGTTTCGTATTTTCCAGGCTTCCGAATTGTTTACCGGTCAGCCCAGTGCCACCAATGATATCGGGATAAACATACGGGAAGCCGCTGTAGCCATAAGCCAACCCGTTTACGGGACCCCGATCCTGGTCCTGGTTGTAATTAAAGTCATTGAACCTTGAAATATCCATCGGGGACCCTACGTACCCGTTTCTGCCCATAAGATATACCCCCGCATCCATCAATTTTGCACTGATGATGTCAATTTTATCGTCCGGGAAACCGGCTATTTCATATCCGTACAGGTCTTCCTTATAGCCATCGACGCCAAACGATTTCCATTTATCGCACAAATGAATATACCATTTGACTGCCTCCGGGTTATGATCGTCCAGGATATAACATTCGGTCCTTGGGAAACCCACTTTGAAAAGGCGCGCCGTACCATCTTTCTTATAAAAATATCCCTTCTCGATACCTTCAGAGGTGTAAGGACCATTTGGAATAAACGCAATGCGCAAACCCAAAATAAATTTCAGGCCTTCATCGTGAAAATGATCAATGAATTTCGCAGGGTCCGGATACCGCCTCTTATCCCAATACCCAAAGCTGGTCGTGGCAACATAACGGGGATCCTCATTCGGCCAAAACCCGGAACCAACCACCATCCATTTCAATGGAAAACCTGCGTGCAGGTAACGATCCACGTCCGAGGTAACCGTCTTGTAATTTGTATTCCATCCTAGTGCACCGAAAGCTTCCCATCCCACTCCAAACCAGTCATATTTGGGCAAATAGACTTTATATCCTTCTTCATTCCTGACATGCAGGTAATCGGCGTAAATTTGTTTTACGGGACCAATAAAATAATAGAGGGCGGGCATCTCCCGGCAATAAACAGTTCCCTGCACCAGTGCATTATCCTTTATCTCAATAATCTTTTTATGAGGCTCTAAATTGATACAGGCAACACCTTGTTTCGGGAAGATCACAAAGTTACTCACTAACCTTGATGAAGCGTTGTCTGAGCGGGCTCCGAAATAATAACTACGGTAACCCGAAACTTCCGTGGTATAAGGTGTCCTGAAAGCAGCGTGGTCTGCCAGTCCATAGGCGGGGGCAAGCCCGCGTGTGCGCGCCACAATGCTTCCTTTAACGGAATCATCATTAAAATGGACGTCCATCTTAAAATAATGGTCAAACATCGAAATCGTAACAGTTGCTTTCACCCCTATATCATTGGTAACCGCGAACTTTGCCTCCCGGTCGTTTTGATACAACAGGTGCGCGTCTGTGACATCCGAACGCAGCAACACCAGGCCGGATTTTGAATCGCTGTTTAGCAATATATCTCCATCGGGTTTTAAGACCGAATACCTGAATCCTTTCCTGAGAATCTTTATGGAATAATTTGCTGTTTTTATGACGAATACAGAATCGTTTGTTGTCCGGTTTTCGGCCATCGTGATGCCGCAAAACCATATGTTCATGAGACAAAAAAGAACGAGACTTTTACACAAATAACTTTTCATATACTTCATTGCTAAATTGGTTTTTTACTTAATCTTTTGCCTTCACAAACTTCGCGGCATCTGCTACCGTATAGCCGGCACCGGAAGCTATCAACCTGATGAGATTATTCCATCCTGCTTTAAAAGGATACCTGCCTATCTTCACCCATTGACCATCGTGTTCCTGCTGGTTGATGAATTTGCCGGTATCACTGTGTTGTCCTCCATCGTACCAGACTTCGATAGGCACCTTGCTGCACTGGTCTTCTCCGGCCGGCCATCGTAAAAAAACATCATAGTTGCCTCCCGATGAAACATAGGGTCTGAACAGGGCCCAGTCTCTTTGTGGATTATAGGATCCCTGCGGCTTTCTTCTGTAATAATTCCTGCCGTAACAGGCATGGCCCCCGGCAATTTCCCAATAGTCGCCCATGTTAAAACCCCATTGATCAAAGTTGTCTATGTAAATGGTGGAACCTGTTTCCCTGACCGGTATTACTTTCGGCGGAAGTCGGGCAGCAGGATCTTTGGAATAGCACCGGACATAATCATAATAATCATATGCAGGCAGGTTTGACCCGCCACTATCATCATGGGTCGCAATGACGGTAAGCCAAAGGTTCAATGAATAATGCTTATAATCATCCTCTGTCGCATCAATATTGTATACATTTTTGCCGTCTACAAAAAATTTAATGCCGTCAATGGTATACTCATATCCATAGACATGGTAACCGTTGGAGGCGTCAAAACCGAGGTCCTGTGCATGAACCGATTTCCAGGTCTTTTTCTTCGAAGACCAACCATCACTTTGTATCCAGAGATTATGGTTGGACGCCTTCGTTGATTCCATCTCGAAAACGTCGATTTCCATTGACCGGTCGCTTGCATACGTTAAGAAACCTGTTCCTTCCTGGGCCCAGAAAGAGTGATGCCAGCCCGGAATGTTGGTCAGTTTTGCCCGTACCTCGTAATAACCGTGCTGCCATCTTCTTTTCGAAACAATTCCTGACCCGCTGTATTTCATGCCGAGGAAATCTTCTTTCCTCATGGCCAGCCTCAATTTACCATCCCTGACCGATACGTTTTCTGCTTTTTGTACACTGCTCATCTTCAGGTCCATCCTGTAAAACCATTCCGACTTGTCCAACGAGTTCCCGGTAAAGTTATCTTCCCAAAGTAGGTGGTAGCCTTCGGGACGGGCTATATCCGCCGGTTCATTTGCTTCCGGATCAGTTCTACGCGTTGCCATCGACAAAACCGGTGAACCGGCCCCCAGCGCCAGCATGGAAGAAACCGCAATTCCCTTTCCCATTTCTTTCAGAAATCTTTTTCTTTTCATCTTTTATAGCTTTTTGGTTCAATAACCGGGATTCTGCACCAGGTTATCGTTTACATCTATTTCTTTTTGCGGTATAGGCCATAAATAATTTTTATTTGGGTCAAATGTGTTAACGCTGATAATTTTAAAGAGCTGATCTGCGTTAGAATAAACAGGATTTCCATACTGATTTATTTCAGGAATTACCGGGTCATACCAATGGGCTTTTGTTCTTCTTCCATAGACATTTCCAGGCATAACATGTTCTGCATATTTCCACCTTCTTATGTCAAATAACCGCATGCCTTCATCAGCAAATTCCACTGTACGTTCATACCGGACGATCTTCCTAAGGCTATCCTGCGACATTGTCAGATCCACAGCAGGCATATTCACATCCGGCCTTTGTCTCACCTGGTTGATAGCGTCAATTACGCTTTGGTCCACCTGGTTCAATTCGATCTTTGCTTCCGCATAAGTGAGTAATACTTCTGCGTAGCGCATCAGAATAATGTTCTGCTGGGAAGAAGTTACATTTTGCGGGAGGTCGGCTTCATCAAGCCATTTAAGCCAGAGGTAGCCCGTAAAGGTGGCATAAGGATTGGTGACCTCCAGGTTTCCAACTCTCGAAGTGTCTGTTCCGTTGGCATGATAGGTTATGGTACTGTCCGGGTGGGTCATAAACAGGTAATTATTAAACCAGGTTCCAGGATGAATTATACTTTCATCAAGCCGCGGATCCCTGTTTGTAAAAGGATGTAAAGGATCATAGAGCGGAGATCGGTCAATAGGTTTTCCGTCAGTACACTCGTACATATCTACCATTGTTTGCGTAGGCACCAGGATGCTGTATCCGGGAGCAGAACGCGGCCCTTCAACCTGGGGAATCCCGTTGGTTTTAACACCTGTCAGATAAGGAAGATTTAAAATAATTTCACTGCTGCCTTCCCCGGCATAATGAAACAGATCTTTGTAATCGGGATCGATACTATAAACCCCCAAATCCATAACTGCCTTGGCAGATGTGGCCGCAACCTGATAGTCTCCTTCATCGAGAGCGAGGCGGGCCTTCAACGTTAAAGCGGCTCCTTTGGTAGCTCTTCCATTATTGCTCCCTGCCCAGTTGTCCGGAAGGTTGGCGGCCGCAGAATCAAGATCCCTGTATAAAAACTGTACTATTTCTTTTTTGGGAGTTTTGGCCAAATCAGCACTATCCAGTGGCAATATAGTAGTCACGAGGGGAACGTCCCCATATAATTCCACCAGGTAGAAATAATAATAGCTTCTCAGAAATTCAGCCTGGGCCTGGATGCCGGCATAATAATCGGCAGATACCACATCTTTTGCCCTGCTCATATTTTCCAGGATATTGTTACATTTGGAAATACTGTTATACATCTGTGACCAGGTACTACTAAATATACCGGCCTCCGGGTTAAACTGTCCTGACTGCACGGTTTGTACGTTGGCCCAATCCCCCCTGGACCAGGCGATATCTGTGGTCGCATCCAAATAGAGCTGGTAGGGCACGGCTCCGCTTTGCCACCACAGACCGGTATACGCCCCATTGATAGCGAGGTCCAATTCTGCCTTGTTTGAAAAAAAGTTCGCGTCCGATGGCGCATCGAGGGGTAATTTTTCCAGTAAATTTTTCTTACAGGAAAACAATCCTGTAACAATAAGCAGGAGTATAATATAACGAAGTTTCATTTTTTATTATTTTTTAGATTAAAAAGTTATATCTGCACCAAAAGTATAAGTGCTCGAAATAGGATAATACGCAGCGTCACCACTGGGTCTTTCCGGATCCCATCCTTTGGGCATGTGATCAAATGTCAACAGGTTATCACCCGCCACATAAATTCTTACACCGGAAATAAAGAAATTTGATAATAATCTGCTGGGCATGGTATAACCTATTTGTAAATTTTTCAACCTTAAATAAGCGGCATTGTAGACCCAATAACTTGAATTCTGAAAATTATTATGATTCGATTCTGCAATAAGCCGGGGATACCTTGCATTTGGGTTTTCAGGCGTCCAGTAGTCCAGTTGCCATGTTTGAATAGGTCCGGAATTATAAAAAGCCCATACTGCATCATAATTTAAGTATACGTCCCGCTTACCTACTCCCTGTAAAAGCAGGTTAAAGTCAAAATCATGATATTTAAGTGAAAGATTAAAACCATACGTGTAACGCGGAATTTGATTTCCCATCACTTTCCTGTCTTCAGCATTGATAACTCCGTCGTTGTTTACATCCCGGTATTGAATATCTCCCGGTGCATAATTACCGAACTGTGTGGCGGCTTTATCCACAGCAGCCTGGCTTTGAAATAAACCTATAGCATCGTATCCGTATAACGAATTAATAGGATAGCCTTCCTCTATAATAGTGTAATCATTAATGTAAGGACCTGTACCTTTCAGGTCAACGACTTTATTCCTCACATCAGAAATATTGAAACCTACATTGTAACTTAATTTGCCGGCAGTACTGGCATAATTGAGGGCTAAATCCCAACCTTTATTATTGACTATACCCGCATTTTGATAAGGGGCATTCAGGCCAATAATTTCAGGCACAGGCAATTGAAGTAAAATCCCGGTGGTATTTCTGTCATAATAGTCAAAGGTCATGTTTAGCTTATTCTGAAATAATCCCAGGTCAAGGCCAATGTCTTTGGTAGTTGAGGACTCCCAGGAGATATTCCTGTTGGCCATATCTGTTTGCGCCGCCCCGTTGGCAACCGTTCCGCCAAAAATATAATTAGTGCCGAGTCCGATCACGGAAGCAAAGGGATAGGTTCCTATTTGCTGGTTGCCCAATTCTCCCCAGGAAGCACGAACTTTAAGGTTGGAGAGCCACGCGATACTTTTCATGAAACTCTCTTCTGAGATTCTCCACCCTGCAGAAAATGCCGGGAAAACGCCATACTGGTTACCACTTGCAAAACGGGAAGATCCGTCTCTCCTCAGATCCGCCTCCAACAGATACCTCCCTGCATAGTCATAGCTCAACCTGCCAAAAAAAGATCGTAATGCCCATTCAGAAGCCGTACCGTCATTACTCCAGTTTTCTGTAGAGCCGGCATTTAACTGCTGATAATCGGGTAACGGATAGTTGTCCCTGAAGGCGCCGAAATAATTATTGGTATAGGCAATTTGTTCGTAGCCAGCCAGGAAATGAAAATTATTTTCCTTGAAAGATTTGTGATACTTAAACAAAAGATGCGCGGTATTTTCCCATGTTCTTGCATCAGATTCTGACAAGCTGCTTTTGGAAGGAATAGTATAGGCCGGGACATCTGAACCGGGGTTGTAGGTATCAAGCGCCCTGGCAAAATTTTTAGACCAGGTGTCATTATATTCGGGTGTAAAATTCAATTCAATATCAGCTCCGGTGAAAGGTTGATAATTTGCCTGGAAGGTGGCCTGCAAATATTCATAATCAGATTCGTCAATTCCCCCTTCTTTGGCAAAGGCCAAAGGATTCGTTCCTGACCATCCCACACCATACAAACCGTTGGTTAATATAGCCGGGTACACCGGAGGTGTATGATTGGTCCTGTATATAATCCTTGTATCCCCGCTCGCATCAGGTGCAAAAGTCGGAGAGTGCCTGCCGGAAAGATACAACCTCAGCTGGAGGTTGTCACTAACGTTCATTTCTGAGTTAAAGCGAAAGGAATACCGTTGTGATGAATAGTGGGGCACAACGCCTTTCTGATCCTGGTAGGCAACTGATCCCATGATCTTCACGAGTTTATTGCCCCCTGTAACGCTTAAATAGTGGTGCTGTAAAAAACCGGAACCCGTGTAGACCTCTTTTTGCCAGTCCACGTTAGGATAATGGTCAGGATCCGACTGGTAATTTTGCTGATAGGCCTGGAGGTAGTCCTCGGAATAAAGAGGATCCTTACCTTCATTCTTGTAAGCCTGGTTTAGGGCAACCATATAATCATACCCGCTGGCAAACTTCGGCAGGTCAGTAAATTTCTGCCACCCGAAGTAGTCATTGTAATGCACTTTCACGGATTCGTTATTTCCCTTTTTTGTAGTAACTAATATAACACCGTTTGCGGCCCTGGAACCATAAATGGAAGCAGAGGCAGCGTCTTTTAAAACCGAAATACTTTCTATATCATTAGGGTCAACGCCATCCAAAGCCCCTTCTACCCCATCGATCAAAACCAATGGATCGGAGTTACCTAATGTCCCGATGCCCCTGATCCTGATGGTCCCACCATCCGCTCCCGGCTGACCTGAATTTTGGATAACAGTTACTCCCGGTGCAAGGCCTTCGAGTGCCTCAGAGGCCCGCATGACCGGTCTTTTTGCAACTTCCTTGCCACTGATCGTTGACACCGATCCTGTCAGATTTTCCTTTTTCTGTGTACCGTAGCCCACCACGACCACGCTGCTCAGGCTGACATCAGTCAACTGCAGCGAAATGCTCAATTGGCTCTTGCCGCCGACTTTGACTTGTTGGGATGCATAACCCACGTAGGAAACATTCAAAAGGGCATCCGGACCGGGGACAGTCAGCTCAAAATAGCCTTCCGCATTGGTACTTGTACCACTACCGCCGCCTTCTACACGGACGGTTGCCCCGGCCAGCGGCTTATTGTCTGTCCCCCTGACGGTTCCGGTTATTTTTTGGGTCTGGGCAAGTACCACTCCTGATAATAAGAAGGTAGCAACCAGTGAGATAATAAATTTTTTCATAATTGAAAGTTTTTGATGATGGTTTTTATTTTATAATTATTTCAAAAATGCCGGCAGGTATAAAGGATGAAGGATGCTTGCACCTGATCCTTAATTGCGTCGTTGTAACCGGATCCTTAAGAACAACCCGGTTTACCGCCTGGTGGTTATCGGTGGTTGCGTATAAAACATTTTCGGCCGCATCTGTTATCGTATATTCTTTCAGGCAAAAAGGGACAACATTTTCGGGGTGTCCCTGCAAAGAAGACTCAAGCGGATGGTCGTAGTCCGCGTCCAGGAACAAAGTAATATCGCGGATCTCCTGCGGTTCTTCCCATTCGAGCAGCAATTCAGGGGAGGGATGTGATTGTTCGGCCACCCAGGCATTGGTTCCCCGATAGGGCCTTGTAAAACCGTTTGTGACATTCTGCGGCTTATAGCAGCCAAGACCGGGGGAGATTGACATTGCCAGGTTATGGCCGGCAGGTCTTCTCCTGGGGCACCAGAACTCAAAGCTTTCAATTCCAATATTTTCAGGAGGTTGCTGAAAACCATTGTTGGAGACAGCCCTGTTTTTCCCGTTAAAGACTGAAACAATACCCGTAAACCTGTGTTGGCTGCCTTTTATTTCTACCGCTTCATTTTTTTTGAAGATGAGAAAACCATATTGGTCAGCCGGAACCGGAGTAGTAAAATTCAAGTCCACCATTTGTTCTGCCTGCTTTATCTCAACGATCTTACTTTGAAGAATCACATCCGGTGTATAATTAAATTTCCGGCTGTTTACCCGTAGTTCAGCTTCCAAAGTCGTCGCTTCTTCGGATCTTACCAAAACCGAGAAACGATAGTTGTTGTTCTTTTGGAAAGGCAGCAACTGGCCGCTCGATTCATTGAGTTTGATCCAGGGCCCGTCAAATGGTATAGTATCGAGGTGGAGGGTCGATGACGCGCTTATTCTTGCGTTGTTACAGAGATCATGTTCGTGACTAATCGGGATCCCGGGAATACTCTGACCGGTTTCATTGAGGGATTCCTGCAAACATTTGATCCTTCCATTTTCAAGAAGCTGTTTGGGTAGCAAATCATGTTCGCAGCAAAGAGCGGCGGCCATTCCAACTGCCTGTCCGCCGTGGGCATTGGTGGCCATGACACGTGTGGATCCAAAAGCCACATGGGTAGCGCTGATAATACGTCCCGCAAAGAAAAGATTATCTATATCCTTACTAATATAACAGCGATAGGGAATCTGGTAGACACCTTTGCTGTGCCATTGGACACAACTTGGAAGATCACTGTAAATGCCATCTGCAGGATGCAAATCCAATGCCCATCCTCCGAAAGCGACAGCATCGTCAAAGGCGCGTTGTTCAATGATGTCCTGTTGTTTCAGTATATAGGGCCCTTCAAATCTCCGGCTTTCCCTCTTACCCGGGATGGTGCCAACCCATTCCAGGGTGAGGGTATCCACATCTTCAAATTGCCCGGAGTTTTTAATATAATCCCATACTCCGTACACAATCCGCCACAATTCCCATTTTATTTTCTCAGAATCATGAACGGTATCTTCCCTTCCTCCGTATTCAATCCACCAAAGTCGGCAACCCTGATCATTTTGGTTTAGAATTTTATATTTGGGAATTTTCTCTATATCCTTTAGTGCAAAAGCCGGTGGCACATATTTAACCGGTTGACTGCTACGTTTGCTATAAAAATAAAGCGTATGACCCAATAGTTCCATGGCACTGGTTTCGGGTGCAAACTGCTCTTCGAATTCATGTTTACTTTCTGCACCCATGCGATAAGCAGCGCCGGAAAGAAAACTTACAATACCATCGCCTGAGGCATCACAAAACAATGGAGCTTCTAATTGATATCTGGTTGAATTCTGGCTGCAAAATGCTTTTATATAATCAATATTTCTGTCATCCTTCTTTCGGACTTCATAGACCATTGTGTTTAGCAACAGGGTTATATTGGGTTCATTGGTGACTTTTTCAAGCAAAATAGTATCAAGTATGAGAGTATTCCCCTCTTTATTCCTATATAAATTCTCGATTAATATCTCGTCAATGACTCCTCCTTCTCTGGCCCAGCGGTTGTTGTTTCCCATGTGGGAAGTAGCTCCGAGGATCCATAGCCTCACTTCGCTGGAAGCGTTCCCTCCCAATACAGGACGATCCTGCACCAGGACCACTTTAATCCCTTTCCTGGCCGCCGTTATGGCGGAGCAAATGCCGGCCATACCTCCACCTGTAATTACAAGATCTGCGTTCATATTTACCAGCTTACTTTGCCGGCTGGTTTCTGCACCACTTTGTATCAACATTTTTCCTCAATTTTTTTAGTATAACTCAAACTGCCCGGGTCCGCCGCCTTTGTCATTTTGCGAGGATTCATAGCAATCCCCAAGGCCAGGATCAGCGCCCCGGTAACCAGGATAATCCAGCCTGATTGAATTGTCTTAATACCTATTGATAAGATCAGAAGGCCAATAAATACGATTCCAAGGGCAATGACTCTCCTGCCGTGCCTGTTATTGTGATCTGTTTCTCCCTCGTTATCGGGGGTTTCCTGTACTTCGGCTGTCTTCAGGGAAAGGTATTTTTCATAAACCGGGTTTTCTGAAGGAACCAGCCTGAACCTGATCTCATACAGCGACAAGAGCATGACCGGGATGCCTACGCCAACGATCATTTCCATACTCCTGGAGAGCGCGAAATGAAAAGCATACGGACTGATAAATTTCAGGAAGAGATTGAGCAACAGGGTTATGATGGTTACCGTTAATACAGAACGCCCTGTCTGGTACCTGGAAAACAAACACCATAAAGGCGGGAGAAACATGGCCGCCCCCGTCATTGCGCCTATGCTCAGTACTACTTCCACAATACCTCCCATAAAAGGCACGAGCAACGCCACAATGATGGTACATATGCCAAAGGCAAGTGTTGAAAAGCGGGCTACTTTTATCAATTTTTTTTCGCTGCTGTGGGGAAAAAAATGTTTATACAGGTCATTGGTAAAAACCCCTGCAGAGATATTTAAAGTAGTATTGACTGAACTTGAGGTAGCAAAGATCATGGCCCCCAGTATCATTCCCATCATTCCCACAGGCAGCGCCACTTTGCACATCATCAGGTAGGCGCCTTCTGGGGCAATGCCCTGCAACCCCGGGTTCAGAATCCGGTAAATCATCGGCGGCAACATCCAGATCACCGGGCTTATGATATACAGGGCTCCAAACAACCATCCGACCTTCCTGGCATCACGTGGGGTTTTGACCGTTGTATAGCGCTGGATGTAGGTCCAGTTACCGCTCAGGTAAAAAAGATTGTAAAAGGCAAAGGCTACCAGGAAGCCCACCGAGTATTCATGATTGAAAAAATTAAAAAAGTCTTTCGGTGCTTTTTGCAGGAAGGAAGACACCCCTCCTATTTTATGAAAAGCCAGGGGCACGATAATAAGTACCGCCGCGGTTAACACGATAAACTGCAGTACGTCCGTTACCACGACAGCCCACATACCCCCAATGGAAGTATAGGCAATAATGATCAGGCCGAGTATAATGGTAGTAGTTGCTACCGGTATACCCGTGGAGACCTGCATAATTTTTGCGACAGGGTAAAGAAAGGCGCCGGTAGTAAAAACGGAAAGCAACAAAAACAGGTAAGAATAAACCTTCTGGGTATTATAGCCCAATCTCCTGGTGATAAATTCGGCCCCGGTTAACACCCCTGTTTTTTGCCATTTAGGTGCGAAAACGAACCCGATAATAAAACCGGAAATAGCCATAGTCCACTGAATAGCCACTGCTACCCATCCGTATTTGTAGGCAATAGCGCCCCAAACAACAAAGGTACCGGCTGAAAAAAAACTCATGAACAGCGACAATCCGCTAATCCACCAGGGAACAGCACCTCCGCCCGCAAAAAAGGACTTTATACTTTTTCCGGATCCGGAAAATGCCATTCCGCAAATAACAACGATAAGCGAAAAGGTTACGATTGTAATTATATCAAAGCTTGTCATACGTTACTCCAAACCTATTTGATTAAATTCATTTTTGTAAGTGGATTTAAAAAGAAAAGTTCCGAAAACGTTACCGAAAACGTTTTCTTTTTCCGTAAACGTTTACGAAAAAATCCCAAACAGAAACTTCACGAATGAAAGAGGTTAACAAACAGGTTTACCATCTTCGCGAAAAGAAGAGTGGCAAACAAGACTTTAATTTTTATTAGTAACTTGCTTTTTATCAATTATTAAAACTATGCGGTACGTTACCATAAAAGATATTGCACGGGAATTGTCTGTTTCAGTCGCGACCGTATCAAGAGCTTTCAATGACAAATATGATATAAGAAGAGAAACGCGGGAATTAATCCTTTCGAAAGCCAAAGAAATGGGATATAAGCCTAATCCTATGGCGAGAAATTTGTTACAAAAACATTCCTTCAATATTGGCGTCATCGTCCCCGAATTCATCAATTCTTTCTTTTCTGAAGTAATAACCGGTATCCAGCAAGTCTTCAGGGAAAAGGGATACCAGGTGATTATTATGCAATCGAATGAGTGTGCAGAAACAGAATTAGAGAACCTGGTCTTAATGGAGGATAATATGGTTGACGGCGTTTTAATATCTCTGACCAAGGAAACCAAAAACTTAACTCACCTGGAACAACTGATAAAAGAAAAATATCCGATAGTTTTGTTCAATCGGATCAATGAGTCATTACCTCTGCCAAAAGTGGTTTTTAATGATTATAAATGGGCGCTCTTTGCCACAGAACATTTGATTGAACAAGGATGCAGGAAAATCGTTCATTTATCCGGTCCAAAACATTTGATTCTTAGCAAAAACAGGATCAGGGGTTTTGAAAGAGCATTGGAAAAACATAATATTCCCTTTCACCCGACACAGGTTATTGAGACAGGATTCTTTATCGAAGACGGTGAACGGGTGATGGAAAAAATTATAAAAGGGGATAATATTCCGGATGGGATTTTTGCCACAAATGATCCCACAGCAATTGGTGCCATGAAAATATTAAAGAACTATGGTTACAAAATACCCGGGGACATCGCGGTGGTCGGCTTCTCCAATTCTAAAATGGCTGACATTGTTGAACCTTCCCTTACCAGCGTTCAGCAACCGACTATTGAAATGGGAATAACTGCGGCAAAGCTTCTTTTGGAGCAATTAATATCCAAAGAACCTTGTAAAAGTGAAACGATAACTATGGAAGGAAAACTGGTGGTAAGAAATTCATCTATGAGAATAAGGAACTAGGAGAAAAGTATGTCAGCCTCTGGTCAAAGAATTCATTTTTCAGATTACTAGAAGTTTATTTGTATATATATTTGCTGCCGCAAAAAAGCACGGGGTGCCATTTAATGGTTGAGATTATACCCGATACCTGATTTGGATAATGCCAACGTAGGGATGCAGTTGAAAAAATCGTTTCAAACTCCATCCGTTGTTTTTTTCAGTGGGTGGAGTTTTTATTTAATAAAAAATTTAAATGGATTTAGAAAAATTTTCAACTTATTTAATTCCAAAAGATCGGCAACACTGGAAGGGAAGACCGGAATGGTTTTTCAATCGTGAACATACCGACACCTATGAACAATGGTATGAAGGACGGTATAAACGTGCAGAAGTCTGGCAAAAAAAAGTTATGGAGCAGCTTGTATCCAAAGACAAGCGTATTAAAACACTCCTTGAATTTGGTTGCGGAACGGCACGTTTTACAAGGTGGTGGAAAGAAATAGGAATAGAAGCCACCGGAGGCGACATTTCTCCCCTTATGTTATCGCAGGCAAAGCACCTTTTTGAAGGCGATCTGGTTATGGCAGATTCGCATTATATGCCTTTTAAAGACCACAGTTTTGATGCACTTGCCTTTATAACCACTTTTGAATATTACAAAGATCCGGTAAAAGTTATCCGGGAAGCGGCACGGGTAGGTAAATACGGTATAGCCATGGGAATGATGAACCGCTACTCTACCAAAGTAGTAAGAAGAAGAATTCAACAATTATTTGGAAAAAACCCTTTTTACATAACGGCCACTTTTTACTCCCCGCAAAAACTGACAGACATGATTCATAAAGCACTTAAAGGACGGGAGTATACCATTCACTGGACTTGCACCGGACTTCCGAAGTGGTTTCCTGTTCAGCAATGGGGAGTACCATTTGGTGATTTTTTTGGTTTGTACATACAACTAAAAGATGTGGACTGATGAGCGAAAAACTTGGTAAAATAGAACATCAGTTATTTGAAGATATCATCTATAATAAATACGGCTATCCTCGTAAAGAAGTAATTGCCGGGCCAAAGTTTGGGGTAGATGTTGCCGTTATTGACCTGATGGGTGGTATGGCTATGGCATTAACCAGTGATCCGTTGTCGCTCATCCCCTCGCTTGGTTTGCAGGAATCGGCATGGTTATCTGTACATCTTATGGCAAATGACATGGCAACTACAGGTTATGCACCGATGTATGGCCAGTTTGTATTAAATCTTCCATCCTCTTTTTTAAAAGGCAACTTCAAAATGTATTGGGAATACATTCATAAATTTTGCACAGAAATAAAAATGGCCATTACAGGCGGGCATACAGGCTTTATTGAAGGACAAAACTCTACGATTGCCGGGGGCGGCACATTTATTACAGTTGCACCTAAAGATAAACTACTGACGTCTGGCTCAGCAGAACCTGGTAATGCCATACTGGTAACTAAAACATGCGCCTTATCTTCTTCCGCAATACTTGCGATGAGTTTTCCCGAAACCGTTAAAAACAGAGCAGGAACAGAAATATACCACGATGCCTGCAATTCATTTTATCAAACATCGTCATTGCAAGACGCGTTGATTGCGGTAGCGGCAGATGAAGAACTTTCAAATGTAACAGCTATGCATGATGTAACAGAGGGTGGCGTGCTGGGAGCTATTTATGAAATGGCTGTTGCTTCTGGAAACGGAGCTGTAATTCACAATAACAAATTACCTGTTGCAGAGGTACAGGCAGTCATCTGTAAAATTTTTGACTTAGACCCAAGGTATTGCATTGGTGCGGGTTCCATGATAATTGCCTGCAAAAAGGAATCAAGTGATCAAATAATTTCCCAACTGGCCAAAAGTAATATAGCCTGCGTACAAGTTGGCGAATTGTGCGAAAAGAAAAAAGGAATAACCCTCATTGAAGATGATGAAAAAAATGATATGACATATAGGGAAGAAGATCCTTACTGGGCTGCATTTTTCAAAGCATCAAAAGAAGGCTGGACATGAAAAAAAGAATACAAAACGGTATTTACCTGATCGTTGACCCTTCAATGAACCGGTACACGTTGCTAAGCAAGCTGAAGGAACTTATTCATGAGGAAATTGCAGCAGTCCAGATATGGGACAACTTTAATCCCAGTGAAAACATAATTGAATTCATTGAAGAAATATTGTGTATATGCCATCCTGAAAATATTCCCGTGCTTATTAATAATAGATGGGAACTATTGAAGGAAACTTCTTTAGATGGAGTTCATTTTGACGCCATCCCGAATAATATTTCCGAATTGAAAAAAGAAGCAGGCAGGAAGATCTTTACAGGTATCACCTGTTCCAATGACTTATCTATTGTTGCATGGGCAAATGAAAACGGCCTTGATTACATTTCCTTTTGCTCTATGTTCCCATCAACAACGGCAAACAGTTGTGAACTGGTAACTTTCAATACCATTAAAGAAGCGAAAAAAATCACCCCCTTACCTATCTTTTTGGCCGGAGGTATAAAGCCTGAAAATATTGATATGCTCCAGGAACTAAATTATTCAGGGATAGCAGTCGTATCAGGAATAATGAAAAGTGACCAACCGATAGAAGCTCTTAAAAAGTACCGGCAAAAAATAAAAACGAATTAAATGAGAATAGAAACTATTGAAAAACTCTGTTGTCCATTTGACCAAGCAGATTTAAAATTGACAGTCATAACAAAAGACATCCGGGAAAATATTTTAGAAGGAACCTTAATCTGTAAAGAATGCAGGCGGGTTTATCCTATCGTATCAGGGATACCCATAATGAGCCCTGATGAATACAGGGAATTCCAACTGGAGCAACCTTTGCTGCAACAATGGATAAATGATAAAGTATCTGACAATTTCCGGCTCGTAGAAAAATGAGAAAACAAAGAATAAGCAAGAATCACCAGACACTCAACGAATGAAAACCGGTAAAGCTTTCGTGGTAGAAATCAAACCTCGCGGATTTGAAAATCATACTCAGTTATTGCTGCGAAAAGAAGTTGC
>JBQCEG010000096.1:0-24291 GCA_051960475.1 Ginsengibacter sp.
GGAAATAGCCCCATTGATGACCGGGGGCAAACATGGTTGAACCGTCCGCACGGAAAATAGCAGATGCTAAATATTTTTCTTTAAAACTATAATTTACACGTCCAAAGAAGGAAGATTGTGCATACACAGCATTTGCATTTCCGGATAATGACATACCGTGGGTTACGGTTTGCCTGTTTGCAGCAGAAGTATCGGAACTCATCGAAATAGAAGTAACCATGGAATTACTCAAATAGCCACGGTCAAAAGAACCGAATAAAGTAGGTCCTGTATTATTCCCGCTGAACCACGTTCCCTGGTATTTCCTGATTGCACTACCGGCAAGAACATCAAACCGGTGGTCTTTAACACTAAACACGTAGTTGATGGTATTATCGAAGTTCCACGTATATCCCTGCGAACCACCCTGGCCAATACTTTCGTAAAGATTGTAAGCATACACAGATAACTTATCATACTCAGGCCTATAGCTGTGATTAGCTGAAGAAGAGTAATTGATACCGAAAGTTGTTCTTATTCTTAAATTCCTTACAGGCTGCAGTTCTGCATAAACATCTCCTATCACTTTTTGCGTCTTTCCGTCATTCTGGTTATTGTATTGCATCAAGGCATAAGGATTTGCTTCAGTATTATTCCAAACTCCGCCGTTATATACAGTGGAATTAAGACTGCTCAGGTAATTGCCTTTTGCATCATACATAGCCAATAAGGGGCTTGTACCAATAGCGCTCGCCAAAACATTCCCGGAATATATTCCACCATCAGCAATCCCTTTTTGATCTATGAAAGAAAATGCGAGATGTTCTCCTACTTTCAGTGCGCCATCGTAAAGTTTACGTTCAGAATTTGTGCGGAAGTCATAACGTTTGTAATCGGAAAGATCAGAACCACCAATTATTCCTCCCTGTTCGGTATAGGACATTCCCAATGAGTATGATGATACATCAGTTCCCCCATTGGCAGCAAGGTTGTAATTCTGCATAGGCACATCAGAAGAAAATATCTGGTCTAACCAGTCAGTTCCGTGAGCAGGTAAATCTTTGCTTCCTTGCGCCAGTGCGTCAATTTGTGCCTGAGTGAATATAGGGGCTTTACCGCTGTTAATGGCCGCTTCATTTTGCATGGTCGCATACTGTTCAGCGTTTAACAAAGGCAGTTTTCGGCCAATGTTTTGAATGCCGTAATAAGCGTCAAAAGAAATTTCTCCATTCTTTTTGCCCATCTTTCCGCTCCGGGTCGTGATGAGGACAACACCGTTTGCGCCATTGATACCGTAAATCGCGCATGACGCAGCGTCTTTTAAAATATCAACCGAAGCAATATCTGAATTGTTCAAATAGGTAATGTCGTTGGTGATAACACCATCTACTACATAAAGGGGGCTGGCATTCCCAATGGTTCCCACGCCACGAATATTCACTTTGAAGCCCCCGCCGGGTTGTCCGGATGTAGAAGTAATATTAACGCCTGCCGCTTGTCCCTGCAATGCCTGTAAAGCATTTGTTGTGTTTAGCTTTGCAAGATCTTTCCCTTTTACCTGGGAAGTAGCACCTGTTACCAATTTCTTTTGTTGGACGCCATAGCCAATCACAACCACATCATTCAACCGGTTATAATCTTGATCAAGCTGAACCTGCAAATTTTCAGTAGATGGAACTACCTCAAAGCTTTGTGCGATAAACCCTGTGAAGCTAACGACGATCGTTTGACCTGTCTTTGCAGTAATGGAAAAATGTCCTTCGGAATCTGACAGGGTCGCATTTGTAGTGTTTTTTACAGAAATGCTCGCCCCTGATATAGGTTCTCCGGTTGTTTTACTTAATACTTTTCCTGTAATTTTTCGTGCACTGGTTTGCGAAAAACCTTGCAAACTTATAAACAGGAAAGACATAAGTATCCATACCAGTTTAAATGCCCTCCCCATAATTTTGTTTTTTTTCATTGCAACCAATTTTGTAGTGATTAAATATGAATACATAGTTTGATATATTTCATTTGTGTTTTATAAGAATTTTTTGGCCGTTATATTTTACCATAGCATCAGGTTTGCTTCTCACATCCAATCCAATATTTTCATTCTTGTCTATCCAGGTGATTTTAAAAACCCTGTTTTTCAACATACCTTCAAATTCCCCTTTTCTTTTACCGATGGTTAACATTTTTGTGTCTTCGTTATAATGAAGCGGAATGTTTGAGTAATCGCCTTTTTCATAGTTGTAATTCGTTCCTTCATCTTCATACAAATTGAAAGACGCGTCAGCACCTGTGTAAACATTAAGCGTAATTGTATCAGCTGGTTTTTCTGAAGTGTATTGCAATTCCGGCCCGAAAGGAATGATAGAACCGGCTTTCACAAATACCGGCATTCTTTCATAAGGAGCATCAGCATTAATTTTTTGGCCGCCTGCATAAAATTTGCCTGAATACAAATTGTACCAGCCGGCAGATTGTGGCAAATACAATTCTCTATGCCGTTGTTTGTATTCATAAACCGGATTGATCAATAAGGAAGGGCCAAACATATATTGATCACCGATATTTAAGACCGCGGTATCCTTCTCAAAATCCATTGCAAGTCCACGCATAATAGTATAGTTATCATGATAAGCAGCCCCGGCTAATGAATAGATATAAGGAAGCAACCGGTAACGCAGTTTATCGTAATAAAGAAAACTTTGGTAAGCAGGATGACCTTCCGGAGCTACGTTAAAAATTTCCCTAAAAGGATATTGTCCGTGCACACGAAATAAAGGAACAAAAGCACCAAACTGGGACCAGCGGGCCATCAACTCCCGCCATTCTTCCAAACTTTCTGCATTTGGATTTTCAAACTTTTGCGGAACAACGAAACCGCCAATATCCATTGTCCAATAAGGAATTCCTGACATTGAGAAGTTGATACCCGCAGCAATTTGGTTCTTCATATCATTCCAAGTAGAACCGATATCACCACTCCAAATGGCAGCAGCATAACGTTGTGAACCTGCAAAGCCCGAACGTGTCAAAAGAAAAACTCTTTTGCCCGGATCAGTTGATCGTTGTCCTTCGTAAATGCCTTTTGCATTTTGCAACGGATAGGCATTCAAATATGCTGCAGCGCTGCCCAAGGCAGTTGGTGTCATTTCCGATTTTCTTTTTGCCGGACCAACGTTGGAGAGAATATCCGGCTCGCTTGCATCCATCCACCAGGCGTCTATTCCCTTACTATAAATTTTTTTGTTGATCAAATCCCAGAAAGCTTTCCTGGCGTCTTTGTTGAATGCATCATAAAAAGTGGAGACATACCCCTTTCCAATCCAGTCTCTTTGGCTGTCAGCGATATTTCTTTTATAAAGCCACCCATGCTTGTCGAACTCTTTATAAGTGGAAATACCTTCATAAAACTTTGGCCATACTGAGATCATTAAATGCGTATGATATTTTTTGTGCAACACGCTAATCATACTATCAGGAGAAGGGAACCGGCTTTCATCAAATACCTGGCTTCCCCATTCTGCTTCTCTCCAATAATTCCAATCCAGGACAATATTGTCAATTGGGATCTTTCTTTTGCGAAACTCATCAACAGTAGACAGTATTTCATCCTCTGTTTTATATCTTTCACGACTTTGCCAAAAACCCAATGCCCATTTGGGAACGATTGGCGCTTTACCTGTGATATGTCTGTAGCCGCTGATTACTTCATCGATATTTTTCCCATAAATAAAATAATAATCCACCTGTTGCCCTGCTTCTGAGCTAAAGCTGAAGGAATTTTTTTGTTCCTGCGAAAGAGGTTCCTGCCATTTTACTGATAGATAAGAGTCACCCCCTTCAGGTATCCATTCAATTTTTATTGGCACTTTTTCACCCTTTTTAAAATTAACAGGAAGCAATGCCGGTGCAGGATTCCATGCCTTACGCCAGCGGTCCAAAACCAATTTATTGTTCAACCAGATTTTTAAGGTGCCACCAAGGGTAATGTGAAATTGATGAACCCCTGGTAAATCACTTGCCAGACTTCCTTCCCATGTTACAATTCCACTTTCAGCCTTAAAACCTTTTGGCAACTTCATTTTCGAATCACCCAGGTATCGCATATCAATATTCGATTCTGCTCTTTCAATGAAAACATGTCCGGGTTTTAATTTATCATTAGAATAGGATGCAGTTAACCAGCCGGCCTCTCCTCTTTTGGAGAAAAGTTGCAGAGAAGAAAGTGGATGAAGAGGCCTGGTATCCCCCACTTTTGTCAGCGAATAATTGTCCCAAAGAATGCCGTAATTTTTGCTTGAGACAAGAAAAGGAATAGCGACTTCGGTGTTATTCTGGAAAAAATTTACCTGTTGCCCACGATAATTAATCACTCCGTCCTGGTGTTGGCCTAAACCATACCATGCATCATTAGAGGGTGACTGAAAGGTTTGAGTAATACTATAATAACGTTTTCCGTCAAAGACCGCTGGCTTAAAACTTCGCCCGCCAATAGGTTTTTCACTTATTATTTGTTTGCCTTTTGCATCCAGGAAGGAAACTGCTCCTGTTTTCAGGTTGACAATGGCAGTTAAAGTCTTTGTTTTGAGAGCAAGTCTACCTTTGGAAGAATCCACATTCCAGGTGACGTCATTTCTTACTGAATAGACAGTGATCAAACTTTTCCTGGCAAAAATTTTTTTTCCTGGCGCTGCAATAACCCTTATGATGTTATCAGAAATGACTTCGAGTTTTACAGCTTTTGAGGTACCTGTAAATAAAGGATCCGTAAATACGACAATCCCATCTTTCGTTACAATGAATGATGGCGGCTCTGCCAATAAGGCATTAAAGGCTGAAAAACTGAAAAAGCAAAACAGTAGCAATCGAAATCTCATATAAAGCAAATCTTTCCCGTTAATAATGCTGTAAAACTATTGGTTAGCAATTCAGCAGAGGGGTATCAAATCGGTACAATAAGGGTGGGAATTGTGCAAATACAACGATTTTTAGCCGGTCTTCTCAAAACTATTGGGGTTTTTGCAAATATTTTCGTTTCAATTACCGGGAGATGTGTTTTTGTTTTTACAAATAAGGATCCCCAAAACAGGGAATTTGCCTAGCAGATCAGTATGAAATTTTGGCAAGCCAATTCTCTCAGCAAAGGAGAAGATTGCGAAACTTAATGAGAAATCTCTACTTTATTTCTCGGGGATATATTGTGAAGGCAAAACATTAAATTCTTCCTTAAAATATTTAGTGAAGTTCTTTGGATTATTAAATCCCACTTCATAAGCAATTTCAGAAACACGCATTCCACTCTTTTCCAAAAGCTGCGCGGCTCTTTTAATGCGTATAGAACGAATAAACTCCAACGGCGCTCTGCCGGTGAGTGAAACAATTTTATTATACAAAGCTTTTCGGCTCATGCACATTTCGCGGCTGAAATCTTCTACAGAAAAATCAGGATTTTCCATAAATTTCTCAACGACTTCTAATGCCTGTTTTAAAAACTTCTCGTCTACCGGCGTTACAGTTACTTCACCCGGATTTACCTCAACCTGTTTTTGAAACCGCTTCTGCAACAATTTTTGTTGGGCCAATAGATTTTTAATTCTTGAGGCAAGAATCTCAAACGTGAATGGCTTGGTGATATAATCGTTCACTCCTGCCTGGAAGCCTTCGATTTGTTTTTCTTCGCTACCGAGTGCGGTTAAAAGAATGACAGGAATATGGGAAGTGAGCGTTGTATTCTTAATTTTTCTCGCCAATTCAATTCCATTCATCTCCGGCATCATTATATCGCTTACAACCAGGTCGGGATTCATGGATTTGATCTTTTCCCATCCTTCATTTCCATTCACAGCTTCTTCAATATGGTATTGATCCCTCAAATTTTCTTTAAGATAAAAACGTAAATCTTCATTGTCTTCAACAATAATAATTTTTTTCTTTTTCCCAGTGCTTTGCTCGTCTTCATAAGCAATTTGTTCTGCCTCTTCAGTTAATACAGAACTGATAGTTGAATGAAGAGAGGCATCATTAATTTTTTTCGCCGGAAGAGTAACAGTGAAGCAGGTTCCCTTTTCGGGTTCGCTTTTTACGGTGATCACACCATTGTGAAGTCTTACAAATTCTTTTGCGATAGCTAAGCCAATTCCCGTTCCCTGGTTCACCATACTTTCAGGAACATCCGTCTGGAAGAAACGTTCAAAAATCTTTTCCTGTTTATTGGCAGGAATGCCAATGCCGGTGTCTTCTACTTCAATGGCCACTATTCCCTCTTCATCATTTGTGGAATGTGGCGTGTAATGAAGCTTTACGGTCACTTTACCATTGTCAGGAGTATATTTAAATGCGTTGGAAAGAAGATTAAAAAGAATTTTCTCAATCTTATCCTTATCAAAATAGATCTCAAGAACCTGGACGTTTGAAAAAAATGAAAATTCAATTCCTTTCTTTTCGGCAATATCCGTAAAAGAATAACTGATATCTTCAGCAAATTGAACAATATCTCCAATTGATGCATGTAGTTTTAACCCCTGAACTTCTATCTTTCTGAAATCAAGTAATTGATTAACGAGATTCAGAAGGCGCTTAGCATTGCGCTGAACCAGGTTTAATTGTTTTTTCTGGTCCTCGTCATCTGTATTCCTGATAATTTTATCTAAAGGAGAAATAATCAAACTGAGCGGGGTGCGGAATTCGTGGCTTACGTTTGTAAAAAACTTTGTTTTTAATTGATCGAGCGCATGACTTCTTTCAGCTTCTCTACGCTGTTGCCGCATTTCGAACTTCATGTGGATGCGGTCCAAAGTAATCTTCCTTGCCAAAAAGAAAATTGCAATTAGCATAAGAGCATAAATCACATAAGCAATGTTTGTTCTCCAGAATGGAGGTGCAACATTTATGGAAAGCGATTTTACATCACTCCACACACCCGCAGCGTTTAAAATTTTTACTTTAAAAGTATAATGACCGGGATCGAGGTTGGTGTAAGTAACTCTTCGTTGGTTTCCGCCTGTATACAACCAACCGTTATTAAACCCCTCCAGCATATAAGCATATTTATCACGGCTGCTGTGAGAATAATCAAGGGAAGCGAACTCAAGGGAGAAAACGTTTTCCCTATACTCAAGATTAATACTTTGAACATGAGACAAAGATTGCTTCAATAAAACACGTTTGTTTATTTCTTCTCCCGGTTCAACATCCCTGTTCAGTATTTGCAGGCCTGTAAAAACTATTTTTGATTTGGAAAGAGGCTTTACAATTTTATCCGCATCAATAATATTGAATCCGGATGGTCCTCCAAAAATTAATTCACCACTTTTTGTTTTCAGCGCCGCATTTTCATTAAACTCACGATTCTGCAAATTGTTCGTCTCATCATAATTGATCACTGAAAGAACCATCTTATCTTCTTTCTGCATGGGAATCACATTGCACAAACCGTTGGGAGTAGATATCCAAAGCGTTTGATGATTATCCTCCAGAATATTCAGTATCATATTATCCGGCAAACCATCACTTGTGGTAAACGTTTGAAATTTGTTGGTTTCCTCATTATACAAATCCAAACCTTCGCCCGTTCCTACCCAAATTCTCCCTTTACTGCCTTCCAGAAGAGAAATGATGTTGTTATTGCTTAAACTATTTTTATCAGTAGTGTGAAAATAAGAAGCTGGAGCAGTTTTGCCTTTTTCAAAAACAGTTATACCCGCATTTGTACCGATCCATAAATTTCCCTTCCTGTCCTGAAGAAATGAAGAAATGAAATTGGAAATCAAAGGAGAATCCTTTCCATCCTGGTGCCGGTAGTGTTTAAAGCTCTGTGTTTTTCTGTCAAAAAGATCTACTCCATTACCCAACGTTCCTATCCACAGATGCTGTTGCCGGTCTTCAAATATTTCCCACACGTTATCATTCGACAGGCTCAAAGGATCATTTGCATTATTCCGGTAGTGAAAAAACTTTTTTCCATTAAAACAATCGAGCCCACCAAAAAAAGTTCCAACCCACAGCTTATTTTCATGGTCAATACATAAACTCACAATTACATCAGCGCTTAAACTGTTTTCATTGTTTGGGTCGTGCAAGTATTGTTTGAACGTATTATTTTTTCTATCAAAATAGATAAGGCCGCCACCATTGGTGCCAATCCAAAGATTCCCCAGTTTGTCTTCAACAAATCGATTCACGTCATCATATTGCAGGCTCTTTGGATTTGAATCCTGGTGATGATAAAGTGGAAATTTTACGATGTTGGCGTTTAAATAATTTACGCCCTGTTTATAGGTTCCAAGCCATATAATGCCATCATTGTCTTTATAAATTGCAGTGATACTGTTTTGACTCAGGCTTCGCGGATCTTTAGGATCATTAACCAAATCAGTGGTTTTAAAATTATTCTTTTTATCAATCAACGTTACCCCGCCATGATCTGTGGCAACCCAAATTATTCCATGGTTATCCTGAACAAGGTTGGTGATAAGGTTGGAACTTAATTTTGACGGGAACGAGTTTTCGCTAAACTGCCTGATAGAATTATCAGGCGGATGAAAAAGAAAAACACCATTGGGCAAGCTCGAAATCCAGATATCGCCATCATTGTCTACGAAAAGTTGGAAAGGATCGCTTCCTTTTTTAACTTTTTCAAAAGCGGTAGTGGAGAAAATGATACTGCTTGAATTGATATCGTATTCCTGTAATAAACCTGTCTGGTAAAGCAGCCATAATTTTCCATCTTTTGTCTCTTGTATCGCAATAATTTTTTCGGCAGGATTAAACTTAAAATTTTGCCTGAACTCTTTTATTTTTTTATCAACACCTGAATAGAGATACAGGTCAAGGCTATCATAAAGAAACCAATATCTTCCATTGTTTCCTTTTACAATATCGTTTATCGTTCCGCCTGGTAAACCTAGTGAGTGCAAGTACGAACGATAATGAGAATCAAATTTTTCTGTGTAGGAATCATAAATACATGGACGATCTGTTGTCATTACCCACATCTTCCCGTTTGGAAGTTGATAAAGAGACCTGATGTAGTTATCATAAAGCGAAGTACTATCATCATGGTTATTCCGGAATATTTTACAGGAATATCCATCATAACGGTTGAGCCCTGAGGCAGTACCAAACCAAACAAACCCGTCAGCATCTTTCAAAATACTGGTGACCCGATTGTGTGAAAGGCCATTATAGATATCAACTTTGGAAAAATTATAATATTCGCTTTGAGCAAAAACAGTAAGGGATAATACCATCAGGCCAATTCCAATAATAAAACGGATTATCTTCATCAGGAAAAATTAGGTAGTATCTTAAACAGAATCTTCTCGCAATTAACATGATATCGAAAGTAAGTTAACGAAATCAATGGGATAAAAAGGCATTTTTGTTTATCCCGGCATTTGAAAAAGTAATAATGTAATTCTCAAATCTTTATATAAGAAATATGATTTACTGAAATTGTCGTAGAGCGTTTCAAACTCTGAAGTGAGTAAAGAACTACTTTATAAACAGAATAATTTTGGTTAAGCAATTGGTCAAAAACAACACAACGCCAATCTTTTTTAGAGCCAGAAAAAACTTATGCAGAAAAAGCAAAACCGGATTGAAACAACCAATAAAATTTTAATAACGTCAAGGCATACACGGGAAATAAAAGTCTTTCTTAAAAGTTTATTTCCCGTGTATCCAATTCCTGGAAAAATAAAAATGTTGCCTTTTTATTTATTTACTGTTTTTATCCAAAATTACAATCCTCAGGTTCACAAATGGCCCCCCATTTTTCAAAAAATTGAGCATAACACTACCATCCTCCGCTTGCGCCGCCACCGCCACCGCTGCCGCCGCCGAATCCCCCGAAACCTCCGCCTCCAAAGCCACCTCCACCGAAACCTCCACCGCCGAATCCACCACCTCTTCCACTTCCGCCGCCGCCGAGCATATTCCCCAGCATAAACCATGGCAATGCATTTCCCAAAAAACTCCTGGAACCACGGCGACTCATATAAGAGCCTCCACCGCCGCCACCTTTACCGGAAAAAAGGAATACGATCACCAAAAAAATAATAATGAGTGGGATAATCTTTCCTGCGGTCACATTACTTCCTTTGTCCTTTTGATCAGCCTGGTATTCGCCGGCCGCTGCCTGTATGATCGCGTCAACAGCATTATCAAGGCCACGGTAATAGTCTCCATTTTTAAAGTTGGGGATCATTCTTTCATCGATGATCTGCTTGGCAAGAATGTCGGGCAAAACGCCTTCCATTCCATAACCGGTTTCGATTCGTGCACGGTGTTCTTTTGCCGAAACGAGAATAACAACGCCATTGTTTTTTTCTTTAGTGCCGATTCCCCAATCCCTTAAATATTTTAAAGCCACCTGTTCAATATCGTAGCCATTAAGTGTTGGGACAGTAATGATCACAATGGCGGAAGAAGTAGAATCATTATAGGCATCCAATTTTTGCTCCAGCGCCTGCCTTTGAAAAGGCTCAAGCAGATTGGCAAAATCATTTACTGCCACAGGCGGATTCGGCTTAGGCTCA
Source organism: Ginsengibacter sp. (assembly GCA_051960475.1). GTDB lineage: Bacteria > Bacteroidota > Bacteroidia > Chitinophagales > Chitinophagaceae > Ginsengibacter. The sequence goes on from JBQCEG010000096.1 coordinate 10,512, forward strand.
ATATTTTGGGCATAAGCCGATGACATTCCGATAAAAACAAAAAGCAGTAAAAGTATTTTTTTCATCAATGAGTTGTTATGAGAAAGTTATTTGCCAAAAACAATTTCATCGGGAAGTTCATTTTTATCAACTTCCGCATTGTAAGGAAAATGTGTTTTGAGCGCCTGGCCTATCTGGTGAATGGAAGAAATAATTCCTTCGGAGATATTTTCTTTGCTGAATACAGACAGAATTTCCTTAACTGCTTTTTTCCAATAATCGCCACCGGCTGCTTCATGAATCCCCTTATCGGCATAGATTGCCAACTGCCTGTCTTTCACGGCAAGATAAAACAGTACTGCATTTCGCAGTTCGGTCTTTTCCATCTCCAGATTATTGAAAAGCTGCACGGCACGGTCAAGGGCATCAACAAATTTGCAGCGACTTTCCACAAAAATCCTAATCTCACCACTGGTCTGCCGTTCCGCATCCCTGATGGCAGCAATTATCTTTTCATTTTCTTCTTCAGTGAAGAAAGGCTTTTTGCGCGAAAATCGCCACATACGTTGTAATTTATTTAATGTCGAAATTGATGTCAGGGGCTTTTTCGCTTCCCGGTTCGGCCTTGTAAAAAGCCTTTTCATGGAACCCAAAAATGTCGGCAAAAATATTGCCCGGGAAAGTTTTTACTTTCAGGTTATATGATTGCACCGCGCTGTTGTAGTCTTGTCGGGCTACATTAATCCGGTTTTCCGTTCCTTCAATCTGTGTTTGGAATCCCTGGAATTGAGCCGTGGTTTTAAGGTCGGGATAATTTTCTGCGACTGCGAGTAATCTCCCAAAAGAGCTTTGTAATCCGGCCTGCGCATTTTGATAAGCTTCCAATGATTTTGGGTCGTTGACATCCACTTTAATAGAAGTAGCTTTTGAACGAGCTTCTATCACTTGAGTCAGAGTACTCTTTTCAAAATTAGCAGATCCCTCCACCACTTTGATAACACTATTATACAAGTCTGTTCTTCTCTGGTAATTCGTTTCCACATTGCTCCATTTAGTTAATACTTGCTGGTTGGCAGTTACCAAACCATTGTAAGCACCGCAGCCCCAAAAAAGAAGGATCACAACAATGCCGAGGATGACAAACAGCGTAGTTCTTGATTTCATGATAGTAGTTTTATTGTAAAATGAGATTTAAAATTAAGAGATATAGTTATACGAAAATAAGTTATTAGCTGAACGGCAAGTTTCAATTACGAATTACGAATTATGAATTACGAATTATAACTGATAGTAAATGTACAAAGTCTGTAAATTTTTATTTTGCCACCCCGTAATTCGTAATTTTTAATTCTTAATCGTTTATGGCTTTAATGCCCGGCAATTCTTTTCCTTCAAAATATTCAAGCAAAGCGCCACCGCCGGTGGAAACATAACTTACTTTATCGGCAAGGCCAAATTCATTTACTGCCGCTACGCTGTCGCCGCCGCCAACCAAACTGAATGCACCGTTTGATGTAGCTTCTGCAACTGCTTGTGCAATACATTTTGTGCCGTGTTTAAAATGCTCCATTTCAAAAACACCCATCGGGCCGTTCCATAAAATAGTTTTGGAATGACGAATTACAGTGCTGAAAGTTTCGCAAGCCATCTCACCAATATCTAATCCCATCCAGCCATCCGGAATATCATTACTTAAAGATCCCGAAACCATTGCATCAGCAGCAAACTTGTCGGCAATAATAGAATCAGAGGGCAAATGAATGTTTACATTCTTTTGTCTGGCTTTCTCAAGCAATTCGTTTGCCTTATCCAGCCTGTCATCTTCGCAAAGAGAACTTCCTATTTTTCCGCCCATCGCTTTGAAAAAAGTGTAAGCCATACCGCCACCGATAATAATATCATTAGCGCTATCCAGCAGGTTTTCTATAATCAATATTTTGTCTGAAACCTTCGCACCACCTATGATTGCCAAAAATGGCCTTTCTGCATTTTTCAAAACTTTTTCTGCGTTCGAAACTTCAGCATTCATCAACAGACCAAACATTCTCTTGTCCTTTGGAAAAAATTGTGCGATCACTGCGGTTGAAGCATGTGCGCGATGTGCAGTTCCGAAAGCATCATTTACATACACATCACCCAGTTGACTTAATTTTTTTGCAAAATCCTCATTGCCTTTTTCTTCTTCTTTGTAAAAACGGAGGTTTTCCAAAAGCAATATCTGTCCTGGTTTCAGCGCCTTCGCTTTTTGAATCGCCTCTTCACCAATGCAATCATTCGCAAATAAAACTTCTGTGTTGCCAAGCAATTCCTTTAAATGCGGAACAAGGTGTTTTAATGAGAATTTATCTTCAGGGCCATTTTTAGGGCGTCCCAAATGCGACATTAAAATAACACTTCCACCGTCGTTCAATATTTTTTTGATCGTGGGCACAGCGGCTTTCATGCGTGTATCATCTGTAATCTTAAAACTTTCGTCCAGGGGAACATTAAAATCCACCCTTACGAGGGCTTTTTCATCTTTGAAATTGTGCTCTGAAAATTGGCTCATGTTATAATTTTAATTTTTCAAAATTAGAGAAAAACGTTGAGGAAGAATTTTTTACATGTTTCGGCGTGAAAATAAAAATTGTATCAAAAAGTAGCTTCACTATAATTATTCAAAAAAATTTTTGCCTGAATTACTATTTCCCTACTATATTTGTAGGATTATAAAAAGATGAACAAGTATATTCAAATATTTCAAGCTTCCATTTCTGCCAACCTTCGCAGAATTGTTTGTTGTATGCCGTAAGGCATCTACAATTTCTCCACTCAACTGCCGGCTGTCGCCGGAATTATTTTTCTAATCTTTATCATTCATTTAATAAATCTTAATTTATGAGCGCTCAACATTTTGAAACGTTACAAGTACATGCAGGCCAGGAAGCGGATCCCACCACAGGTTCGCGTGCAGTGCCTATTTATCAAACCACTTCTTTTACATTCAAGAGTTCCGAACACGGTGCCAATCTTTTTGCACTGAAGGAATTCGGAAATATTTACACGCGCATCATGAACCCGACAACGGATGTTTTTGAAAAACGCGTGGCTGCATTGGAAGGAGGAGTTGCGGCACTGGCAACCGCTTCAGGACAATCAGCACAATTCCTGGCGCTTAATAATATCCTTGAAGCAGGTGAAAATTTTGTAACAAGTCCACTTTTATACGGCGGCACTTTTAACCAATTTAAAGTCTCTTTTAAAAGACTGGGCATCGATGCAAGATTTGCCAAAGATGATCATGCAGACAGTATTGAAAGCCTGATCGATGAAAAAACAAAAGCCATTTACACAGAAACGATCGGCAACCCGGATTTCAGTATTCCTGATTTTGAAAAGATAGCTGCTGTTGCTAAAAAACACGATCTGCCCTTGATCGTTGACAACACTTTTGGTTGCGCCGGGTATCTCTTCCGCCCGCTTGAACATGGCGCTCATGTAGTGGTAGAATCTGCTACAAAATGGATCGGCGGTCATGGAAACAGCATAGGTGGTGTGATCGTTGATGGAGGAAATTACAATTGGGGAAATGGAAAATACCGTGCTTTTTCTGAGCCTTCTGAAGGTTATCACGGGATGGTGTTTAATGATATTTTTGGAAGCAACGGACCTTTCGGAAATATCCAGTTTATCATTCGTGCACGTGTAGAAGGATTGCGTGATTTTGGACCAGCGCTTTCTCCATTCAATTCGTTTTTGTTTTTGCAGGGACTCGAAACTTTGTCACTTCGTGTTCAGCGTCATGTTGACAATGCCCTTGCCTTGGCGCAATGGCTTGAAAAAAGTGAGCACGTCGAAAAAGTAAATTACCCCGGCCTGGAAAGCAGTCCGCATTATGCGAATGCAAAAAAATATTTGCAGCATGGATATGGCCCCGTTCTTTCATTTGAAATAAAAGGAGGCAAGGATAATGCTACGAAATTTGTTGATAATCTTCAAATGATCAGTCACCTTGCGAACCTCGGCGATACAAAGACATTGATCATTCAGCCTTCTGCTACAACCCACCAGCAGTTGTCTGACGAAGAGCAATTGAAAGCAGGTGTAACTCCGGCATTGTTGCGTGTATCTGTCGGCATTGAACACATTGAGGATATCAAAGCCGATATGGAACAATCTTTCCAAAAAGTTTTTGCATAATAATAACCAGGCTCGCTGCCTTTGACAATTCAGATCATAACCGTTGATTCCGTGAAGTATCAAATCCGGATGAAACGGTTATGATTTATTTTTGCCGAAATTTTAAACAAAAGAGTTTGACGAAAAGTATTTTTTATTCTGACGAGCCGCTGACGCTTGAATCCGGAGTTGTTTTGCCTGCTTATCATTTGGCTTACACGACTTATGGAAAACTGAACGAAGCAAAAGACAATGTGGTTTGGATCTTTCATGCACTCACGGCCAACAGTGTTCCTACTGAATGGTGGCCCGGCCTGGTTGGAGAAGGAAAATTATTTGACCCTGAAAAATATTTTATTGTTTGTGTAAACATGCCGGGAAGTTGTTACGGAAGCATTGGACCATTAGATGAAAATCCAACCAGTAAACAAACTTTTTTTCATGATTTTCCTTTTTTCACGCCTCGCGATATGGTTCGTTCCTACAAACCTTTGAAGGAATTTTTGAAGATTGAAAAAATAAAGATCGGCATAGGAGGTTCGATGGGAGGCCAACAATTGTTGGAATGGGCAATTGAGGAACCGGAATTATTTGAATTTATTTTCCCCATAGGAACCAATGCTCAACATTCTCCGTGGGGAATTGCTTTGAATGCATCTCAAAGAATGTGTATCGAAGCGGATGAAACGTGGTCACAAAAAGATCAGAAAGCGGGGATCGAAGGAATGAAAGCCGCTCGCAGTGTAGCATTGATCTCCTACCGGAATTACGAAACCTATCTTGCTACGCAAAGCGAAAATGAGGAAGGCAAGACAGAAGATTTCAAAAGTGAATCTTACCAAAGATACCAGGGCGAAAAACTGGCAAAAAGATTCAATGCATTCAGTTATTATTTTTTAAGCAAAGGAATGGACTCGCACAATGTGGGAAGAGGAAGAGGTTCTGTTCCGAAAGCCTTACAAAAAATTAAGGCGAAAACACTCGCAGTAGGAATAACAACTGATATTCTTTTCCCAACCGGAGAACAAAAATTAATTGCAGAATTCGTTCCGGGAGCAGAATACAAAGAGATCAATTCGCTTTACGGGCACGATGGATTTTTATTGGAATATGAACAATTGGAAAAGATCATCAATGATTTTATGCACCAATAATCTTCCAAATTATTTTTTCAAATCATCAAGGATTGGGGTTTTTACTCCGCTCAATTCTTTCATTGGTTCCTCATTCAATTGTTCAAAGATTGCGATTGTATTTTTCCCCTTCTTTAACCAACAACCCGGAAGATATAAAGTTTGCTGCGGACCTATTTTCCAGTAACGACCAAGGTTGTGGCCATTTACAAAAACAATTCCCTTTCCCCATTTCCTCATATCCAGGAAAGTGTCGCCGGTTTTTGAAAGAGAAAAAGTACCGTTATAAATTAAAGGAATATTTTTCGTGTAACCTTTACTGTTAGCATTAATTTCAGGCTGACGATTCATTGGAAATTGATACATTTTCCAATCCCCTGTAATTTCTTTTCCATCAATTTTAACAGGGCGAATAATTCCTTTCAGGTTGTGAACAATTTCCGCTCCATAATTAATGCGGCCCATGTTTTCCACCAAAATATCAAGCGTTCCATTTGCAGGAATATCAATGTCGCAGGAATAATTTTTGTAATAACGGTTAAGCACACACGCTTTTTCCTGGTTTACATAAACGGTCGCATAATCACGCAAACCATTTATTTCCAATTTGCCTTTTACCGCATTAGTAAACTTCCTGCTGTAAAGTACATAACCATAGCCCTGGCTCAACTGTTCGAAGGTTTTAGGCAAATCGCTTTCAACAGGTTTCATTTTATTTTTTAAAGAAAATAAAGAAACCTGTTTGTTCAACTTTATTGAAGGAATCGCTATAACAGGCTCTGGAGAGGGAATTGGAGGAAGTTTACTTTTTGTATATTGTTCGAATAATTTTCGCAGTGCCAAATACTTGGGCGTTGCCCAACCTGCTTCTGAAATGGGCGCATCATAATCATAGCTGGTAATGTCCGGTTGAATGTCGTGGTCTTTGTCATAGTTGGCTCCACTGGTAAACCCATAATTTGTTCCTCCATGAACCATGTAAAAATTAAAAGACACGCCGGCTTTTAAATATTTTTCGGTTTGATCAACTACGTTTTTTACCCCCACTTTTTGAAAAGGTTCAGCCCAATGATCGAGCCAGCCGGGATAAAATTCTGCAACCATGTAAGGACCTTCATTATTGTGAAATTCGTTAACCACTTTTTTTAAATTCTCAATATTATCTTCACCATTTGCGGCGGGTAAAGCTCCCTCAACCGAACCGCCTTTGAACAACCAGCTTCCGTCAGAAGTGAAAAAGGGAACATCAAATCCGGCTTCAGTTAAATCATTTTTTATTGTCTGCACATATTTTCTATCCATTTCAAACGGAATGTCTTTTCGTTGCGCCACGTAAGAACCAAATTCATTTTCAACCTGCACCATAATTAACGGGCCGCCGTGCGTGATCTGCAAATTTTTAACCTGGGTTGCTAAATGATTGATGTAATTTTTGCAAGAATCCAGGTAAGGTTTATTATAAGTGCGCAATTCCAGCGAAGGCACTTTTTGCAACCACCACGGAAATCCGCCAAACTCCCATTCAGCACAGGCATAAGGACCGGGGCGGAGAATTACAAACAAACCAACCTGTTGTGCCGTTTTGATGAAATCTGAAATGTTCTTATTTCCTGTTTTAAAATCCCAAACACCTGGCGATGTTTCATGATAATTCCAAAAAACATAAGTCGCAACAGTGTTCAATCCCATCGCTTTCATCATTTGCAAGCGCTGTTTCCAATAGGCTTTGGGCACACGGGCAAAATGCATTTCGCCGGAATGAATTTGAATGGGTTTTCCATCATACAAAAAATTCCCATCCTTTATCTGGAAGGTATGTTTCGACTGGGCGATAAGATTTGTTGAAAAAGCAGCAAGGATAAAAACAAGAAGAAAATATTTTTTCATATTCAATTTTAAAAAGGAAATTTCAGGTGGCTTAAAATAAAACTTGCTGGTTGACAGCAGGCGGACAAAAATCGGCAAATTTTATTTTGAAAGAAGATTAAAAATCTTTGAAAGGCACATCAACTGTTTTTTATTATTTTCATTGCTTAAAAATCTGTTCATCTTTCTCAATCTTAATCTCTTGAAAAAAATTTTTCTTTTTTCCGCATTCATCTTTTTGATTATTCCGGCTTTTAGTCAAAGGAAAAAGAATCCGCTTCCTGTTCCTACGGCATCGCAGCAAAAATGGCAAGACATGGAATATTATTTCTTTGCGCATTTTGGCCCAAACACATTTACCGGACTTGAGTGGGGCAAAGGAACAGAGAATGCAGAAGTTTTTGATCCGAAAGAACTGGATTGCGATCAGTGGTGCCGGATTGCGAAAGCTGCAGGCGCAAAAGGAATAATGATCACGGCAAAACATCATGATGGGTTTTGCCTTTGGCCAAGTAAATATTCAACGCATACTGTTCGTGAAAGTGGATGGAAAAATGGCAAAGGCGATGTGCTGAAAGAACTGTCTGTGGCTTGCAAAAAATATGGATTGAAATTCGGAGTTTATCTTTCTCCATGGGACAGGAATCATCCGGCTTATGGAACGCCGGCATACAACGATGTGTTTGCGAATATGCTCAAAGAAATTTTTACCAATTACGGACCGATCTGGGAACTTTGGTGGGACGGCGCAAACGGTGAAGGGCCTAATGGCAAGAAGCAGGTTTATGATTTTCCAAGATTTGAAAAACTGGTTAGAAAACTTTCGCCCAACACGATCATTTTTAGTGACATCGGACCTGACGCGCGCTGGTGCGGCAACGAAAGTGGTTTTGCCGGAAAAACCAATTGGGACAATCTTGACACAGCCGGATTTAAAAGAGGTGCCGGCGCTCCACCGACTGACACTTTAAACCAGGGAAATAAATTTGGAAAAAATTTCATTCCTGCAGAATGCGATGTAAGCATAAGGCCGGGATGGTTTTATCATCAAAAAGAAGATTCTTCGGTAAAAACGCCTCATCAACTTTTCGAGATTTATTTAAAAAGTGTGGGTCGCGGTTCCAATTTAATTCTGAATGTTCCACCGGATCCGCGCGGATTAATTTCGAAATATGATTCTTCGTCTTTGATGGGTTTCAAAAAACTGAGAGATGAAAGTTTTTCAAATGATCTTGCCAAAAATGCTTTGGTTTATTTTGTAAATGGCAAGAGCAGGAAACTTTCCAATAAATTATCCGACAACAGTGAACAAACATTTGAAACCATTTCTAATTCTGTCGATCAATCTATTGAAGTAGATTTGAAAGAACCCGAAAAAATTAATTGCCTGGTTTTGCAGGAAAACCTTTCTGGCGGACAAAGATGCGCAGATTTTACAATTGATTTATTGGACAAAGATCATCATTCAATAAAAGTGCTGAAAGGCACAACGATTGGCCACAAAAGAATACTGACATTTCCTTCGGCAGAAGTAAAATCAATAAAACTTGTCATCACACAACAGAAAGCAAACACAAGAATTTCAGAATTAAAAATTTTCTCCATAAATCCACAACTTGTAGAAGATTAAACAGAGATTGTCACAATTCCATCAAATTTGTCAAACGGCAGGATGGTTTGATTAGCAAATCAATAATGATATTTTTAATCATAACTTTGCGCTCCCGAATGGCAAGGTAGCGGGAATAATGGAGCGAATTATGAATCCCTGATTTTTTTCTCCTTGTTTTTCTTTCACTATTTATCATTCGGCCGGTCACTTTTCACCGGGAATTTCGTTTGCTTGCAGAGCTTCCATTCTCCTGTTCTTTAGGACAGTTGAATGAAAAGACGAAAATATAATTTGAATGAAAAACGAACCAGGATTAATAACACGTTTTGAGCAATTACTCTATATGAAAAGAAGAATGGAAATGTTTTTTAGAAAGATCAATAGGAACAAAACGTTACAAAAATTTCCTGCTTTATTCTTATTCATACTTCCTTCGGTACTCTTAGCACAGCAACAGGACAGCCTGCCGGTATTGCAAAACGGGACACTTCAAAATTGCATACAATACGCGATCAAACATAATCCCGACATTCAAAATGCTGCGTTGAATGAACAAATAACTGAAGCACAGATTCAAAATAAATTGTCGGATTGGTATCCGCAAATAAATTTTACCTATAATCTGCAACACAATATTCAGTTGCCGACTTTTATTTTTAACGGCAATGTTTCTCATTCCGGAAGTTATAACACTTCAGGAGCCAACTTTTCATTAACCCAAAATATTTTTAACCGCGATGTTTTGCTCGCTTCCCGAACTTCAAAAGATGTGCGCCTTTCGGCAAATGAAAACACGGAAGCACAAAAAATAGATTTGGCAGCTTCTGTCAGCAAAGCTTTTTATGATCTGATATTAACACAGCAACAATTAAAAGTTACGGATGAAGATATTTTGAGAATTCAGCAAAGCCTGAAAGACGCGTATTATCAATACCAGGCAGGGATCGTTGACAAAACCGATTACAAGAGAGCCACCATTTCGCTCAACAATGCTAAGGCTCAAAAGAAATTTGGAGAAGAAAGTTTAAAATCAAAATATGCTTACCTGAAAGAATTGATGGGTTATCCAACGGAAAGGAATTTTGAGGTTGAGTACGATACTACTCAAATGGAAAACCAGGTGTTGATGGACACAACGCAAGCGGTGAACTACAATAACAGGATCGAAATTCAACAATTGCAAACGCGGGAAAAATTGCAGCAGTACAACCTTCAATATTATAAATGGAGTTTTCTGCCGAATCTTTATGCATTTGGCAATTACAACCTCAATTACCTGAACAACAAATTTTCAAAATTATACAGCCGGGCTTTCCCCAATTCATACATTGGATTAACACTTTCATTACCCATCTTCCAGGGTGGAAAAAGAATACAGGAAATAAAACAAGCACAGTTTGAAATAGACCAGGCACAAAATAACATCAGGAGTTTTGAGCACCAGGTGAATACAGAATACGAAAGCGCTATGTCCACTTATAAAAGCAATCTTTATAATTTTTACAGTCTGAAAGAAAATCTTTCATTGGCCAATGAAGTGTATGAAGTGATACGCTTGCAATACCGTTCGGGTGTGAAAGCATATTTAGATGTAATTACTGCAGAATCAGATTTGCGTACAGCACAAATCAATTATTACAACGCGCTTTACCAGGTTTTGTCAAGCAAAATAGATGTAGAAAAATCTCTGGGAAATATAAAATATTAAAAAGACGAGCATGAAATTGAATCAATATATTTTCTTCTTTTTTGGGGCAGCACTTTTTGCCTCCTGTGGCAATAAACAGGCTGCTCAACAAGCGCCTGCGCCAACTGCTGTTCCTGTTACGATCGCAACAGTAGAACCGACCGATGCGAATTATTATGTTACTTACCCGGGAACCGTTACCGCATTGAACCAAATCAATCTGACTTCACAGGTGAATGGTTATGTTACTGAAGTCAATTTCCAGGACGGGCAGCATGTTCAAAAAGGAAGGCTTTTATACGCGATCGACGCACAGGTTTATAAAGCAAATTATGAACAGGCGGTTGCCAACCTGCAGGTGCAGGAAGCCAACCTCGATAAGGCACAAAAAGACGCAGCGCGTTATGAAGAATTACAGAAGCACGATGCGATTGCACAGCAGCAAGTAGATTATGCACAAGCTGCTCTGGCTGCAGCACAAAAACAAGTAGCAGCTGCAAAAGCAAATGTGGCAAGTTTGAGTTCCAACGTCCAGTTTTCCAGGATTTACGCACCTTTCACCGGAACGATAGGTATTTCACAAGTGAAAAAAGGAACCGCGGTGGTGGCAGGACAAACAGTATTGAATACCATTTCAACTGATAACCCGATGGCTGTTGATTTTACTGTTGATCAAAAAAATATTTACCGTTTTTCAGAATTAGAGAAAAAGAAGGACAACCTGAAAGATTCTGTATTTACGATTGCTTTTGGTGATGATATTTATCCTTATCCCGGCAAGATCGATTTTATTGACCGCGCTGTTGATCCTCAAACAGGAACGATAAAAGTCCGGCTGAGTTTTCCAAATGAAAAAGGTCTTTTAAAACCAGGTATGAATACATCTGTGCGTGTTAAAAATGCAGCTCCCAAAAATGCAACCATTATTCCTCATGATGCAGTTAACGAACAATTAGGCGAGTTTTCTGTTTACGTGTTGGGCGACAGTTCGAAAGTACATCAACAAAAAGTTGACTTGGGAACAGCAGTGGGCGACAGTGTAATTGTAAATGCCGGATTGAACCCGGGACAAAAAATTGTTGTAGAGGGAATTCAAAAACTCCACGAAGGAGCAGTTGTTTCAGTAAGCCAAAAATAGATTTTGGAAAAAGCCACGCAGAGATTTGGTGGTATTTAGAAATTAATTGAAAAGATGATCGCAGAAACTTTTATAAAACGGCCGGTAACGGCAATTGTAATTTCAATAGTCATTGTGCTGGTCGGTATTATTTCCATGCTGAATCTGCCGATAGCTCAATATCCTGATATATCACCGCCAACTGTAGCTGTAAACAGTAATTTTATTGGCGCGGATGCCAAAACGGTTGAGCAAACTGTGACGACACCTTTGGAAACCCAAATCAATGGAACGCCTGGGATGACTTACATTACGGGCAACAGTACTTCGAGCGGAAGCAGTTCTATCAGCGCCACTTTTGATGTGGGAACTGATGTAAACATTGCAGCACTTGATGTTCAAAACAGGGTAAACGTTGCTTTGCCTTCCTTACCCGCTGAAGTTAAAAGATTGGGTGTAACGGTCTTGAAGCGTAATCCAACTTTCATGGAAGTGCTCGCTTTTTATTCTCCTAACGGCACTCATGATTCAAAGTTTATCAGCAATTATGTTAGCATTTATATGGTTGATGCGCTGAAGCGCGTTCCCGGCGTTGGCGATATTAATGCTTTCGGAAGTGATTTTGGAATGCGTATCTGGCTTGATCCGGAAAAGCTGGCGGCTCTTAAATTAACACCTGCCGACATAACAGCTGCAATCAACGAACAAAACCTGGAAATCGCACCTGGAACAATTGGTGGTGTGCCCCAGCCTGGTCCACAGAGTTTTGAATACAGTGTTTTGACCAACAGCCGTATTAATACGCCTGAACAATTCAAAAATATTATTATCCGGACTGATCCTGCCACAGGAAACATGATCTACCTGAAAGATGTGGCGAGAGTTGAATTGGGCAAATTTAATTATGGTAATAATGCCCTTGTGGATGGAAAACCTGCTACCTTTTTATTGATCTTCCAGGCGCCGGGCGCTAATGCATTGGAAACTTATGCAGGCGTAAATAAAGAACTGGAAAAGCTCAGGAAAACTTTTCCAAAAGATATTGATTATACGGTTCCCTCTGAATCTGTTTCCGTAGTAAAAACTTCAATGAACGAAGTTATTTACACGCTGCTTGAAGCCTTGGCGCTCGTGGTATTTGTAGTGTTCCTGTTCCTTCAAAACTGGCGCGCTACCTTGATTCCTGTGTTGGCTATTCCTGTTTCGTTGATCGGAACTTTTGCTTTTTTTGTCCCTTTTGGTTTTACGATCAACACACTTACCTTATTTGCGTTCATTCTTGCCATCGGAATTGTGGTAGATGATGCGATAATTGTGGTGGAAGCCGTCCAACATAATATTGACCACAACAATATGTCGCCGAAAGATGCAACGAGAAAGGCCATGAGCGAGATCTCTGCGCCCGTTATTGCCATCGCGTTGATACTTGCTTCTGTATTTATTCCTGTTGGTTTTATTCCGGGAATTGTAGGAAGATTGTACCAGCAATTTGCGATTACAATCGCCGTTTCTGTGATCATTTCTGCGTTTGTTGCCCTTTCACTTACGCCTGCTTTGTGTTCCATTATGCTGAAACACTCCAAAGATGAAAGAGCTAAAAAAGGTGTGTTGGAAAAATTCTTTTTTTCTTTCAACAACTGGTTCAGAAGAGTAACCAATTCTTATTCCCGTGGAGTTGCCATGTGGATCAGGAGATGGCCTTACATTTTGGTTTTGCTGGTTGTAATATTTGTGGGTTTGTTTTTCCTTTTCAAAGCAAAACCGACCGGGTTTATACCCCAGGAAGATGAGGGAAGGCTTTTCCTGACTTATGAATTGCCTGAAGGCGCTTCAACTACCAGGAGTGTACAAATGCTTACTGAATTGCAGAGGCGTCTAAAAGAAATTCCTGAAATAAGTGTTGCAGGTGGTCTTGCGGGTTTTAACGTGATCAGTTTTTCAAACAAATCCAATGTGGGCACAATGTTTATCCACCTGAAAGATTGGGATCAACGAAAAGGAGCAGCCCACAGCCAGGATGCGGTAATGAAAAAGATCTATCAAAAAACGGCAGATATCAAAGGTGCCAATATTTTGGTCATTGCGCCTCCGGCAGTTCCCGGCCTGGGTAGAACAGCCGGTTTCACTTTTGAGTTACAACAAACTACAAGTACAGACGACATAAAAACATTTGCGCAGGTGGCGCAAAATTTTATTGGCCAGTTAAATAAAATGCCACAGATTGGCCG
>JBQCEG010000097.1:0-19596 GCA_051960475.1 Ginsengibacter sp.
CGCCTTGTGCGAATGCTACCTCAACCAAGACATTGACCATTACTGCGGCGCCCACGGCTGTAGCGGGAACAGCTATATCTACATGTTCCGGCGCAGGAGCAGTGAACATTACCACTGGAAGCTCGGCTAGCAATTATGGCAGCGTAACATGGACATCGAGTGGAACAGGAACGTTTGCCAATGCCAATTCACTTACAACCGCTACTTATACTCCGAGTGCAGCAGATATTACTGCGGGAAGTGTAACGCTGACACTGACCGCAACAGGAAATGCGCCTTGTGCGAATGCTACCTCAACCAAGACATTGACCATTACCGCGGCGCCCACGGCTGTAGCGGGAACAGCGATATCTACATGTTCCGGCGCAGGAGCAGTGAACATTACCACTGGAAGCTCCGCCACCAATTATGGCAGCTTAACATGGACATCGAGCGGAACAGGAACGTTTGCCAATGCCAATTCACTTACAACCGCTACTTATACTCCAAGTGCAGCAGATATCAGTGCAGGAAGTGTAACGCTTACATTGACGGCAACCGGAAATGGTCCTTGTACTAATGCCACTTCCACAAAAATATTGACCATAACAGCAGCTCCGACAGCTGCCGCGGGAACAGCTATTGTTACATGTTCAAATTCAGGAGCGGTGAATATCACTACGGGCAGCAATGCCACCAACTATGCGGGTGTGACCTGGACATCAAGCGGCACAGGGACGTTTACCAATGCCAATTCGCTTACAACCGCTTCCTATACTCCTAGTGCAGCCGATATTACAGCGGGAAGCGTAACGATTACATTGACAACAACAGGAAATGGTTCTTGTACCAATGCTACCTCAGCCAAGACGTTAACGATTACTGCGGCGCCAATGGCTAATGCAGGCGCTGACGTAAGTATATGTTCGAATGCAGGCTCAACAGCGGTTGCTACTGACGCTACAGCGTCCAATTACAGTTCTGTTACCTGGAGCAAGACGGGTGGAAGCGGAACACTGGGAAATGTAAATTCATTAACAGGTGTGACGTACACACCAGCAGCGGGCGAAAGTGGAAATATTATCCTTACTCTTACTGTTACTGGTAACAGCCCTTGCGCGAACACAGTGGTAACAAAATTGCTGACAATTGCGCAAGAACCGTTGGTTACAACTGAGCCATCGGATCAAACGGTTTGTGCCACTTTCCCGGTAAGCTTTACAGTTTCGGCAACAGGGACAGGTCTTTCTTATCAATGGTATAAGAGCGGAGGTACAAAAATAAATAATGGAGGTACTATAAGCGGTGCAACTTCAGCGACTTTAAGTTTCAGCCAAGCATCTATCAGTGATGGGGGCGATTATTATGTGATGGTAAGTGGTGCAACTTCCTGTGCTTCTGTTCAATCTGCAACGGCTCATTTAACGGTAAATCAATCTATTAGTATCAACAGCCAGCCCGTTGCACAAACAATTTGCCAGGGATCCAATGTAACATTTACAGTTGCTGCCACTGGCAGTATTTCTGACTATCAATGGAGGAAAAATGGTGTTCCGATCTCTGATGGTGGCAGCGTTTCAGGCGCTTTAACCAATTCATTAACAATTTCCGGCGCTGCTGGAAGTGATAACGGGGATTATGATGTTGTTATTAGCGGTACCGATAATTCATGCTCCCAGGCTGTTTCTGCTAAGGCTAAACTGACTGTAAATGAGCCACCTTCCATTGGAACCCAACCAACTGCTGCTACCTATTGCCAAGATGGTACTTCAAGTGCATTAACAGTGAGTGCCAGTGGTACAGGTACACTTACCTACCAGTGGTATAGCAATACCAGCAATTCGAACAATGGAGGAACTTCTCTTGGAACTGCCAACGGCGCAAATACCGCATCTTATACACCACCGACTACTGTTGCAGGAACCACCTATTATTATGTGGTTGTAGGTAGTGATTGTGGCAGTGCCACTTCAAATGCAGTTGCAGTGACCGTGAACCCATCTACTGCAATTGGTACGCAACCAAGCGGCGCAAGCTATTGTCAGAATGCTAATGCTACTGCATTAACAGTAGGGGCAAGCGGAACAGGAGCATTAACTTATCAATGGTATAGTAATGCATCAAATGCCAATACTGGTGGAACTTCTCTTGGTACCGGCAATGGCGCCAATACTGCATCTTATACACCACTCACTTCTACAGCAGGAACCACCTATTATTATGTGATTGTGGGTAGTAGTTGTGGCAATGCCACTTCAAATGCAGTTGCCGTTACTGTTAATCCATCCACTGCCATTGGTACCCAGCCAACCGGGTCCACCTATTGTCAAAATGCTACTGCTTCCGCATTAACAGTAGGGGCGAGCGGAACAGGAACGTTAACTTATCAATGGTACAGTAATACATCAAACGCCAATACTGGCGGAACTTCTCTTGGAAATGGCAATGGCGCTAATACTGCATCTTATACACCACCTACCACTACAGCAGGAACGACCTATTATTATGTGATTGTGGGTAGTGATTGTGGCAGTGCCACTTCAAATGCGGTTGCCGTTACCGTGAACCCATCTACTGCAATAGGTACGCAACCAAACGGGGCCACCTATTGTCAGAACGCTACTGCTTCCGCATTAACAGTAGGGGCAAGCGGAACAGGAGCGTTAACTTATCAATGGTATAGTAATACATCAAACGCCAATACTGGTGGAACTTCTCTTGGAAATGGCAATGGCGCTAATACTGCATCTTACACACCTGTCACCACAACAGCAGGAACAACCTATTATTATGTGGTTGTGGGTAGTAGTTGTGGCAATGCCACTTCAAATGCAGTTGCCGTTACTGTGAATCCATCCACTGCCATAGGCACCCAGTCAGGGGGGGCAACCTATTGTCAAAATGCCACTGCTTCCGCATTAACTGTAGGGGCAACGGGAACCGGAACGTTAACTTATCAATGGTTTAGTAATACTTCAAATTCCACAAGTGGTGGAACAAACCTGGGAAGTGCAAGCGGTGCACAAACGTCTTCGTACACACCACCAACCAATACGGCGGGTACATTATATTATTATGTTGTCGTGACGGGTAGTTGTGGAAATGCCACATCCGCCACCGCTAAAATTGTTGTGAATGCTCCCACCACAATAACCACCCAACCTACCGGTGCTAATTATTGCCAGAATACAACTGCAAGTGCGATGACAGTAAGTGCTACCGGTACAGGAACACTAAGTTATCAATGGTACAGCAATACAACCAGTTCAAACAGTGGAGGTACTGCAATATCCGGTGCAGCAACATCAAGCTATACGCCACCCACCACTGCAGCAGGAACAATTTATTATTATGTGGTGGTAACAGGCACTTGCGGCAGCAGCCCTTCAAATCCGGTAGCAGTAAATGTTGATGCAACACCTGTGGGAGGAACTCTAGCTATTACCTCTTCATCGAACGCCACATACCCAAGTATGCTGTGCCAGGTAAATTCAAGCCAACCATCGAATTATGCTACTCTTACTGTTTCGGGTGTAACCGGAACAATTACATGGCAGCAATCAACAGACGGGGTAAATTGGTCGACTGTCAATGGAAGTTCAAACACAAGTACAATAACAATAAATAACCTGGCGCAAACAACTCTTTACAGAGCAATGGTTACCAATGGTGCCTGTGGCACAGGCGTTTATTCAAACATCATTCCATTACAATGGATACAGGCGCTTCCTCCAACCAATCCGAAGGCAACACCTCCGGTCATTTGTTTAGGAGAATCTTCAACATTAACAGCTGACACCGGATATCCACCGGTGGGAATTACAGCTGACCAGGGTGATTTTAACAATGGAGCTTCAGATGACAAGACCTGGAATGTATATGAACCGAATGGAACAATTGACAATAACGCTTTGAATGCAGGCCGGGACAATTCAAAACCCGGTTGGTGGGGCGAGACAAACGGTCCTCAGCCTGTACAGGCGAATGGTATTACCTACAATAGTCCTGACCATAAATTTGCAATAACCAGCGGCGCCTATAATACGATTCTGGAAAGTCCTGTCTTTTCACTTATAGGAGTGACGAGCAATTTATTTTCTTTTTCACAGGCTTACAATTTTACAACGGGTGCGACTGGAAAAATTGAAATCTCCACCAACGGGGGATCAACTTATACTACATTGGTAACATTTACAGGCCCGGCAACTTATGGTAATATCAGCGGGAACACCAATACTGTTCAAAATTACAGTATTGATCTAACCAATTACCTGGGTATGTCGAACCTCAGGATCCGGTTTTATTACCAGGGGAACTCCAACAGCGCCTGGGCGATAGACAATCTGAATACACCCGGAGCGAACCTACCCATCAGCTACACCTGGTCGGGCACTATCTTAAACAGCACCACCGGAATTCCGGTAATAGCGACTCCACAGGTTACCGGAACCAGTTATTATACCTTAACAACGATGATCGCCGGTTGCCCGGGTGGACAGGTACAGGTACCTGTAGTTGTTAATCCTCTTCCAACATATGGAACTGTAAGCCAGGCACCTGTATGTGATGGAAGCAATTCAACCATTACCTTAAATAACCTGACACCTTCGGTAACATCGACTGTTGTTTACAATATTAACGGAGGTGCTTCCGACACTGTAAGTGTTCCTGCAAACTCATCAGGAGTTGGAACATTTACAGTTCCTTTGGCGTATGCCCAAAACGGACAGACTCTGACCGTTACTTCTATTACCAACCAGTCTGTCTCCAGCAATTCGCTTGCTTGCAGTGTAGCACCAAATATCACTACCACTCTAACCGTTTACCCGGTACCTACAGCTACGATTGCGGGTGATGCATCGGTTTGCCAGGGAGACAATCCTCCCTCCATTACGATGTCTGCCGGTTCAGGCATCGGGCCTTATTCATTTACTTATTCTATAAATGGAGTAACCCAATCACCCACTTCAAGTACATCCATTTCAGTTCCGACTGATAATGCCGGTACTTATGTTTATTCACTGATCAGCGTGAAAGATAATGGAAGTTCACTGGGCTGCTCGAGCAATGTAAATAATAATGCTACGGTTGTAGTGAACGCGAAGGCAACTATTAACAAAGCACCTCTTAACGAGGAGGATTGCCCTGAAGGAACAGTTTCGTTTAACGTGGATGCTACGGCACCGAGCGGAACTTCCTATACATGGCAGGTAAGCACAGATAATGGTACAAGCTGGAACAATGTTTCTGCCAGCGATCCCGACTACAATGGCCAGGGTACAAGTACTCTTACTGTTACCCACCTGTCATGGGGCGATACAAAAGATGGATATTTATACCGGACAGGCGTAAGCTCTTCAATTGCCGCCTGTGCTGTTACTACGGATTATGCTAAACTTATCGTTGATAATATCTGGCACGGATACACAAACACCGATTGGAATACAGCTTCGAACTGGTCGAACAACGCCGTTCCTACGCAAGTGCATTGCGACAGTGTGATTATTCTTAAGACAGGTAACCAGCCGATAATCGCTGCCAATGCAATGGGAAGTGTGAACCATTTGAGAATGCGTACCGGTGCTACTTTGCAGGTTTTGGGCACTTTACAGATCGCCGGAAGTATTACCGATGATAATATGGCGATAGATGCCACTGCCGGCACGATTGAGTTAAACGGAAACAAAGAACTTTATTATCCAACCCAGGCACGTGTTATGCAAACTATTGCCGGACATATGTTCTATACTCCATACAAGAACAATTCGGGAAGGTTGCTGAACCTGGAGATGAACAGTCCGAATAATGCAAGTGTTGATGCCATCAGCAGTTTAAATGATACGCTTAATATAACAGGCACCCTTTCATTCGGTGACTGGGATAGGGTTGTACTTCATACCGGAAATAACATTACCCTGGTATCTGATGCAAATGCTACTGCGAGGGTGGCTGATATTTCCACAGGTGGTAAAAACATGAACAATACGTTTGACGGAACAGTTGAAGTGGAAAGGTATGTCAGAATTGGTGATGGTACTGATCAGCACCCCAAAGCATGGGAATTCCTGGCTACCCCAACCAAAGGGCAAACAGTCTTCGATAGCTGGATGGAAGGGGGAACTACACCAACGGCCTATGGCACTACGATTACAAGTCCTTTTGGTTCCGGATTCGATGTTCCACCTGGAATTAACTTATATCCTTCAATGAAGTATTATAAACCGGCAACAAATTATGATCCTTCCTCTCCGGATTGGCAGGGTATTTCCGGAACTGGTAATCCGATATTCAGTCAAAACGGTTATATGCTATTCATCAGGGGTGACAGAACGGTTCTAAGCTACAAGGATCCTCCTAATTCAACCAGGATGCGGACCAAAGGTACTTTGTTAACTTACCAGCAGACTGTACCAACAGGAACCTATAGCTTCACTTCTGTTGGAAACCCTTATGCTTCAGCTATAGACCTGAGGAATATAATTCAGACCAATACCGATGATTTCTTCACTGTTTGGGTATCTTATTTGGGTGGCCAGTATGGGTACGGAGCATACGTAACCTACACCAGCTATGATGGAGGAGCGACTTATCAATCAACATCAGGCCAGGTTAACAATACTATACAGAGTGGAGAGGCATTCTTTGTTCAATCAACGAAAGGATCAGGTAGTCTGACCTTTAACGAAACAACAAAGACCGCGGGATCTAATAATGTGGTTTTCAGGGGAGGTGGCAGTTCGGATATCCATCTTCTGCGGGCCAACCTGTACTACCTGAATAAAGATGGAAGTACATTCCCCGGTGATGGTACGGTTGTTCAATTCGGTGATAATTACAGTAACAAAGTGGACGGCATGGATGGAAGGAAATTCTTTAATTCCGGTGTAAATCTATGGATCCAAAAGGAAAATCAATCTTTGGTAATCGAAAGGATGCAATTCCCAGAGAAGCAGGATACCATTTTCCTTAATCTATCAGCAGCAGTACGAGATTACCGGTTTGTATTTGTACCTAAGGGTCTCGGAGAAAGTGGCCAGCAGGCTTATCTTGAAGACCACTACCTTAACACCGTCACTCCCCTGGATATGAATGACAGCACAGTGATCGACTTTAAGATTGAAAATAACAGTGGCTCAAAAGCACGTAACCGGTTTGATATTATCTTTAAGAAGGTTATCGTGTTGCCTCCTTCATTTGTCACTTCGACGGCTAACCCTGTCAATCATGATGTTGAAGTTGACTGGAATGTGATCCATGAGAAAAATGTAAATCAATACCATGTTGAAATATCAACTGACGGGGTACATTTTACTAATGCATATAATACTGGCGCGGTTAATTCAGATACCCATTCTTATAGCTGGCTTGACAAGAACCTGCTTCCAGGTTATTATTATTACCGGGTTAAGATGGAGACAAATGACGGAAAGATTCATTATACCAACACCATGAAGGTGCTTATCGGCAATGGTAAATCAGCGATCTCCATTTATCCTAATCCTATAACAAACGGAGTTATTAACCTTCACTTCATTAACCAACCTGCGGGCAGGTATGTTATCCGGTTAATGAACCAGCTGGGTCAGTTGATCGTTTCCAAACAAGTTGAACGAATGAACGGCAGCAATACGGAACTGATCAACTGGAATTATAACCTCGCGCACGGCATTTATCAACTGGAGATCCTTTGTCCTGACACAACAGTTAAAATAATTAAAGTGATGTATTAACCGGTATTCAGAGTTTTAATCCACATTTTGTTTGGAAGGGAAGGCCACGCCTTCCCTTAATTTTTGGAAAAAATAGGGTTCTTTCCCTGGTTTTTATACTTTTTTCGCAATGGATTCGTTTTCATTAAAGGTTATAGAGTAACTGACGCTTATTCTGACCAATATTTATCCAATTGTATCGAAATGAAAACGCTTCTACTCCTTGTCATTCTTTCTTTTGTGGTGTTAAACGGTTCTGCGCACCAGCCTGACCTAAATAATTGCCGGTCATTGCTCGATAATCCCTCCTCAACCGAATTAATGAGGATGAACCTTTATATCGACAATGCAGATGGCAGTTCAACCTGGGTAGATGGAGCAGTAACGCAATACGGAGCAGATTACAGCGATGCCATTGATGGAAACGACGGACGGAAAATGACGAATCCTGGTGTAAATGTTTGCATATTACGGGATAATATAAACCTTGTTGTGGAAAGAAGGCAATTGATTGTTGGTACAGATACCACATTTTTCAAAATGTGGGGGTTACAAAAAAGAACATATGAAATGCGTTTTGTTGCCCAAAACCTTGAGCAGCCGGGTTTAACCGCACGCCTTGAAGATAATTATCTTCATACTTCCACTCCTGTATTATTGAATGATACCACCCATATAAACATTGAGATCAATAATGACGCGGGTTCTTATGCATCCGACAGGTTCCGGTTGATCTATGAAACTGAATCTCCTGTTGCCCCAGTGGTACACTACACTGCTCTAAACGATTTTGCAGGCAAGGGGGGGATCATGTTAAGCTGGGTGACAGAAAGTGAGATCAATTCCAATCAATATTTTGTTGAAAGATCGAAAGATGGAATACATTTCTTTAATGCCGGAATTATCCAATCCCCCGGACCGGGAGGTGAATTTAAATGGACGGATCATTTTCCTGCCGATGCGTTTAATTATTACCGGGTTGAAGTAGTTGAACCAGGCAATATGATCTCCTATAGTAACATTGTTAATGTGAAACTGAATATTAAGACGAACAGGAAGATCAGTGTTTTTCCCAATCCTGCTACTGTTAATAATTTTAACCTTGATTTGTCTGATCAACCCACTGGTAAATATGAATTGAGCCTGTTTAACTCTTCAGGAATCGTGGTATTCCATCAAACATTTAATAAGAATGTGGGAATTTCCCTGGTAAAACTTCAAATTAACCAAAAACTGTCTCCCGGCATTTACCATTTGGAAATCTTAAAACCGGACACGCAAAAACAATCGTTAGGTGTTGTTTTTTAATTAAACTATTGGGAGACAGATTAAAGTGAAAAGTGATCAGAAGAATCTCAACAAAATTCCGATTTTGTAATCTCCTATCAGTAAATTATTTTACCTTCGTTGTATAAAATATTTCTATGAAACGGGTTTTGAAGTACGTATTTCAATATTGCATTTTTATAGTTTTTTTTTGTACATTGTCGGCATCCATATATGCCCAGGGAGGACCGGGAGGAAATATTGGTGACCCTGCTTGTGATCCCCAATGTAACTGCCGTCCTGATGGAACCTGGTGCCCAATTGATAATGGAGTTTATCTTTTGTTATTAACAGGTATTGGATATGGAATTAAGAAACTTAGAGATACACGGAAGATCTCAACTCCTGCGAATGCCTGATATTCCCGTGTGAACACAGATAGAAAGGTATAGAATGACAGCAAGCAAAGTTGTAACCTATGAAATAACAGAGTTCTTAAATTGAGATTAACTTTTCTCATTTATACAAACCCTAAGACAATGGTAAGATTGTTTACCAGGGTGAGAAATAAATTAGCAGAATCAATATTCTTTTAGATTTTTCAATTAAATTGCAGCACCGATAATTCAAGCTGGTATTACATTTTATTGCCATTCAAACTGATGATGCCTAATATTCCCAATCAACAATTAAGGCCGGAAAAAAGTGTAGCCGAAAGGCGATATGCTGAAGGTGCAATGTTGAAAGCAGAATGCAGGTTTTTCATTAGACGGGTATTGGTAAATTTATTGATAGTCTTGATTTTTATAGTATTTAGTTGTTTGATTTCTTCCTGTAATACTACTAAGAATACTTTTTATTTTCAAAACATTAAAAACGATACTACACTTTCCCACCTCGTGTCCAAAGACTTTGAACCGAAGATCAGGAAAGGGGATTTGTTGGGGATCTCCGTTTCCTCTTTAAGTCCTGAGAATACTGTTCTTTATAATGCGCCGCAAAATATCCAGGGAACGATTCCGGGATTCCTGGTTGATTCAAGTGGGAATATCAATTTTTTTAAACTGGGAACTGTACACGCGGCCGGACTCACCAGGACTGAATTGAAAGAAGAGTTGCAAAAGGAACTTACGCCTTACCTTGCCCAAAATGTAGTGGCAGTTGGTTTCCTGAACAGGCACGTTACATTAATAGGTGCTGTTTCTCCTTCCGTACTCGCTATGCCAAACGACAATATGACCATCCTGGATGCGTTGGCTTCAGCAGGGGATATAAGCGATAAGGCACAAAGAAATAATGTAATGGTGATACGTGAGGAAGGCAATTCAAGAGTTTTTAAGAAACTGGATCTTACCAATGAATCCGTTTTTTATTCGCCCTATTTTTATTTGAAACCCAATGATATCATTTATGTGAAACCTGTACTAAAAAAGGAAAAAATAAGTACCAGCCAGATCATTTCTTACGTTACTACAGCAATATCCTTGTATTTACTCATTTTTACCCGGCTCATTAAATAACAGGCAGCATGGAGGAAGATCAATTTTTTAAGGAAAAAGCAGATTCCAACATCTTTAAGCAGGTCATCTATAAATACCTGCCCTTCTGGCCCCTTTTTGTCATTACGGTAAGTATTTCCCTTTTGGTTGCTTTCGTTGATGTGCGTTCAAAAGTGCCCATATACGTGGCCCAGGCAAAAGCGCTCCTTAAAGATCCACAAAAAGGAGGCGGTGATTCCAAGGTACTTGACGCGCTGAACATATTCGGGGAAAAGAAAATTGTCGACAACGAGATCGTGGTTCTGCGTTCGCCTGATCTGATGGAGGAAGTGGTGAAAAAGCTGGACCTCTATGCCACCGTTTACAACAAAGGCAATGTACGCACGGAAGAATTGTATGGCTCCAATTCACCGGTAAAATTTGTAGCCCTTGACAAAGACAACCTGAATCTTTGGGGTACGTATTTCTTTTCGGTGGACTGGAAGAAAAAGGTGGTGAACATTGACCACCAAAGTGTTCCTTTCGATTCTACTTTTACTTTGGGAAGTACAATCCTGCGCCTAGACATCAATCATGGCTACAACCCCAACGTTACTGGGAAAAATTATTATGTTCAGTTTGCAACCCCCGGATCAGTAGCAGGAGGTCTCTCCGGTTCTCTCAAGATCTCCCCTTATTCCTATTCTTCAACAATCCTTAATGTTTCTCTCTACACTCCAGTCCCCGAGAAAGGGAAAAAGATCCTAACAGAGCTATTTAAGTTCTATAATGTCAACAGTGTAGAAGATAAAAACCAGATTGCCGATAAGACCGTTAATTTTATCGATGACCGGCTGGCATTGGTTTCATCGGACCTTGACAGTGTTGAAAGGAAAATCGCTTATTTCCAGGCAAGTACATCAGCTGTTGATCTAAGTACCCAGGCGAGTGCTTATTTCCAGAAAGTTACCGATCTCGATCAACAAAATGCCCAGATCGATCTGAAACTCGAGGGGCTAAACCAACTGCAGGATTATATCAAGTCAAGAGGTAAGAAGGACGGAGTAGTTCCTTCGCTTGCCCTCATTGATGATCCGACCTTATCCGGATTGTTGGATAAACTTTATGCAGCAGAGACACAAGCTTCAGCAGTGAGGAGCGTTACCGGCGAACGGAATGACGCGGTAATCGAAGCTGAGGCGCAGGTGAGTAAGATCCAGGATGACATTGCAGACAATATGGCCAATATCAGGAGTAATTTGATCTTGCTGAAGAACAGGATCAACAACCAGATAGCCCAGAATAATTACCTGTTGAAAAAGGTTCCTGAACAGGAAAGAGTCTTCCTGGACATCAGCCGGCAACAAGCGGTAAAAAATAATATTTACACTTTCCTTTTGCAAAAGAGGGAAGAGACGGCTATTTCTTCTGTGGCAACTACACCCGACCTTAAAGTTGTTGAAACCCCTTCTTCTTATGGTCCGATCAGCCCCGTTCCGAATAAATTCTATATGATGGGCCTTGTGATTGGTTTACTTGCCGCTGCCTTCCTGGTGTTGCTAAAAGAAATATTCAGCCGCAAGGTGCTGTTTCGATCTGAAGTGGAGAACCGGATGGATGTGCCGATGCTGGGAGAACTGGTTCAGGTGAAGCAAAAGGATCCAATTGTCGTGGCTGACGGGAAGCGTACCGTTATTGCGGAGCAATTCAGGTCGATCAGGACCAACCTTGCCTTTATGGGTCTGAATGAAGAACATAATACCTTATTGATCACTTCCAGTGTTTCTGGGGAAGGAAAAAGCTTCATTGCCATTAATCTGGCTATCAGTTTTACACTGACAGGGAAGAAAGTAGCCTTAATGGAAATGGACCTGAGGAAACCCAAATTGAGCAAGATATTGAAGGTTAAGAAAACGCCGGGTATTTCAAGTCACCTTGTTGGAAAGGCAACCGTTGATGAAATTTGTAAAGAAACTGAAATCCCCGGATTGTATGTGGTTTCTGCGGGACCCATTCCGCCGAATCCAACGGAGCTGATACAGGGAGAAAAGTTCGCAAGGATGGTGGAAGAATTGAAACAAAGATTCGATTATGTAATCATGGATACGGCACCGGTTTCACCGGTAACGGATGCCCAGTTGCTGCAAGCCTTTGCAGATATCAATCTGTTTGTAGTGCGGCACGCGGTTACACCGAGGGTTTTCCTAACGATGATAGAAGCTTTGCAAAAGCAAAAGAAGTTTCACCACATGTGTTTGGTGTTTAATGGCATCAAGCCACGTGGTTTTAATATTTATGGTTATGGTTTTGGCGGGTATGGGAATGGATATGGTTATGGATATGGATACGGATATGGTTATGGTGGTGAGTATGGCGGAGGTTATTACCTTGAAGAGCGAAAGGGAGTATTTTCACACCTGAGGAAGTTATTCGGTAAATAGTAAAAAGACAATGCCCACGTAAAGATAATACCACGGTTGATTTGAGGATGTGACCGGGGGAGGCGAAGCCTTGGGCTAATGTGAAAATTTGATAATTTGAAAATGGGAAAATGGGGAACCGCCTTTAATGTTAAAATGTGAAGATTTGAAAATGTGAAAATGGGAGAGTGGAAGACAATTTATAATCCAATTGAGTAAGTGTGTTTCATTAAGACCAAACGTGCCAGTATCCAGTATCCAGCATTCAGTATTGAGAATCCTCTAAAACGATTGTGAAAAAGAAGTCTTTTCCTGATTGTTGCACAATTGTTGCTGAAGAAGGGAAAATTTAAAAATAAGAATTGAGAAATGGAGATAAAAAAGACGTGGTACGCTGTTTATACCCGCCCGAGGTGGGAAAAGAAGGTAGCGGCGGTATTGGAGGAAAGGGGGATAGAAAATTATTGCCCGATCAATAAGGTTACAAGGCAATGGAGCGACCGGAAAAAGGTGGTCCTGGAGCCGGTTTTTAAAGGATATGTTTTTGTAAGGCTGGAAGAAGAGAAAAAGTGGGAAGTGAAGGAAGTGAACGGTATCCTCAACTTTGTTTATTTCCTGGGCAAGCCTGCCAGGATCAGGGATGAGGAGATCGACACCATCCGTAAATTTTTGAATGAGTTTGAAAATGTACAGGTAGAGGCGAAAGGATTGGTGGTTAATACTGAAGTGAGGATCCGGCAGGGGGTGATGATGAACTACCACGGGGTGGTTGTGGAAGTGCTGGGCAATAGGGCGGTGGTGAAGATCGATACGCTGGATGTACAGCTGAGCGCGCATTTTGATAAGAAGAATTTGGAAGTGATTGGGTAATGTGAAAATGTGAAGATTTGAAAATGTGAAAATGTGAAAATGGGGAACCGCTGTTAATGTGAAAATGTGAAAATTTGAAAATGTGAAAATGGGGAACCGCAAAGGCTCGAAGACAGAAAGAAACACGAAGAAGGGTTAATGTGAAAATGTGAAAATATGATAATGTGAAAATGGGGAACCACAAAGACTGCAAAGGCAGGAAGAAACACGAAGAAGGGTTAATGTGAAAATGTGAAGATTTGAAAATGTGAAAATGGGGGAACCACAAAGACTCGAAGACAGAAAGAAACACGAAGAAATTTGGACCACAAAGACGCAAAGGCAGGAAGAAACACGAAGATTTTGATAATGTGAAAAAGTGAAAATTTGAAAACGGGGAACCACTGCTCGTAACTTATAACTTATTACCTATAACATAATACTCAATTGGAAAAGAACGACAAAATATACGTAGCTGGTCACAGAGGACTTGCCGGAAGTGCGATCGTAAGAAAATTAAAGAAAGAAGGATTTGAGAACCTGTTGTTACGCACGTCAGCGGAACTTGACCTCAGAGACCAGGAGGCGGTAAAGGAATTTTTTGAACAGGAAAAACCGGATTATGTGTTTATTGCAGCGGCGAAAGTTGGAGGCATTTATGCCAACAATACTTATCCGGCTGAATTCCTGTATGACAACCTTTGTATCCAGAACAACCTTATCCACAACTCGTATAAGAACGGGGTGAAGAAATTGTTGTTCCTGGGCAGTAGTTGCATCTATCCTAAGAATGCACCCCAGCCAATCAAAGAAGAATACCTTTTGAGCGGCTACCTTGAGTCCACCAACGAAGCATACGCGATAGCAAAGATCGCGGGGATCAAGATGTGCCAGTATTACCACAAACAATACGGGTGCAATTTCATCAGTGCGATGCCCACCAATTTATATGGTCCGGGAGATAATTATGATCTTAAAAACTCCCATGTCTTACCGGCCTTGCTGCGGAAGTTTCATGAGGCGAGGGTGAATAATCAACCTTCCGTTACTGTTTGGGGTACAGGTAAACCGCGCCGTGAATTCCTGCACAGCGACGACCTGGCAGCAGCCTGTTTTTTCCTGATGCAGCATTATGACCGGCCGGAATTTGTGAATATAGGAACCGGCAAAGATATTTCCATTGGCGAGATGGCACAAATGATCAAAAAGATCACGGGATATGAAGGCGAAATTGTATTTGATACGTCTATGCCTGATGGTACTTTTCAGAAGTTGCTTGATGTAAGCAAGCTTCATGGATTAGGATGGAAAGAGGAGATTGGTTTTGAGGAGGGGGTGAGGAGGACGTATGAAGACAAATTTGAAAATGTGATAATGTGATAATTGTCAGGCTGAGGCTCTCGAAGCCGGGTTAAGAACAGCAATCATCATTTATTCTTCAGACAAAAAAACACGGTAATCGTTTTTGTAATCGGGGTGACAAAGAGCGCTTGATCACCGTCACCCTTCGAGAGCCTCAGGATGACAAAGGCGATTAACGAATGTCACCCTTCGAATACTCCATTTTGATGCTGGAGACGTCTTAAAAACAAGAGCGCCTCCTTAGAATGATGTCAGGCTGAGGCTCTCGAAGCCGCGTTAAGAACAGCAATCATCATTTATTCTTCAGACAAAAAAAACACGGTAATCGTTTTTGTAATCGGGTGACAAAGAGCGCTTGATCACCGTCACCCTTCGAGAGCCTCAGGATGACAAAGGCGATTAACTACGGTCACCCTTCGAGAGCCTCCCGTCAGGTGGCCGGCAGACAGGATGACAGAGGTCGATTAACGAATATTACCCTTTGAGAGCGTCATCCTTTAAAGGCTTTAGGCAATAGCTGGGTAGGAAGGGCACAGAAGACCATCGTTAATCCAATTTTCATATTTTCAAATTATCAAATTTTCACATTAACCGGTGTGTAGGATCTCTGGAATAATATCACCTGATCATCCCACTACTGCTTTGGCAGAGATGGTGGGGAAGATGTGCCAGCTGATGAAGCATGGGGGGCCGGATGATGAGGGTATCTATATGGATGAAGAGGTGCAGCTGGTGCTGGGGCACAGGCGCCTGTCTTTAATTGACCTGACGGAGAACGGCCACCAGCCTATGTCTTATGCCAACGGAAGGTTCGCAATTACCTTCAACGGAGAGATCTACAACTATGCAGAATTAAGAAGTATTTTAGTCCGGGAAGGCCACAAGTTCAGGACCAGCAGTGATACGGAGGTAATCCTTGGTGCATTTGCAGAGTGGGGTACTGACTCTTTTGATAAACTGAACGGGATGTTTGCCTTTGCCCTTTGGGATAAGCTCGAAAAGGAAATTTATCTCGTAAGGGATCCTTCCGGTATCAAGCCATTGTATTATGGCATTACGGCTGAAGGACTCGCCTTTTCTTCCGAAATAAGGGGATTTGAACCCGTGCCATGGTTGGCGCAAAAGAACGATGAATGGCCGGTATTCCTGCTTGCGTACGGCCACCTGCCGGAGCCGGTAACGGTGTTGAAAAAAGTGAAACCACTGCCCAAGGGAAGTTTTCTTTGTTTCAATGCCAACACTTTTGAACATGAGATCCATTCATTTAAAAAATACTATTTTTCTGACACCATTTCCGACAGGTCAACCGCTGTTACTGAGATCCGGAAAAGCCTGCAGGAGTCGGTGAACCGGCACCTGGTTGCCGATGCGCCAATCGGTGTTTTCCTGAGCGGAGGTGTGGATTCGGGGATTGTTTCCCTGTTGGCAGGATCCCAAAAAAAGTCTCATTTAAATACGCTTTCACTGGATTTCCCGGAACCGGAATTCTCCGAAAAGAAATACCAGGATATGATATTGAATAAGCTGGATGCGAGGGGAAGTCAACATTTATTGAGGGCCGAAGAATTCCAGGAATACCTTCCTTCCATTCTCAAAGCAATGGACCAGCCGAGTTGCGATGGGATCAACACCTGGTTTATCAGTAAGTACGCGAGAGAGAATGGCTTAAAGGCTGTATTGTCGGGCATCGGCGGGGACGAGCTCTTTGGAGGATATCCATCTTTTTCAAGAATGCACAAGGTGGACCTGTTGGGTAAGTTGCCTAAATCGCTTTTGCGCTCAGGCAAACATACCGGGCGCAAGGCTTTCAAGAGGTTGTCTTACCTGAGCATTGAAGGCGCTACGGGGGAATACCTGTTTCTCCGCGGGCAGTTTATTCCGGCAGAGATTGCAAGGCAACTTGATATGGATGAAAGGGAAGTGTGGGAGATCCTTTCTGAAAACCCGGCTAAAGAAACCCGGCCCAAACTGGATGACTTTAATGAAGCAAGCTGGATCGAACTGAACCTCTTCATGCAAAACCAGTTGCTGCGTGATGTGGATGTGATGGGAATGGCGCATGGGGTAGAGATCAGGGTTCCTTTTTTGGATAAGGACTTTGTGGATCTTACGATGAAGATCAGGAGCAAACTGAAAGAAGAAGGCGCTTTGCCTAAACAATTGCTGATCGATTCATTTAAAGATATTTTGCCGCAGGCTATCTGGGACAGGCCCAAGATGGGCTTCGGTTTTCCTTTTCAAAAGTGGCTTGGGGACAGTGAATTTGCCAGGAGCCTCATTTCCCCCGGGGGAAATATTTACAACAAATTCATCGCGGGGAACATGCACTGGTCGCAGTTCTTTTCCCTGATGCTGGTTCGCTACAGGGGGATTCCGGCAGCTAATCAATATAAAGAATACAGGGATTTGTCCGTTCACTATCCTGCGGCCAGTAACGGGCATGCTTACCCTGCCAAAGGGAAAAAGGTGATGTTGCTGACATTGCGGACCTTTTCTTTGACAGGTGGAATTGAAAAAGTGAGCAGGCTAGCGGGCAAAGCCCTTCATGATCTTTGTGAAACAAGCGGGCACCAGCTGACGGTCTATTCCATGTATGATTCACCGGCGGATATTGATGAAAAATATTTTCCAAAGGACAATTTCAAGGGATTTGATATCAAAAGGCTCCGCTTTGCCGGAAAAGCTTTGTTTGCGGGAGTTGAAAATGATGTGATTATTCTAAGTCACCTGAATTTATTACCCGTGGGATATCTTATCAAATTCTTTTCCCCTGACACCAAGCTTGTTTTAATCGCGCATGGGATTGAAGCCTGGAAAACCTTCAGGGGATGGAAAAGGGAGATGTTGTTTCAGTGTGACCGGATTCTTTCGGTGAGCCAATATACAAAGGATGTGCTGATAGAAAGAAACCATTTCCCTGCTGAAAAGATCCAGGTGCTGAATAACTGTCTTGATCCTTACCTGGAAAAGCCGCTGCACGGAGAGAAAAACAGCTCCTTGTTAAACAAATATGGTTTAAGGGAAGGAGATGTGGTTTTATTGACGCTGACACGGCTGGCCAGCAGTGAGCGGTATAAAGGGTATGACATTGTGATTGAAAGCCTTAAGGAATTAAGAAAGACGAATACTTCCTTAAAATACCTGATCATCGGGAAGTATGATGCGAAGGAAAAACAGAGACTGGACCAGTTGATCCGTAAAGCGGGGGTGGAGACACAGGTCATCTTCACCGGTTTTGTGCCTGATGAGGAGCTGGCGGAGCATTTTAACCTTGCGGATATTTATATAATGCCAAGTGAGAAGGAAGGGTTTGGGATCGTGTTTATCGAGGCGATGTATTACAACAAACCTGTGATCGCGGGGAATAAAGATGGTTCGGTTGACGCTTTATTGAACGGGGAACTGGGCTTTTTGGTGAACCCGGGAAGCAAGGAGGAAGTGTCCGGCGCTATTGAAAGCATAATTTCCAACAAAACGAAATATCTTCCTGATAACCAGTTATTAATGAAGCATTTTAGTTTCCCGGTTTACAGGGAAAAATGGGCGGAAGTGCTTGAGGGGTTATGAAAATTAGAAATTAAAAATTACGAATTACGGGTGCACGCATTTATTTCATCCATGGTATCTTTCCTCCTCTCGCCGTTCAATTGGGTGGTGATACTGCTTATTACCGGATTCCTGGTGAAGAGAAGATCACGGCGGAAGTATTGTTTTGTGAGTGCCTTATTCCTTTTCGTATTGTTTGGCAACCAGTTTTTGCTCAATGTATATGCAAGGGAATGGCAACCGGCACCGGTAAGTGTGAAAAGCTTGCCTACTTACAGTTGCGGCATCGTAGCCGGAGGATTTGCCAGTCCGGACGCGGACGCCCATGGCTTTTTCAATGCAACTTCAGACAGGTTCATACAAATACTGCGGTTGTACGAGACGGGTAAGATAAAGCACATTATAGTGAGCGGAGGCAATGGGAGACCGGATGAACATGCTTTCCGGGAAGGAGCATGGGTGAAAAGCCAGTTGGTGGAAATGGGTGTTCCTGATTCAGTGGTTTCAGTGGAGGATAAATCTTCTAATACTGTGGAGAATGCAGAAAATACCAAACACATCCTCGATTCACTGCAACTTCCTGCACCATACCTTTTGGTAACTTCGGCTTATCATATGCCAAGGGCATCGCTGGTATTTAAAGAGGCAGGGGTGGATGTTGTACCTTTTCCCTGCAATTATACAGATGGAAGGGGTGGAACGGAGTTCGGTGATTTTATTCCAAGGCCTTCAGTCTTAATGGGTTGGGATACCTATTTGAAGGAGACGGTTGGGTATTGGTGGTATAGGGTGAAAGGGTGATTCTCGCTGCTAGATTCTGGATACTGGATGCTGGTACGTGATTATTTAATTATTAGATTAACCCGTTGGCGGAGTTAATTTTTAAAAATTGGGACAAAAGATGCTATACAGTTGTCTTAGTTAGTGACTAAACTTTCTAAAACAACATGCATAACATCCGAACAAATTTCATTAAAATTCTCGAGG
>JBQCEG010000098.1:0-39995 GCA_051960475.1 Ginsengibacter sp.
AAAGATGACTTTCAAAAAGAAATGATTAATTCTATGATGACTGAATCAAAAGAGCGGATTTTGGATGATTTTATTCAACGAAAATGATACTACAGCTTACATTGGGTTTTGTGCAAGTGGGGCAGACGGAATAAACATCAGCATTTGTCCTGCTATCATCAGCAGTTCGGGCAGACCGAATACTATCAGCAAACGAATAAATAATCAACTTTTTTATTCTACTTTCGGCTGCCGGTTCGGACAGACGGGAATTCTAATATCCCACCTGCGCAAAGCCCTGGACGTTGTCTATGCTGCAGTCAATAGTTTTAAAAAATAAAATCAGAACTTATCAATCCAGCACTGCTTAGTAAAATTGCTCTCGGAATGCGTTTCAGTGCAAAATCTTTTACAAACTGATTATCTGGACTGGTGATCCTAAAACTATTGTGATTGTTTAGAAATGAATAAGGAGCAGAATTCCACATTTGGTCATTTGCATCAATTGAAAGAAAGATGATTCGATAATTTTTATGATTGATGATCACTTTGTCGCTGTTTATCTTTTCCATTTTTGCCCTGCAGGGAGCACACCAACTTGCCCAAAAATCAAGAATAATGTTTCCGTGTGCAATCAAAGATTTTTTTTCATCGTCGGTTAATAATCGAACTGAAGTATTTTCAAGAGGCAGCGTAGCAAAAACGTCTGAAATATCTGTCCCGATTTTTTGAATCGGCTTATAAACATCTTCTTTCATCACTTCCTCCTCCTTTTTTGACAATTTTAATTTAGGTTCGTTTTGTTTGTAATCGGCCAGCAGCTGGTCTTTCGTTTTCACAATTCCCCTGTCGAGGCATTCCTGGAAATAATCGTAAGTAGCCAATTTTCTAAAACCGGCTATACCATACAACTTCCCGGAAAAAGATTTTTGAAGATCGAATTTAGCATCCGGCAAAACGACCTTTCGGTAATAGGTGTGCAAAAAAATTCTTCCCGATTCAAGCTCTGTCCAATATTCCGGGAATTTAATTTTCAGATTTTTTTGGATCATTGAAACGAGTTCTTTTTCATCATAGTCATTTTTAAATAGTATCGGTAAAACCAAACAGTGTGCAAGCCGTGCCTGCAAATACTCCTTTAAAGCTAATTCTGATCTTGAATCATGCCAGGGTATAATTTTCTTGTTCAGCACATCGTCCGTGCTATCTACATATTTTTTTAAAGCCGTAAATACAATTTTAAATTGTTGAAAACTACTTCCCGGAGCATAATTATTCCAATTAGCGTTAAAGCCTTCGGATATCTCTTTCAATTTATAATTCACTGTTCCGGAATCAGAAGGATAAAATTTAGAATGTTTATTAAGAAAACCTTTGACGTGCCCTCCAGGAGTCACCATGATAGCGTCTGCACCGATTTTTGAAAAAAATATTTTTGAAGGATTTAAAACTAAACGTATTGTGCTGTCGGAGTCTTTTATTAATGGAAGAGTATCATACATGTTAAAAACATTATCCTGAGGCACAAAATACAATTGAGGAGGAAGCGATTTCTTTTGGAAGACACATTTAAAGTAAAACTGCTGCGCATCCATCATTTTGGGCAAAACGATTGCCAGGACTAAAAGAAAAACTCTATTTTTCATGTTGGTAAAATTGTATATGAGGAATCCGTTCAAAGCATGTTTGTCTGGTGAGTAAATCTTCCTTATTGTAAAAAGAGCGATTTAAATGTAATGAAAATCCTTTAAAAGAATAAGGGTTTTTCAAAACTTAAAATAATATACAAATAAAACGACTGCCACTTTATCCAACTATTAGCCTTCAATACTTATATATAATCCAGTTTTTATTTTTAAATTTATTTTCCCTAACGTATTTAAAAAGAATCCTGATGAAGAAGATCATTTTACTCGTTACCATCTTTATTAGTTTTTGCGCAACTGCCCAGACAAACATTACCCTCGTACCACGGCCCGTGGAATTGACAAGTCACCAGGGCGCTTTTCATCTCAATCACTCAACGGTTATCCTCGCTCCTGCCGCAGCAACGCATGATGCAGTAATGCTCAACCATTATCTCAAAAAATTTTATGGTTTTTCGTTACCGGTAAGACATTCAACAGCAGGTAAAGCAACAAAAAACGCGATCATCCTCGGGCTGGTAAAACCCTCTGGTAAAGAGAGTAACGAATACGATATGACCATTGATGACAATAAGGTTGATATTGAGGGCGTGAACGATACCGCTTTATTTTACGGCATTCAAACGTTGCTGCAGCTTATGCCGGCAGAAAAAAAGGCTACAGGTTTTGACATTCCGCAAGTCTCCATTAAAGATTATCCCCGTTTTCAATACCGGGGAATGCACCTCGATGTGAGCCGACATTTTTTTGGTGTTGACGATATTAAGAAATACATCGATTTTCTAGCCTACCAAAAGTTCAACACTTTTCACTGGCACCTCACCGACGACCAGGGCTGGAGAATAGAAATAAAAAGATATCCGAAGCTCACTTCTGTAGGAGCCTACCGGAATGGAACGATCATTGGCCATTACCCCGGAACAGGAAATGACGGTAAGCGCTATGGCGGATTTTATACACAGGACCAGGTGAAGGAAATTGTGAAGTATGCAAAGGACAGGTATATTACCATTATTCCTGAAATAGAAATGCCGGGGCACTCATCGGCGGCAATCGCTGCTTATCCTCAACTCAGTTGCTTTCCAAATGAATCGACACCGATACCACCACACACAAGCTGGAGCGGAAGCAAAACCGGCAAACACGTTCAGCAAACCTGGGGGATTTTTACCGACGTTTATTGTCCGTCTGATTACACATTTCACTTTCTTAAAAATGTTCTGGATGAAGTGATGAAGCTTTTTCCTTCCAAATACATTCATATTGGCGGCGACGAATGCCCGAAAGACAACTGGAAGCGTTCGGCCTTTTGCCAAAAATTAATCAAAGAAAAAGGATTGAAGGATGAGGAAGGATTGCAAAGTTATTTTATCAGCACCATTGAAAAATATATAAACAGCAAAGGCAGGGCAATCATTGGCTGGGATGAAATCCTCGAAGGTGGACTGGCACCAAACGCTACAGTAATGAGCTGGCGTGGTGAGAAAGGTGGTGTAGCTGCGGCCACGCAACATCACAATGTGATCATGACACCGCAACAGTATACTTATATTCAGCAACCGGAAGAAACGACTAATGGCGAAGGTGGTCTTCCTCTTGAAAAAGTGTACAACTATGAACCGGTTCCTTCCGAATTAACTTCCGATGAAGCGAAATATGTACTTGGTGCGCAAGGCTGTTTCTGGACGGAATATTGTCCCAACATGAATGATCTTGAATACAAGATATTCCCCAGGCTAAGTGCTTTAAGTGAGGTGTTTTGGAGCCCTAAGGAAAGTAAAGATTTTAATACATTTTCGTCAGAACTACCGGGAATGTATAAACGCTATCAGCTGTGGGGGACAAACTATCATAAGGAATAATGAAATTAAAAATGAAAACCATACTTCTGCTTATTGGGTTATTATTGATTTTGCAAAGTTGTTTTTCAAAAAACAATTTGGAAACAATAAATTCATATAATGGAGAAAGCAATAAATAAGGAGACACTAACAGTCGCGGAAGGAGTAGTTCATGAAGTTCCTGGAGACTTAAAGAAAGCTTTGGTAAAGGATTTGCTTGTCTTAGAAAAATGGAATAACCTTACGCCGCTCGCACGCAACGAATGGATCTGCTGGACAACAATTGTGAAGAAAGCAGAAACGAGAAAAGAGCATATTGATAGATTGTGTGCGGAACTCTTGGAAGGAAAACGGCGTCCTTGTTGTTGGCCCGGTTGTCCTCATCGCAGACCGAATGCGAAGAAATGGTTTAAGCAAAACAGATCCACCAATAATTAAGCGAATAAAACAGGCTTAATTTCTTTGTTCACTAATATCACTAATTCAACCTCCTGAACCAAGACAGAAATGAAGGAATAAAAAGTCTTAAATTCAGTTTACCATAAAACAAATAAAAAACATCGGCAACTAAAAGACGGTGTGTGGCAAAAAGAGTTATTATATCGTTGTTACTTTTTTCCATAATTGGAAAGTTTTCATTTGCTCAGAAAACTGAGCAGGATTTACAAAAGGTTATACACTTCACAGCAACAATAAGTCCCGCTTATGGTTTTGTTATTCCCCACGATATTATGGTAAGCAACACTGCAGGCACTAAAATAACAGGAATAGAATTAAAACTTAACCGGATAAGAAAAGATGCCGAGGCAAAACGTTATGCAGGCAAATCGTTCAATACCGGTTATACATTTGCTTTCTATCACTTTAGCAAAAGCTTTTTGGGAAACGCTTTATATGCTTCTTATTTTGTAGAACCTTATTTGATCAATCAAAAAAAATTCAGACTTGGGTTAGTGGCTAAATTAGGCTTGAGTTACAACAGTAATCCTTACAATGAAGTTTCAAATAACCAAAACAATTCTTATAGTTTATTTATCAATCCATATTTGTGTCTTGGGCTAAACGCTGAAGTGCTTACTAATGGGAAGACAGGTTTAAATGTGGATGTGATGTTTAATCATAATTCAAACGGTGGCATCTATCATCCCAATTATGGAATCAATTTTCCAACTGCTTCATTGGGACTGGTATATGATCTGCAAAAAGTAAGCACAGCAAAGATCATTCAGCCTTTCAATCCTAAATGGAGATTTGACGTTAGCCCCTTTATTTGTTATAAAACAATACCAATGGATAGAAACCATTTTTACAGTATTTATGGTTTGTCACTGCAGGGCGCAGGAAGGCTTGGATTTTTCAACACGGTTACCATGGGAATTGAATGGGTAAATGATAAGAGTGCAAAAAAGACAATGGAATCAGAAGGTAATCCGCAACTTGATTTTCGCAGGGTTGGAATATTGGCAGGCCATGAATTTATTTTTAAACGGTTCAATTTCACTCAGCAAATCGGTTGGTATTTGCATAATGAAGTTCCATACATCACACGTCTATATCACAGGTGGGGACTGTATTATAAATTCAACAATAAGTTTATGGCGGGATTCAGCTTATCAGCACACAAGCAAGTAGCAGATTTTCTTGATATGCGTTTTATTTATTCAAAAGCTTTTGAAAAATGAAAGAAGATTGTCTCAACTATTAACATGCTTTAAAGACCTGGCTGGATTGGATTAGCAGCAAACCAAAACATAATCCGTTTTTAATTTCGTGAAATACTTCCAAAAAACATTTAACAAAATTTTTTAATTATGGATATTTTGCCTATTTTGTCGCCTTATTACCAAAATTTATTATTAACCAAAAACCAAATGTATTATGAAAAAAATTGTATTGCTGCTTATTGCTTTAGCTACAGTTGCCTCTTCATTTGCAGTTTCATCATTCGCAATCAGGGAAAGAAAAGCCACTGACGTGTTCATTCCTGTAGGTGCTGACAAACAAATTTCACTTTATGATTTATCTACCATAAAAGTGAAAGACTTTGAAAAGCTTTCAGGAAGGCACATGAATTTCTTTAACAGGCTCAGTTTTAAGATTGCTCAAAAAAAATTACAAAAAAGCATTAATGCTGACGGAACTATTAACAACAAAAAGCTGGAGAAAGTTCTTGCAGCCGGCGATCCATCTACCGGTTTTCACCTCGGAGGTTTTGCACTTGGCTTTCTTTTAGGTCTTATTGGTGTGTTAATAGCCTACCTTCTAAATGATGATTATAAGAAAAACAGGGTAAAGTGGGCATGGATTGGCTTTGGTGTTGGCCTTATTCTTTACCTCATTCTTGTTGTTGCCCTTTTATAAAAAATAGAAAATCAACTTTCCAGGACTTCTGAATGAGAGGTCCGGGGATTCTTTTAACCATAATTAAATTGTTTACAGTGAAACATCTATTAACACTAACTGCAGCTTTTTTAATTGCTTCCTCTGTCTTTGCATTTTCCTCAATTTCAAGAGATCAAAGAAATGCTGCTAACGTTTACATTCCTGTAGGAACTACAGGCAAACAAATCTCTTTGCTTGATCTTTCAACGATCAATGTCAAAAACTTTGAAAACCTTACCGGAAGGCATCTCGGTTTTCTCGACAGGATCGGGTTTAAGATTGCCCAGAAAAAGCTCAGGAAAAGTATAAGCCCTGATGGAACTATTAATAGTAAGAAACTGAACAAGTTTCTTTACAATGGTGACCATTCAACCGGTTTTCACCTGGGAGGGTTTGCCCTTGGCTTTTTTGTTGGCCTCATTGGTGTTTTGATTGCCTATCTTATCAATGATGATTATAAGAGAAACAGGGTGAAAT
This sequence comes from Ginsengibacter sp., assembly GCA_051960475.1. Taxonomy (GTDB): domain Bacteria; phylum Bacteroidota; class Bacteroidia; order Chitinophagales; family Chitinophagaceae; genus Ginsengibacter. Next base: position 6,326 of record JBQCEG010000098.1, read on the forward strand.
GGGCATGGATAGGTTTCGGAGTGTATGTAGTGCTGGTGGTAGCCTTATTAGTAGTATTACTCAATCACACCGGCATGTATACCTACTAATGTACATTACGCAAGTAAAAAATAACCAGTAACGCTAAGGCGCACACTAAAAAATTTGCTTGTCAATCCTTTCGGCCCCTCTGTGAGGGGCCATTATTTTTATTCACTCAAATCCTTCACCCTGATATTTTTAAACTGAACAACTGAACCATGGCCCAGGAAACCAATATGTCCTTTGGTACGGTTTAATCCAGGGTGTTGTTTTCCATCCATGGCACCTTTCTCACGCGCTTCTGTTATGTCCGCATCGGTAATAACCGTTCCGTTTAAGATGACTTTTATCTTTGGCCCTTTTGCAATGATCTCTTCTGAATTCCACTCTCCCACCGGTTTTAAATAGCCACGTTTTGCAGGAACGACACCATAGATCGAACCATGATACTGATAAGGATGAAGGTCTTTGTATTCAGGTGCCTTGTTGTCAAGGATTTGTATTTCCATTCCTACATAAGCAGCATCACCTTGCAAAGGTGCTCGAATGCCAACGCCATTATTCGCGCCCGGCGTAAGTTTGAAATCAAAACGAAAATCAAAATCACTGTATTCATTTTTGGTATAAAGGTTTCCGCCACTGCCTTTTTCAGGGTGAATGGTTATCGTGCCGTTCTCCGGCAAATAGCTGTCCGTTGCTCCTGTCCACTGCTCCATGGAGTTTCCGTCAAACAATAAATGAAACCCATCTTTCTTTTCATTTTTTGAAAGATGATTACCCGTTGTCATTTTTGAAGAAGAACAGGAAACAAAAAACAACGCTGCGATTAAAGAGATGGAAAGTAATTTGCTGTTCATTTAAAACGTATTTTAATTATTGCGTAATTTACTACAATCGAATTTAAAGAATGATGAATGAAAACCAAACTCCCGTACCCGACAACACAGCAGTCAGAACGGCCTTGTGGAGAGCACTGCATTTAACAGCAGATGCAAGACCGCCGGTGTTTGAAGATGAACCAGGATTAGAAATAGCAGCGCCGGAAGAAGGATGGCAAAACCGTCCTGATATGAATGCGGATTTTACAAAACGCGTTCGTGCTTCCATATTGGCAAGAGCAAGGTATGTTGAAGATATGATCGTTGAAGAGATCAACCGGGGTATAAAACAATATGTAATCCTTGGTGCAGGATTAGACACTTTCGCACAACGCAAACCAACCCTCGCTTCACAAATGGAGGTATATGAAATTGATGAACCACCGACACAATCATGGAAAAAACAAAGGCTTACAACGCTTGGTTATGAAATTCCAAAGTGGCTTCATTTTGTGCCGGTAGATTTTGAAAAAACTTCCTGGTGGGATGAATTACTAAAATCCGGATTTGATGCGCACAAACCTGCATTCGTTTCGTGCACCGGTGTTAGTTTGTATTTGACAAAAGAAGCCATTACGTCCACGCTTTCTCAAATTGCACAAATGGCAAAAGGTTCGCGACTGGCAATGACTTTTTACCTGCCTTTACATTTGATGGATAAAGAAGACCAGCCCCTGCAGGAAATTGCATTGAAAGGAACGAGCGAATCGAAAACACCGATGATCAGCTTTTTTTCAAGAGAAGAGATCGCGCAATTGGCTATCAATGCCGGTTTTAAAGAATTCAAAACGATTTCCACGCAGGAGATGACTCCTCTTTATTTTGCTGAAAGAACTGACGGGCTTGTTCCCGCAAGCGGGGAAATATTTTTAGTTGCCACTACATAAAGAATGATGACTGCATTTGAAAGATTTCATCTTACATTTATATTAATTATTTGTAATTGAATTGATATGGGTACCAAAGAATTTTTTACTATCAACGGAGAACATCTTCTTCAAAAAATAAAAGACCTCGTTGCCGAAGGCAATGTGCGACGCATTACCATCACTGATAAATCAGGTAAAGAGATCATGAGCTTTCCGCTCACCATTGGTGTTGTGGGCGCGGTGCTTACGCCTGTACTTGCTGCTATCGGTGCTTTGGCTGCCTTGATCGGTGAATGTACCATTGCTGTTGAAAGAGAGGAGGAAGAAAAATAATAGATCTGCAATTGAAAAAAAGAACAATTTGTTTGCCTGCCGGCAAACAATGAATAATACTTTGATATGCAGGAATTGAAGGAGAAAATAAATTGCCACTATCATAACGCTCAATAGAAAATGAAATTTAAAACGATCGCCAGCAGTGCATTTGCATGTCTTATATTTTGGTGCAATGCTACTGCACAAATAAGTCCACGAGTAGAACACCTCTTTCCAACAGGTACCATCACCTACACCAACATTCCTTACGCCAATGACACTATGCAAAAACATCTACTCGATATTTATCTGCCATCAAAACATGGAAAGAACACGCCGCTGATCGTTTGGATTCATGGTGGCGCCTGGATGCTGAACGATAAATATGCGGACATGAGCTATATGGGAAATACGATTCAGTCGTTCATCTACAGCGGATTTGCATTAGCATCTATTGATTACCGTTATAGCACAACTGCAATCTTTCCTGCGCAGATACAAGACGTAAACCAGGCGGTTCAGTTTCTTTATGATCATGCATCCAAATACGATCTTGATAAAAACAGGATTGCGGTAATCGGTTTTTCGGCGGGCGGTCATTTAGCTTCATTGATGGGACTTTCCAACAACAATAATGTAAAAGAATTTTACCCGCCTGGGCAAAAGATCAATTTTAAAATAAGATGTGTCTTTGATTTTTACGGTCCGTCAGATCTGATCATGCAAACGGCCAATCCCGACACTTCAGTCATGAACGAACGTGATCCTGTGGCGATTCTGTTAGGCGCAATGCCGGTTGACCGGCCTGACCTGGCAAAGATCGCAAGTCCTGTTACTTATGTCGACAGCAATGATCCGCCGTTCCTGATTGTGCAAGGCGAAAAGGATGAATCAGTGCCCAACACGGAATCGAAAATTTTAAGTTCATGGCTCACTCTTGCGGGCGTACCGAACAAACTGATCATTGTTCCCGGCGCTCCTCACTATGGAAAAATGTTCGACGCAGATTATATCAGGAAGGATATATTTAGTTTTTTGGAGAAGTATATGAAATGAGGAAGGAGGTCGAATTCTTAAATCCCAAATTTCTAATTCAAAATATCATCCATGGAAGTTCATCATCATCCACATGTAGAAGGAAAAAAATTTAAACATTACCTCTTTGAATTCTTCATGTTGTTTCTCGCGGTCTTCTGCGGCTTCCTGGCAGAAAACCTAAGGGAGCACCAGTTGGAAAAAGAAAAAGAACACCAGTATATCGAATCGTTAGTGGCTGATTTGAAAGATGATGTTTCCACAATTGATCGCCAGGTGAAAGGTGATCAAAGCAGTGTTGGCTTGTGCGATTCGCTTTGCATTTTTCTCGATACCCCGGAAATGGCACGTAAACATGGCGACGATATTTATTATGCCGCACGGTTAGGAAACAGGCGACCGCCGCTGGTGAACAACAAGCGGACTTTTGACCAGCTCACCAATTCCGGTGGTTTCCGCCTCATCCGCAAATCAGAAACTTCCAATCGTATCATGGCATATTACAGCCAGTTTCCTCCTCTTCAAATGCTCCAGGATATTTTTAATGATGAGAACAATGCGTACAAAAATGCAGAAGCAAAAGTCATTGACCCGGCCATTTTTCGAAGGCAGGAAAGGGCTGATGGATGGATCAATAAAAGTACAGACAATCCCAAACTGCTTACTTATGATCCTACCCTATTGAAGCAAATGGAATTTAAAGTGGTGCAACTAAATGGAAGTCGCAGGTCAATGGTACCGATGATGGAAAAAATAAAACAGTCTTCAATTGACCTGATCAATTATCTCCAAAAAACATATCACCTGCAATAGAATGGAAGTTCATCATCACCCCAAAGTAGAAAAGAAAAATTTCAAAGAATATTTTTGGAATTCCTGATGATATTCCTTGCTGTCACCCTTGGCTTTATTGCTGAAAACATCCGTGAAAAAAGCAATGAGAAGCACAATGCAATAGAAGCTTTGAAAAAAGAATATGGTTTGAATAATTAATTATTGAATTAAAAGCACAAATCTCAACATGCACTTTACTAAATTAATTCCAAACATTTTTTATGAAAATATAAAAGATGGTCTTGAACTTTTTGTTAATTGCCTTGAGTTCAAAGTGGGTTATGAGGATCTTGAATCAAAAAATCCTTGTTGTATTGTTGAAAAAGATTCATTGGCAGTGTTCCTTTTTCAGAATAAAGAATTTGCCGACAAAGACCGTCCGGAAATAAGACTGCATACGGATAACATTGAAGAAGCGTATGCAAAGATCTCAAAATCGCATCCACAATTTCTGCATCCTAATTTGAAGATAATTACGCTGAGGCCATGGGGCGCCAGGGAATTTGCATTAAGAGACAACACCAATGTTTGCATAATCATTCAGCAATGGAAGAAGTAGCTTTAAATAAAAATTGCCAGAATTTGTTCGTTCACTATTTCCTATAATTTTGTCTCAGCGCATCAAAAAAAATTATCACAATAATTGTGTTTCATGAAAACAGTTGTTATCGGTGAATCTTCCGGAGCTTCCATGGAAAGCATCATGGCTGTTTATCCACGGCACAAGATCGTTGTGGAGAAATACATCAATAATGGCGATGTCATAGGTATCGGACCTTTTGAAGACAGGGGAAATATGGCCATCTTTAAAACACGTGAAGCTGCAGAAAAATTTGTAACAGAAGACCCTTTTATCCTGGAAGGCCTTGTAAAATCTTTTGTGATCCGCGACTGGAACGATAATTTGTTGCCGGGATGAATGAACATTAAGACCCATTGTTCGCGGTTTGCAATCCTTCCTGATTCCATTCACTCCTCTTTATTTTTCCCGCTTTGAAAAAATAATTCCACATTTTTTACCTGTTGGAAATAATCTGCCACAAATATTCCGCAAGGCTGCAACATTTACTCTTTATTAATTGGGGCACACGTTTTGGTTTTGTTAGTCAGAATTTACCCTATTGATTAAAAACAAAATGTAAACTATGAAAACAAGATCAATTACAACCAAATGGTTGCTAGCCGTGGCTTTTGTACTCTTTGGAATGGTAGCTTTAAACAGCTGTAAGAAAAAATCTACGACCGACAACCGGCCTTACACCTTAAAGGGTGATGCAGCGGGATCGCAGGTGGTTCCCCCGGTAACAGGGAACGGGACCGGCACTTTTAACGGAACTTATGATCCCTCAACCCACACGATGACCTATACAACCAACTGGACAGGATTAAGCGGTGGCGCAACTTCCGGAGGATTCTACACCGGCGCCTCAGGATCTGCAGGAACAGCAGTTGGCGATCCATGGACTTTACCTGCAGACAGTACCGGTGCAGGAACTTACTCAGGCACGATGACATTGACCGATGAGCAGGCTTCGCAATTGACATCAGGCAACTGGTATTATTCTTACGGCACCGTTGCCAACCCGGGCGGCGAAATTAGAGGACAGATAACAGCGACAAGATAGAGGGAAGCAATCGGGGATTATGATGATGCAGGGTTTTAAGAATTTAAAGCCCTGCATTTTTTTATCACAAACGCTGCAACAATCTTCCCGGCAATAAAATAATCTCCTTCAACAAACCGAAAACACCTTCTACCGAAATCCTTAAAAGCCGGAAAGGTAACAGAAGCAGCCAAACAACCGGATACAATACGAGTGCAAGCAATGCAAGCGGCCAGCAAAGCACAAACAAAATAAGCCAGGCGATAAATGTGATCATAACCTAAAATTACAATTACAAACGAAGGCAAAAATGGAAATTATTTGAACGGTTAGCGCATTTAGACTAAATAATAATTCCAAATATTTGTTACTTCACTACAATGCTTTAAAAAAGCTTAACGGATATGAACACACGCAAACACATCATTGTCCCTGTGAAACCTTCAAAACATAAGAAGGCAATAAACCATGCGCTTCTTTATGCGTTTTTTTGATCGCTTCAGAATCGGGTGCCTGCGACAAACACATGATCACACCGGCTTTGGGATCTACCCAATAATCAATAAAGTTGACGTCGTATTTCTTTTCTACTGCCAGGTCTTTTTGATGAGCCGCAGCGACGTCTTTCGCAGTTACTGAACCGGGAGCTACATGATGAACATCCAGATATAACTGCTCATTTCCTTCCATGGCTGCTTCAGGACCGTCAGTAACCTTGTACACATGCGAAGGCAATAAGCCATGAGCTTCGCGATGCGTATTGATGATGCTTTCCTCATTTGGCGCTTTTGAAAGGCAATATATTTTTCCTTTTTCAGGATCGACCCAATATTTAATAAAATCTACTCCGAACTTACCTTCAGTTGCCAGGTCTTTTTGATGCGCCGCAGCCACATCCGCAAGTGTTATTTTTCCAGGTGTCATATCATGAACATCGATATAATAAGATTCCGGCTCAGGCTGTGATAACTTACTGACTGCAGAATCAGCAGGTGCTGACTGGGCAGTGGCTGACTGCGTACCTTGCTTACATGATAAAAAAGCAAGTGTGGTTGCAAGAAATAAAAAGGATCGTTTCATAACTTTTGTTTTTAAAAAGAATAAAAATTTATAATCGGTTCAGGGGCTTGAACTTTAGTTCAATTGAACATTTGGATTCAATGGGCTAAAAACTCCATTAGGATTATAATCCCAAACCCAAGCATGCAGTAACCACAAACCGAAGCCGGTATTACCATCCCAAACATCGGCATCACCAGTGAAGCCTTGTGGTTGTGGATCGCTAAGTGGTACAGCATACTCAACAGCCACTAATTGTTCTACACCGCGCGCGTCTTTATTGTACACGAGTATCTGGGGCTGACTGATGTCAAAAGTGCCATTCACTAATGAGACTTTCATATAATGATGACCCATATTGTCAACATCTACATGAATATCCTGGTAGCCATCCGCAATTGCATTTTCAATGTGCTTGTATTTGGCCGAAGCTGCACGAGCTTGTTGCAGTTCACTCAATGTAGTGGACGATAAACCCGTATAGCTATTGAGCGCAAATGCGGGACTACCATTATTATCGGCTTTTACTTTTGCAAATTCATTCGCCGGCTTATCCACCATGCCTTTGTTGCATCCGTAAGAAATCAAAATAAACAGTAACAGTGACAGACCATAGAATGGAATCCATTTAATCTTTTTCATAATAACCTCCTTTTTAGTATTAATTAAAATTGATTGCGAGTTAGGTCAAATGTTTTATGAATTTAGGATGCTGTAAATGGCTGCAGAAACGACAACTTTCTAATGGCGGCTAATTCTTTTTTAACGGCTAAGTCATAAAAACTTTTTTTTGAAATCCGCTTTTCTAAAAGGAGTGAAATAGAAGATATACGGCAGGTTTCATTCAATGAACGGCAAGTGCTCGTTTGTTGATTTCAAACCTTGTTTTTTTTCCGGTTATCTAAAGTAATTTTATCAGACAATCCCTTCATCTTTCAAGAGACCATTTAAATGCGCTGTTTATTTTCTTCCATATTGGTCCTGCTGGCTATTGTGTCAGACGCACAGCCTTTGCTGTTTGAAAATTATAATTCTGATGATGGATTATCGCAAAACAGTTGCTATGCAATTTCCCAGGACAAATATGGATTCATGTGGTTTGGTACACAAGACGGCCTTGACCGCTATGACGGTCGGGAGTTTAAAATCTATTCAGCGCAAAATGAGATTGGCAAAAAATTACCTTCCAATATCATTACTTCACTTTTTTACGATACTACGACGAATCTTCTTTGGGTGGGCACTGTGCAGGGCGCATGTATTTATAATGTGGCCGGGGATTCATTGATGAGTATATCAGAATATTACGCACTTGCTTCAAGATTGGATAATATACCCATCAAAAAAATTATCTCTTTTAAGAAAGGCGAATATTGGATCATTACTTTCAATTATGGGTTGATCTATCTTAATACCTTAAACGGTACTCTCGAAACTTTTTTCAATGATGAAGAAGACAAAGCGAACGTTACGAGCATTGTTGATCACGAAGGGAAAATTTATGTATCGCTTCTTTACCGGATGTTTCAGATGCAACCTGACGGGAATAGTTTCAAGGTAGTACCCTTTCATAAGGATTATCCCTTCCCACAAATAAGGGAATTGTTTTCTTACAACCATAAGCTTTGGATTGGCACTATGGCAGAAGGATGCTATGTGATTAAAGACCCGGTTGAGAAAAGGGAAAACATCATAGCAACAAGAGATTTTCCCGGTGGTATTGCCGGTTTTACGGTAGATAAAAAAGGAAATCTATGGATTGGTATGCGTGGCAGTGGTATCTATCGTTATGATCCAAGGCTTGATAAAATTGACCACGCTGTGAACATTCAATTTGATGCAACATCCCCATGTTCGAATTATGCACTTTCTATTTTTACCAATCAACAAGGAATTGTATGGTGTGGTTTTTTTGATGGCATTACCAAATACGATCCCTTCAGGTTCCAGTTTCGCAATGTTGATAAGCAAACATCATTTAATGGTTCGCTTCCCGACAACATGATTGTGAGAATGTTTAAGGCAAGGGACGGTACTACATTTGTAGGCACACTCAACATGGGTATTTTGCAGTGGAACAGGAAGAACAATAGTTTTATCCGCTTTCCTGAATCGGAAATTTATGGTGATGCCAACAATGTCATTTATGATATCACCGAAGATGATAAAGGAAATATCTGGGCAGCCAGTTGTGGTGGTCTAATGCTGGTCAACAGGAAAACAAGAGGCGTTCGCTATTTCCCTGAGAAGAAACTTCCTGAATTAAATAAGATGTACGCCATCCACAAACTGAAAAAGGCCGACAGCTTATTAGTCGCTTCAGAAAATGGGTTACGTTATTTTTCACTCAAAAATTATACATGGCACCATTTACCTCCTAATGCAAAACTGACAACCTTCATAGGTGGTTTGTATGTTTATACGGCAAGATACATTTATGAAGACAGTACCAATACCTTATGGCTTTGCACCGAAGGATCCGGGCTTGTAAGATATAAGTATCTGACAAATGATTTTGAAGTGATGAAACCTGTAAATAAGATTTCATTATTCGTAAGGTATCTTTTAAAAGACGGCCCTTTATTCTGGATTGGAACTGATAACGGTTTACTGATCTACAACTGGAAGGATAATAAAGTTTTGAAACATTTATTACTCAATAAAAATGGAGCCTCCAATGTTTGCTATGCCATTCAAAAAGATGATGATGGTTATTACTGGGTGAGCTCAAATCTCGGTTTGTACAAATTCAATTCAAAATATCAATTGGTACAAAACTATAACACGGGCAACGGGCTTTCCTTCCTGGAACACAACACTGCATGCACATTAAAGGATACAACCGGCAAATTATATTTTGGAGGCGTTGGAGGTATTACCTACTTTGATCCTTCAAGATTGAAACAGGATACTTTCAGCCCGGAGCCAATCATTACTTCAGTAAAAGTGAATAATAAATTATGGCCGGCAAAAAGAAATCCTGATCTCATCCAACAACTAAAATTAAATCACAAACAAAATTTCCTTACGATCCAGTTTGCCGTTAATAATTTTTCTAAAGAAGCCAATAATTTGTTTAGTTACCGTCTTAAAGGATTAAACGATGCATGGACAATTCCCGCAACGAATAACATCGCCAGTTTCACCAGCCTGCCTCCCGGCGATTATACATTTGAATTGCGATCAGCAAATAGCGATGGCATCTGGAGCAAGCAGACTAAGACAATTCCAGTCATTATTTTACCTCCATGGTGGGAAACATGGTGGTTTATAGCACTGGCTTTGGTTGCAGTTGTTTCTGTCATTTCAATAATCATAGTAAGAAGGATCAGCAAGATAAGACATGAATCTTCGATCAAACAACAAATGGCAGAACTGGAAATCAAAGGACTTCATGCTCAAATGAATCCTCATTTTGTTTTTAATTCACTCAATAGTATCAAAGAAATGATATTGAATGACCAGAAGGAAAATGCCAGTCGCTACCTGAGCAAGTTTGCACAATTGATACGAACAAGCCTTGAACAATCACGAAGAACTTTTATAACTGTTAGTCAATGCGTTGATCACCTTCAGCAATATTTGGAAATGGAAAAACTGCGATTTGAAAGTTTCTCCTATTACATAAGTATTGACAAGGACCTCGTGGCGGAGGAAACGGAAATAGCGCCGATGCTGGTGCAACCGCTTGTTGAAAACGCGATCTGGCATGGCTTGAGGAATAAAGACGGAGAACGTAAATTATTTATCCGTTTTTTAAAGGAAGGAGATCAAATAGTTTGTGAAGTTGAGGATAATGGTGTTGGCCTTCACCGCGCTATAAGCAACAATGCCGGTTCACTGAAAAATCACAATTCATTTGGTATTAAAAATATTCGTGAGCGTTTGACCATATTGAATGAAAAATATCAAATGCATTGTTCATTAAATATAAAGGATAAGGTAGATCTGCCCGGCAAGGAAGGAAGCGGCACATTGGCCGTATTGCAATTATCCTCTTAAAGAATGAAAAAATGGTAAGGACAATTTTAGTAGATGACGAAAGGAGCGGCCTGAATACGCTCAGGAAATTGTTACAACTATATTGCCCTGAACTGAAGATTGTTGCAGAATGTGAAGAAGCAGATTCAGCGAAAGAAAAAATTGAATTGCTCGATCCGCAATTGGTATTCCTTGACATTTCATTGCCCGGCAAATCAAGTTTTGATCTGTTGTCTGAATTGGGAAAAATTAATTTCGAAATCATTTTCGTGACTGCCCATCATGAATTTGCCTTGCAGGCTTTTCGCTACAGCGCAGTCGATTATCTTGTAAAACCGGTTGATGAAGACATTCTAATCGAGTCGGTTAAAAAAGCAGTGAAAAGAATTCATACGGCCGCTGCCAACGACAACATCCTCACTTTGATTCATAATGTTCAAAACAAGGAAGTAAAACGGGAAATGAAGTTATGCATTCCTTCTCTCAATGGATTTCGTGTGGTGGAAATGAAAGACATCTTGTATTGCGAGGCGTCGGGAAGTTATACCAATTTTATTTTAACGGAAAACAATTCTATTTGTTCAGCAAAGCCGATTTATGAATATGATGAATTGTTATCCGGTGCGGGGTTTATCCGCATTCATAAGTCCTATCTCGTAAACCTGTTGCACGTTAAAGAATATGTACGTGGTGAAGGAGGCTCTGTAATACTTTCTGATAATCGTGAAGTGGCGGTGAGCCGGCGGAAGAAAGATTATTTCCTTAGCCGGATGAAGGAGTTTTATAAATTTTGAAGAAGATCGATCAGATCTGGCAGTAAACAAAGAAAAAATAAAACTTTTATTCCAGGTGGCTTTAAATCACCACCATGAATTTCGTTCCGCAGGAACGGCTCATGTTAACGACTTTCCTAAGGACTTAAAGACTTTTCACTATTGCCAAAGATTTTTTTACATGTTCATCAGGCGATATGTGGTCGGTGCCTGAAGAAAACACAGCTACAATTTTGTCATTTTTATTAATAACGAATGTGGTTCGTGGAATAAAACCGTGTGTAACCTGCTCACCCCGCACATCTTTAACACCGGGCTGGGGAGGTGACACCTTGAGGCCATATTCTGCTGCAATTTTTCCTCCGGGATCGGATGCCACAGGGAATTTGCCGGCACAATAATTGGGATCAGATGAAAAATCTTTCAATCGCTGAATATCATCTGCAGAAACACCGATAACCGTTGCTCCGGCATCTTTAAATTTATCCTTGTCTTCGGCAAAAGTGTGTGCTTCCAAATCACAGCCGCCTGTATACGCAGCCGGGTAAAAGTACAGTACAACCGGTCCTTTGGCCAGCGCTTTCTTCAAGGCAAAATTAAATTCATTGCCTGCCTGGCTTGCTTTGGCAGTGAAGACGGGTGCAGTGGCTCCTTTTGACAATACTTGCAATTGGGCAAAACTATTCCTGCTCATGAAGAGCAAAAAACCAAAACTTAACAAGAGACGGAGAAAATTTTTCTTAGACATGGCTATATTGTTTGAATATGAATTTTTAAATCACTTACAAATTACAAAGATTTAGATGATAATTTTTCAAAAACATAATTATCAAACATCAGGCCCTTGATGAAGTGTTCATGATTATTAAAGATTATTTAGATAAAACGTGGACAATGTAGAAAAGGTTGCCAGGGTCGAAAGGTTGCCTTGGAACTACATTTTAAATATCATCGCTTCCCAGGAATAAACGGTAACGATTACTGCCGGTTCCCGGTATTGAGAAAAGAAATTGAATCGGTAGATAGCTTGTAATCATTTCCAATTTTAAAAGGACTGGTGCAAACATGGGTCATATTCACTACAATTCTTTCCGCATGGTTCATTATACTAGTTAAGAATTGGAAAATAGCAACGAGATTGATTTAAAAATTCCAAGAAATTCTATAACTAAGAATCTTGGAGACTTATTTGATGTTACAGTTAACATGCCGAAAGGGTAAGCCGCATATCTGCGTCAAGTATAGCAGGGTGATCGACTATTGAAGAGCCTAGCCTAAGTGAATTTTTGAGAGAACGATCCAATTACTGCCACTTGCAAAATATTGACGCATGAAAAATCTATTATTTATTTGTTTGCTGTTTTCACAAAATTCTTTTTGCCAAAATAAGTCACTTTACTCTGGTTTTGCTTCAGGATACAACCTGAAAGGGTGGGCACAGGGAGAAATCAATGTGGGTTTACAAATCGGTAAGCCTTCCATTGAGATTGCTGGAGATGTTCCATTGACCAGGAGTTCTGAAGCACCCGGAAGTGTAGCAATGAGATTAGGTTTTAAAATAGGTTCTTTTAAACCTTTTTTCGAAGGAGTTTATAAGAGTATAGGCATGGAAGAAGAAGCTTATTTTAAGGATACAAACATTCCGTTTAGAAACGGTTTCAGATTAGGTGGTGGTGTTACATATTATAACAATAAAATACCAATATTTATTTCAGCGGAAAGGAGTGGAAAAGATGACATTTTAATTGCCGGCGCACTAATAAATTTTAGTGATAATTAAATACTCACTCCAACCAATCTTGAGCAAATATTTTGAAGCAACTTATTTACAATAATCCAAAACCGCGTCAAAAACTTCCTTCCTCAATTGGCTCGGATTGTAATAATATCCATTGCTTCGCAAACCCATATTTTGCCTGTTGATCAAAATAATGATGGAGGTTTGCAGCGAAGGCATAACTACAATACTTGTTCCTGTAAAACCGGTGTGGCCAAATGTTCTTTCCGGAGCCTCTTTCATGAATGAATCATCATAATCCATCATCCAGCCGAGCCCGTTTTTATAATGGTCTTTTGTCAGGAATTTGTGTAGAGTTTTTTTCGAAATGAATTGCTTCGAACCGACTTTCCCATCGTGCATCAACATGTCAACCAGCTTTTGAATATCATCAACAGTTGAAAACAATCCGGCATGACCGGAAACACCATGCAGCGCATACCATGCATTACCATCGTTCACTTCGCCATTCAAAGTGTATTTTCGCCAGCCATTCCATTGGTCAGGATCGATTTCTTTGAATACATAACCAAGTGAAGTATCATGAACCATTCTTGTTTCGAAAGGATTTCCATGAGAGGTTGCTGCAAACTTTTTAAAGCCTTTTTTAAGCGGGTTGTAAGTGGTGTTTTTCATTCCCAGTGGTTCGAAAATGTTCTTTTGATCAAACTGATCCAAAGTCAACCCCGAAACCTTTTCGATGATCTCACCCAAAAGAATAAACCCTAAATCACTGTAGTGCCTTCCTGCACCGACAGGATATTTTAAAGGCAGCTCTCCTATTATTTTGTATGCTTGCTGTTTATTGGAAGCCCGATAAAACAACGGGTACCATTCGATCAACCCTGCAGTGTGCGTGAGCAAATTTCTCAAAGTAATTTTTTTCTTTTCACCTTCATTAAATGCCGGAATGTATTTTCCTACCGGGTCATCTACTTTTATTTTTCCACGCTCAACCAGCAACATGATGGCAGTGGTGGTGCCAACGACTTTTGTGAGTGAAGCAAGATCAAACATATCGTCGGTTGTCATCGCTACCGGATGAGCAAGCGGTTGATTATTGAAATCGTTTCTTTCCGCATAACCAAAAGCTTTTTTCAATAGCACTTTATTGTCCTTCTTAATTTCTACAACAGCGCCGGGAATCAGTTTTTGATTTACCTGGCTTTGCAAAATGCTATCAACGGTTGAAACTAATTTTTCACGTTTTGAACTTCCAGAAGTTTGCGCGGTTGAAATAAAAGAAGAGAGAATGAAAAGAAAATATAGAGGAATAGATTTTTGAATCATATTATTAATTAGACTTTATAAGGTGGAACTAAAGACTCACCGAATTTACATTGGATTGATTTAAAACGATTAAATCTTAATTCAATCATAATCAAGTGAATGGCTTTATTAACCAAAAGACCTATTCAAGAAGTAATTTTTGAATTTCTTTTGCCAGCTTATCTACCGCGCCTTCTTCGTAACCTTCACTTACATACCTGATGATCCCATGTTTATCTATCAGGAAGTTTTTGGGAATTCCTGTTGTTGCGTATTTATCCCAAATACTTTTGGCCGGGTCAATGCCAACTAAAAAAGAAATTCCTTTTTTGTTCAGATCTTTCATTCCTTTGATCACGGTAGCTTTTGTTTCTCCTCTTGAGATAGGCAAAAACACAAAATCTTTACCTTTAAACGGTGCAACTATTTTTGAAGGCAATTCATGAAATTCCATCATGCAAGGAGTACACCAGGTTGCCCAAAAATTAATTAATACCACTTTACCCCTAATATTTGCTAAATTAATTTTATTGCCATCCAGCATCTCGACAGTGAAGTTGGTAGCAGTATCGTTTACGTGCAATTTAAACTCATCAGTTTCCTTTTGAGGAGTGGCAACAGTGGATTTTGAATCCTGTTTATCCTTTTCCTTTTTCTCTGCTTCAGTAAACAAAGAAACAATAATAATGAATTCTTTTTCGTCGCCAATTTTGCTGCCATACTTATCTTGCAACGCCTTAAATTCCTCACTAGTAACGCCCTTTTGAATTCCTTTTACATATCCCCTCTTTTCCATGGAATCCACGTCCTGCCGACTGACAATTTTATCACCCATTATTACAATGTAAGCCGGCTTTGCAGAAGTTGATGTTTGCGCTTGTGATTGTTGAAAGGAAGTAATTAAGAACGAGAAAATAAAAAGTAATTTCATGAGTGCAGTTGTTTTAAGATTCAAATTGGAGCATTAACAGACTTGTTGAAAAGCAATTTAGGTTATTAATATAAAGAAGCAAAATCTTACGATCGCATAAATAGCAGTACTATGGAAAAATACAATTATCAACAAACGAGAAAAAAAGTAACCGAATTTCATTGTTTGCTGTAGTTTTAAAAGGAATTGTTTATCATCACTAACAATTATAGAAAAATGAAAAAAGCATTTACAATTTTTGCAATAATTTTTATTTCATGCAATCAAAAATCTTCGATTAATTACAAACAGGAATTGATAACGGCCGATAGCGCCATGAATGAAATGGCCTCGAAAGGAGGTTTTAATACGGCTATTCTTTTTTATGCCGATACAAACATTGTAAAATTTGAGGGACAACGATTACCTGTGATTGGCAAAACCGCTTTTGAAAAAAGTTTTGATAAGAACAAGGATATAAAAACCATTTCATGGAAACCGGTAAATGCAGAAGTAGCACAATCAGGCGACCTTGGTTATACCTGGGGAAATTGGAAACTCGTTGCACCGGACACAACTTATTATGGCAATTATTTTACCGCCTGGAAAAAACAAAAAGACGGCAAATGGAAAGTAACACTGGATGGAGGAAACCCAACACCAAAGCCGGATTAAATGATTTAGAATAATTTTATTTAAAAGAATACAAAAATGCCCCACTTCATCATCGATTGCTCAGAAGATATTGTCACTTCAATACCGCCGCAAGAAATAATGCAGGTAGTTTATGAAGTGGCAGAATCAACCAAATTATTTGCAGAGAATGATATCAAAGTCCGGATCAATTCTTACAAACATTTTCAACTCGGCGATTATAAAAAAAATTTCATTCACATTTTTGGATACATCATGGAAGGTCGAACGAAAGAACAAAGGGCTGATCTTTCAAAGAAAATAATCAGCCGTTTGAATGAAATGTTTCCTCATATTTCTATTCTTTCTATGAACATTTCAGAATTTGAAAAGGCAACTTATTGCAACAAGGCAATGCTTCATCCGTTGAATACCAGTGGTGACAGGCATTTTAATCCCGAACAAAATCAAATTTAAAATCAATGAGACAGAAATTACATTTGATCACACTTGGCGTTGATGATCTGGAACGATCCTTAAACTTTTATGAAAAAGGACTCGGATGGAAGAAGTCGGAGAAAAGCATGGGAGACCTTGTTTTGTTCCCGTTGGGTGGAATTACTTTAGCCTTATATCCGAAAATAGAACTTTCAGCAGATGTGACGCTGGAATATCAACCGTCACAATTTGCCGGCATCACTTTTTCTTACAACGCTCATTCTGAAAATGAGGTGGACGAAGTGATGAAGGAAGTAGAAAAACTGGGCGCACAAATCATCAAACCCGCACAAAAAGCTTTTTGGGGCGGATACAGCGGTTATTTTAAAGATCCGGATGGATATTTGATTGAAGTGGCTTTCAATCCTTTTTGGGAAATGGATGAGAACAACAATTTGAAATTGTAATGTGACCGGATTTTTTAATTTAATCTGCCGGCGCCACATCTACTTTTCTAAAAAACCTCTGGTACAAAACGAGGTAAACAGCCTGGAATACCGCACCGGCAAAAAATGGAAGTTGAAGATTTCCTTCACTAAAAAGAAAACCTGCAACAGATGGACCTACCGATTGAGGAACCTGCATAGACAATGAATTCATACTAATTGCAAAACCGCGTCGCTTATCACGAACCATCCCGACGGTAAGTGCTTGCCGTGCTCCTACTGACCCCCGATTAAATGCAGATCGCAAAAGATAAACGAGAGAAGCCAACCAGAAATAAGGCATTAGTGGCAAAAGCAGCAACAACACCAAACCGACTGAACGTGCGGCCACAACTGATTTGACAAGTCCGATTTTCTGAGTTGCCCTTCCTGTAATAAAAGAAGAAACGCCGGTCAGGCAAAACGTTGCCGCCATCATTGGCGCAATCATCTTTGGGCCTGTATGAAATCGGGTGGCAAACCATTAGAGATCAAAGGGCCTGTAAGTCCAACGGCAATACCATTAAAAGAATTAAGAATGATCAACTTCGTGAGCATGTTGTTTTCCTTTTTCCTTAATTCCCTTTCAATCGCATCTGTTTTTACAGTTCTTTTCCTGCGATTCACTGCAAATTGTTCCTTAGCCCTGGCGATCAAAAACAAATTGACAATTGTTGCAATCGTAACAATAAGGAACAATGGGCGATAAGCTCCCGGAGCAACATTGGTCGTTGCAGAATGATGAAACATACCGGTGTTTAAGAAGGAAGGCAACATGGCAAGCAAAGCGCCCAAACCCATTCCGAAAAAACCATAAGCAGTGTTGAGACTAAAAATAATTCCTCTTCTTGTGGGCGCCACTTCCTCCGCCAGCCACGCCTGCTCCACGGGAGAAAAAGGACCGGCAGCACCATTTGCACCACGACCAAATCCTGCAATGATGACAACAATCGACAACAACCAATCTCTTGAAGTGAGCAAAGCGACGATGCTGCACAACAAGGTGATGCTTTCATATACGAGCAGGAAAGGTTTTCGTTTCATCCGGTCGCTGGCAACACCAACGGCAAGACTTATAGAAGCGCCAAACAGACCAGCAGCGCTGAGTATCCAGCCGATGCGAAATCCGCTCCACCCCAACGAATGCAAATACAAAGCAAGATCAACTACCAATGCGCCTTGTCCGACACTTCGAAATGCTCTTGCAACAATCAGTAAAGTGTAGTGGGATGAAGGCTTTCTCTTTTCATTATTCTTTAAGACAGGCAAAGATATATTTCCCTTCCAACAGGCATAAAAATGCCAATTTTTTTCTGGTAACTTTAAAGCAGAGAAATGATTCTGCGAAATAAAAATTTGACAAAAAAGTTTCTTTGCTGTTTGGATTGAAAACAGTTAAATTTTAATGGAGTCTTTTTGTGACTACATTTAAACTCCCTTGATCCTTTGCTTGTAAACATCCAAAGCTTCATCAAGGCGCGCTTTTGAATCACCGGCACCCGGCGCATTGTGAGAAGGATGAATGTATAATTTAACTCCGCGATCTGCAAGAATTTCTGCAACAGTAGTAACGGTCATCCAAACGCAAGTGATGAAGGCCATTGTAGAAACAGGGCCGATTTTATCTACAT
Source organism: Ginsengibacter sp. (assembly GCA_051960475.1). Taxonomy (GTDB): domain Bacteria; phylum Bacteroidota; class Bacteroidia; order Chitinophagales; family Chitinophagaceae; genus Ginsengibacter. The sequence continues at coordinate 24,838 of JBQCEG010000098.1, forward strand.
GATTTTTTAATGGAACAGAAGCATCTTCAATTGGTGCGCAGGTGTCGACAACAATATCGCCAATCTCAAAAATATTTTTTCCGCTGGAATGTCTTGTCTTCTTTCCTTCTGCTTCTGCAGCCGAACCAAACACAACCACTTTCATTCCCAACCTTTTTGCTTCGAGTGCAATATCAATATTTACATTGTTGATCCCCGAATGAGAAAAAAGCCACATCGTATCGCGCTTGTCAAAATCGTAACCTTTCATTATTTCAAGACCATAACCTTCTACCCTTTCCAAAAAAATAAACTGGTGAACACCCATCTGGCCGGTAATGTTTGTAAAAAAAGTAAGCGGCAATTCAACGATTGGATGAAAGCCGACAAATCCTCCGATTCTCGGATACATTTCTTCAATTGGCAAAGTCGCATGACCACAACCAAAAGTATGCACCCATCGCTCTGCCTGGATTGAATCAGCCATTACCTCTGCCGCTTTTTGAATATTTTCCATTTGTGTTTCTTCAATCTTCGACATGATGTTTCGTGTGTTGGTCAGCCATTGTTTTGCTAAAGTCATTCTCTTTTGATTTTAATTTTTAATAATGTAAGTATTGTAATTAATTATTCTTTTCGTTCAGCATTCAGCCTATTGTTCATTGTTCACTGTTCACTGTTCATTGTTCACTGTTCATTGTTCATTGTTCAATGTTCATTGTTCTTAGTTCATTGTTCAAAATATTATAACACAAAATAACCATCACAATCAATTCAATAAAAGCAACGGTTATCAAATGTTGAATTCCATAAACCTGTGCAATGATGCCCATTCCATAATTGATCAACATATTTCCCAGCAAAGCAATCACGAAAACAAAGCTAAAAGCAGTTCCTGAAATTTCTTTGTAACGCTCGCCCACTAATCCAAGCATCAGCGGAAAACCAACAGCGAGGCCGCCTCCCAACAAAATCAATCCTGCAATTGAAAGGAAAAAATATTTTCCAATGAACAAAAATATCAATCCCAGAAATATCATTGAAAAAGCACCGATCCACATCTTTTTTAAAGGAGTGTTTCTAAAAACACTTCCCAATAAAAGCCGCATAACGGTCATGCCTGCCACAAAAAGTGAAAGTGCATACAACGCTTTATTTTGAGGAAGACGAAGACGTGAGGAAAGATAAGTTGTCGTCCAGTTGTTGATGATGGCTTCAAAACTACTTTGACAAAAGAGAAAAAATGCAATAAGTATCAAAAACGAATCACGAAACAATGCAAAACTTTTCGCGACCGGAAAATGTTGTGCCTGTTTGGGAGGAGGAAATTTGGTCAATAAAAAGAAAATGCCAACGGCAAGAGCGGCCCAACCAATTACGGAAAGAACCACTTCGTAATTAAATTTATTTTCGAGTATGCCTAATAGAAAAGGCATGCCTAACGCTCCAATTCCATAGAACACACCCAGTAAACTAAGATTTGCGCCTTTATTTTTTTCGCTGATGTCGGAAACAAGCGCATTCGTTGCTCCGTTAATCGCGCCACCGCCAATTCCAAATAAAAAGATGCTCAACTTTAATAACGCTTGTGTGGGAGAATAAGCAATTCCTTCAAAGCCGGCAAACATGCTAAGGCAAGTGATTGCGAGCAAAACTTTGTAGCCGTATTTATCACAAAATGGACCGAACAATAAGGATCCGGTTACGATTCCAAAAGGCAAAATGGAAAACAAAGTGCCAGAAGCAATTTCATCCAGCAAATATTTTTGCTCCAGCGAATGCTTCACAGAACCAAGCGTTGTAATGCCCATTCCGAAAAACAAAATGCCAATACAGGCTGCCCAAAAAACAATTTTTCTATTGTACATGAATGATATTTTCTCAGCAATTAATTTTTTTCAAAGCCAAATATCCGGCACCAAAAACACCTGCATCAGCTGCCAAAGCAGAACTTTCAAAACTTACTTTTTTTATGCTGATCGGTTGTGCCCACTTAGCCGCTTCATTTTTTATTCCAGGGATCAAAGGAACAGCCGGACCAAAAACGCCGCCACCAAAAATGATCATTTCAGGATTGAACAAACTCACCAAATTGCCAGCAGCCATTCCCCAAAATTCATTGCAGTTCTTAATAATCTTTATCGCTAATTCATCACCGTTTTCATAAGCTTTAAAAACATCCGGGCAATCCATTTCTTCAATAGATTTATTTCTTAATTCACCGGAATATTTTTTTCATTCTGCAAAAAGTATCGTGCCTGTTTCACAATTCCTTCCCCCGAAGCGTAATGTTCAAAACATCCGCAGGAAATATATTCATCTTTAAAAGGCCTGTCCAGCGCCATCCATCCTATCGCACCGGCAATATCGTTTGCTCCGCGCAATACATTTCCTTCAATTAAAATTCCTGCACCAATACCGGTCCCAACTGCGAGAAAAATAGCGTTCTTACAATTTTGTGCATTCCCTTTCCAAAATTCACCAAGAATATAACAAGCCCGATCACTGTCAATAGTAACAGGAATTTCTTTCGAAACTTTTTTTACTTCATCCAACAAAGGATAATCGTCCCAGCCAGCAATGTTGGGCGCCCAAACGGTTCCGGTTGACAGATGATAAATGCCGGGAACAGAAATGCCAATTGAATCGATCTTCTCTCCTAAAGATGAAGCGACATTATGAAAATTTAAAACTTCTTCTGTGATCAGTGAACCAACTTCTTTCCCTTTTTTTTCTTTTAGCTCAATTCTTATTCGGTATAAAATTTTTCCGTTATTATCTAAGAGACAAAATGCAAGTTTGGTACCACCCAAATCAATTCCTAAAACAGCCATTTTAATTCTGAATTTTTTATTGAAATAAGCAATCGTTAATAAAAAGCAGAAGGTGAAATCATCAAGCAATAACCTTTCTTCTTTATGAAATAAAACTAAGAATTTCAACTCAACTTCCTGCAATTTTTTTATCTGCTGAATTTCTGCCCGCACCATAAATCAGCAATAAGATTAAAAGCAAGGTCATTGCAAAATCAGTCCTGTAGGCACTTGCGAAAGCCCAAAAGCCTTTGCCGGTAAGTATCGGAATTTTTGTGGTAACAAAGGCAACGATCATAATGATCAATAAAGGAATCGCTGCAAGCCGCGTTAAAAGCCCGATCAAAATGAGCAATCCGCAAATGATCTCGAAAGCGCCGGCAAAATGGGCCCAAAACAATGGATGTGAAAATCCGATGTGGGTAAACCGGTCAACGCCGGGTCCGGCCAAAATAAATTTTTGGAGGCCTTCTGAGAAAAAGATTAAGCCTACTACAATCCGGCACAGGAGGAAAGGTGCATTGGTGGTGTTGAGTAATCTTTTCATCCTGTTAAGGTACCAATTTTCGAGTGTTTTTGTCTGGGATAAAAGGGTGGAAAGATTTATAATAAAAGAGAACCTTCTATTTCTTTACATAAAAATATTATCATCTTAAAACTTTCGAATACTTTCGTAGCCAACACAGAAATAATTCAATTTTAACCCTTCCTGTTTTTGTATGAAAAGGTTCTCTATTCTATTCCTAAGCATAATTTTAGCATCGGCTTCTAATTATTTTGCTTGTGCACAAACCGAAAGTCGTTATAATCCTCATCAAACATTCGACCCCCTGTTTTTTACACACAATGGTAATGAGTTTCGGGGTGCCGATGGATCACCGGGTCCGGCATATTGGCAAAATCGTGCTGATTATCTGATTCATGCCTCAATAGATACTACCGATTTTAAAGTTTCCGGAACCGTGAACATTCAATACACAAATAACAGTCCTCACAACCTCTCCTACCTGTGGCTGCAACTGGAACAAAACCTTTATAAGGAAAATTCTCTCGGAGCCCTCTCTGAACCTGAGGGTGGTTTATCTTATGGGCCAAAAGTTTTTACCGGCGGGTACACAATTAAGGCAGTAGATATAAAAGAAAATGGTTCATGGTACAAAGCGAATTACATAATTGACGATACGCGAATGCAGGTAATTCCGTCAAAAGCCGTCGCTGCAAAAGGGGGTAAGATCGAACTTAAAATCTCTTATGAATTTAAGATCCCAAAATATGGAGTGGATATTATGGGGCGGACAAAAACCTCAAATGGATGGATTTGCGAAGTGGCGCAATGGTACCCAAGAATGGAAGTCTATGATGACGTAAATGGATGGAACAACCTCCCGTTTTTGGGAGCAGGGGAATTTTACCTTGAATATGGCGATTTCGACGTATACCTTTCCGTACCCTGGAACCAGTTGGTGGTGGCATCCGGGCAATTACAAAATCCTGCTGACGTGTTAACTGGTACTGAAATAGAACGCCTTAAAAGGGCTTGCGGCAGTGACAAGACTGTACAAATAATAACACCTGCGGAGGTGGGAGCTACAAAAACAAGGCCGGTACATTCCGGGATGCTGACCTGGCATTATAAAATAAAAAACTCCAGGGATTTTTCCTGGGCCTGTTCGCGCGCCTTTATTTGGGATGCTGCAAAAACGAATCTGCCCGACGGCCGGCATCCTTTAGCTATGGCCGTTTACCCAATTGAAAGTAATGGAATTGATGGTTGGAGCAGGGCTGCGGAATACCTTAAATTCAGTATGGAATTTTATTCTAAGTTCTGGCACTTCAACTATCCATGGCCAAATGCAGTAACCGTGGCTGGAGACGTCGGAGGTATGGAATACCCGGGCATCGTATTTTGCAGCCAGAAAGCAAAAAAGGGAGGACTGTTTGGAGTTACTACTCACGAAATAGGTCATTCGTGGTTTCCGATGATCGTGGGTTCTGATGAGCGCCGGTATGCATTTATGGATGAAGGTTTCAATACATTTCAGAATTATTATTCACACAAGGAATTTAATAATGGAGAATATGCATCCCACGGGTCACCGGTTGATGGAATCATGAACAGGTTTAAGCAGGAAAATGATCAGCCAATTCTAACCTATGCCGACAGGATAAAAGAACACGACTTGGGTTACCTGGCATATTCGAAACCGGCAGCTGGGCTCTATTTGTTGCGTGAGGTGGTGCTGGGTCATGAGCGATTTGACATGGCTTTTAAAACCTATGTACAAAGATGGGCCTACAGGCATCCCAAACCAGAAGATTTCTTTCGTACCATGAATGATGCTTCGGGCAGCGATCTTAATTGGTTCTGGAAGGGGTGGTTTTATAATAACTGGAAACTGGACCAGGCATTGACCGATGTATCTTATAAAGATAATGATCCGGCGAAAGGGGCTATTATTACAATTGTAAATAAAGACAAACTGGTAATGCCGGTAAAATTAAAGATTACAATGAAAGATGGAAGCAGCGACTCAATCAGTCTCCCTTTCCAGATATGGGAACGAACCGGCGAATTCCGCGTTCCTTATCATTCTAAAACATTGATAGATTCTGTTACTTTGGATCCAGATCAAATGTTGCCCGACGTTAACCGAACTAATAACACCTGGAAAGCTGAATAGAAAAGCATTTGCGATGTTGAAGGATCTGCATTCTTATTCACAGTTTCTTATAGTCTCCTCTCAAAATATTTTACTTTAGCCGACTATTTATGAATCCACAGATACTCGACAATCCCGCATGGAATGCACTCATCTCCGGCAACAGCAAGATGGCCACCGGAAACGATCGTATAAAAATTTTTGAGGAAGAAGTTGGCGCATTTACTGGTATGGAAACCATCAACGAAGATTCATTGCACCAACTTTTTGAAATGGTTACGCCCAACAGAATCGTTGTTATTCCCACGATCAATGAATTAACGATTCCTGCTGAATGGGAATATTTACACACAACGAAGGCATTTCAAATGGTTTTTGAAGGCAATAAACCGGCAGTCGATTTGAACAATAAAATCATTCCTCTTTCCAAAGAAAACGTTCCTGAAATGATTGAGCTGACCCAATTGACAGAACCGGGCCCATTCCTTGAAAGAACGATTGAATTTGGCAATTATAAAGGCATCTTCATCAATGGAAAACTGGCAGCAATGGCAGGTTGGAGAATGCAACCATTTCAATACGTGGAAATAAGTGCCGTTTGTACACATCCTGATTATACAGGAAAAGGTTTGGGAACAGCCCTTATGAAAGACCAGGTTATTTCCATCCTCGATGAAGGAAAAATACCCTTTCTTCATGTTCGCTCCGACAATGAAATCGCGATTAAATTGTATAAGCGTTTAGGCTTCACCGTTAGAAGCCATATGAACTTTTATGTTTTACAAAAAGTTTGAACAGAATCGGCCGCAATTTCTATTCAGGATATTTTACAACTAAATTTTTCACCGGCTTCAAAGTATGCAGGTAAGCAAAAATTGCTTTAAGGTCTGCATCCGTCATGCCTGCAAATTCAGAGATCGGCATTATTGTATTTAATTTTCCGGGGTTAAAATCAATACTGACTTTATCGCGCCGCGTAACAAATTTATTCATGAAGGTCTTTTCGTCCCATCCGCCAATCCCCGTGACCGAGTCAGAAGTTAGGTTAGCAGAAGTCACAGAAAAATTGGGCGTATGAAAAGTGTTTCCACCGGCAAACATCCTTGTAAAGTCGGGCTGACCTTTTACATAAGGCGTGTGGCAATCACTGCAACCGGCCATCGCTACCAAATAGCCACCATAATTTACAAGATCATTTTCCGGCGGCCTTTTATTTCCGTCAATAGATTTTTGCAAAGCAGGTGCCGGATAAGCCACACTGATCGGTATCATTAGTTGCCGCGGAGGTACCTGGTTATGAATGGGTTTTAAAGTGTGCAGCTAAGCCACAATGCTTAACAGATCATCTTTTGACATGTGATTAAAATTGGCATAAGGCATCAACGGAAAAAGTGTGTCTCCATTCTTATTAATTCCCTGCGTTATTGCCCGGATAATTTCGGCATCAGTCCATGTGCCGATACCCGTTGCCGAATCAGGCGTTATATTCCTGCTGTAGATTATTCCGGGAATTGCATCCATTTCAGCGTTGCTAAACTCCTGCCCACCTCCTCCTTCCGTTCCCGGGATCACGGGCCCTGAATATTTGGTAAAATCTCTTTTACTGTGACAATGGATGCACGCCGCCACATGAACGGCAAGGTATTGGCCGCGGGCCAAAACTTTTTGCATCGAATCTTCATTTGAAACTTTCGCTTCCTGCTTTCCCGTTCGATTGTTGTTGCATGAAGTGAAAAAAATAAACAGCAGGGCAAACAAAATTATTGCCTGAGAGCGGAGGATAGTAAACATTGTGGGGAAATTTAGAGAGAAAAGATAAATTTTAAATTACATATAAAAAAATATTTATTTTTTTATCTAAAATGTGCTTTTTTTCTTTTTTCCGGTGGATCAGCGATGAGAATTAAAAGAAAAAAATGCACCAATTGTCAGTTTACTACAATCGCAATAATTCTCAAAAGTTTGAAGCAAAAACTTTAGTGCAGAACATTTTAGTGTAGCCATTAACGTTATACCATTCTTTGTTTTTCATTTTATCATCATCACTTCAAAAAGCCTGGCTCATCGATGGAATAATTTATTATCTTGGAAGCGCAAACCAAACATCCATTATTTATGTCACGCTATTTTCTCCTGCCCGCTCTTCTTCTTTCTGCTGTTTTTACTTTTGGTCAAAAAAAGAAGAAACAGGATGTCAACGTCATCGCCTATTATGCCGGAAGACCAACAATGATCGACAGCTTCCAGGTTGAAAAATTGACGCATCTCATTTTCAGCTTTTGTCATTTACGTGGCGATTCACTTGCTGTGATGAATGCGCGCGACAGCCAGACGATAAAAAATATGGTTGCTCTAAAACAACGCAATCCAAAATTAAAGGTGATGCTTTCGCTCGGTGGCTGGGGCGGTTGCCAAACATGCTCTATGATTTTTGCTTCAAAAGAAGGAAGAAAAACTTTTGCCAAAACAGCCAAAGAGCTAACCGATTATTTTGGAACCGATGGAATTGATCTCGATTGGGAATATCCGGTTATTCCTGGTTTTCCCGGGCATCCCTACAGCCTTGCGGATAAAGATAATTTTACTGCTTTGGTTAAAGTCTTAAGGAAAAGGTTAGGCAAATACCGCGAAATAAGTTTTGCTGCAGGTGGCTTCACCACTTACATTGATTCTTCTGTCGACTGGAAAAAAGTAATGCCTTTGGTTAACCGGGTTAACCTCATGAGCTACGATCTTACTTCCGGCGATAGCAGATTTTCCGGGCATCACACGCCTTTGTATTCCAGTCCCGGCGAACCGGAATCAGTAGATAGTAGTGTGCGGAAATTGATTGCTGCAGGGGTTCCTCCTCACAAAATCGCAATCGGTGCTGCCTTTTATGCAAGAATGTTCCAGGTAGAAGACACGCTGAATCATGGCATGAATCGTCCGGCAAAATTTTATCATGGACTTCCTTACAGAAGTTATGCTGATACACTCACTGCTGCTAATGGCTTTACCAATTATTGGGACCCGGTTGCGCAGGCGCCTTATTCTTTTAATCAGGAAAGAAAATTATTTGTCACTTATGATGATCCCGCTTCAATAAAATTAAAAACAGAATATGTCATTCAACATCATCTCAATGGTGTTATGTTTTGGCAGTTGACCGAAGATCGTTTTGAAAATGGTTTGCTGGATGTGATCAATGAAGTAAAAAAGGAGAATGAATAATTTATTTCATTTGGTTTGCGGCAAAATAAAAAATGAGCCTCTTTATTTGTTTACTATCATTTACTTCCACCTAAAATATTTTTTGCATTAAGTTTGTTCTTTAGTCACACACTGAAAACAATGCAAACGTATTAGCTTTTTGTTTTCGCAATTTTATTCTTATGAACCTGAAGGGAAAATTCTTTTATCTCGCTGCTTTTTCATTTTTGTTTTTTGGGCAAAATGCAAAATCGCAATTGAACATTTATCACAACGGTTGGATCGATTTTAACAAGAACGGCAAAATGGACGTTTTTGAAGATCCGCATCAACCGGTTGAAAAACGCGTTGAAGATCTTTTATCACAAATGAATGTTGATGAAAAGACTTGCCAGATGGCTACCTTATATGGTTACCGCCGCGTTTTGAAAGATAGTCTTCCAACAGAAGAATGGAAAAGCGAAATCTGGAAAGATGGAATTGCCAATATCGATGAACAACTGAATGGCGTTGTGAATGGCCCGCAAAGATATTACTCAAGCGACCTTACTTATCCGCCTTCCAATCATGCTGCCGCAATCAACAAAATACAAAAATGGTTCGTGGAGCAAACGCGTTTAGGCATACCCGTTGACTTCACAAATGAAGGCGTTCATGGATTGAATCACGATCGTGCAACGCCACTTCCTGCACCGATCAGTATCGGCAGCACCTGGGACAGGAAACTTGTTTATGAAGCAGGACAAATTGAAGGAACAGAAGCAAAGGCGCTTGGCTATACAAATATTTATGCACCTATTTTGGATGTAAGTCGCGATCCGCGCTGGGGAAGAGTTGTAGAAACTTATGGTGAAGATCCTTACCTCATTTCTGAACTGGGCATTCAAATGGTTAACGGTATTCAAAGTGAAGGCGTAGGTTCTACCATAAAACATTATGCAGTTTACAGTGTGCCGAAAGGAGGTAGAGATGGAAATGCCAGAACCGATCCACATGTGGCGCCAAGAGAATTGCACGAAATGTTTTTATACCCATTTGCAAAAGTGGTTGAAAAAGCGCATCCTGTCGGCGCAATGGCAAGTTATAATGATTGGGACGGCGTGCCCATTATTGCCAGTTATTATTTCCTTACACAATTGCTTCGCCAGCAATTTGGTTTTACCGGTTATGTGGTGAGCGATAGCCAGGCTGTTGAATTTGTTTTTTCAAAACATCATGTTGCCGGAAATTTAAAAGATGCTATCAAACAAGTGGTGGAAGCGGGTTTGAACGTCCATACGAATTTCAGTCCTCCAAAGGAATATATTTTACCACTTCGTGAATTGATAAAAGACGGAAGCGTGAACATGGAAACGATCAATAAACGGGTGGCGGATGTATTGAGGGTAAAATTTGAACTGGGGTTATTTGACCATCCTTACGTGAAAGATGTAAAAGCAGCAGATTCAATCGTTGGAACTGCGCATCATGAAGATTTTGTGATGCAAATGGAAAAAGAATCTTTGGTGCTTTTGAAAAACATTGATCAGACTTTACCATTAAACAAAAACAAGTTGAAAAAAATATTCGTGACAGGGCCGCTCGCTGCCGAAACCAATTATGCCATCAGTCGCTACGGCCCTAACCATATTCCAGTAACTTCTGTTTTGGAGGGGATCAAAGAATATTTAGGTAACACTGTTAAGGTGAATTACCTGAAAGGTTGTGATGTGGTTAATAAGACATGGCCGGAAAGTGAGATCATTCATACACCACTCACCAAAGACGAACGGAGAGGCATAGACCAAGCAGTAAAGGAAGCAAGAAAAAATGATGTGATCATTGCCGTTTTGGGCGAAGATGTTTCCGAGGTTGGTGAAGGACTTTCCCGTTCAGGACTGGATTTGCCTGGGAGGCAGGAACAGTTGCTGGAAGCGTTACAGGCAACCGGTAAACCGGTCGTTTTGGTTTTGATAAATGGTCAGCCGCTGACCATCAACTGGGCCGATAAATATGTGCCGGCTATCCTTGAAGCATGGTTTCCCAATCAATACGGCGGAAAAGCCATTGCGCAAACTTTGTTCGGCGATTACAATCCCGGCGGAAAACTTTCGATCACTTTTCCAAAAACCACAGGGCAGATTGAAATGAACTTTCCTTTCAAACCCGGTTCGCAAGCTGATCAGGGCGTGGGAGGATTTAGCTATGGAAACACAAGAGTAAACGGACCTTTGTATCCGTTTGGTTATGGATTGAGTTATACGACTTTTAAATACAGCAACCTCGTGGTAACGCCCACAACCCAAAAACAACAGGGAAATATTGAAGTAAGTGTGGATGTAACGAACACGGGTCCACGAAAAGGTGATGAGATCGTACAATTGTACGTTCATCAAAAAGTGGCGAGCGTAACGGTTTATGATTCACAGTTAAGAGGATTTGAAAGAGTGCCTTTGAATCCCGGGGAAACCAAAATCGTTCATTTTACGCTTCATCCTGAAGACCTTCAAATCCTGGACAGGAATATGAACTGGACAGTTGAGCCCGGTGAGTTTGAATTAAGGATCGGTGCTTCTTCCACTGATATAAAGTTGAAGAAAGATTTTACGATCATTAAGGCAGATTAATTTAAGGAAACTGAAAATTGCCAGAATTTGTAGTTTTACTGTAAATCTGATGTAGAATTGAAAAAAAATATATGAAGTTTGTAAGTTTACCGGAATTTATCTATTAATTATCTTTAACAAAAACTGCATGAAAACGTTACTCGCTTTTGTTCTTTTCTTTTTTGTTCTTAGTTCCTGCAAGCAGAAAGTTTTATCCGGTGTTGCCCTGGAAAACAAGTTGAAAGAAACGATGAAAAATTACCTGGATACTACCATGTTGGCCGGAACAAAAATCACGGTTAAAGATGTAGCGTTTTACCCCGAGGCTTCCAAAAAATTATACAATTGCCGTTTCCATGTGCGTGTTCAATATAATAATCATGATACAACCGGAATTGTAGCTGCTTCTATTACCAACGATTTCAAAACTGTTGACCGCACGCAATAAATATTACGTTTTTCCTTAAGTAAATTCTTTTATATCATAAACTTTTTGTGCGATCCTACTTCTCTTTTTTCGCACACTTTATTCCATTCTTAATAATTTGTTAACAAGAGAGTGCAGCGAATACGTCTCAAAAATTGCCTTTGCATTTGTTAATAAAAACTTAACCGCAATTAGAGTATTTTTCATTTTCTTTGCGGCCTCAAAACAAATTAAAAAAGTAGTTTATGAAATTAAAACGTTTATTACCACTGCTATTTGCAGCGCTCCTGTTACCTTTCGCGATGAAAGCGCAGGTTACTACAAGTAGTATTATTGGTACGGTAAAAAGTGATGATGGCTCACCTTTGGCAGGAGCTACCATTAAGGCTACTCACCTACCATCAGGAACCCAGTACGCAACAACGTCTCAGTCTGATGGACAGTTTACCATTCCCAACATGAGAGTTGGAGGCCCTTACAGAGTTGAAGTAACTTATGTGGGCTACAAAGCCAAGACTTTCAACGATTTAGAGCTTTCGCTGGGCGCTCCACAAAGCATTAATGCGGTGCTCGTTTCCGAAGCCAAATCACTTACTGAAGTGACAGTTGCTTTAAATCAAAATGCGGTTATGAGTCCTCAACACGAAGGCGTTGCCACTCATATCACCCAACAACAATTACAAAGCCTTCCAACGATCAGCCGCAGTATTGCTGATTTTACAAGGCTTACACCACAAGCAGTTAGCTATAACAACGGAAGTGATGGAAGTTCTCTCGGTACATCTTTCGGAGGAGCTAACAACCGTTACAATCAATTTTCTATTGATGGTGCCAACGCAACTGATGTATTTGGTTTGGCAGCATCAGGAACCAACGGCGGGCAGGCAGGAACCAACCCGATTCCTTTGGATGCTATCGAACAGGTTCAGGTAGTTCTATCTCCTTATGATGTGCGCCAGGGAGGTTTCACAGGTGGTGGAATTAACGCCGTTACCCGTTCAGGTACCAACCAGTTTCACGGTTCTGCTTACACTTACTACCAAAATCAAAGTATGGTGGGCAAGAGTGTAACCACCGGCAACAGGCTGGACAAGTTTACCGACAAGACTTTAGGTTTCCGTCTTGGTGGACCGATCATCAAAAACAAATTGTTCTTCTTCGTGAATGCAGAAACTTACAAACGCTCACAGCCTTTGGGTTTCAATCCGGCAGAAAAAGGTTCAGGTTCACAATTTAGCGTGGGCGCTCTCGACAGCATCAGCTCATTCCTCAAATCCACTTATAAATATGATCCCGGTAGTTATACAAACTTCAACAGGGACCGTAAATCGGATGCAATTTTTGCACGCATCGACTGGAATATCAGTGAAAAGAGCAAGCTGACTTTGCGTCACAGCTACAACAAAAGCAATGATTACAACATCAGCCGCAGTGCAAAATCAATCACTTTTGGTAATGCGGGTTATCACTTCCAGGATGTGACCAACTCCAGTGTTCTTGAATTAAACAGCAACATTTCAACCCGTCACTCAAATATGCTTCGCCTTACTTATAACAGGATCAGGGACAACCGTTTCAGCGATCCTGCTTTTCCATCTGTCACTATCAAAACCGGCGGCGGTTTGACTTATAATATTGGCGGTGAACAATATTCTTCAGCTAACAGGCTCGATCAGGACAACTTCACGCTCACTGACAACTATAGCATTTATGCTGGTAAGCATACTATCACAATTGGTACTGACAACCAGTTTTACAACACTACCAACGTTTTCTTGCGTGCCTTCTATGGTGCTTATCAATACAGTAGCATTGATGATTTCATCAACGGTGCTGTTCCAGATCAGTATCACGTAAGCTATTCAAATGTGAAAGATCCAAATGCACCGGGTAAGATCCATTTTGCTCAATTTGGTGTTTACGGACAGGATCAATATGAAGTTTCCGATAATTTCCATTTGACCTATGGTTTGAGAATAGATCTTCCGGTTTATTTCAACAAACCATCTGCTAACAGTGACTTCAACTCTTCACAAATCGCGATTGACAACAATGTGGCAACCAACAAGATTCCCAAAAGCGTACTCTTGCTTTCTCCAAGAGTTGGATTCAACTACGATGTAGCAGGAAGGCATAAAACACAGTTACGTGGTGGTTTAGGTTTGTTCTCAGGCCGTGTACCATTTGTTTGGATATCCAACCAATACTCAAATACAGGTGTGGAATCTATCAAGTTTGATGATTATGGGCCTACTGCTGCTGAAGTATTTAACTACGATCCGAAAGCAGCTCACCTCGGTGCTTATATTCCAAACAATCCGGCTAGTGCTGCTTCTGAAATTGACGTTACCAGCCACAACTTTAAAGTGCCAAGAACATTACGTCTTAACCTCGCAGTTGATCAAAAATTACCCTGGAACTTAATAGGTACAATTGAAGGTGTTTATACAAAAACAATCCAGGACATTACCTACCAGGATATCAATACAGCGGCTCCTACGGAATCAATCACAATCGGCAAGTCTACACGTCCTTTGTACAGCGCCACACCAATCGACTCACGTTTTGGGCGCGTAATTATGCTGAAAAATACCAACAAAGGTTACGCATATAATTTCACTGCACAATTGCAAAGACCATTCAGCAAAGGTTTTACAGCCAGTGTGGCTTACACCCTGGGCCATTCTTACTCAGTGAACGATGGCACTTCTTCACAAGCGATTTCCAACTGGCGCTATGTTTATACAGTTAACGGGTTGAACAATCCTGAATTGACCCGTTCTAACTACGATCCCGGATCAAGGGTTATTGCTTATGTAACCAAAGTGTTCAAATATGGTTCACTCTATACTTCTGTTGGTTTGGTTTATACCGGTCAACAAGGTCAACCATATAGTTACGCTTATTACAACGGAAAGTATGATGTTAATAATGACGATCCTGGTAACAGTAATGATATCATGTATGTTCCTGCTTCACAAGCCGAAGCACAATTGCTTTATCCTGATGACTGGGCTGCACTGGAAACCTTTATCAATGGTGATAAATTCCTGAGCAAGCACAAAGGACAGGTTCTTGAAAGAAATGATGCCCGCTCACCATGGGAAAATCACTTTGACCTGAAATTGGCTGAAGGATGGAATATTTATAAAACCAACAAACTGGAATTTACAGTTGATGTGTTCAACGTAGGTAATTTGCTTAACAAAAAATGGGGACGTTCCTATTATGTTTCTTACCAGGAAACAGAACCTATTGATGTAGCAAAACCAGCACAATGGACAAGCCCAACTCAACCAACTTTCACCTTCAATCCGAAATATGCTGTTGATGCCAATACAGGCAAAGCATGGTCTATTTCAGATTTCACTTCAAGGTGGAACATGAAATTGGGTCTTCGTTATACTTTCTAATAAGAAGTCTTAACATAAAAAAAAGCCGGGTCAATTATTGACCTGGCTTTTTTTGTTTATTTGAAATGATAAACGATCGATAATCCTTT
>JBQCEG010000099.1:0-46528 GCA_051960475.1 Ginsengibacter sp.
CGGAATAAAATCAAATGGCAACAAAATATGCCGTATAGTTTTGTTCCAAAAGAGGGTGGGTCAACATCACCGGAATGGTGGGTCAACATAAATCGGAACGGTGGGTCAACATGGTTCGGAATCTACACATTATATAAAAAATTTCGTCTGCAATCTTTTCATATAAATCAAGCAATAAACCGGATTCGTACAATTCTGTGTGGAAGTCTTCAACATCAGCATAACTTTTTACTTGGCTGCTATCGAAAGAACCGTCCCTCATGCTATAATTTTCTAAAAGCATTTCAGCATAAGGAGTAAAACTGGCGTGAGAATGTAAAGTACAATATTGGTAATCGATACTATCGTGTTGATGCATGTCGTCGTCAAAAAACTCACCGACAATGTGTTCTATAAATAAATGAAAGGCACTCCTTTTTTGAAATGGCTTAACAAGCTCATCCCATATTTCCTGATTTTCAAAAAAGCTGCTGATAAACCCAATAGTGTCAGGATCCCGTTTTAAAATATTACTGACAATATTTGAATAATAATAAGTGTTGAAGTATGTATGCTTAAGATGATTATCCATTGCGGATGTTGCTACATGAAATTAGCAGTTTCAATAAAATAGTTACTTCAAATATAAAAATATAAATGAAATAATTTTCGAGCCTAACTACGGTATAGCCACTCATAATGAATTTAAAGTTGATGGTAGTATAAGGAAGACTCATCCAAAAAGCTTTTAACCATAATAATCATTATAAACTTTCAATTGCGCTTTTTCAATCTGCTTTTCGCTGATTTTCTTTTTTGGGTTAATTATATATGGGGCAAAAAAGCATAAATCATAGGTTTCAATGCCATCTAATGATTCATTCGTATAGCCCCAAAGAATATAAGGTAAGTCTAATTCATGATACCAGTCTGTCAAGAAAATTAATTCAAATATTTCTGCCACGGTAGCTTTCTGCAATATCCATTTCCTTGCAAGTCTAATAATTTATGTCATCCCTTTATTAGGACCAAACTCCGGATTATACTCAACGTTGTAAGGTAAATTATATGCATTTTGCAGTTCATGACGTTTTTTATCCGCAAGAAAATCATCCCAAGCATCTCCGTCTTCGTCATCACCAAATACACCATCGGAACAGAACCAATTATAGTAAGCTGTTTCAAAATACACTAAATTTTTAATCCGGGCTTCTGTGTCAATAACATATTTGTTTCTTTCGTCATCATTGCAATATTTTAAATGCTGAATCTTGTCAAGAATCATGTCTTTAGTAACTACTTTAGACTTAGCCGAAGATAAAATTTGAGAAATTACCTGGTCAATTTCACCTACTTTGACAGTAACAGAAACTTTATCAGCTAATATTGGTGAAAAATCGTAAACTTCCTCAGCAGTAATTTCAAGCCAAATTGGTAAAATTATTTTATCACTTGTGAAAATTTCTTTACTAATTAACCCATTAAGTTCTTTCTTAGTCCACTCTTTCTTAAAAAAATTTTTGCTCATGACAACTATTCCGAAATTGGATTTCTTTATGCCATTAGAAATTTCTTCAAAAAGTGAATCTCCAACTTTAAGCGTGATTTCATCGTACCACACTTTAAATCCCATTTTAATTAACTGATGTGCTAACGGCCGCACAAACAGTTCCTTATCTTCAGATGCATGGCTGATGAAAAAATCAAACTCTTTTTCGATATATTCCATTTGAGAATTGTTTCGGTAATACATACAAAAGTATCTGAAAAGCGGCACATAGAATTAGATTGCAAGATTCGGAAATATTCTTTTCAGTTCACTAATATTGTCTGAAAAATACGTTTGCTAAAGTAACCGATAAGACTTTCTTGCTATCTCATCGCTACCTTTCAATTACCTCCTTGCTTCTTTGTTGCATAGACCTTGCTGAGGTTAGCAAGATGGTAGTAACAGGTTAGCAAGGATTCAGCAAGAAGCCTGCAACAAAAATGTGGTTTTCATGTTTTCTTAGCTCAGTCTTCCACAACAATGCTTGTATTTTTTTCTGCTACCACAAAGACAAGGCTCATTTCTCCCGATCTTTTTGCCAAGTTTAATTCGTGTACCCTTGTTTTTCCCTTCAAACATATCTTTTATTTCATCTTCAAGTAATTCATTGTAACTCCACTTTGTATCATTAAAAACTATTCCATCTACAAATCTGGGACTATTCTTCAGGCACCCAATTCCTATCCAATAGTCAGCTTTACTCTTATATTTTCTTGCTCGGCTATGTATTAGCAACCTTTTCATCAATTCCTCGGAATTGTAATTTCCCCATGAGATATACGTTAAGCCGAACGTAGACCTTTCAGGACCTGCCATTAATGAAAAATTATGCGATGAATTATCATCATCTGTCAGTGCTTTTACTTTTTTAATATGATTGATTAAATTATCTCTAGATTGCTCAGACCAGTCGAGCAGATGAAAAATTACATCGGTTACTTTTGGAGTGTTCAAATCATCGAGTTGTTTACATAAGATTTCGAAGTCTTCATTTTTCCATCGACTTCTAATTCTATCACCTGTTGATGATGTTTCTATTCCGAGTTTAAATGGATAATAGTTCCTATCAATAAGTTGGCCTAGACTAGTATCAATTTGAATAAAATCGGCTTTTGTATCTCTCCATAGTTTATTAGTTAAATGATAACCTAAATAATGTATTTCTTCGTTTGCATGAAAATACTCCATTAATTCTATGCGTTGACGCACATAGTATAAAAAATCATAAGGATTATCTAGATAAAATAGAACAAGTTCTAAATCAAATATTGTGAGGAATAAGGGATGAGGTGAATTATTATTCTTATCTAATAGTATAGATGTCTGATGAGCAAGAGCAGGATAATTTTCAGTTGTAACTCCTAAAATATAGACTTCATCAATTTCTTCTGATAATTCAATTGTATTGCCTGTTGAATCATAAAAAGTTGCAGATTTTTCAATAATTCTTTCTCGGCAAATCACTCCTTGTTTGTAAGCGTCTTGAACAGCGCCTTTGAAATCTTTTTGAAGTTGTTCGAAATTGCCTTTTCTGGATAACTGTGTCAGTTTTTTAGATTTCACTTGAACACACAAGGCTTTGCTGCCTAACAAACATAAGATATCTATATCGGTATCATCATGCCCTTTTCTTGATTCTATTCGGATTGATTTAAAAACTCTTTTAGCTCCAAAAACTTTTTCTAAAAGTTCATATACAATTACTTCTCCTACTTTTCCTCTATTGTGAGCTAATTTGTCATGGTACTTTTTATCCTCTAACATCCAATAGTAAGGACCTTCGTAAACTGCTTCAAATACTGAAAAAATAATGGGTACAAAATACCTTTTACTGTCCAATTGAATAATCGGTTTCGCTGTAAATAGGTTGAAGTCGCCAATATTTTTAAACTGAATATTTAAACCTTTAGAATTGGCTGGAATTGAAAAATTAGTAAGGAAGCTGGAAATATTTATTTCTTCATTAAAATCATCTGGAGAAATACAAAACAAGTCTAATAGTCCCTTGTAGAAAGAATTCCATCCTCTTTCCAAAATTTCTTCTTTTGTAAAACCGTTCTCAATATGTTTTTCTGTTTCAAAAAGTTCACGGAATTGATAAAATTCCATAAGTGAAAAATATTCGTCAATGTTCTTGCTTTGGCTATTTTTTGAGATAGACTTATCCTTTTTTATCTCTTTTATGATTTTTTGTTTATCGTCTTTTAATCCTAAAAAACTTACTTTTTTGATTTTCTCTTGATGCAATTGCTTTATTCTCAATGTAATTTCAATTGTCTCATTAAATCTAAAATTCCTATTCTCTCTCAGCCATTCTTCATCATATTTGTACTTTCTTTCCAAATACTCTAGATATTGGAAGTCGTAAATTCCGTCTCCGGAATAAAAAATTGGTTCAATAAATGATTTCTCTCCTCCAAAGAACTCTAGTTTGCTCGGTTGATTAGCAGAAGGGATCGTTTCAATTAGATTTCTAAATCTTTCATACATTGACTTGTTTAAAGAACGGTGTAATTCCTCCATTAAAGAGTTGGTGTTCTTCTTTAAATCAATAAGGTCGAATGGAGAGTTTGGCTTTTCTAACGAAATTGAATTTTGAATTAAAAAACCTAAAAGAAGCGAAATTTCATTTTTGTTTAGTCTATTCCAATAATTAATTTCATGCATTTGCTCAACATTAAAGTGAAAATCTTCCATTATGATTAAGCAAAGAGCATAAATGTATCCTTTCGAGTTTACAAGTTCTTTTATGTCGTCTAGAATATCTTTTGAGTCACGAATTGCCATTATGGAAATATTAATGTTTTGGCAGGTTTCTTTATCGATAGATTTCCGATTAGTTATTGCAAAACAGTTATTAGGTTTTTTCTTTGTCTTTAATTTTTACTTAAAGTGCAAATCCCCTTTATTCATTTATTTACTTCTAATCTTAAAAGATAATTAAGATACAAACTTACTTCACTCGAGTTTACAGGAATTTATTGTTTCTTTGGCTTGTACTCTTTCCTTAGACGTTCTTGTTCTTGAAAAGAATTTAGCTTTAAGTCACCATAAATAAATTCGAATGCGTCGGATGGCTTTTTGTTTATCGCCAGTGTGGAAAGATATATTTCTTTCGCTAAGGGGATTGTTTTATGATTAAGAGCAAGCTTACTTAAGCGAGACTCTAAAATTCCGGTATTTTTTGCAATCGTTTTTTGAAAAATTAACCCACTTGAAATAAACTGGCCAAATTTTGTAAGATTAGTTCCTTTTGCTTTGTTCGATTGGTATTGAGTTTTAAAATCTTTAAACACCTCATCTGCCATTTCGTTTAAATCTAAAGGCAGAGCCAAGGCTATTAAATAAAATTCGCTGCCTTTAATATTTAGATAACTAGCAACGCTTAATTTACTAAGTCTGCTGCGAGGTATTCCAGTCTTGAAGTAAATTTCATTCTTTTTGGACTTTAACCTCGAAAAAAGAGCTCCTAAATATTGCTTTGATGCCACTAAAATTTTACTGTTTAAGTAAACTTAATGAGTGTTTATTCTAATAGAGTAATCCGGTATTTTTGTTTCCGTATTAGAAATATTATTTGCTTATTTAGAAACATATCGTATATTTGGGCAAAATAATGATGTTTAACTAAGAGTCTCGACTGCAAATCCGACAATTTGAAGCTCAAACGAGACGGTAGGTTAAGCCCATGGTCAATTAATGCTATATTGCATTTGATGAAGCCGTGGGCTCTATCGTAATTCCGTTTTGAGCGGGTGTCGGACCCTGCAGTTCGGTTGATAGATGCTCCGGCTTTATCGATTGCAAGACTCGCTCCAAAATAATAATGAAAGCGAGTTTAAGAAATAGCGTCCTTCTACATACCAATAGTACTAACTCGACGATTCGATTTTGCATTAAAAAATGGCTAAGAATATGGCAATGGATTTGTCGCTGCTTATTCCTCTTGCTCTCCGGCTCCATCAAATTTAAAACAATCTTTTACCACTTTCAGCAATACATTTTTAAAACGTGGAGATCAATTAATCAGTATTTTGAAAAACCAAGGTGGCTGCTGTTCAAACAGTATCCTGTAGCCCCTTTGAGTCTCAAGTTAGCACAATGGCGTTCCTCCAATGAGGCGGAAAGCCTCATCCAACAGCATTACGCACGAATCAAGCGCAATCCGGAATAAGATTTATCTGTTTGCGTCTATGCGTCGTTATATCCATTTTATGCAGTACGCTACACGCTTTCCCGATAGCTTTTGTGTGTTTTTCTCATGTCGCGCAAAAGTAAACGGCGGCCTTTGGTGCCATGCTAGGCCGTCGTTATCGGTTCTTTTAAAAAAATGTTTATGAGTATAAAAATATTATTTCCAATGCAAATTAATCAGCCACGTTTGGCTTCCACCATAGCTTATTATGATGCCCTCTTAAGGCGCTATGCCCGCCGCTTGCTACATAATGAGACCGTTGCGGCTCATATAGTGCTGCAGGTGCTGGAGTGCCAATATGAGCTAAACAGTCTGGTACCCAGCAAGCACCTTAGGCAGGTATTAAAAGCTGATGTATTGAACTGTTGCTTTTATCACATGCAAATCAAAATGTTTGATCGTGAGCCGTCATTAATCGACTGCCGCAATCACATAAATATAGTACCTCAAACAGATACCGGTAAACCGCCATTGTTAAACTAATTATTTCTATGAGCAACCTTTACCATAACCCTCCTGTTCATTGGCTCAAAGATGTTTTTGAGCGCAAAATTAAAGGCCCCACCTAAAAGTTTTCGAACCATATAATCAACCCTCATTTTTTAATTTTTAAACCAACTGCAATGAAACTGATTTATTGCTTAATGATATTCTTTTGCCCTTTGGTGAACACGGCACAAACGGCGAAAGCGCTTACGATTGGGGACAGGGTACCGGACATAAAGCTTGCTAACCTTATTAATTATAAAACTGGAACAGCACACCTTTCTGATTTTAATTCCGGCTTACTGATACTTGACTTCTGGGCTACGTGGTGCAGCGGTTGCCTCAACAACTTTTCTAAGATGCAAGCGCTTGAAAAGGAGTTTAAAGGACGCCTCCAGGTGTTGCCGGTCACCGATCAAAGCAGTGAAAAGATAAGAGCTTTCCTGGATTCCAAAGCAGGACAGCAATACCATATCATTTCCGTTACGGGTGACACCGTTTTACGATCGCTCTTTCCCCACAGGCTGATTCCGCACCTGGTGTGGATTAGTAAGGAAGGCAGGGTAGTAGCGATCACTTCGGCGGATGAAGTAAATGAGGCAAGCATCCGGGGTATCCTGAACCGGCAAACGTTTGCACTTATTGTAAAAAAGGACCTGCCAACCAACAGGCCGCTTTTCATGCGGGAAGAATACCCACCCACTGACGACCTGCTTTACTATTCTATCTTTTCCAAAGGCTACTATCCGGGTCTTGGTAGTGGTACCGTGCTGAGGAGAGAGGGCTCCGTTATAAGAGGCAGGGCGTTTACCAACGAGGTGCTGATAAATATGTACGAGGCCGTTATGTATTCTTTATTTAGTGCCCGCCACGATACGTATTCACAAAAGCGGCGGATAATCAGGGTAAAGGATTCATCAGAAGTGCTTCTTACCAGGGGCGATTACGGGCTTTACAGCACCGCCAATGCTTACAACTTCGATATAATGGTGCCCGTAGCACTTGCAGATTCTTTATACCCCTTCATCCTGAGAGACCTCAATCGCTACAGCAACTTTATTGGCAGCATTCAAAAACGCGAAGAGTGGTGTTTGGTACTTCGCCGGGTTGACAGTACCGATAAGCTGAAAACAAGAGGGGGAAAAAAGCAAAATACCCTGTTTTATAAAAAGCCCTCCTGCCTTACCAATTATCCCCTCAGTTTCCTGGTTAATGAATTAAACAGCCTGCAAACCATCCCTCTGCCGGTAATTGATGAAACGGGATACGGGGGACAGGTGGATATTGAATTGTCCGGCGCAACCGGTCTTCAAACGATCCGGTCAGAACTCCTTACATACGGGTTGGAACTGGTAAAAGAAAAGAGAGTCATCAACATGTTCGTCCTAACTGATAAAAAATAAATCCATCCCGATATTATTCTTAATCAATAAACCTAAATTAAAATGAAATATATTATACTGCTTCTGTTTAATATTTTTTCCATCGTATCATACGGGCAAATAAACATTGCCGGTAAGGTGGTTTCGTCCGACAACAATACACCCCTTTCCGGTGCCACTGTATCGATAAAAAATACACATGTTTCAACTTCAACAGCCGATAACGGTAATTTTTATATTCCTGCGGAAGCTCCGTCATTTACACTGATTGTGACTTATGTCGGTTACCAAACGAGGCAATTGCAAATATCTGTACCATTGAAAGAACCGTTGGTAATACGCCTTGTGCCTGTTGCAAAAAAACTGGATGAAGTAATGGTATCCACAGGCTACCAGCAACTGCCGAAAGAAAGGGCCACAGGCTCTTTTTCGCAGGTGGGCAACGATTTGTTAAACCGGCAGGTAAGCGTGGATGTACTAAGCAGGCTTCCGGCAGTAGCCAACGGCCTTCTGAGCGACAAGGGGACCAACCTTTCCGGCAAACTGTTGATTCGTGGCCTGAGTACCATTCAGGGGCCGAAAGAACCGCTGATCGTGGTAGACAACTTTCCTTATGACGGCGATATTTCCAACATCAACCCTAACGATGTGGAGAGTGTTACCCTCCTTAAAGATGCAGCGGCTTCCTCAATATGGGGAGCCAAAGCCGGTAACGGCGTAATAGTGATAACTACCAAAAGCGCAGCTTTCAATCAACCTTTGTCAGTAGAATTTAATTCGAACCTCAGCATAGGTGATAAACCTGATCTTTCGTACCTGAAACAAATGTCTTCATCCGATTTCATTGACGTGGAAAAGATGCTTTACGGTAAAGGATATTATGACAGGTACATCAATGCTTCAGACCATCCTGAATTGTCGCCGGTAGTAGAACTCCTGAATCAACAAACAAACGGCACTATTTCAGAAGCGGATGCAAATGCGCAGATCAACGCACTCAGGAAAATAGATGTACGGGATCAGTTTATCCGGTATGTATACCAGCCATCCGTTAACCAACAATACGCATTAACACTACAGGGCGGAAGTGACAAATGGAAATGGCTTGCTTTTACCGGCTACGACCAGGACGAAAGCGACCTTGATGCCGGATATGGCCGCCTGAACCTTCATTTTCAAAATACCCTCAAGCCTTTAAAGAACCTGCAGCTTGAAAGCGGTGTTTATTACACGCAAAGTAAAACAACCAGTGGCAAAGCGGGTTATGGTGATATCACTCAAAAATCCGGCGAATACTTTTTGCCCTATATGCAACTAGCGGACGATAAAGGCAACCCGGTGGCAGTAGTAAAAGACCATTCCCTGAGTTACATCGCCGGCGCCGGTGATGGTAAACTGCTTGACTGGCATTACTACCCCCTGGAAGACTATAAGCATACTACTTCCGCATCTGTTTTGACCTCCGTTCTCATTAATGCGGGTATCCGTTACCGGTTTACCAAATGGCTGAATGCAGGGATTTCCTACCGCTATGAACGGGAAGATAACGGGATAAACAGCCTTTCAGATGGGCAAAGCTATTATACGCGCGATATGATTAACCGGTTTACACAAATAAGTCCTTCCGGTGAAGTGTCATACCCGATCCCGGTGGGCGGCATTTACGACATCAGTCATTCTCTTTTGCAATCACACAATTTGCGAGGCCAGCTCAACTTTGACCACAGTTGGTCTGATAATCACCTGGTAGCAATTGCAGGTACCGAGATTCGTTCTGCGCACACAACAGGAAACCAAACCCGGTATTACGGTTATAATAGTGACAATCTTTCTTTCGGTAGTGTAAGTGAAGCTAATGCCTATCCCGACTTTATAACCGGTTACGCCGATTACATTCCCTCTAATAGCGCCATCAGCGACAAAACAATACGCTACGTTTCTTATTATGGCAATGCGGCGTGGACCTTCCGGTCAAAGTATACCCTATCTGCCAGTGCACGTCGTGACGCTTCCAATCTTTTCGGCGTTAATACCAATGATCTCTGGAATCCGTTTTGGTCTGCGGGAGCTGCATGGGATCTTTCAGCAGAGCCATTCTATAGATGGGCCTCACTACCTTTTCTTAAGCTGAGAGGCACCTACGGCTCCTCGGGGAATGTAAATCCTTCAAAAGCAGCTGTAACTACCATACAATATTACTCAACCGTCAATTTTTATACGGGCACTCCTTTTTCATATTTTACCAATTATAACAATCCTGACCTGCAATGGGAAACTTCACAAATGATGAACCTGGCCCTGGATTTTAAAACCAAAAACAATATACTCAGCGGCAGTATTGACTATTATCAAAAAAAAGGAACAAACCTTTTTGGTGCCGCACAGTTGGATTATACCGGTGGCGTAGGCTCACAAATCAATAAAAACGTAGCGGCTATTAAAGGCCATGGAATTGACCTGCAAATAAACAGCATTAATATCAACCGGCAGGTGAAATGGATGACAACGCTTAATTATAGTTATAACGCGGATGAGGTGGTTACTTATTACTTAAATTCACAACAGGCAAGTAATTTCATCTCATTCAGTTCCACTGTTCCTGTCTCTGGTGTGGAAGGGAAACCGATCTATTCGTTATTTGCCTATAAATGGGCTGGGCTGGATCCTGAAACAGGCGATCCGCAGGGCTACCTCGACGGTAAAGTAAGTAAGGACTACAGGGGCATGACCGTAAACGCAGATATTACGGACCTTACATATGTAGGTTCGGCCATTCCTACCCACTACGGTTCCCTTATCAACACGGTAAGCTATAAAGGCTTCTCGGTTAATTTCTGCATCACTTTTAAACTGGGTTATTATTTCAGACGGGCTTCCATCAACTATTCCAACCTTTATAAGTATTGGGCCGGTAATGCCGATTTTGCAAACCGATGGCAAAAGCCGGGCGATGAGTTGACAACCAATGTCCCTTCGATGACATACCCTGCGGTGTCAGCGCGTGATAATTTCTATGCAGGCTCTGAAGTGCTGGTATACAAAGGCGACCATGTACGGTTGCAATACATCAATCTGGAATATGAATTTACCCGTGAACGGTTTCCTAAACTGCCGCTAAGGTCGATACAATTGTATGGCAATGCAAATAACATCGGCATCCTGTGGCGTGCCAACAAAGACCATATAGACCCTGACTACAATTACGGGCTCTACCCTTTGCCTCAACCCCTCGCCTGGTCATTTGGGATCAGGATTAAACCTTAACTAAAAATCAAAAATCATGACTACTAGAATTAAACCTGGCCTGACGATCGTGCTGCTGGCGTTGCTTTTTACAGGAATTAACGGTTGCAAGAAATACCTGGCAAAAAAGTCAGATGAATCGCTTGCCGTGGCTTCCACCCTTGCCGACCTCCAATCACTGCTTGACAATTATGGCGTCGTTAACGGTAGTAGCGCCGCCGCGGCTTCCGAAATAAGTGCTGATGATTATTACCTCACTGATGCGGATTGGCAAGCCCTTTATTACGAGGAAGACCGTCGAATGTACATTTGGGCAAAAGACCATATTTTCCTTACCGGTGACCTTGGCAATGACTGGGAATATTTTTATTCATCTGTTTATTATTCGAATACAGTGCTTGAACAACTGAATAAAATTGACGAGACTCCCGAAAATGCAGATGAATACAATAATATCAAGGGGCAGGCCCTGATGTTACGGGCGAACCGGTTTATGGATATTGCTTCCGGGTGGACGCTTGCCTACGATAAGGCAAGCGCTGCAACAACGACGGGCATCGTACTCCGTACCACTACGGATTTTAATAAAGTATCGGTGCGTGCTACGCTGCAGGAAACATACGACAAGATTATTGCTGATTTAAAAGAGTCGGCTGCATTGCTTCCTGTTATTCCGCTTAAGGCGCCACGGGCTTCCAAACCGGCTGCTTTCGCCCTGCTTGCACGTACCTGTCTTTGGATGGGCGACTATTCCAATGCAGGCTTATATGCAGATTCGTGCCTGCAGCTTTATCATACGCTTTTAGATTACAATACGATTGATGCTTCTGCCGGTTATCCTTTCCAGGCGCTGAATGCCGAAGTAATATTTGACAAGGGATCAGCTTTGGGAGAACCGCTGTATAACTGGACGGCCAAAATAGATTCATTTCTTATACAATCGTATGATAGCAATGACCTTCGAAAAACTTTGTTCTTTATTGATAATGGTAATGGGACTTATGGTTTTAAAGGATTTTATAGTGGTTACATGGGATTATTTACAGGCGTAGCTACTGATGAAGTATATCTTACAAGAGCAGAATGTTATGCCCGTGAAGGGAAAGTTGCAGAAGCGATGAACGATCTCAACACCTTGCTCACAAGCCGGTACAAAGCGGGAACTTTTGTGCCGCTGTCTGCAGCTTCGGAAAATGAAGCGTTGGGGCTGATTCTTGCTGAGCGACGCAAGGAACTGCTGATGCGTGAATTGAGATGGATGGATATTAAAAGATTGAATAAAGAAGGAGCAGGGATAACCCTGGTAAGAAAGGTAAATGGCAAAACCTATACACTTCCGCCGGGCGACCCTCGCTTCGCTTTACCTATTCCTGAAGATGTGATTGCTGCTTCAGGAATGCAACAGAATGAGAGGTGATAAAAAAGTTATATAATTAAAAAGAAAAAACCGGGTGGCGCCGCCCGGTTTTCGCTTTACGGTCTCTTTTGGGCCGATTGGGAAGTTATCTGACCGGCGGTTAGCGGATCAAGATAATCCTGAAGCTCCGACTGGTCGCTCGCATCAACGTTAATGGAGCATGGCCTATTCCCCATAGACTGGCAGTCGGAAGGAGCGGTGCCTGTATTTCTCCAGTGAGAAGCATCCTTTATTTGAGCAGATGTTCCATCAAAATACCAGGTCGTTAATACCTTATGCTTATGCCCGTTGTTTGTTTTAACGAGCGTGAAGGCACTGGCGGCCGATATAATGATTACCGCCAGTATTCCTAAAATATACCTTTTCATTGTATTTGTTTTAAATAAAAAAATTATGATATTCTCCTTTAGGCAGGATGGGCCGGTGCAGGAATATTCAATGAATACGCTTACCCCCTTTGTAATGAATTAACGCGGTGCTGCCGCATCGGAAAACACTTTCCCTCCACAGACATGCGAACACCAAAACCACCCCAGCGTATACCACCCTGACTATAATAAGATCAAATTCATACTTTTCATTTTCATCCTTTGTCTTTTTGGCTTTATCAGTAATCAACCAGGCGAATAAGAAATGTAAGAACCGGTAAATAATATGGATGATCCACTTTTTCATATTTCATCTTTAATGGCGCAAGGATCGTTTAGTGTGAATCTGTAAACCTTTTCCTTGCTTCCGGTTATAAAATTAGAGCCGTCAAATGCGGCACCGTGTGCCATTTGGCACTTTTTTAAAAAGAAATAATAAGGGTCGAACTTTTTAATCTTATTGAATAGGAAACATCATTATTAGAGGTGGGAGTGATGCTCATAAGCCTCTTGCCCTTGCCAGCGACCTTCTGCTTATATCCAGGTAGGAAGCTATATATTCAAGTTTTAGCCGGTTTAATAAATGTGGAAAGTGCTTTTCAAAATAGCGGTAGCGGTCCTTTGGGGAAAGCATACTCGTCGCCCTTATTTTAAGATTGCTGAGGTTACTATAACCTTCAAAAATAATATGGTGTAATGTAACCGCTTCCGGGTATTTCCTGAACAGTGCCTGTATGTCCTGGTAATGGATTGAATATAGTTCGCAGTCTTCAAGCGCCTGTAAATTGAACAGGCTTTTCTTTTGTTTAAACAGGCTTGTAAACAGTACGATCGCATTATTTTCTTCCAGGAACCAGGTCGTCACCTCCCGGTCTTTCCGGTTATAGTAACATCGTACCAGTCCTCTTTGCAGGTACCACGCATACCGGCACACTTCGCCTTCAAAATGAAGGAACTCATTCTTTTTCTTTATGGTAAAGCGGCAACGGTTGCGCAGCTCCGCTTCCAGTGATTGGGACACGGGATGCAGGCGTTTTAAAAATGAGAATAATTTGTCCACCGCAGTAAGTTTTTAACTTGTTTTCTTACCATGCTGTGGCAAGAACACAGTATTAAGTAATCCAGGTGTACGAAGGTTGGGCGAAAGTTATTTTTCTTACTACGAATTTCAGATGCAATTAAAGCGAAGGCAAGGGAAAAGGAGTTAGGAATGCTGCTATTTTGCAGCCTATCGGCCTGTGATGTATAATATTCTGTAAACCTACTTTCTGAAGTGACTTGGAGTGTGGTTGAACTTTCTTTTGAATGCGGCATTAAAAGTAGCCCTGTGTTGATAGCCGGTAGCATACATGGCTTCATTAACCCTGAACCCTTCTTTGGTGATCAAATAAATCGCCCTGTTCATGCGCATTTCTTCAACATACCGCTGGTAAGTCTGCTCCCCGTATTTTTTAAAAAGATGGTGGAGTGTGGAGAGACTTATTTTAAATTCATTGGCTACAACTGAAGCGCTTAGATCATTTTCCAGGTGCTCAACTACATAATGCTTTATCAGCTCCACCCGGTTGTATTCCGGGTACAGCTCATCATATGCTTCATATTTTTGGCTTCCGGTAGCCATCTCAGTTTTTTTATAATAATCTGGCTATAATTGTAAGAATATCATCATCCTCCTTCTCACCCAAAAAGGCTTTCGCAATCCGCTAATCCTCGTGCATTACGCACAAGTCTCAATTCCTAATTCGTAATTCGTAATTCGTAATTCTCATATCAAAGTTGATGAAACCTTCCATCTTTATTTAGGGGGTTTTTACCTTTTTTCTTTCCCAACCCTAAACCCTAAACTTTAAAGCTTTAATCCCTTCAACCACAAAAAACTTTTCCAGGGCAAAACCACAGACCTTTATTCTTTCCAGTCCCCCTTTCCCCTTTGTCCCATTAAAAA
The DNA here is from genome assembly GCA_051960475.1 of Ginsengibacter sp. Classification (GTDB taxonomy): domain Bacteria; phylum Bacteroidota; class Bacteroidia; order Chitinophagales; family Chitinophagaceae; genus Ginsengibacter. The sequence continues at coordinate 14,565 of JBQCEG010000099.1, forward strand.
CCATCTAAGAGATACAAACCCCATATAAATTAACCGCTAAACACAGCACGTCCTTCTCCTTTGGAGAAGGCCTGGGATGAGGTTTTATAGAATAACTTCCCTTAGTGCATCTTCGTGTCTTTTGTGCCTTTGTGCGTGGAAAGATTTTTGCGCAGGCAAAACATCCAACCGGTGAGGCTAGGTGTTTCACATTTTCTCAATTTCCAATAACCCTCCCTTCATCATTCATTATTCCTTGTTCGATGTTCGATATTTGATTTTGACTTTAACTTTCATCCTTTGGAATAGACGTGAGGCTTTCTCTTCTATGCACTATCTCACACCAGCGACTTCGTCCCCTTTGTCCCCCTCGTCCCCAGTATAAATTGTGTAAAGGAAAACGTTTTATTTCCACCTAACTTTGCTTTCTCAAATGCCCACCGCCTTTTATGAAAAAATTAATCACTGTAGTTTTTACATGTTTTATTTCAGTAACTGCTTTTTGCCAAAGGGCCATTTCTGTAGATTCTGCCAGCGCGCATGTCGGCGATTCTGTGAGGGTATGCAGTAAAGTATTTGGTGTGAAATCTTTGGAGAAAATAACTTTTATCAACCTCGGCGCTCCTTATCCCAATTCACCTTTAACGATTGTAATACGCGCAGAAGACAGGGGTAATTTTCCCCAACCGGCAGAAGCGATGTATGCCGAGAAAAATGTGTGCGTGACCGGGATTATAAAAGAATACAAAGGCAGGTATGAAATAGATGTGACCGAACCGGCTGAGATAGCCATTGAACCATCAAAGCAATAGAAGGGCAATTATATAAATCAGGTTGTTTTTATCGCTACCAGTACAACTGGTTGAATCCATTCATTGAGCCGGGAGATATTGAGGTTCACTAAACGTTAAATCAAAAGGAATTTCAAGTGCGTGAAACTACTTTCAACTCTTCAAACAGGAACCCTACATACACGAAAAACAAAGCCACAACATCCATTTTCCATTTTCCAATTTTCACATTTTCCAATTTTCGAATTAACCCTGATCCCCTTCGTGCCTTTCGTGTCTTCGTGCGCAATAAACTTTTGCGCAAGCAAAAGCATGATGCCTGCATAGCGGGAGCTATCGGGAATCGAAAAAATAGCCTACTTCAGATTTTCTCGAATGGAAGTTTGAATGAGAACCACGGCAAAGAAATGTTTCGTACCACCAACCACCCCGAAAGCTATTTACAGGCTCCTGGCAATGAGGTGCCTCATAAGAAAGGCGAAGCTCCCCACTTCGCCTTTCATTTTCTATGAAAAAACTGATTTTAGAATTTCAATTCAGGCCATCCTTCACGGTAAGTGCGTTTTACAAACTGGTTAGCCGGATCAAAGTTGGTAACCTTCAGGTTTTCCGGATCCCATTGAAGCGTAATGCCACGTCCGGGATAAGTAAATCCTTTTCCATCGGCTGTTGGTTCCCTGTAATCAAAGCTGCGGATAGCCAGGTTGGCCATCAAGATACTTTGCGTCAGCGGAACAGCATATTCCACAAAGGGTGAATCTACTTCCATATTGCCATAACCCGCAAGGCATGCCTCTACCCATTGTCCATAATGCCCATCGGTACCACCCGGCACACGCGGATATTTTTTAGGAACATTCACTTCATTCGTACGCGATGTAGGTAACAATTGGGGATCTTCTCCATAAACGCCACACATCATTTTACCCTTGGTGCCTTCGAAGATTACGCCATTTCCCTTATCACCTTTACCACCCATTATTTCGTTAGGTCCTAATTCTTCGGGGCGCGGAGGCTGAATGCCACCGTCCATCCAACTGAGACTAACATCCTGCCCACTTTTTCCTTTAAACTTCAGGTGTGAAGACGACGAAACAGGACCACTCTGAGGATAATATGCCTGTTGCCAGTTGTCTACATAAGGTGTACTTACACTGCTTACCACTTCTGTCGGATATTGAAGTCCAAGCACCTTAAACACAGGGCCAACAATATGACAGGCCATATCACCAATCGCCCCGGTGCCAAAATCCCACCATCCTCTCCAGTTGAAGGGCACGATCATATCTTCATAAGGATGTTGCTGTGCAGTTCCCAGCCAAAGGTCCCAGTTAAGACCAGCAGGTACGGGTGGATTTTTGGTTGGCCATTGAACTCCCTGGGGCCATACCGGTCTGTTGGTCCAGCAATGAACAGTATGTACTTCACCAATAATTCCTGCTTCATACCATTCTCTTAACTGGCGTACACCATCTCCGGAAGTACCCTGGTCGCCCATTTGGGTAACTACTTTATACCGTTTTGCAGCTTCACCCATCATGTGTGCTTCCCAAATATCATGGGTCAAAGGTTTTTGTACATATACATGTTTACCTAATTGCATCGCATGAAATCCAACTGTCGCATGGTTATGATCAGGAATGCCTACATCCACTGCATCAAAATGTTTATGTTCTTTTTCAAACATTTCCCGCCAGTCATGGTAATATTTTGCTTTGGGAAATAATTTACGGTTCTGAACTGCCTGGCGATCATCCACATCACACAGAAAAGCAATTTCTGCTTTTCCTGTTTTGGCGAAATGTCGCTGATCATCGCCGCCTTTACCTCCGGCGCCGACGCCTGCAATTAATAATTTATCACTGGGAGCTACAAAACCTCTTCCCAACACATGTCGCGGCACAATATAAAAACCGGCTGCAGCAAGAGAAGTGTTGCGGATGAAATTTCTTCTGGAAACGGACGGCTCCTTACCATCCTGTTGATTTTCTGCCATGGAAATTGTATTTTAATTGATAAAAAAAGTTTGCATATTCTATACCTCAAATATATAGTGAAAAAAATAACAGGATTCACAACAAATTTTCAGGCGTAAAGAAAGTTAGGTTCTCAGCAACGTCTCACGTTAGTGGACGTTGCGTATTAGTGATGGACCTCTTTAAACCTTAAACCGACTTTTGCCCTTCGTGCCCCTTTCTGCCTTTGTGCGCGAAAAACTTTTTGCGTAAGCAAAATCAGCCTCCCCTTTTTCTTCTCTTTAGTCTTGTCAAAAAGAAACAACAAAAATTTTATCTGTCAACGAAATAATATGAAAAGGAAACTACGAACTATGAACTACGAACTATGAACTATGAACTATGAACTCTTTGCCCTTTGTGCCCCTTCGTGCCTTTCGTGTCTTCGTGCGCAATAAACTTTTGCGAAAGCAAATGCGTGATGTCTGTTCCAGGGGCTGAGGATCAGCGGGAGGGGGCAGGAGCTTTTGTTTGACCCTCGTTTTTATTCAATCCAGATTAAGTAGCAGCCCCGAACCTTCTCGTTCTCGATCTCAGAAAAGTTTCCACTTCTTTGGAATCCTCGAATTTGTTATCCAGGCTCACAAAATTTTTGGCAAGAAGATCATAGCGCTTTCTCATTAGCCAGGTAAATACGTGCAAAAAGTGAATGCCATCAAATACGATCGCGCTGTTAGTTACATATTTATGAAGCGTCTTTTGAAAATGCAAAGGATGTTCTGTCCAGTGCAGGGTTTGTTTTTCATGATGGCTGATGTGATAGCCGTCATTCCAGCATTTGAGGTTGTATTTCGTGTTGATGCACGTGATACTGTTTTTATATTCGTTACCCGGATCCGAAGCATCAATGAAAGAATGTTGTGCCCAGTTTCCCATCATAGCCAGCAGCCTGTAAATAAACATCGGGATGACGAACACCCATAGCGTCGCCTTTAAACTAATAAATGACAGGGCAACGCAAAATAAAATAAACAAGAATTCACCGCGCACCGCGCGAAACATCAGTTTCTTCCTTTTTCTGTAAAAGAAATACCTCGCGAGGTCATACACTCCTCTCAATAAAAACTTTCCAAAATAAATTGAAAAATCTTTTATCGAATCTCTTTGAAAAGGCATGGTGCTGCTCTCGTCATTTTCCAGGTTATTTTCTGCATGATGCATGCCGATATGATGCGTAAAATACGTTTCAGGAGAATGACCAAAAAAAGGAGCTACTACCCAGGGAAGGTAATGGTTGAGGTAAGCATATTTTTTTTTGAAGAAAACCCGGTGGCTGGTGCAATGAAGCATCAAACCGAAAGGGCCTTTGAAAACAAAATTATTCAGGTAAGCATAGGCAATCGCAAGTGCCCACCAAAGCCATCCGTTGATAAAAGGCATATATAACAAAAGTCCAAGGGGGATAAGTGTCAGCGATATCCTGGCAGTGAGATACATAAATGGAAGATCGCGTTCGTCACGGATGAATTTTAAAAAGAACTGATCAAGAGCGGAATATTTTGAAGGCTTTATAAAAACGGGATCGGTGATAACAGTAAGGTTTTTCATGTTTTTGAATGTTGCCCGGTGCTTCTTTTTTGAAAGCAGGAACAAACATAATTTTGATTTAAAAGTTTATCTATCATTAAACGAATCTGAACCGGGGCGAAGATGTATCAGCAAACATATTGCCAGAAGAGGACTAAAGAGTCTGAAAGCAAAGGTACAAGAATTAATCGTGCTTCGTTTATTTACTATTCCTGCAAAATGAAAATAAAAAGCAGGGGACTTGCTCTTTGTTGATATTGCCACTTCTTGTCAAAAATGTTGGCTTATTTAATTTTGACTTCAACCTTAATTCTTTGGTCCTGCTGTGAGGTTTTCGCTTCTCCCAACTTTTCCATCCCTGTGACTGCGGGTGTTCCCCTCTGTCCCCCTCGTTCCCAATAAAAATTGAGTAAAGGAAAAAGCGTCAAAATGAATTTACAGCCTCCTACAGAGCACGTCCTTCTCCTTTGGAGAAGGGTTGGGATGAGGCCTTAATCCATGCCCGTATCTCTAATTCCCTTTGTGCCCCTTCGTGTCTTTCGTGTCTTCGTGGCGCAAAAAACCTTTTGCGTAAGCAAAAGCAAGCTCACCTGTTTCTTCTCTTTACTTTGGTCAAAAAGAAAAAAAAATTTATCTGGCAACGAAATAACGTGAAGCGGAAACTACGAACTATGAACTATGAACTATGAACTATGAACTACGAACTATGAACTATGAACTTTTTTCCCTTTGTGCCCCTTCGTGTCTTTCGTGTCTTCGTGCGCAAAAAACGTTTTGCGTAAGCAAAATCACCCACACCTTTTTCTTCTCTTTGGTCTTGTCAAAAAGAAACAACAAAAAATTTATCTGTCAACGAAATAATATGAAAAGGAAACTACGAACTATGAACTATGAACTATGAACTATGAACTATAAACTATGAACTATGAACTCTTTCCCCTTCTCGCATCTTCGTGTCTTCCGTATCTTCGTGGCGTAAAAAAACCTTTTGCGTAAGCAAAATCACCCTCCCCCTTTTCTTCTCTTTAGTCGGGTGAAAAAGAAACAACAAAAATTTTATCTGTCAACGAAATAATATGAAACGGAAACTGTGAACTATGAACTATGAACTACGAACTATGAACTCTTTTCCCTTCGTGCATCTTCGTGTCTTTCGTGTCTTCGTGCGCAAAAAACGTTTTGCGTAAGCAAAATCAGCCTCCCCTTTTTCTTCTCTTTAGTCTTGTCAAAAAGAAACAACAAAAATTTTAATTGTCAACGAAATAATATGAAAAGGAAACTAGGAACTAGGAACTACGAACTATAAACTATGAACTATGAACTCTTTCCCCTTCGCGCATCTTCGTGTCTTCCGTGTCTTCGTGATGCAAAAAACGTTTTGCGTAAGCAAAATCACCCACACCTTTTTCTTCTCACAAAACTTGTCAAAAAGAAACAAAAAAATTTTTATCTGTCAACGAAATAATATGAAAAGGAAACTACGAACTACGAACTAGGAACTACGAACTATGAACTATGAACTATTAACTCTTTTCCCTTCGTGCATCTTCGTGCCTTCCTGTCTTTGTGCGCGAAAACCTTTTGCGCCAGCAAAAGCAAATCTTTTCTTCCTTTAACTACACTTAATCAAATATCCTTGCAAAGTGATTCTCCAAATGAAGCCGCATTGATTTTCTGAATTCTTCAGGCGTTCCTTTTTCCAACACATCCACAAGCCCTTTATGTGAAACGAATTTTTTGAGAGGCGTCTCTTTACCCAGCAAACCACTATGATGCACATAATCAAAAACAGGCAACAGCATTTTCTGAAACTTTTTTAATGTTTCATTTCCTGTTATCTCATATAATTTTCCATGAAACGCAATTTCATGCTCTATATTAAATAAGTGCTGGTCCGTTATTTTCGGTTCTTTCTTTACGATCTCCTTGAGTTCTTCAATATCTTCTTTGGTTACCCGGTGAAAAAGAAAATCTGCCATGCCGATTTCCAGGGCCAGCCTTATTTCAAAGATGCCTTTTAGTGTTCCCTGGTCAAGTATGTGCGGGTTCATGCTTTTGCTCATAATACCAAAAAGATCAGGGCTGGTGATCACCGCTCCCTTTTTCTTTTTCGACTCTATCAGTCCCATCATCCGAAGTCTTAATAATGCTTCTCTCACCACTGTTCGGCTCACACCCAAAGTTTCGGCAAGCTCCACTTCCTTCGGAATACTGTCACCTACCTTTAATTTCTTTTTTTGCAAAATTTCCACCAGTTTCTTTTCCACTTTATCTACAAGTGTACTGGTATCAACGGTTTGAAGGCTTTTTTTAAATAAGGCAGAGTTCATGTTGTAGAAGGTTAAAAAACATTTTTCAAATGTATAAATGAATTTCCAAAAAAGTTTTTTCCGAAAAAGAAAGATATTTTTTTGGTGATATAAAATTAAGCATTTACTTTTATTATGTCAAACATAATACAAAATAATTTTAAACCTTTCCGAAATGAAATTTTCTTATTTGAAAATTGCAATTTTACTCAGCTGTCTTTTTCTCTCTGCCACTTCATGGGCACAGGTAAAAAAAGTAAGCGGTACAGTAATTTCAGACTTAGATGGAAAACCTTTAGCTGGGGTTAGCATTATTATTAAGAAGTCAGGTGTGGGTACTCAATCCAACGCCGAAGGACAATTTACCATTGATGCCTCCACCGGTGATGTACTAACTTTTAGCTACACGGGTTTCAAAGATGAAGATGTAAAAGTTGAAAAATCTTCTGAACTAACGGTAGAGCTACACGCAGATGCAGGCAAATTGGGCGAAGTCGTTGTCGTGGGTTACGGAACCCAAAACCGGTCAACCATTACCAGTTCTGTTGCCAAGCTCGATCAATCCGTTTTAAAAAATGTACCCAGGGCTAATGTCGGCAGTGCACTGCAGGGAACACTTCCCGGTATTAATGTAGTAAATACAACAGGCCAACCCGGCGCAGGACCTTCGGTTTTGTTGCGCGGCGGCGCTTCTATCAATAGTCCCGGTGGCCCATTGGTAGTAGTAGACGGGATCATTCGTTCTTATAATGATATTCCGCCTGAAGACATTGAATCTATTCAATTATTAAAAGATGCTGCAGCCACTGCCATTTATGGAGCACGTGCGAATAACGGCGTACTCCTCATCACTACGAAAAGCGGTAAAAGAGGAAAAGCAGAAATTTCCTACAAATTCACACAAGGATTCAATCAGGCCCGGAAAGGTTATAAATACCTTGATGCAAAAGATTTTATCTATTACAACAGGTTGGGAAATCTTAATTCAGGCAGATCGCTTTCTGCTGTAAATAAAAGCAGGGGATATGGGCTTCTTACAGATTCAGCGGACCTGGCCACCTTTGACATTCGAGAATACGATCCTTCTAACGCCTATCTCTTAAATAAAGGTTGGGACACTGTTGGAGATCCATATGGAGGCACTATAATATTTAAAGATCACGGTGGTGAAATTCAAAATCTTGTTTTCAGAAATACACAAACACAGGATCATTACCTGGATGTAACGGGAGGTAATGATAAAGGAAAATATTATTCCAGCTTTGATTATTATAAGGAAGATGGAGTAATTGTTGGCTCAGGCTATAAAAGGTTTTCAGGCAACATAAATGGTTCCTATAAAGTTAAACCCAATGTTGAAGTAAGTTCGGGTGTAAACGCTTCTACTTCTTCACAATTGGGCGTGAATGGAAGTGAGGTAAATAATATGTACCGTAATCTTTCTTTATGGCCTACAATGAACCCGTGGCTTGATTCTGCAAAGGCACAACCTAACCCGGGTGTTGGAGTTAATGATGGAAACCCGCTTTATTGGTTGAGTAAAAGAGACAGGAGTGATGAAGTGAACCGTATCACCGCAAATGCATCCGTAAAATGGGATATTCTTCCTGACCTTTATGTGAAAGGAACCGGTTCCGGGTATTATTTTGAACAATTGGACCAGTCTTTCCAGAAAGCGACCCAAAATTATTCGCAGATATTTTCAAATCCGCCGAATCCCGGCAATACAAGCCGCACGGCCTATGCATATTATTCAAGGAGCTTTCAGCAACAATTTAACGGGATCATCAATTACCAACACTCATTCGGTAAGCACGATGTGAACGCCATGCTTGGTACCGAATATTTCGGAACGAAAGGTTTTGATATGCAGGTCTTGGGAAGCCAGGCGCCCACTGACGATATTCCCACCGTGAACGCTTCTACGGTTTTTAATCCCGGAAGTAATTACAGTTCTAAATCTGAATATCGTATTGTTTCAGAATTCGGAAGGTTGAACTACGACTACGACCGCCGTTATTTGTTGACACTGGTGTTCAGGAGAGATGGCGTTTCAAGTCTTCCTCAGGGAAACCGTTTTGGTGTGTTCCCCGGAATGTCTGCAGGATGGAATATGCATAAAGAGAAGTTTTTCCAAAATAGCGGTATCTCAAAATTTGTTTCTACTTTGAAACCAAGAGTTAGTTATGGTATCAACGGAAACGTTGCCGGGCTGGGTGATTATGAAGTGCAGGGAAGTTATAGCCTGCAGGGACTTTACGACGGTCATGCAGGATTTTTAAATACAGGCATTATCAACAATAATTTAAGATGGGAAAAAAGTAAAACAACTGATCTCGGTCTCGACCTGGGATTTTTGGAAAACCGTGTCACACTCATCTTCGATTATTTTGACAGGAGAACAAGCGACCTGTTAACCAATCTTTCATTACCGGGTTATACAGGATTTAATTCTGTTAGAACCAACCTCGGTACTTTCCAGAATAAAGGATATGAATTTGCGGCAAATGCAAATATTATCAACAATCCGAATGGTTTGAAACTGGAAGTGGGTGCAACTGCTTCTTATGTTAAGAATAAAATTTTGCAGTTACCGCCTAATGGTCAACCAAACAACCGCCAGGGAGGCTTCCAGGTGTATGATCCAAAATCCGGTCAGTTGATCTGGGTAGGTGGTTACCAGGAAGGACAGTCATTGGGTGACGTGTATGCCTTTAAACAGGTTTCTATTTTCGCAAACCAGGGAGAGATCGATAAAGTTGCAGGAAACAGGTATGATGCCATTGCAAAAATTGGTGGCCCGAATACTACCGCTGCAAATTTTATCACACCGGGAGATGTCAACTGGCTCGATGTGGATCATAATGATACCATTGACAACCGCGACCAGGTGTACATTGGCAACATCAATCCAAAATGGACAGGTGGTTTCAACATTACTTTGTCTTATAAAAACGTGAGCCTTTACACACGCTTCCAGTTTGCGACAGGATATGTGATTTATAACGACCAGGTAGCGCGTATCCTTGGAAATTACCAGGGAACTTTCAATTACATTGATTGGCAGAAGAATTCATGGTCGCCCACAAATACAAACACAGATATTCCAAAAGTATATTATGCTGACCAGGTGGCCGCTCCGCTGGGAAAGAAAAATTATACAAGAATCAATAATGCCAGTCCCGCGCTTAACGGAAATAATTCGAGGTTTTATGAAAACGGAAGTTACCTCGCATCCAGGGAAATTACGCTTTCATACGATTTCAGCCATGGCTTGCTTGCAAAAACAAAAGTGCTTTCGCAGGCAAGGGTTTTTGCGAGCGCCGACAATTTGTTTTACATAACCAGCTTCACCGGGCCCACACCGGAACCACCGGCAGGAGGAGTTTACCAGGGAACTTATCCTACTCCGAAATCTTTCATTCTGGGTGTACAAGTAACTTTTTAAATGAATAAACTGATCAAAATGAAAAAAAATATTTTTATAACGTTATCTACACTGGCTTTGGCAATTGCCATCAACTCCTGCACAAAGCAATTGGACCTTGCTCCTGTAAGCAGCCTCAGTGATGCAAGCTATTGGAAGACGCCTGACCAGGTGGACGCATTTGTTTCAGGTATAGAACAGGCATTCAGAAACAACACGATGGCGTTTGAACTTTTAGGTGAAGGACGTGCAGATATTTTCGGCACAGATCCCGGATCAAGTTCTGCCTTTACCGGCGAAGCCACTCAAGGAATTGAAAATCTTTGGAACAATACGTTAGACGGAAACAATCCCGGGGTGAGCAACTATGGTGGTTTTTATTTTAATATCAACCAGATCAATTTGCTGATCTCAAAATTGAATACGCTGAACATTGTCACCGCTGAAAATAAAAATTATTATTTGGGAATGGCTTATGGAATGCGTGCCTTTTATTATTTCCAGTTGTACAAATCATGGGGGAAGGTGATCATTCAAACCGAACCAACAACAGCAATTGATGTTTCCAATCTCGCAAAACCCGTTTCAAGTGAGGATAGTGTGATCGCGCTCATCAAAAATGACATCGATTTGTCCTTAAACAGTTTCGGCGGTGATTATTCTTTCAGAAATCAAAAAGGATATTGGTCTAAAGCGGCTACGCTCATGCTGAAAGCGCATGTTTATCTCTGGACTAGTTATCGTGGCGGTGGTACTGCCGATGCCACAACGGCGTTGAATGCTTTGAATGATATTCAATCAAATATTCCTTCGCTTCATTTACTTCCAAATTTTGAAGATGTGTTTGCATCAAACAATAAGGGAAATGATGAGATCATCCTCGCAATACATAATGAATTAAATGAATCGACGCTTCCTTTTACCGGCACATTTGAACCACAAACAGGTTTGATTGCTAATTACTATGATTCTGCACAGAACCGGAAATTTGATGTAACGAACGACAATTGGGGAGGATTACTCAGAGCGCCGGTGAAGATTGCGACCTTTAGGCGATTCGATGATAAAGACAGCCGCAAATGGGCATCCATCACTGCTGCTTACACCATGGATGGTGGCAATTATCAAATTGCCGGTGCATTTGTAAGTAAATACAAAGGAGAACAAAATGCGGGTAGCCGGGAGTATACGAATGATTACCCAATATACCGGTATGCGGATTTGCTGTTGTTAAAAGCAGAAGCAGAAGTTATTTTGGGACAAGATCCTTCCAACGAGATCAACCTGGTGAGGGCAAGAGCGTTTGGTGCCAGTTATGATCCTGCTGTGCAGGGTTATCCCAACCAGGCAATTGATGCAGATCCCAAAGAAGCAATCCTGCAGGAAAGATTTGATGAATTCATTTTTGAAGGAAAACGCTGGTATGATTTGAGGAGAATGGATCCATCAGGAAAATATGTTTTTGAATACACAACGGTTTCTTCTTCCGAACCTTACAAGTTGTTATGGCCGATTGACCGTAACACTTTAACCAACAATCCGGCTTTACAACAAACACCGGGATATCCGGCATTTTAATAAAGATTCTCGCAAGCAGTATAATCAGGTAAACCGGGAGCATTCCTGTTTCCGGTTTTTTTAAATGCTAAACAGTAAACAAATAAAGGGCACAAATTTTTATCTTGATTGGTTGAATGTGCAAATAATTTTGAAGTGGTAATAATGAAGGTAAATGCAATAAAAGGAGTTTTTCAAAAGATTTTGTTTTTGATAATGCTTACCTGCTTTGAGTTGTCATCAAATGCAGCCGGGTTACCACATCCTTCATTGATCCCTTTCCCACAAAATGTAAAATGGACAAATGAAAATTTTATCCTTAAAAATTGTAAGGCGATTTTGATCAACGATGCTTCCTTAAAAAACCTGGCCGTTGCATTGCAAAAAATAACCCATGAAACATCGCCAATATTATTTAAGCCCAAAAACGGTCTTCCCCACATAGAACTGAAACTCGAAAAGATCAATGCAGCGGCCTTTCCGGAAGAGGCTTACAAGCTCAAGGTTACAAAGAATAAAATTTTACTACTCGCTAATTCGACGCACGGGATTTTCAATGGTCTGCAAACTTTGCGGCAGCTGACTGAAAATGGAAATGAAGTAGCAGGTTGTGAAATCGTTGACTGGCCTTCGTTTAGCTGGCGCGGTTACATGGTAGATGTGGGAAGAAATTATCAATCCGTCAAATTATTGAAGCAGCAGGTTGAAGTGATGAGCAGGTATAAATTGAATGTTTTTCATTTTCATCCAACAGAAGATATTGCGTGGAGGATTGCCATTAAACGATATCCTCAACTGACGGATTCCCAAAATATGATCCGCGACAAGGGGAAATTTTACAGTGAAGAGGAGATAAATGATTTGATAAATTATTGCCGTGACCGCTTCATTACTTTCGTTCCTGAAATTGACATGCCGGGCCACAGCGCTGCCTTTACAAGAACTTTTGGCTTCGATATGCAAAGTGAAAAAGGCTTGGCTATCATTAAAAATATCGTCAAAGAATTTTGTGCTATTTATGATGTTCCTTACCTGCACATTGGTGCTGACGAGGTGAAGTTTACCAATAAAAATTTCATTCCTGAGATGGTTGACCTTATTCATCAAAAAGGAAAGCAAACGATTGGATGGCATCCCGGCGGAAATTATGATACTGCTACAATCAGGCAATTGTGGGAAAGTAAAGGTTTGGATAATCCTGACGTCAGGTATATTGATTCGCGAAGTTTGTACCTGAATCACATGGATCCCCTGGAAAGTGTGGTCAGCATTTTTGAAAGAAAAATTTGTGATACAACAATGGGCGATTCAAAAAAACTGGGGGGAGAAATTTGCCTTTGGAATGATCGCCGTGTTGCAAATGAAAATGATTTGTTGCGGATGAACCCCGTTTACCCTGCAATGCTTGCCTTTGCAGAAAGATCATGGCGCGGTGGCGGTTTTCCGGGTATGGTAGTGAACATCGGCGATTCGGGAAGAGCAAAAGCTTTTAGCGAATTTGAAAGCCGGTTGATCGACCACAAGAAAAAATATTTTCAACACCTGCCTTTTCCCTATGTGCGCCAAACTAACCTTCATTGGAAAATGTTTGGGCCTTTTGAAAATAATGGCGATTTGAAAAGAACTTTCTGGCCTGAAAATGAAAATGTTTCTTTAACTGATTCCGCTGCAGATGCAACGGTTACAGGTGGTACAATTTACCTTCGTCATTGGTGGTTTCCCGTACTTACTTCATGGTTAAAAGACCCAAAAGAGAATACTACCTGGTATGCATACACGAAAATTTGGAAACCGTCAGACAGAAGCGGCTTCATGTGGATTGGTTTTAATAACCTTTCAAGATCTACAGCAACAGATTCGCCGGACAGTGGTACCTGGGATAACCGTGATAGCAAAATTTGGCTGAACGGAAAATTGATTGCTCCACCTCATTGGCAAAATGCAGGAATGAAAGGAAACTCAGAAACACCATTGGTAGACGAAGGTTATGAGTACCGTTCGCCCACGAAAGTTCATTTCAAAAAGGGATGGAATATAATCCTGGTCAAACTTCCGGTAAAAACTTTTAAAGGAAAAGATTGGCAAAACCCTGTGAAGTGGATGTTCACGGCAGTTCCGGTTCACAAAGGAAAAGGTATGAACTGGGATGCGGATGAATTGAGTAAGAATAAATAATTATAAAACGACTTTAATAGTAAACCAACAAAAATGGAGAATTTTATTTTAGCAAAAGTGCACTTCTCCGATTGAACAAATAAATTACAGATCATGAAAATAAAACATCTGCAAGGTTTAATTGCAGCGCCCTTCACACCAATGCACGAAGACGGAAGTCTAAATCCTGCAGCGATTCCAGACTATTATAGCTTTTTAAAACACAACGGAATTACCGGCGCGTTCATTTGTGGCTCAACAGGGGAGGGTGTTTCCATGACCGCCGATGAAAAGAAAGTGGTGATCAAAGCTTGGGCAGATGCTACAAAAGGAGATGAGGATTTTAAAGTAATGGCTTTAGTGGGCGGAACGTGTCTTGAAGACTGTAAGAATGTTGCACGTTTTGCCCAACAACAAAACTTATATGCCGTGTCTTTTACTGCGCCGTTTTATTTTAAACCGGCTAATGTTGAGGCGCTTGCCGCATGTTGCGCGGAAGTGGCGGAGGCAGTGCCAGGGATGCCATTTTATTATTACCATATTCCGGTTTTGAACCGAGTTGGTTTTCCTATGATTGACCTTTTGAAAAATGTAGAGGGAAAGATTTCCAACTTTGCGGGCATAAAATATACCCACGAAGATTTTATGGATTTTCTTTCCTGCCTGCATTTTGAAAATGGAAGGTATGATATGCTTTGGGGGCGTGATGAAAACATGTTACCGGCACTGGCAGTAGGCTCAAAAGGATTTGTGGGCAGTACTTTCAACTACGCGGCTCCTTTGTATCAAAAACTTATTGATACATTTAATGAAAATGATATGAAATCAACGAAGGACTTGCAACAACAGGCTAACGATATGATAGCTTTATTGGGTAAATATGGTGGCATTGCTACCGGTAAGGCCTACATGAAAATAGCCGGTTTGGATTGCGGAGGTTTTCGTCTTCCGGTTCAAAACATGAGCGTTGTAAGTTTTGAATTATTTAAAAAAGAAGTGGAACAATTAAATTTTAAAACTTATTGTTCTACGCAACCATCGCGGGTAAAAGCGTAAAGAATGAAACGAATTTTTCTTCCTTTGATTTTGATCTGTATGTTGCCAACTTTACACCTGGTGGCCCAAAAGCCATCGATCTGCGTTTCCTGGAAAAGAATTGCCATTTTGCCACCAGTCGCTTCTAACCAAAAATCCTTGGGTATAGCGGGAGCGATAAATGGAGTTACAAATAATGTATTCATCGTTGCAGGAGGTTCTAATTTTCCCGGTCGATTGCCCTGGGAAGGCGGTAAGAAAAATTATTATGACCAAATTTTCGTGTTGCAAAAAAAGGGCGATGATTTTGAATGGAACCGGAATGTAAAAACAAATTTGCCTGAAGCAATTGCTTATTGTGGTGTCACGTCAACAGACAAAGGAATCGTATATGCAGGAGGTGAAAATCAAAATGGGATCTCCAATAAATGTTTCCTGTTAAATTGGAATGGAGAGAAAGAAGAGGTTGAAGTAAAACCCTTGCCGGATTTGCCTTTGCCACTTACTAATTTGGCACTTACCCACACAGGCAATCTTGTTTTTGCAGCAGGTGGTGATATGAATTCATCTTCTTCAAATAGCTTCTTTTGTCTCGATTTAAAAGAGAAAGATCTTCACTGGAAAAAATTGCCTGATCTTCCGGTAGCTTTGGCCAACTCAACGGTTATTGCACAAAATGGTCCTTCCGGTAAAGAGATATTTGTGATTGGCGGCCGGTCAAAAACACCTTCAGGGATCAGTGATTTGCACAATACCACTTTTGCTTTTGATCTCAAAAAGAATAAATGGAGAAAGTGCGCTGATATTTCTGATGGCGTTCATACCAGCAATCTTTCTGCCGCTTCAGGTATGGCAATAGGAGAGAACTACATCCTTGTCACCGGCGGAGATAATGGAAAAGTTTTTCATAAAATCGAAACCCTTATTGCGGAAATTGCAAATGCAGGATCACCGGAAGAAAAAACAAAGCTTACTGAAGAAAAAAATAATTTAAGCATTCATCATAAGGGATTTGACAAAAGCCTTTTATTATACAGTACTAACAGTAATGCATGGACGAAAATTGGCGAATTGCCGTTTCCCGCCCATGTTACTACAACTGATGTAAAATGGGGAAACGATATTGTGGTTTCCAATGGTGAAATAAAACCGGGAATAAGAACGCCCGATGTGATGCTTGGAAAGATCATTACGAAGAAATGAAAAGAAGAATTATAAACAAACAGGTTAAAAACTGTTGATGAAGGAAAACAAAAATTATAAATGGGTGGTTGTTGGATTGCTATGGGTAGTTGCCTTGCTCAACTATCTCGACAGGCAAATGCTGGCAACCATGAGGCCTTCCATGCAAATGGATATTCATCAATTGCAGTCAGCAACGAACTTTGGTTACCTGATGGGCATTTTTCTTTGGGTATATGGAATAATGAGTCCCATCTCCGGAATTATTGCTGATAAAGTAAACCGCAAATGGCTGATCGTCGGGAGTTTATTTGTCTGGTCTGCAGTAACCTATGGAATGGGCCTGGCAACGACTTTCAGGCAGGTTTATTGGTTGCGCGCGTTTATGGGGATCAGTGAAGCTTTGTACATTCCTGCGGGTCTTTCACTTATTGCCGATTTCCACAAAGAGAAAACACGCTCGCTGGCTGTCGGTATTCACATGACAGGTTTGTATGTAGGCCAGGCGCTCGGCGGCTTTGGGGCTACAGTTGCGGCTGCTTACACCTGGCATTTTACTTTTCATTCCTTCGGGATCATTGGCATCATTTATTCTGTTGTCCTCAAACTTTTTTTAAGAGAAAAAAAAGGTTCCCTTCTGGAAAAGAATGAAACTGTTCAACAAAAAGTGCCGCTGTTAAAAGGGCTTGTGGTTTTGTTCAGCAACATTTCTTTTTGGATCATCCTTTTTTATTTTGCTGTTCCGAGTTTGCCGGGCTGGGCAACGAAAAACTGGTTGCCTACTTTGTTTGCCCAAAACCTTCATATTCCCATGTCCGAAGCCGGTCCTCTTTCAACAATTACCATTGCTGCATCATCATTCCTCGGCGTGATCTTCGGTGGAATTTTGTCTGACAAATGGGTTCAAAAAAATGTTCGCGGAAGAATTTATACAAGCGCCATTGGTTTGGGATTAACCATTCCGTCTTTATTATTGCTGGGCTTCGGCCATTCGTTGTTTAATGTAATAACAGCAGGTCTTTGTTTCGGTGTTGGTTTTGGAATGTTCGATGCCAACAACATGCCTATCCTTTGCCAGTTTGTTTCTTCAAAATACAGGGCCACAGCTTACGGATTAATGAACATGGTAGGTGTTTTTTTCGGTGCTTACATCACTGATCTGCTGGGCAGATCTTCTGACGCCGGGCATTTGGGAAGAGACTTTGCTATGCTGGCAGGAATTGTATTGGTGGCACTGATCATCCAGATAAGTTTCCTTCGCCCAAAGGTGAATGACTTTCAGGATTGATGATTTGTTATCTGCTAAAAAACTATTGAAAGAAAATTATGGATACATGAGACAAAAACATTTCTTTCTTTTTTTAATCATTTCTTTTATTTCATTGCAGACTATTGCACAGCAGAAAATAAAAGTTGCGTGTATGGGCAATTCTGTTACGTATGGCTATGGACTGAAAGACCCGTCCACGCAGTCCTACCCTGTGCAGTTGCAAAAGATGCTTGGGGATCATTACGAAGTAGGAAATTTTGGCCACAGCGGCGCAACGCTTTTGAAGAAAGGGCACAATCCGTATTACAAAACAAAAGAGTTTGCCGAAGCGACTGCGCTTGTTCCCGATATTGCCATCATTCATCTGGGTTTGAATGATACAGATCCTCGCGATTGGAATAATTACAGTAATGATTTTCGCGGCGATTATTCCTGGATCATCGATACATTGCGAAAGGTGAATCCGGATGTAAAAATTTACATATGCCTGATGACGCCCATTTTCAATCGACATCCAAGATTCCGTTCGGGCACAAGAGATTGGTATTGGAAAGTACAGGATCAGATTAAAGAGATTGCAAAAACAGATACGACCGGTTTAATTGATTTACACACACCATTTTATTTTCATCCCAATCTTTTTGCGGATGCATTGCATCCAAATAAAGAAGGCGCAATTATTTTGGCCAAAACAGTCTACAGTGGCATAACCGGCAACTATGGAGGATTGCAATTAGCCTCTTCATTTGGAAACAATATGGTACTTCAAAGAGAGAAGCCAATCCCGGTTTTTGGAAAGGCTGATGCAAACGAAGAAGTTACGGTTAATTTAAAACAACAATCACGATCCGCCAAAGGGCAAACGAAAGTGACCAAAGCTGATGCTGATGGTAAGTGGAAAGTGGTTTTTAATTCTTTGCCTGCCGGTGGCCCTTATGTTTTATCTGTGAAAACAGTGAACAAACAAATTCAGTTGAATAATATTTTGATGGGTGATGTTTGGTTTTGCTCCGGCCAGTCGAATATGCTTTTTCGCTTGAATCAATCCTATGAAGGCAGGGAGGCAATAAAAAAAGCAACCAATAAAAATATCCGTTTATTTCAATTGAATGCTATTCGTGAAACGGATAACGTGGCCTGGGATTCAGCAACATTGCATCAAACAAATGAACTAAAATATTTTAAGGGCAGTTGGCAGGAATGTAATCCGCAAACCGCAGCAACTTTTTCTGCAATTGGATATTTTTTTGGAAGAAAAATTCAGCACGATGAAAATGTTCCGGTTGGATTGATTGAAGTGGCTGTTGGAGGTGCACCCATCGTTTCTTTTATGGATCGTCATACGATGGAGTTCGATCCTTACCTGCTAAATGAGTTGTACGATTGGAGGCATTCCGATTTTATGATGCCATGGGTTCGTGAACGGGCAGCTAAGAATTTAGAAAATTCAACTGATCCGCTGCAACGTCATCCTTATGAACCTTGTTATACTTATGAAGCAGGTATTTCAAAATTTATTCATACACCGGTCAAAGGAGTCCTTTGGTACCAGGGTGAAAGCGATGCCCATAATGTGGATTTGTATGCGTATAATTTTCAAAAATTGGTTTTGTCATGGAGGAACTTATGGCATGAAAACTTTCCTTTTTATTTTGTGCAACTTTCTTCCATTGACCGTCCTTCCTGGCCTTATTTCAGGGATATGCAAAGAAAAATGGCTTTGAAGATCTCAAAGACTTTTATGGCAGTTTCCGGCGATCTTGGTGATTCACTAAATGTGCACCCAACGCATAAGGAACCAATTGGCAACCGGCTTGCACTGCTTGCATTAAAAAATACATATCATAAAAACCTTCGCGCCGACGGCCCAAAAGTTGTTGAAGCTTTACAGGAAGGAAAAGAAATAACAGTCTCTTTTTCAAATGTAAAGAAGCTAAAGACCGAAGATGGGAAAACCCTTTTGGGATTCGAAGTGATGAATGAAAAGGGTGAAATTTTTCCGGTTTCCGGCAAAATTCAAAATACTGATATTGTATTTCATTTACCTGGCAGAAGCAAGATCATAAAAGTATTATATGCTTTCCAACCTTTTACGCGCGCCAATTTGGTGAATGAAGCCGGTTTGCCTGCAGGCACTTTTTCATTGAAAGTAAAACAAGAATAAAACAATTAAGCAATGAAACGTCTTTGGTTTTTTATTTTATTGTTTGCATTTTATAAACCTGCTTTTGCACAAAATATAAAATGGTACCAACCCAAATTTGCCGGGGGAATCTGCGAAGCAGATCCGGTTAATATTTATCATCGCCTTCCGGCAAGACTTGAAGACAGTGTGCGTAAACCTGTTTGGGATCTGTCGTTGAACACTGCCGGTGAATTTATTCAGTTCAAAACTTCCGCTTCTAAAATTACGGTTCGATATACTGTCTCTTCAAAGAACTTTTCAATGCCCCACATGCCGGCTACGGGTGTAAGTGGCCTTGATTTATTTGCACTGGACAGAAATGATAAATGGAACTGGGCACCTGGTAGATATCATTTTGGAGACACTTGTTCTTATGTTTTTGAAAATTTGAATTTGACAAGAGGCAATAACGGTGTTTCCGATTTTTATCTTTACCTGCCTCTGTACAATTCAGTAACCTGGCTTTCTATAGGCGTAAACGAAAAAGATTTTTTTGCATTTGCTGAAAGGAAAAAAGAGAAGCCTGTTGTGGCCTATGGAACTTCCATTTTGCAGGGTGGTGTTGCTTCAAGGCCGGGACTTGCCTGGACCAATATTTTGGAAAGAATGCTCCACACAACAGTTATCAACCTGGGATTTTCAGGCAATGGAAGATTTGAAAAACCCATTTTTGATTTGATGGCAGAGGTTGATGCCAAACTCTATATACTTGATTGCATGCCCAATCTTACAAAAGGTTATGGTATTTCAGACCAGGAAATTAAAAACCGTGTGATTTATGGAATAAACAAATTGCGTGAAAAAAATCCGTCAGTGCCCATTCTCTTTGCGGAGCATGCCGTGGGCTATGCGCCGTATTATATGGATACCGCCAGGCTAAACGAATATCACAACAGCAGCCTGTTAATCGAAAGGATCTTTAATTCACTTATATCATCCGGGGTAAAAAATATTTACCTGTTAACGGATAAGGAAATCGGATTTGACATCAATTCCACTACAGAAGGATTGCATCCAAATGACATTGGGATGATGAAATATGCAATCGCCTATGAGAAAAAAATCCGGGAAATATTAAAGCAGAATGAAAAATAGATTGAAATGGAACAGGGAAAAAATGACCTACTGCAACTCAGTAAATTTTATAGGAATCAGCTGTTAAACGATACGGTTCCATTTTGGTTTCCGCGAAGTTTTGATAAAGAATTTGGAGGTTTTTTATTGATGCGCAATCGCGATGGAAGCTTACTCGACGATGATAAAGCGGTATGGATACAAGGGAGAGCAACATGGCTTTTAGCAACTTTGTACAATACGGTTGAACAGAAGACTGAGTGGTTGGAAGGCGCAAAAAGAGGCGTGGAATTTTTGTTGGATCATTGCTTTGATGCGGATGGACAAATGTTTTTCCACGTAACACGTGATGGAAAACCGATACGCAAGAGAAGGTATTTTTTTTCTGAAACCTTTGCTGTCATTGCCTTTGCCGCTTATGCCAAAGCAAGCGGTGATGAAGCGATAGCAAATAAAGCACGGGAGTTATTCGGAAAATGTATTGCTTATTCAACAGGCGAAATAAAATTGCCTTCCAAATTCACGAACACACGTCCTGCAAGAGGCATTGGTGTTCCGATGATTATGATGAACACAGCGCAACAATTGCGTGAAACGATAGGTGATCCACGTTGTGATGAATGGATTTCAAAATGGATAAATGAAATAGAAAGCTATTTTGTAAAAGATGACATCCGCTGTGTAATGGAACAGGTTGCGCCCGATGGCAGCATCATTGATCATATTGATGGGCGGACCCTGAATCCGGGACATGCAATAGAAGGGGCGTGGTTCATTTTGCATGAATCAAGATACAGGAATAACGATCCGCATCTCATTGAATTGGGCTGTAAAATGCTCGATTATATGTGGGAACGTGGCTGGGACAAGGAATATGGCGGCATCTTATATTTCCGTGACGTTTATAATAGACCTGTTCAGGAATACTGGCAGGACATGAAATTCTGGTGGCCGCAAAATGAAGCCATCATTGCAACCCTGTTGGCTTACATAGTTACCGGGAATGAAAAATACAAAGAATGGCATCAACAAATTCACGGTTATGCTTACACGAAGTTTCATGACAAGGAGTACGGCGAATGGTTTGGCTACCTCCATCGTGATGGAACAGTTGCCCAGCAAGCAAAAGGCAATTTATTCAAAGGTCCTTTTCATTTGCCAAGGCAGGAATGGTATTGCTGGAAATTATTGGAACAGTTCACAGCACAACTGTGAGTGGAATTGAAATTGAAACAGTAAACAAAGAAACAACGGTGATTTTTATTTTACCATCGTCAAAAAGATACATTTATGAAAAAGAAAATAAGCGTGGTTGCCATTTTAATAATTACAATGTTTTCGCATAAAGTGAATGCGCAATCAAATGCTACTGCCGTATTTACTTCAGGAACTGAAGGATACAAATCTTTTAGAATTCCCGCAATTGTAAAAGCACCAAATGGGGATTTGCTGGCGTTTTGCGAGGGAAGATTAAATGGCAGCAGCGATTTTGGAAATATTAAAATTGTGCTTAAAAGAAGTGAGGATAATGGAAAAACCTGGAGTCCTTTACAAATCGTTGCAAGCAATGATAGTCTCCAGGCCGGAAATCCTGCACCTGTTGTTGATTTGACGGATCCCCGGTATCCGCGAGGAAGAATATTTTTATTTTATAACACCGGCGACGCCAGTGAATCTGAGATGCGCAATGGTAAAGGGCATCGTGATGTTTTATATAAAACGACTGTGGATAATGGAAAAACCTGGAGCGATCCCGTTGACATCACCACGCAGGTAAACAGGATTGATCAACCCGCAATAAATCCACAATGGAATTTTAAAGAAGATTGGCGTTCTTATGCCAATACCCCCGGCCACGCGTTGCAGTTTGAAGAGGGAAAATATAAGGGAAGAATTTACGTGGCAGCCAATCATTCTTCAGGGCCGCCGCAGCCACATTTTAAGGATTATCAGGCACATGGCTTTTATACCGATGATCATGGAGCAACTTTTCATTTGTCTGAAACGGTTCCCTTCCCCGGATCGAACGAAAGTACAGCGGCGCCTTTGACGAATGGAAAATTGATGATGAACAGCCGCAACCAAACCGGGAAACACCGGATCGTTTCATTGAGCAGCGATGGTGGTGCAACCTGGGATACAACTTTTATTGATTCTAATCTACCTGATCCCATTTGTGAAGGAAGTCTGCTCAACATCGGTACGAAAAATGGAAAATCGGTTTTGGTATTTTGCAATAACATAGACACATCTCATCGCGACAGTCTTACATTGCACATTAGTTTCAACGAAGGAAAAACCTGGAAGAAAAATATTTTAATAGAACCAAAAAATACAGGGTACTCCGACATCGTAAAGATCTTAAAAAAGAAAATAGGTGTGCTTTATGAAGCGAAAAATTATAAGGAAATAGATTTTGATGTTGTAAAATGGAAATAAAAAAACCGTCTGTTCTCTTAACAAACAGAAAGCATTTTCCCGTAAAACCCAAACTCTCAATACTAAACCCTCAACTGTAAACCCAGCCCCCTACAGAGCACGTCCTTCTCCTTTGGAGAAGGCTTGGGATGAGGTTTAAACAATAACAGTCCCTTTGTGCCCCTTCGAGCTCTTCGTGGCTCAGTGCGAAAAAATCTTTTGCGAAAAAGCAAAACCACAGCAACAAGACCTGTTTCCTTCGGTCCTCCGACTGGCGCAGGTCTCCTGACCTGTGACTATTCGTTACTAATTCAGAATTATTTCTGCCCAATCGTGTCCTGCATCAACTCAGGGGACTGGATTAGAAACACGACCTCGGATGGAAAGAATAACACTCCGACAGGCGCAGCTCTCCTGACCAGTGACTATTCGTTACTAAAACAATATCTATGAAAGAATATGAGCAGTAAATATAAATTCGATGAAAGGGAAGAACGTCTCAGTATAGCAGTTACTTTCCATGTTTGGTATTCTAAATCTAACGATAGCCGTGATTTATAGATCATCTGGTGTTTTAGGTTAAATCAGGGGGCAGGTCAGCTACTATTACTGTTCGGTGAGGGCTTTGATCACTGATTGTTTATACATTCGTCCTATAGGCACTTCATTCGAATCGAGCTGGACGGATACCGGACTATAGCCAGACACCCGGCTCAAAGAAACCATGTAGGACCGGTGAACGCGCAAAAACTGATGTTCGGAAAGAAGATTTTGCATAGCGGTTATGGATTGAGTTCTCAGCAACGTCTCACGCAAGTGGACGTTGCGTAATCTTCATTACAAACGCACAACTGTAAAGCCAAACTCTGACCTTTCGACTTTTGTCCTTCGTGCCCCTTCGTGCCTTTCGTGTCTTCGTGTGTAATAAACTTTTGCGAAAGCAAAAGCCTTATTATCCATCCTACTTCCATGCCCGTGAACAAAACAGTGAAAACATTACCCTCAACGCCCCAACTCTCAACCTCTCAACTCTTCCTCCTTCATTTGTCCAATTCCAAAAATTCAATCGTTATTAGTTTTTATCACAAAAACAAAAAGAATGAAATCAAGAATTAATTTTTTGGAAAAAGGACAGGATGCATTGAAAAGCCTGTACCCTGTAGGAAGATATTTGGCAAAATCACCGGTCGAAAATGCACTTTTAGACTTGGTTTATTTCAGGGTGTCTCAAATGAATGGTTGTGCTTTTTGCCTGGATATGCATTCAAAAGATTTGCGCGCGATGGGAGAATCGGAACAGCGCCTTTATACTTTGGATGCCTGGCGTGAGGCACCTTTTTACACGGATCGTGAACGTGCGGCACTTGGCTGGGCAGAGGCAGTAACAAAAATTACTAATGGAAATATACCTGATGAGGTGTTTGAAACAGTCAGGAAACAATTCTCTGAAGAAGAACTGATTGATCTGACGTTGGCCGTTACAACGATCAACACCTATAATCGTATTAATATTGCGTTTCGTCCGCCCGTGGGCACTTACCAGGTAGGGCAATTCAATTGATAGTTTTTTATATCAAATTGTCCAAATCTGGAAACTCAGTCGTTATCATTTATTAAACATTAAAATCAGGAAAAATGAAAGACTTCTTATTCGTATTCAGAGCAGAGCCCAACAGCCTAGCCAATGCTTCTCCCGACGAAATACAGGCAATGACCAAACGGTGGATGGACTGGATAGGTGGAATTGCTGCTCAAAACAAACTGACCAACCGGGGCAACCGGCTGTTCCCATCAGGAAAAGTCGTAAAGCCGGGTAATGTTATTACCGACGGACCTTATTCAGAAATTAAAGAATCGATCGGTGGCTACAGTATTGTGAAAGCTAACTCTCTTGAGGAAGCGGCTGAATTAGCAAAAGGATGTCCCGCCCTTTCAGTCGGTGGATCTGTAGAAGTGAGGGAGATCAATGAAATGTAATTAATTACCCAAAAAGCCTGGATGCCTTTGTACTTTTGCAAAGGCATCCGTTTTATGAAAGAGACAGAATTAATACCCCATTTATTCAGGACAGAGTACAGCAAAATTGTTTCGGTGCTTTATAAATTATTTGGTATCGAACATATTGAGATTGCTGAGGATATAGTGAGCGATATTTTTCTTTTAGCGTCAGAATTGTGGGGACTGAAAGGACTGCCCGAGAACCCCACAGCGTGGCTTTATACCGTAGCAAAGAACAAGACCAAAGATTATCTGAAACACCATTCTGTTTTTATTGAAAAGGTTTCAAAAGAAATAAAATACAATGCACCATTGTTCAATGAAGCAGAAATTGACCTGTCTCCTAAAAATATTAATGACAGCCAGCTGGCAATGATGTTTACGGTTTGTCATCCTTGTAACCCTGCAGAAGTGCAGATCGGGTTGGCGCTAAACCTCCTCTGCGGCTTTGGAGCAGCGGAAATCGCCAACGCTTTTTTAACCAACAAAGAAGTTATTTACAAACGCTTGCAACGGGGCAGGGAAAAACTAAGGACTGAAAAAATTAAAATAGAGCAACCCGTTTTATCTGAAATCAATGAACGCCTGCCCGCTGTTTTGATCACTTTGTACCTGCTGTTTAATGAAGGCTATTACTCCTCGAACGAAGATGTAAGTCTGAGAAAAGACCTTTGCCTGGAAGCGATGAGGCTCACTTATTTACTTGTTGAAAACGACTACACCAACAAGCCGGAGGTAAATGCCTTATTATCACTTATGTGTTTTCATTCATCCCGCTTTGAAGCAAGGACTGGCGAAGATGGTAGCAGCATTTTATATGAAGACCAGGATACCAACTTGTGGGATAAAGAGCTGATTGAAAAAGGTGAATATTTCCTGGACAGGGCATCAGTTGGTAATACCCTATCAAAGTATCATTTGGAAGCCGCCATCGCTTATTGGCACACCCACAAAGAAGATACCCCACAAAAGTGGGAAAACATTTTACAACTCTATAACCAATTACTGCAAATAGAATATTCTCCCATAGCTGCATTAAACCGCACCTTTGCCCTGGCAAAAGCCAATGGGAAGAAGGAAGCCATCGCAGAGGCGGAAAAATTAAATCTTTTCGACAATCACCTGTATTTTACTTTATTGGGAAATCTTTACACTGATATTGATAATGTAAAAGCACTTCAACATTATGAAAAAGCGCTGTCACTTACCGGTTCAAACTCTGATAAGGCGATAATAGAAAAGAATTTGCAGAAGTTGATGGTGAGCTTAGCAAGTTGAATTGAATAAAGCAAACCATTTTCTCCCTTTGCTTCTTTACCACCATCCTCAACTCTGAATTTGCAACTCTAATCTTATCCCTTGTGCCCCTTCGTTTGCTTCCTGCAAAAAAATCTTTTGCGCCAGCAAAAGCAACCCTTTTCTTCTTCCTTCTTTCGTAATCTATTTCTGCCCAGCCGTGTTCTGCATCAGCACAAATGGCTCAGAATAGTGACACGGCCTGAGATGCAAACATTCTTTGTGTCCCTTCGTGCTCTTCGTGACTTAGGGCGAAAAAATCTTTTGCGAAAAAGCAAAACCAAAGCAACAAGACATGTTTCCATTCCAGTCCCCCTTGTCCCCTTGTCCCAATATAAACCATCTAAGTAAATTATAAAGCTCAAAATAAATTCAGAACCCCTACGGAGCACGTCCTTCTCCTTTGGAGAAGGGTGACTTCCTGCCTTCGTGGTTAAAAAACCTTTTGCGGCAGCAAAACCAAACCCTTTTTCTTCATCTTGTACTGGTCCCCATGAATCGAACCTGCTAAAATTTTTCTTTAGCAACGGGAAAGCTATGAACCAGGAACTACGAACTATAAACTATTCCAAATCAGGAAGCTTGCTTTAAAGAAGGTGTTCTGATTTTTTCTTTCCCCGCGATTCTCTTTAGCATGTGCCTGAAAATGAAATAATGAAACGGCAACATAGAATACCAGTAATTACGGCCCATAATTCCTTTGGGCCTGAAAGTGGCTGTTTGTTTCAAAATACAACGGTAGTCGTTTTCTACAATAGAAAATTCCAGCCATGCCTCGCCGGGTAATTTCATTTCCGCAAACAAAAGCAGGCGGTAATTCTTACGGTCTGCCAAAAGAACCCTCCAGAAGTCCAGCGCATCTCCTGTCTGGATTTGTACGTCACTTCTCCTTCCCCTGCTGATGCCTACGCCGCCCAATAGTTTATCAACGCGGCCGCGCAGGCGCCACAACCGGTCAGCATAATACCATCCATGGTTACCTCCAATCCCAAAGATGCGGTCGGCGATCTCTTCTTTATTTTCTTTGTCTATTTCTACCCAGCGGCGGTCTTTATAACAGCCATTCACCGGCACTTCCACATATTGTTTCAGGTCAAGTTCGCCCAGGCTGCTCGAAGCAGCATCGGTCCAGCTGGAGATGACCATATTTTGTTCAATCTTTAAAAAAGCCATTTTTATGGCTTCCCGGTAAGGTATCAGTTCCTGCGGAATAATTTGGGTGATCAAGTTTTCCTTGCATACCACATCGGTTTTCATACTTTGAACCAACTGCCGCGCAATGGTAAAATTGGCTGAAGTCATTAGATAGAGCCAATAAGATGAAAGGTTCGGAAATAACACCGGCAGGGCAAAAATGTATCTTTTGTAACCGCGCACTTTTGCAAAATCAAGCAACATTTGTTTGTAGGTGAGTACATCAGGACCACCCACCTCGAACGTGCGGTTAAAAGTTTTTTCATTTAACAGGCTTCTGAAGAGATAGTTGATAAGATTGCGAATAGCAATGGGCTGGCAACGCGTGTTGAGCCACCGGGGCGCTATCATTACGGGCAATTTTTCGGACAAATCGCGTATGATCTCAAACGAAACACTGCCGGAGCCAACGATTATCCCTGCTTCAAAAACGGTGTAGGCAATACTTGAATGAACAAGAATATCTTTTACAGCTTTCCGCGCCAGGAGGTGCGGTGAAAGGCTTTCTTCATTAGAAATACCGCCGAGGTAGATGACTTGCTTTACCCGGGTGAGCGTAGCCACCAGCACAAAACAGCCTGCCGCTCTTTTTTCATATTCTTTAAGCGTTGTGTGCGTATCACCCAGTGAATGAATAAGGTAATAGGCTACATCAAAAGTCTTATGGTTAAAATTCTGAACCGCATTTTCCGGGTGCAAAAAATCAAATTCAATAATATGCACCTTACTTAGTATTTCGGCGGTTGGGCGGAAACGGTTGATGTCCCTTACCACACAGGTCACGTCATGACCTGCTTCTACCAGCACAGGCAGCAGCCTCATGCCAATATAACCATTAGCACCTGTCAGTAATATGCGCATACTTTAGCGGTAAACAGTGTTAAACCCCGACCGGCGACTGTTTACATCAACAAGATAACAATGCCTTGTGCCTCAAAAAATGATCTTCGACATGCAAGAAGCTGACCCACAGCAAAAGTGACTGAAACAGAGGGAGTTTTTAAAATGGATTGTGTGGAGTGAAGTATGTAAGAGGTGCAAAGGCAAAATAAATATAAGAGCCACTAAAGAGCACGTCCATCTCCTTTGGAGAAAGGTTGGGAAGAAGTTTTTTACACAGGGCATAATCCCTTTGTGCCCCTTCGTGCCTTTCTTGTCTTTGTGCGCGAAAAACTTTTGGGTCAGCAAAAGCAACCGCATTTTCTTTCCTTTGCTTTTTTTCGAAGCAATGTCTCACGCTAGTGGAGTTTGCGCTCTGTATCTAATCTTCTATGTAACGACAGAACTGGTTTGAAAATTAAAATTCTCCTTATGTTATTGTTTTACTGGTAAAAAATTTCCCGGTTTTCATGCAGTTAAATTGAACAACCGGGAAGTATCAACTACTTTTTTTAATGAAATTCCGCTTTGATCTCCGGTTATCTCCAAACCATATTATTCAGGCTGACATAGTGCCTTCCATTCGCCGGATTCTTCCAAATGCTATAGGCAGTAGGATAATAAGTATGGGTTGGATCATAATACTGGGGCTGGGGAACATCCTTTTGAATGGTATTGCCACTTTGAAGAGTTGCCAAAGTGATCATCGGCTCTTCAAATATTACATGGCCCCCGTAAGTTCCATAAATGAACGTGTTGGTAAAAAGTTGTCCATGCCATTCAGGTGAAGTTGGATCAAACCAATGAGCGCCCATTTGAGGTACTCCCCCGGGAATGCGCACATAAATTGGAGGCATATAACCGGCAGGTAAAGGCGTGTCAAAACCCGTAGGATCAACCTCGTAAGGAGGAATGGCCATTTGGGTAGCGGTGGAAATTTTATAAAAGTGAAAATCAAAATGTGGTTGGTCATAAATGCCAATTGGTGGGTGTCCGTTAACGTTCCAATCAATAACTACATGATCAAAAGGAGTAACTGCTTTAGCTTTTTGATGTAAGGTGAGTGGCCAGGTGGCTGCAGCAACATCATTGGGATCCTGCGGCAGATTGGAGAGTGCACCATCTGTCATCTCAACTCCTACCGCCAAAGGTTGGCCATCATGAGAAATATTAACCCATGTTCTTACATGGCCATTTCCCATCTGTACCTGTGGACCGTAAAAAGTATTGTATTTTACGGATGCACCTGCCTGCCTGTTGGCCGCATTGCCTGCACCGGGAACCACAATGGTTGCGTTGTCGTTTGCAGCAAAGCTTTCACTTTGCGGAGTGGAATTTTTAAAATCTGTTTTTTTGCACGAGATAAAAATTGTCAAAAATGTGATCATGACAATGCCTGGCATCGTCAGACCTGCTAAACCTGGTTGAAATTTTGTTTTCATGATTTAATCCTTTTAGTTTGAACGTGATGAATCTTTTGTTACCTGTTATCTTTTGAAGCATTTCTAAATGAGTGTCATTCCTGCAATGGAAATTGCTGTCGGATATATTTTGTAAAATCGGGTATTTGAAAAAAGATTTCATCCCGTTAAAATAATTGGTTAAGTGATTTAAGTTTCTCCTGCAGTTAAGGTAATGGAACCTTCAGTAATTAGGCTGTCACGTGAAAACGCATACCTATCCTGATTAAAATAATCTTCTTATTTCAGAGGGGTAGTTAAACCAGTTTTATTGGGGATTTTTAATCAGGACAACTAAGGTAAGATTATTCATATAGATTTTATTTACGGATAATAAAAGATTTGTGTCATTTTTTTGTAAATACAGTTATTAGCAGTGAACCCCGCTGCGTTCTGCATCAGCACAAAAGGCTCGGGCAGGACGCTACCTTGTATGAAAAAATAATTTCATTCTCTCTAAATTGCAGCAAACGTAACAAATTCGGATAGGGAAAGAGAGAAAAGAACCTCGGGGATTTTGAATTATCGTTGGATTCTAAACTTCTTCCCGGCAACGTCTCATCCTGGTGGACATTGCCCACGGAATCACTCCCGCGCCGTGTCTCTACTCTGAGCTCTGCAGCTCAGCAGGACACGGACGAGCATTCCAGTCGAAGAAAGGTTCCCAAACTTCGTGTTGCTTGTTATTCGCCTTTCTTTTTGCTTCAACTTTTCTTGCTAGGTTATCAGGCAAATTATTTTGTTGCGCCTCTTTCAATAACTACGAACTCTTATCTCTTTGTGCTCCTTCGTGCCTTTCGTGTCTTTGTGCGCGGGAAACTTTTGCGCAAGCAAAAGCCATGTTCTTCCTTGTTTAATTCTGGACGATCGCGTTCCTGCATAAGCATAAAAGGCGTGGAGTAGAGACACCGCCTGGGATGAATAGCCTTGCATAAAAGGTTATAATAGAAAAAGACCGGCGCATCACACCGGTCTCAAAAAACTAAACTTGAACTAAAAAAAAGAAATTATTGATGTAATTGTACAGAGCCTAGATCCGTAACAGTTCCTGTGGTTACGGTCCCTGTAAGGGTAGTATCTGCATACCCGTCCGCATGGATGGCTACGTTGTATTCACCTGCCGGAAGCCCGCCAATAATGAAATCGCCGGAAGTTGTATCCGCAACAGCAGAAGCGATCGTGTCAGTGGAATTTTGGATAGCATAAGCTGTGCTGTGTGAGTTGGCCGGTACAACAGCGCCTTTAATTGCTCCGGAAGTGGCTTCAGAATAGGTACGTATAACAGGCTTAAGGATATAATTACCATTTCCTGTTTCAACAACAGATCTGCCGGCATCAAAGTCGAGCCATAACTTGTATTCAATACCCTCCAGCAAAGTGGCATGAATATTAAGTTTAAGCCCTGATTGTTGAGCAGAAGGGGTAGATAGAGGATGATCGATCCCATTAACTACTACTGAATTGCTGTCGCCTAAGACAAGCCTTATTTGTGATAAAGTACCTGCAGGCAGTTCACTGGATGTCAACAAGGTATCAAGGCCGTTCTTGAAATCGAGCAGATTATAAACACCTTTCCTCGTTAAAGGAAGAGAGGTCCATCCTGTGTCGGATCCTGTGTTTACCTGTATATCCTGGATGTCAACATTAACGGCGTCATAAGAGCCGGGATCGTCAGTGAGTGAAACCGTAAGCCTTGAAGTTCCAGCTGTTTTGCTCTTGTTGCAGGAAACAAAGGAAAGACCGGCGAAAAGCAAAATCGCTAAAAATAAACCATTGAGATTTTTCATTATTTGTGTTTTAGAGGTGACATCTTTAATGTAAACGATAAACCAGCCAGTGTATTTTCATAAGTTCATTACTTATTATGAAGCCAAGGGAAAAATGAATTTATTTGTTTGTTTGCTGCCAGGTGTTAAATGTTTAAAAAGGCAAATCTTGCAGGGAAAGATGAAGAAAAGATGAAAATTGGAAAAAAAGTAATAGAAGGCGCCGGATAAGTAAACCAAAACCTTACAGCCTTTTTCTTTCCTGTCCCCCTGTCCCGTCCAAACCATTTAAGAATTATCACAACCCAAATGAATTCAGAACCCTTCAGAGCACGTCCTTCTCCTTTGGAGAAGGGTTGGGATGAGGCCTTACCAGCGACGGACCTTTAAAGTTTGAACCGGCTTGTCCCTTTGTGCTGCTTCGTGCCTTTCGTGTCTTGGTGCGCGA
>JBQCEG010000100.1:0-33246 GCA_051960475.1 Ginsengibacter sp.
GCCGCACGAATTAATTCTGCTGCAGTTGTAAGAATCAGATAATCAAACACCAACAGGTTTTGCACAACGTGCAAAACCTGTTCTTAAAAATTTGCAATGAAAAATAAGATCACTTTTATAAGCTTCCTCATAATTTTCGTGTTGTTTATCTTACCCGGCCTTGCTTTAGCCTCTGAAGGAAATCCTGTGCTCCACCTGAAAACCACACAATTCCAACAGGCAGTTGCTGATACCACACTTCCAACTGCCTCACAGGATGAAAAAGAAACCAAAGAAAAAAAAGAAGATAAATCGCAAAATAAGCCAGACCCGCAGGTTGTAAAAGTGATACCAAAAGCACGCAGACAACCGATTCCGGTTCCTGTGAAAGTAAATATTCACCCCGTAAAAGTCATCAAACCAAAAATCATAAAACCTATAGTAAAACCAGTGATCAAAATAGTTCATTAAAAAATGCATAACCTCATGAAATCATTGATGCTTCTATTTTTTCTTTCTGCAACAAGTGCCGCAAGTTTTGCTCAAACTGATAGTACTGCCACGGCTGATAGCAACAATAAATCTACTTTAACGCTTGCTGCTATTTATGCAAACAATGCAAGTTATTACGGTCAAAAGGCTGCAGAGCCTACGCCTTATGTAGCGGCTGCTGCGGTCTTCCAGTTGCCTTCGGGAATTTATTTTACCGGGCAATCTTATAAACTTTTAAACGACACTTCTTCTGCAGTTTCTGCGGGTGCCCTGGGCTTGGGCTATACTTTTCATATCGGGAAAAAGTTTATTACCGATATGAGTTACAGTCATAGTTTTTACCCGGCCTACTCACCTTTGTTGCAGGCGTCAAATGCCGAAAATGCAAGCCTTTCTTTTGGGTTAGACAGTGTTTGGATCAAGCCTAAACTCACGGCTGACTACGCTTTTGGAAAAACAAACGATGCATTCGTTACAGCAGAAATTTCAAAATCAATTGATCTTTTTAGCATTTCTTCAAAAGACATTGTAACAATTGAACCGGCCGCGAATGTTGTTGGAGGAACAC
Organism: Ginsengibacter sp.; assembly: GCA_051960475.1. Classification (GTDB taxonomy): domain Bacteria; phylum Bacteroidota; class Bacteroidia; order Chitinophagales; family Chitinophagaceae; genus Ginsengibacter. Next base: position 1,040 of record JBQCEG010000100.1, read on the forward strand.
AACACTTCTATCAAAGTTATATTACCGAGAAAAAAATTCACGACAGCGTCCTCGGAATTCTTGGTGTTCCCGGATTGGGCAACTCAAGATCCGTTTCGCATGCCGATACTGTTACCACTACTTCATTTAATTTGTTGTCTTATAATTTTAAATTACCTATTGCCTATAACCGCTCGCATTATTTGCTGCAGGCCGAATACCAGCTTTCAGTGCTGGGAGAAAAGGCAGTAAACAAACAAATAAATTCTTTTTTAACTTTCAGCTTTTATTACCAGTTCTGATAACATGAAAATCCTGATCATTGAAGATGAAAGAACACTTTCAAAGGAAATAAAAACTTTTCTTGAAAAAGCTTGTTACCTCTGTGATGTTGCTTACACTGCTGCTGATGCAAGAAAACAAATGATCGATAATGAATACGATTTTGTTTTACTTGATCTTGGTCTGCCCGATAAAGACGGTTTGGATTTGTTGAACGAGATCAAGAAAATGTGCCCTGATGCTTCCTATATAATTCTTACGGCACGTGGTGATTTGGAAGACCGCATAAAAGGTTTGGATCTTGGCGCCGACGATTATTTGGCCAAGCCTTTTTCATTACTCGAATTGCAATCGAGGATGCATGCGATCTCGAGAAGAAAGTCCGGCAATAATGATTCTGCAATAAACGTTGGAGATTTTACAATTGACCTCAACAAAAGGAGTGTTCGGTTTGAAGAAAATGAGATCGATCTGTCAAGAAAAGAATTTGATTTGTTGAGTTATATGATCCTGCATAAAAACAGGCCGCTGACCCGTTTGCAACTTAGTGAACATATCTGGGGCAATTTTTCTGATGATGATTACGACTCTAATTTTATTGACGTGCACATCAAAAATATCAGGAAAAAAATGAGCGCTCATGCACCGGTTGAATGGCTTCAAACGATCCGCGGCATCGGTTATAAAGTAAAAATTTAGCCGTGAAACTTCTTTCAAAACTTACATTATTTATAACCCTTTCGAAACTGCTCATCGTTGTTTTGTTTGTGTTGATGCTTCCTTCACTGGTGGGTTATGTAAGTTTTCAATACAGCAATTTTTACCTGCGTCAACAAAAGCAAAAAGTACTTTCAGAGATCAGGCAAAACGGAATAGATTATTACCTCGAAGGCGATAGTGCATATGCCAGTTACACCATGCTTAAAGAAGAATATATTTCCATTCTTCCTTCGGAGAATGAAACTGTGAAGGACACTATCGAAACTTCGCGTCGGGTAGTTGGAGAAGATACATTGAATTACCGGATTTTAATTCATGAGTTGAAAGAGCCCGGCAAGAATTATGTTCTTGAAATTGGTAAAACGACTTCAACAATTGGCGAATACAATAACCTGCTTCAAAGATTTACGCTTTTTGTTTTGATCGGGTTGATCGGATTAAGCATTGTGATTGATTTGATCTACACACGTATTCTGATAAAACCACTGACTCGCATTGTAAATACAAAACTTCGAAACCGGAAATTTCCTTTTAAAGAAAAATTAACGCCGGTAAAAACTTCTACAGTCGATTTCCAAATACTCGATCGCTCGCTGATTGAATTAATGGAAAAGATCCATGAAGCTTTTGAGAAGGAACGAGAATTTACTTCCAATGCTTCTCACGAACTGATGACGCCAATCAGTATTCTCCAGTCCAATGCAGAAAACCTGATGATGCAGGAAGACATTTCTGATGAAATGCAGGACAAGATTTCGCAAATGATGCGCACAATTAATCGCCTGAAAAAAATTGTCCATTCTCTTCTCTATATTTCAAGAATAGAAAATGACCAGTTTGCAAAAAATCAAACGGTGAATGTGAAAAAAGTGACAGAAGAAGTGATGGATGAATTATCGTATCGCCTTGAAACAAAATCGATCACATTTACTAATCGTGTTTCTTCTTTAAATATTAAACAAGTGAATCACGATTTGTTTTTCCAGTTGCTTTATAATCTCATCAATAATGCTATCCGCTACAATAAAGAAAATGGTTCTATTATTTTGTCTGATGAATATGTTGCAGGCAAAGAATACAAATTGATCGTAAGCGACACCGGCGTTGGAATCAAACCCGAAGACTTACCAGGCATTTTTGACCGGTTCAAAAAATCAGGTAAAGACAAAAGTGAAGGTTATGGACTAGGCTTGTCTATTGTAAAAAGCATTGTCAGCTTTCATGGATTTTCAATCGCCGTCCATTCAGAATGGGAAAAGGGGACAAGGTTTGTCATTTCGATTCCGGCGGAAAGGGTAATCAATTATTAAATTATTGGATTATTGAATTATTGGTGTCTTAAGCCAGTTATAACGTTAATGAGTACACGAAATGGTAAGGCCGGTCATTATGGTTAATTAAATATTCCAATTATCAATCTTCCTCATTATATTTACCGCTTTCTAATAAAGTAAAAACTAATGCTTAATTATTTCAAGCAATCTTTGAAAAGAAAGGTTGCCAGGAGAGTTACAAAAGAATATCCGCCTGTAATTGCTACTTATGATATGAAAGAAGTGGGCAAGATCGAATTTGCCAATTGGAGTAATCCATTGGTGCTACAAATCAAGCCTGAAGCAGCCATGGTTCGCTTTTTCCAACAATTTATTAAAGAAGGAGATTTTGTTATTGATATTGGCGCAAACATTGGCGATACAACTGTGCCAATGGCTTTGGCCGCCGGCTCTACCGGTCTTACTTTGGCTTTTGATCCTAATCCTTTTGCCTTTAAAATTCTTGAAAAGAACGCTTCATTAAATACTGGCTTAACCAATATAAAACCCATTCCTTTTGGTATTTCAAAAGAAGATGAAGAATACTTTTTTATTTCTTCAGAAGCGTCTTTTGGTAATGGTGCAATCTCTTCGTCAAGGGAAAGTATTCACGGAAAATTTATTTATGGTAAAAAGGTGAAGGGCGTAAATCTTCAAAAGTTTTTGTCAAAAAATTATAATGATTGGTTGCCAAATCTTTCTTTTATCAAAGTGGACGCGGAAGGTTATGATAAGGAAATAATCAAGTCTATTTCTAGCCTGATCAATAAATACAAACCGGTTGTTGTGGCAGAATGTTTTGACGGATTATCAAAAGATGAGAAAATTGAGCTGTTCAATATTTTATCTGGTTTCGGCTACAGAATTTCTTATTTTGCCGATTTTGATAATCATGCAGAAGTTTTAAGATTAGCTGATCCTACAGATATGCTCAGAAAGGAGACATTTAATCTTTATGCAGTTCCTAATGATTTTACAGGTAGTGTTCTTCAAAAATGAATCCTTCTCTTTATTAAAAAACGGCTGTAAGTGAATCAATTCTAATTTACTCACATCTTTTCAATCCAGATTGAAATGTCATGAGGAGCCGATTCATCGCCTCCGAAGTAGGGATAAAGCTGGTAGCCCTCAGCATTTACGGTCGTGCTTTCACGCGGCATTTTTGTTTCAACACCATTCAATTCAAAAATATACTCATTGCGTGAAACAGAAATGGCACAATCATTTTCTTTACCAATATCAACAGTTCCTAATTCTTTAAATGTCATCACCGCGCGGTTGTACACATAAGCAAAGAGACGAAGCGAATCATTGCTCCAACGCCAGCCAAAGCGCGCACTGAAATCATGATGCATTGTGTTATTATCACTGAAGCCAAAAAGTTTATTTATGTCTCCCTGGTTCTGTGCTTTTTGAGTTTTATAGATTGCAGAACTGTCAAATTTTACTTTAAATGCGAGCCGGTTAACATCTAAAGGAACATAAATATTTCTATCACAATATTGCTTGCCTTTATAAATTTTGTATTGGATAAAAGACTGACCTGAAATTTTTTTTTCTGAAGAAGATTGAAGTCTTACAAGTTCTTTTTGACAGGCACTTAAGCAAAGCGCTGCCATGTAGGTTAGGATTAATTTGTTTTTCACAGGTGTAAGGTTTTTTTATTTCCGCTACAGGAACGGAATTTTTAAAACGTTAGTGTGGCCAAAAGTAAAAAGTTTTTTAAAAGTTTTTGCCCGATTTTCAATATGGATTTCAGCTATATCTCAACAATTGAAAATAAAAACTTTAAGTATTTGTTGATTTACTAATTATTAAGATTGCAGCGGATTACTCACAAATTCAATCATCCTCTCGATTGAAGGATTATAATTTTCTGTAGTATCCACAAAGAGTGTGGGAACATTTAAAGTCGGAGGTTGATATTTTGACGTAAGTAAATCGAATTTCTCTTTACTCATTGTTTCATCACCATGAAATTTTTCCCTGCCTGCATCTGAAGCAGCCCTTTTTAAAAAGCGGTCTTGTATTAATTCAGTTTTGGTTTTGCACACGATGATCTTAATATCCACTTTTTCGAAAAGTGGCTCCAGTTTTGGTCGCCACAATTTATCCTGGAAGGCAGCTTCCATAATCACTGAAATATTTTTAGAAACAAACAACTCCGCGATTTGAAAAAAGGATTCGTAAATGGGTATTCCAATGTTTTCTCCAGCTTCACTGTGGCTTTGATTTAAAGTCTGTAAATACCCTTCTTTCAGTTCATCTCTTGAAAGCACCGGCAAATGGACTTGTTGGGCTAACAGTTTTGCCAAAGTACTTTTTCCAGAGGCAGGAGGACCGGTAATTACGATTAATAAAGGTTTTGTCATGAAATTTCAGAAGCAAAATATTATTGAATTTTTGGAACATTATTGATGGTAATCATTCTTTCAATAACGCCATTTATTTTATTGGTCATGCCGGGCACTTGTGTTTGACTCACCACAAATTCGTGCAGTGAAGCTTTTTGGATCCACCCGCTTTTAAGGTCTTTATAGATGTCGCCAAAATAATGCGAACTGCCGTGTGTTTTTACTTCCATGTTTGGCATCGGTTTCGTAATCATAACGAAAGAACTGGCGCCGGAATCATAACCAAGAATTGCACAGGTTTTATGGTTTACATTTCCAAGTCCCTTAAATTCCAAAGTGATTTCACCATTCTTAAAATAAGAACCTTTGGCTATCCGGCTTCCAAGATCTTCAGCAGGTTGTGAATAAGAGGCACTATGAATTATTTTATCGCCCACATGCTTAAGGTTTTGTATTCCTTTCCCGGAATCTGTTTTATCTGAAAAAACGCTCATCGAATAAAAATCAACGAAGGCATTGTAAATGTGAAATTGAATTTCGACCGGAACTTCTTTACTTGTTTCATCAACCAGGTGTTCAAATTTGCTTTGATCAATTCCAAACAATGGTTGATTCGCTGTTTTTGAATCATGCTTTAATTGCACACGAAAATGCCAATTGGAAAGAGAAGGAATTGTCTTTTCAGCAGAATCATTTTGTTGAAAAGTAAATTTGAGGCACATATATGCATCACTTTTTCCTGACGAGGGTTTGGCGGGAACGCAACGGAGGTAAAGACGATAAACATCTGTTCCTGCAGTTGTTCCGTCAGGTGATATTTTTGTCAACCGTGATTCCATTGAATAATATTGGGTATCCAAAGAATGAGCAGGAATTAAATTATAAGATTGCTGAAATATTTTTTCCGCCGGAATGTATTGTGCTCTTATCTCTTTTGCTGAAAAAATAATGAGCACTGCAGTGATGAAGCTGATTTTGAGAATTAACTTTTTCATTACATAAAATTAAGCCTCGCGACAATTCGTGCGGAACCGTTTATATAAAACATTTTCTAGTTACAGATAGAATAAAAATCTTGTAAAAAGCCTGGTTCACTGCAAATTGTTTTCTTTTTTCTTCGCCATTTACTGATGCAGATCATTTTTCAAAATGACGATTGGCATTAATTTACTGTCGGCTTACCGGGAAATTTACACAAAGGAAAATGGTGCACCATAAAGGAGCCGGCAAATGGAAGCAGTTAGAAACAATCCTGTTCAAACGTTCCAGGGAAAAATAATTTCCGTGAGAGGAAGTATAATAGATGTTTGGTTTGACAATGATTTACCCAAAATATATTCCCTTCTTTTTGCAGGCGTGCAAAAACAAGTTGCCATTGAAGTGCTTGCCCAGCCGGATGAAAATACCGTAAGAGGAATAGCATTGAATCCGACCGAAGGATTATCCCGTGGAATGGAAGTTTCGAACTCTTCGGGGAGTCTCACAGTACCGGTTGGCCCGCAACTCATGGGACGCATGTTCGACGTTTTTGGAAACACGATTGATAAAGGAGTCCCGCTTCCTTCAATGAAAAAGAGGAGTATCCACCAGTCACCCCCGCCTTTGGAAAAAAGATCAACCGAATCCGAAATTTTTTTAACCGGTTTGAAAGCAATTGATGTTTTGATACCACTTGAGCGCGGTGGCAAAGCGGGTTTGTTTGGCGGAGCAGGAGTGGGCAAAACAGTTTTGTTAACTGAAATGATTCACAACATGGTTACCAATAATAAAGGTGTTAGCATGTTTTGTGGAATAGGTGAGCGATGCCGGGAAGGAAATGAATTGTATCACGATATGAAAGAAGCAGGTGTATTGAATAATATGGTGATGGTTTTCGGGCAAATGAACGAACCACCGGGTGCGCGTTTCAGAGTTGGACACGCTGCATTAACCATGGCTGAATTTTTCAGGGATGAAGAAAATCGCGATGTACTTCTCCTCATTGATAACATTTTTCGATTTATACAGGCGGGAATGGAAGTGTCTGGAATGATGGGACAAATGCCTTCACGATTGGGATACCAGCCAACAATGGCTACAGAGTTGTCGCAACTTGAAGAGCGAATTGCCAATACGGAAACGGGTGCCATTACTTCAATTCAGGCAGTTTATGTTCCTGCAGATGACCTCACAGATCCTGCTGCCGTTCATGCATTTTCTCATTTGTCCGCCTCGATTGTGCTTTCAAGGAAAAGGGCTTCAGAAGGGCTTTACCCGGCAATCGACCTTTTGCAATCGAATTCAAAAATGGCAACGCCTGGAATAATAGGCAAAAGACATTATCAATTGACACAGCAGATCAGGCATACACTTTCAGAGTACGAACAACTTAAAGATATAATTGCCATGTTGGGCCTGGAACAATTAACCACTGAAGACCGGAAGCTGGTGAACCGGGCAAGGCAACTTGAAAGGTTTTTTACGCAACCATTCTTCACCACTGAACAATTCAGCGGTATGAAAGGGAAGCAGGTTAGCCTGGAGGAAGCATTGAGTGGTTGTGAGCGCATTCTTGCTGATGAATTTAAAGAGGTTCCTGAAGATGAATTCTACATGATCGGCGCAATAGATGAAGTGAAAAAGGTGGTGAAGGAAGAAAAAGTATTTGAAGAAAAAAAGGTTTGAAAAAATTACGATGGAATCACAATTCATGCATTTAAAAATTTTATTGCCCAACAAGATTTTTGCTGAAAAAGAAAATGTCGCCCGAATAGTGATTCAAACCTATCATGGATCTTATGGCATTCTTCCTCAGCGACTGGATTGTGTGGCTGCATTGGCACCCGGAATTTTTACTTATGAAGCGAATTCCGGGCAGGTGAATTATCTCGCGTTGGAAGAAGGTGTTTTAGTAAAGGCGGGAAAAGAAGTGATGGTTTCTGTAAGAAACGCGATTGGAGGCGCCGATCTTGGAAAATTAAAAGAATCTGTAGAAAAGGATTTTAAAGAAACCAGTGAAAAGGAAAAGAAAGTAAAGGAGGCGATGGCAAAACTTGAAAGCACTTTCATTTACAATTTGGAAAAATTGAGAAAAAAATAATCATGAAACCATCCGCCAAAAATAGAGGCGAACTTTTTACTGAAAAAGTAGAAAGAGAAGAAAGGCAAAAAATGAAAGCACTAAATGAAAAAAAGCGAAGCATTTGGTTCGGGCTTGGAATGTTTGGAATCGTAGGTTGGTCAGTTGCTGTTCCGTCGTTGGTCGGCGCTTTTGTGGGTTTGTGGTTAGACAAGGTTTACCGCCAATCTTTTTCATGGAGTTTAAGTCTCCTGGTGGTTGGCTTATTGATCGGTTGTGTTATTGCCTGGTATTGGATTGCGAAAGAAAATAGAGAAATGCATCAAACAGAAAATGACAATGATGAATGAAATATTAAATACCGCTATGACGCTGATTGCAGGTTTAGCATTGGGAATTATATTTTTTGGTGGATTGTGGCTCACAGTCAGGAAAATGATTCACTCAAAAAAGCCGGCTTTGTGGTTGCTTTCAAGTTTCATTTTTCGTGTAGGTATAACGTTAGTTGGATTTTATTTTGTCGGAGCGGGCAATTTGCAGAAATTACTTATTTGCCTTGTTGGCTTTATTGCAGCAAGATTCCTTGTATTGCAAGTTACAAAGAACAAAGAGCCAAAAAATTTGCAGGTTCAAAAGGAGGTAAACCATGAGGCTTAGCCCTGACCAAATGATCTTTTGGAAACATGGTTTCATTAACCTGAATCTTACCATTGTTACAACCTGGGCATTGATGTTATTAATGGTTTTGACTTCGATATTGATAACAAGAAAATTGAAAACAAGTATCCACATTTCCCGGTGGCAAAGTGTACTTGAGATGATTGTTCTCGGGATGCAAAATCAAATAAAAGAAATTGGATTGGCGCAAAGCGGCAGGTACATAAGTTTCATAGGCACACTGTTTCTTTTTATTGCGGTTTCAAATACGTTCATCGTTTTTCCCTGGTATGAACCTCCCACCGGATCCCTTTCAACAACTGCCGCGCTTGCCATTAGCGTGTTTCTTGCAGTACCATTTTTTGGGATTCAAAAAAGCGGCATCCGCGGTTATGCGCGCTCTTATTTGCAACCTACGTTTATCATGTTGCCATTTAATTTGATCAGCGAAGTATCAAGAACACTTGCATTAGCGGTAAGATTGTTTGGAAACATAATGAGCGGCGGATTGATCGTCGCCATCCTGCTTGGCATTTCACCCTTTGTCTTTCCGGTGGTGATGAAGGCATTGGGCTTGCTCACGGGAATGGTGCAGGCATATATTTTCAGCGTGCTCGCAACAGTTTACATCGCTGCTGCAGTTGAATCATCAAAAACAAAGAAAATTAAAACGAAAACAAATGGATAATATCACACTCATCGCAATAGTTTCAATTATCACTGCCGGTGTTACAACCGGTATTGGATGCATGTTGCCGGCTTTCAGCGAAGGTAAATCAGTGCAATCTGCACTTGAATCTATTGCCCAGCAACCGGATGCTTCATCAACCATTACGAGAACTTTATTTGTTGGCCTCGCAATGATCGAATCAACTGCTATTTATTGCTTCGTTGTTTCAATGATCCTGATTTTTGCCAACCCATTTTGGAATCATGTCATTGCAAAATAAAATGCTATGAAAATTGATTGGTTCACAGTGATTGCGCAGGTTATCAACTTCCTCATTCTTGTTTGGTTGTTGAAAAAATTTTTGTATAAACCTGTTCTAAATGCTATTGCCGAACGCGAAAAAAAAGTGGACACCCAACTTTCTGATGCCGCAACAAAAATGGCTGAGGCAAATGATAAATTAAAAGAATACCAGGACAAAAACATTGAGTTCGATCAAAAGAAAAAAGTATTGATGGACGAAGTGGTGAAGCAAAGCGAAGAACAAAAGCAAAATTTGTTTGCCAAGGCGAGAAAAGATGCGGAAGCACTTAGGTTGCAATTAGAAAAAGCGGTTAAAGAAAAAGAAGAAAACTTAGAGAAGGAGATAGCAGAAAAAACAAAGCAGGAAGTATTTGCTATTTCAAGGAAAACGCTCAAAGACCTTGCAGACAAGGATTTGGAAGACCAGGTGGTGAACACATTTATTTCGAAATTAAAAGAATCATCTGAAACAGTAAAGCAAGAAATTCAGTCAATATTTATTTCGGGGAAACCGGATTTGGCGATAAAAAGTGCCTTTGAACTTTCTGACAAACAGAAAGAGGAAATTAAGAAAGCTGTTAAAACATTGAGTGAAAAAGAGTTTGGATTTCGGTTTGAAATTGACCAACAATTGATCAGTGGAATTGAGCTTTCAGTAAACGGCTATAAAGTAGGTTGGAATATTTCAGAATACCTTACTTCTCTTCAAAAAAATATTTCAGGAAGCCTGCAGGAAAAAGTAAAAAATGCAATTAGCAATTGATGGAAGAAGAACTATTACATAAAACGGTAAATAATGTTTTTAGTACATTGAAAAACGCGCGCGAAGAATTTAATTATTCAATAAAAGCGCTGGAAGTTGGTTATGTAAAAAGTGTTACTTCAGGAATTGTAAGAATTTCAGGATTGCCCGGCGCAGGATATGAGGAATTATTAAAATTTCCAGGTGGTTTATTTGGAATAGTGTACAACATCGACCCGGAAGAAATTGGCGCGATCCTGCTGGGTGATTATTCAAAACTTGCCGCCGGTGATGAAGTTGAAAGAACTGGTCGTGTGATGGATGTCCCTGTTGGAAACGGTTTGCTGGGAAGAGTTGTAAACCCGCTTGGAGAACCTCTGGATGACGAAGGAGTTATAAATTTTGAAACCCGGTTACCCATCGAGCGACCCGCGCCTGCAATAATGGATCGCCTTCCCGTAAATGTTCCTTTGCAAACGGGGTTAAAAGCAATTGATGCGCTGATACCAATCGGCCGTGGGCAACGCGAACTTATTTTAGGTGATCGCCAAACCGGGAAAACAGCGATCGCTTTGGATACGATCATCAATCAAAAAGGTAAGGATGTAGTTTGTATTTATTGTGCAATTGGTCAGCGAACATCTGCGGTTGCCAAAGTCATTGCTAACCTTAAAGAGAAAGGTGCGATGGAATATTCAGTGGTGGTGGTGACGGAAGGCAACAGTGCGCCAGGCCTTAAATACATTGCTCCCTATGCGGCTACAAGTGTGGCGGAATATTTTATGGAGAAGGGAAAAGATGTATTGATCGTTTATGACGATCTTACACATCATGCAACTGCTTACCGCGAATTATCACTTTTGCTAAGAAGGCCGCCGGGAAGGGAAGCGTATCCGGGTGATATTTTTTATATCCATTCAAGATTGCTGGAGCGGTCTACTCATTTGAAAAAAGAATTAGGCGGTGGCTCGTTGACCGCATTGCCGATCATTGAAACAGAAGCGCAAAATATTTCAGATTACATTCCTACGAATTTGATCTCAATCACTGACGGTCAGATTTATTTATCACCTCAACTTTTTGAGCTAGGTATTTTACCCGCGGTTGATATAGGCAAATCAGTTTCCCGTGTAGGTGGAAAAGCTCAGTTAAAAGCTTTTCAAAACATTGCCGGTAGCCTCAAACTTGCTTATTCTCAGTTTGAGGAACTTGAGAACTATGCCCGTTTTGGTACGAGGCTTGATGAGCATACACAAAATATTATCACGCATGGAAAGCGCATTCGGGCTTGGCTTCAACAGAGGGAATTGCATCCTTTGCCCGTAGCTGAACAAATGATCTTGTTGATTTCGTTGACCAATAATGTTTTTGATTCTGTTCCCGTTGAAAACATGCAGGAAGCACAGGAAATTTTGTTGAAGAAGTCAGATGAGCTTTTTGAAGAGCTTGAGAAGGAATTGCAAGTTAATGACGAATTACCGGTTCAACTGGTTTCAAAAATTTTGGAATTGGCCAATAAAATCCTTGACCCATTGAAACAAATAAAAAATGAAAATAAAAGCAATCCATAATGGAGAGTGTTGAAACTTTAAGAAAAAAGATTGATGGCGCATCGGCAATTCAATCTGTGGTGAGGACGATGAAAACAATGGCCGCAGCAAATATTGGTCAGTATGAAACAGCCGTAAGTTCTCTCCGGGATTATTACAGAACAATTGTTTTGGGATTGATTGCCTATTTAAGGGAAGAAAAGATTTACCAACTTGTTGGTGAAAAAAGAAATCAAAAAAAAGCGAAAAAGAATGCAGCAGCAATTGTATTTGGATCTGACCTTGGTTTGGTAGGACAATTCAATGATTCACTTACTTCATTTACAAAACGGATATTGAATGATCTGCGTGGTGAAAAGGTGGTTTGGGCGGTTGGAGAAAGAATTCAGCTTTTGTTATCAGAAGAAGGATTTAATTCACCGGAACTGTTCTCAATTCCAAATTCTGTTGATGCGATTAGCAGTCTTGTAAGCCAACTTTTAATTCATAGCCAGCAAAATATTGATGTGGGTAAGGTGGATGCTGTTTATATTTTTCACAACAAACCTTTGTCACCGGTAGGATATGAACCTTCATTTCAACAATTATTGCCACTTGATGAAAACTGGAGGCAAAGTTTAGGTCAATACAGCTGGCCCGGCAAAAATCTTCCACAGGTAGCAGGGCGTCGTGAATCAACACTTGAGGCCCTGATAAGTGAATTTCTTTTTGTTTCACTTTATAAAGCTTGCGCTGAGTCTCTTGCAACTGAAAATGCAAGTCGCCTTGAAGCAATGGAAAGAGCGAAAAAAAATATTGATGACATGCTGGAGGATTTGAACCGCACTTATCACCGCTTAAGACAGGAAACGATTGATGAAGAACTGTTTGATGTGGTTTCGGGATTTGAAGCATTAAAAAATGAAGATGATTAAATTTAAAAGGAATGGATATTATTGATAAAAATGCACTCTATGGTTTGTGGCCTTCGGATATTGAAGGGATTGATTCGCTGATGGAGCTTGCCTTAAATATGCGTTGGTCATGGAACCACTCTGCAGATGAATTGTGGCAACAGCTTGATCCCGCTTTGTGGGAACTAACAAGAAATCCGTGGGTTGTTTTGCAGACGATCTCGCACGATCAACTAGAAAGGAAAATGGCGCTTCCGTCGTTCAGAAATAAGATCGATGAGTTGATGGATTTGAAAAAAAAGGCAACTTCCAGGAAGGCCTGGTTTCAGCAAAACCATCCGGGTTCTGCACTTACACAGGTGGCTTATTTCAGTATGGAATTTATGCTCAGTGAAGCTTTGCCAATTTATTCAGGCGGATTGGGAAATGTTGCAGGAGACCAGCTAAAATCAGCAAGTGACCTTGGCGTACCGGTTACGGCCGTGGGATTGTTTTATCAGCAAGGATATTTTCACCAGGTAATAGACAAATCAAACAACCAACTCGCTCTTTTTCCGTACAATGATCCGGGCCAATTACCCATAACTCCTCTAAGGCTTCCAAATGGAGAATGGCTTCGGATAAAAATAGATTTTCCCTGGTTTCCTGTATGGTTGCGCACCTGGCAGGTGCAGGTCGGAAGATTAAAATTGTTCCTGCTCGACAGCAACGATGCAGCAAATCTTCCTGTTTATCGTGGCATCACCAATGAATTATACGGAGGCGGTTCGACAGTGCGGATACAGCAGGAAATTTTATTGGGAATAGGCGGTTGGCGCTTATTAAAAGCGCTGGATATACATCCCGAGGTATGCCATATGAATGAAGGACATTCAGCTTTCCTTGTGCTTGAAAGAGCGCACGATTATATGGATGATTACAATGTTTCTTTTGAAGAAGCGCTGGCCGTTACCCGAAAGGGAAATCTCTTCACCACACACACGGCCGTGCCTGCAGGATTTGATCATTTCAGTCCTGCGTTGATGGAACAATTTCTCGGCAGGTATGTGCGGGAACACCTGAAGATTGAAATGAATTATTTGATGGCGCTTGGTAGAAAAGATGCAGGCGATTCGTCTGAAAGTTTTAATATGGCTTATCTCGCTATTCGTTCAAGCGGTGCTGTTAATGGCGTCAGCAATCTTCATGAAGAAGTAAGCAAAAGCCTTTTCAAAGACCTGTTTCCCCGTTGGCCAGTGAATGAAGTTCCGATAGGACATGTAACCAACGGTGTTCATATGCCAAGCTGGGATTCTGAAATAGCTGATAAATTATGGACGCAAGCGGCAGGAAAGGATCGTTGGCGGGGCGACCTTGAAAGCCTTCAGCGTGACATTTCAAGATTGTCGGATAATGAACTTTGGGAAATGAGATGTGTACAGCGAAAAGACTTCGTAGATTTTGCCAGGAGCCGTTTCGAAAGGCAATCACAGGTGGCAGGCGTTTCAGTAAACGAACTAAAAATGGCTAAAAATATTTTAGATCCTGATACGCTTACACTTGGTTTTGCCCGCCGTTTTGTGGCTTATAAAAGGCCCAATCTTTTGCTAACTGATCCTTCAAGGTTTATCAGTATTCTTACCAACTCACAAAAACCGGTACAACTGGTAATAGCCGGAAAAGCGCCACCATACGATGAATCCGGGAAAGCATTCATAAGACAATGGATCAACTTTATCGAGGAGAACCAGTTGCATAAACATGTAGTTTTTTTGAATGATTACGATATGTTCCTCACCGAAAATATGGTTCAGGGTTGTGATGTTTGGGTAAATACGCCACGGCGGCCATGGGAAGCCTGTGGTACCAGTGGAATGAAAGTGTTGGTAAATGGCGGCATCAATCTTTCAGAATTGGATGGATGGTGGGCAGAAGCTTATTCGGAAAAAGTTGGTTGGGCTTTGGGCGATTTGCAGCAACATGGAAACGATCCTGAATGGGATAAGCTGGAAGCAGAAAAGTTATATGAATTGCTGGAAAAAGAAATAGTTCCGGAGTTCTATGAAAGAAATGAAAAGGGAATTCCGGGAAAGTGGATCGAAAAAATGAGGAATAGTATGGGCCAGCTTACACCACGCTTTTCAGCCAACCGGACAGTACGGGAATACACCGAAAAGTATTATGTGCCTGCGGCTTCAGGGTTTGTAAAAAGAGCAGCGGACAACAGTTCTGTTGGAAGACAAATAGTTGAAATTACAAGAGATCTTGAAAACCAGTGGCAGGGAATTGGATTTGGGAAAATAGACATAAAAATGAATGCAAATGGATTCACTTACAGTTTGCCCCTGTTCTTAAATGGAATTGCGCCGGAATATGTGAGTGTACAACTTTATGCTGATGGCACAAATGGAGAGGCTCCGGAAATTAATTCCATGGTGCAGGATACAACAACGGGAAAAGAAAGCGGACACGTTTATTCTGTTGAAATAAAAACAAGTCGTTCACCAAATGATTATACGGTGCGGGTGATACCGCATTATCTTGATATCGCAGTTCCCTTGGAAAACAACCTGATCTGCTGGCAACACTGATTTTTTACCAAGATACTATCTGCAGATTCCGAGAAGTTTTGATAACAACTGGTAAAAAAAATTACATCATGGAAACACATACAGTCGATAAAGAAAAAGAAACCTTGACAACAGATATTTTAAAAAAAATGAATGCCTATTGGCGCGCTGCCAATTACCTGGCAGTTGGACAAATCTATTTGTGCAATAATCCTCTTTTGCGCGAACCATTGAAACCGGAGGATATTAAAAAAATGCTGCTTGGGCATTGGGGTACAACTCCTGGTCAAAGTTTTATTTATGTTCATCTTAACCGGCTTATTAAAAAGCATAAGTTAAACATGATCTACATTTCAGGTCCCGGCCACGGCGCTCCTGCAATTGTAAGTAACGTTTATCTCGAAGGCACTTATTCTGAAGTTTATCCGAATATCACACAAGATGAAGATGGACTTAAAAAATTGTTTACCCAGTTTTCCTTTCCCGGTGGAATTCCAAGTCACGTTTCTCCTGAATGCCCCGGTTCTATTCATGAAGGAGGTGAGTTAGGCTATTCTTTAAGTCATGCTTTCGGCGCTGCTTTTGATAATCCTGACCTGGTCGTTTCCTGTGTCGTTGGCGATGGCGAAGCAGAGACAGGTCCTTTGGCTACTTCATGGCATTCGAATAAATTTCTTAATCCTGTCCGGGATGGAGTGGTGCTTCCCATTCTTCACCTGAATGGTTATAAAATTTCAAATCCGACAGTGTTGGCGCGCATTGGAAATGAAGATCTGGAAAAACTTTTTGAAGGCTATGGTTGGAAGCCGCATCTTATTGAAGGGAGTGATCCAATGGAAATGCACCGAAAAATGGCTTTGCTGTTGGAAGAGGTTTATGCAGAGATCAGGGAGATAAAAGAAAAGGCAAGAAAGAATGAAAACAGCCCGGAGCCACGTTGGCCGATGATCATTTTAAAAACGCCAAAGGGCTGGACAGGGCCAAAGTTTGTGAATGGTCTGCCTGTTGAAGGCACATTTCGTGCGCACCAGGTGCCGATAACTGATCCGGGAGAAAACCCTGAACATTTGAAGCAATTGGAAGAATGGCTCAGGAGTTATAAGGCTGAAGAACTTTTTGACAAGAAGGGACGATTACTTCCCGAACTTGCTGAGTTGGCACCGGAAGGAGAATATCGCATGAGCGCCAACCCACATGCAAACGGAGGTTTGTTACTTCGTGAACTGAAAATGCCCGATTTCAGGGAACAGGGCATTGATGTGAAATTCAGAGGCATCAGCGGACCTGGAGATACATTGGTTTTGGGAAAGTTTTTTCGCGAGGTGATCAAAATGAATAAAGACCAGAATAACTTTCGTTTGTTTGGTCCGGATGAAACACTTTCCAATAAACTGAACGCAGTTTTTGAAACAACAAACCGCCAATGGGAGGCGTCTGTAATTGATACGGACGAGTTTCTGAAAAAGGAGGGAAGAGTAATGGAAATGCTTAGTGAACACCAGTGTGAAGGATGGCTTGAAGGATATCTACTTACAGGCAGGCACGGTTTGTTCAATTGTTATGAAGCTTTTATTCATATTGTTGATTCAATGTTCAACCAACATGCCAAATGGTTGAAAGTGGCTTCACACATTCCTTGGAGAAGAAAGATCGCTTCACTGAATATACTTTTGACCTCCCATGTTTGGCGACAGGATCACAATGGGTTTACCCACCAGGATCCGGGTTTTCTTGATGTTGTCGTCAATAAAAAATCTGAAGTGGTAAGAGTGTATTTACCACCCGATGCCAATTGTCTTCTTTCAGTTATGGATCATTGTTTGCGCAGCCGGCAATATGTGAATGTGGTTGTTGCGGGCAAGCATCCCGCGCCTCAGTGGCTTTCGATGGATGAAGCGGTTGTACATTGCACTGAAGGAATTGGTATTTGGAAATGGGCGAGCAATGACCAAGGGGAAGAACCGGACGTAGTGTTGGCATGTGCGGGAGATGTGCCCACACTTGAAATTTTGGCCGCAGTTACTATTTTGCATGATGAATTTCCAACTCTTAAAATTCGTGTAGTGAATGTGGTTGACCTCATGAAACTGCAACCGAAATCGGAACATCCACATGGATTAAGCGATGCTGATTTTGATACCTTATTTACGAAAGATAAGCCCGTTATTTTTGCTTTTCACGGTTATCCCTGGTTGATTCACAGGCTTACTTATCGTCGTACGAATCATCATAATATTCATGTTCGAGGTTATAAAGAGGAAGGAACGATCACTACTCCTTTTGATATGACAGTATTGAATCAAATGGACCGGTTCACATTAGTAATTGATACAATTGATCGTTTGCCCCAATTAAAAGATCGTGGAGCCTACCTGAAACAGGAAATGGAAGATAAATTAGTGGAACATAAAAACTATATACGCAAGAACGGGCTTGATATGCCCGAAGTGAGAAACTGGAAGTGGTAAAAAAAGTTTGTTTTTTGTTGGTTTACTGTTTTTCTGAAGGATCAAACCACATCAAACCAAACCCTTTTAGCATCATTCCAATCGCCGTTATAATTGATGGTTAGTTCTTCGTCGGCATTAATTTGCCGCACCGTTTTTATTTGAATTGTTTCTTCTTCAAAATCCATAAAATACTCACAATTGCTTGCATAATTGTGATTGTAAAGAGGAATAAAACCGAGCGCCATGCAACATTGATCTTTTTGATTGCCCCACGCAAAAATATAATCATGCAAAAGTGTTTTATCAAGTAGCATACGATCTTCGGCGCCCATCACAATAACCGGTGATTCTTCAATCACTGTGTTGGCCTTAATGACTTCTTTTGTAAAAACACCTCTTCCCTTTTTTGCTGTTCTTTTCACAAACAGATAATTCTTTATCATTTCCAGTCAATAATTAAATAATGTAATAATTCAATAATAAAACATCGAATACACATCAATAAATCCATATAACAATATAACACTAAAATAGGATCACACCACAATCCCCAAAGAATCAAATTCCCTTTCCTTAAAATAAAAATAAACTAATTTTGCGCCCTCATGGCTTAAAACGATTCTCATGGCCGAAGAAGAAGTTTTGGTTCAGGAGCAATTCGAAGATGTTTGGGCAACTGGAAACGAGGAAGCGATCAGCAGTTTTTTAAACGAACAAAACATCAGTGATGTTGCTGAATTAATAGACGAAAATGAAGAGCTGGAATTAGAAATTTTCACGAAGCTTTCCATGCATCGCGCTACCGGTGTGTTTAAAATTCTTGACCATCCTACCCAAAAGAGAATCATTAAAAATCTGCCACCGAGCAAAAGCGCCGAACTGCTTAATAAAATGGAGCCGGATGACCGAACTTCATTTTTTGAAGACTTGCCAAACGAAGTCGTTCGCGAATTGGTGAAAACATTGGTTCCTGAAGAAAGAAAGATTACGCTCTCTCTGCTTGGTTATCCTGAAAACAGCGTCGGACGTTTGATGACGCCCGACTATGTTTATGTATATGAATACAACACGGTTGCAGAAGTACTGAACATCATTCGCAATGTTGGAAAAAATACCGAAACAATTGATGTGATCTACGTGATCAACAAGCATGGTGAATTGCTGGATGACCTTAGAATCCGAGAATTCATTTTGGCTTCGCCGGATACCAAGGTAAGCGAAATGATGGACGGCCGTTTTATAGAATTAAATGTAAACGACGACCAGGAAACTGCGAACGAAGTTTTTAAAATGAATAATCGTGTAGCCCTTCCCGTTGTAGACGATTATAATGTGTTGCTCGGGATCGTTACCATCGACGACGTTTTGTGGGTTACCAATGAAGAGTTTAGTGAAGATATTCAGAAAATTGGTGGTGCTGAAGCTTTGGACACTCCTTACCTTGAAACGCCCATTCCAACTTTGGTTAAAAAGAGAGTTGGCTGGTTGATCATACTTTTCCTGAGTGAAATGTTTACTGCGACAGCAATGGCTTTTTATAATGATGAATTGGCTAAGATGATCGTGCTCACCAATTTCATTCCACTGATTATGAGTAGCGGTGGAAACAGCGGATCACAAGCTTCTACATTGATTATCCAGGCAATGGCTCTTGGTGAAGTAACTGTTAATGAGTGGTGGCATGTGATGCGCCGCGAAATTCTTTCAGGCCTTTTATTGGGAATCATTCTTGGTATCATTGGCTTTTGCAGGATCTTCCTTTGGAGCTTGCTGATGCATCACGGATTCATGGCTGATATTTATGGAATTCATTGGGTACTAATCGGATTGAGCATCAGCTTTTCATTGGTGGGCGTAGTGCTTTGGGGGTCACTTGCAGGAAGTATGTTGCCGATACTTTTGAAAAAATTGGGTGCTGACCCTGCATCTTCTTCAGCTCCGTTTGTTGCTACATTGGTCGACGTTACCGGTTTGGTGATCTTCTTTAATGTTGCACTTTATTTCTTAAAAGGAAACGGCCTCTGATTTTTCCCTTTACTATTTCTGTAATCATTTCACCTCTGTAAAACCGTCGTTCGCCGAAAAGCGCTTAGTCGTAAGAAAATAATCAGTTTACTTTGTATATCACTTTCAAATTTCTGAAAGTACATTTTTTGCTAAGAAAAGACCATTGATGGACTCAAAGAAAAAAAAGCCGAAACAAAAGAAGCCCAATATTTTCAAAATTCTGAAACCTTATTCAGGAATGATCAGCCTGCTTTTGTTGTTTGCGTTGCTTAGCAATGGGCTCAATCTCGTCATTCCGAAGATCATACAGGCAGGCATAGACGATTATTCCAAAGGAAACTTCCAGATGAAAAATATCATCCTTTGGTTTTCAATCGCATCCATTCTCATTTTCATTCTCACTTATGCACAAAGTATTTTGCAAACTTTCGCTTCTGAAAGAGTAGCGCGTGATATGCGGGAAAAGCTCGCTTCCAAAATCTCCCAGCAAGATTATGCTTACATACAAAATGTGACGCCGAATAAATTGCTCACCAATCTTACCTCCGATGTTGACGCAATTAAAATGTTCGTTTCGCAGGCAATCGTTTCTATCGCTTCATCTTTGATCCTGATCATTGGTGCAAGTGTTTTTTTGTTGAACATCAATTGGCGGCTGGGGCTTGCTGTTTTACTGATCATTCCAATTATCGCCACGACTTTTTACCTGGTATTAAAAAAGGTAAGAGTGCTTTTCAAGAGGTCGCAGGAAGTGATCGATTGGCTCAATAAGGTAATCAACGAAAGCATTCTTGGTTCAGCTCTGATCCGCGTTTTGAATGCTCAATATACAGAGTACAATAAATTCATGGATGCCAACACGGAAGCGAAAAATCTTGGCTTGTCGATTCTTCGTTTGTTTGCTACTTTGATTCCGATAATTGTTTTGACGGCAAATCTTGCACGTCTTACCGTCCTCGCTTTGGGCGGTCATTTCGTTATCAATAGTACAATGACACTTGGTGAGTTTGCCGCCTTCAACAGTTACATCGCCATTCTCATTTTTCCCATCATTATGATCGGGTTTATGAGCAATGTGATTGCCCGTGCTTCTGCTTCTTATCAACGAGTTCACAACACGCTTGAATCTCCTGATTTTGTTGATAACGGGACCGTGCACAAAGAGTTGGACGGAAACATTGAATTAAAAAACGTAAGCGTTTATTATGGTGAAAATCCCGCGTTAAAAAATATTTCTTTCCTTGCTGAAGCAAAAACAAGAACTGCCGTGATTGGTCCGACTGCAGCAGGAAAAACGCAATTGCTCTATCTTCTGACAACGTTGATAAAACCAACAGAAGGCGGGATTTTTTATGACGAAATCAATATTGATGATTACAATCGAGATTCTTTGCTGAGCCAGGTTGGATTGGTGTTCCAGGACAGTATCATTTTTAATTTAAGTCTTCGTGAAAATATTGCTTTCAACAACAATGTGACCGAAGAAGATTTACAAAAAGCAATTGATACAGCGGAACTAAAAGATTTTATCAGCACTTTGCCCGACGGTTTGGACACCATGGTTTCTGAGCGCGGGACGAGTCTATCAGGAGGACAAAAACAAAGGATCATGTTGGCAAGAGCGTTGGCAATCAACCCGAAGATTTTATTGCTTGACGATTTTACAGCAAGGGTTGATGCATTAACAGAAGAAAAAATTTCATCGAACCTGAGAGCCAATTATCCTGGATTAACGCTGCTTTCTGTTACTCAAAAAATTGATCCTGTCAAAGATTACGACCAGATAATTGTGATCATGGAAGGCGAATTGATCGCGAAAGGGAAACATGATTATTTGATGCAGCATTCGCCTGAATATGTTCAAATTTATCATTCACAAAAAAGCACAACCGACATAACAGAAGCGTAAGTATAATGAATTACAATCTCAACATAGAGCAGAAAACTTCCACAAAGGCGGCATTAAAAAAAATGCTGCAATTCATGAAGGAAGAAAAAAAGAATCTTGTGATTGCATTCATTGTGATGGCACTCAATTCAGGTATCGCAATGCTTACGCCTTACCTGATCGGTTATACAATTGATCACTACATTCAAACAAAATTATATCGTGGTTTGCTCACGTTTTCGGGCCTTCTCCTTGTGCTTTTTCTCATCTCTGCTGCAACAGATTATCTGCAAACGAAGATCATGGGAAGTATCGGACAAAGAATGCTGTACAGTTTGCGCAACGCGGTTTTTAATAAAATACAAAGCTTGCCGATTGCTTTTTTTAATCAAAACAAGGCTGGTGATCTTATATCAAGAATAAACAATGATACTGACAGGGTAAACCAGTTTTTTTCCCAATCACTATTGCAGTTTATTGACAGCATTTTTACCATGACCGGCGCTGCTATTTTCCTGCTCGCTATTCACGTTGAGCTTGGTGCTTCTGCATTGATACCGGCTGTTTTTATTTTACTTTTTGTAAAATTGATTTCACCGTTAGTGAAGAAAAAAAATGCAGCAAGTTTGAAAAGTACAGGTGCTTTGAGTGGAGAAATCCAGGAAGGGTTGGGAAATTTTAAAACGATCGTTGCATTTAACCGAAGGGATTATTTTCGGATAAAATTCAATGGTGCAAATCTGAATAATTACAAAGCTGCTGTTGGTGCCGGTTTGGTGAATACACTTTTTATTCCCGTCTTCACTTTGTTCTCAAATATCGCTCAGCTGATAGTCCTGGCTTTTGGGATTTATTTGATCATCCAGGGAAATTTTACGGTTGGTTTGTTGATCAGTTTTATTGCTTATGTACAATATTTTTACCAGCCTTTGCGGCAACTGGCAACATTGTGGGCGAGCTTTCAAACTGCAATGGCAGCGTGGGACAGGATCTCAGTGATCTTGAATCTTGAATCTGATCTGGGACAGGAAAGGGGTGAAGTACACACACTTCCGGGCGCGCCCTTACTGGTTTTTAAAAATGTTTCTTTTCATTATCCCAAAGGAAAGGAAGTACTGCACAGTATTAATTTCAAATTGGAACAAGGAAAAACGTATGCTTTTGTTGGACCCACCGGGGGAGGGAAAACGACGAATGCTTCACTCATGTCTCGATTGTATGATCCGACAGAAGGTACGGTATTCCTGGACGGAAAAGATTTGCGAAGTTATTCCCGTGAAGAATTGAGCAGGAAAATTGGCTTCATTTTGCAGGAACCTTTTTTATTCAATGGCACGGTGCGCGACAATATTTTGTATGGTCATGAAACGTACAAAATATTGGAAAATGAAAAGTTGATTGAAGTATTGCATGAAGAAGGTTTAGTCAATCTTGTCGAAAGGTTTGAAAATGGATTGGATACTAAAATCATTTCCGGGGGCGATTCAATGAGTCTTGGTGAAAAACAGATCATTGCTTTCATCCGTGCCGTTTTGCGCAAACCAGAATTATTAATACTTGATGAAGCAACTGCTAACATCGACACTATCACCGAAAAACTGCTCGAAGATATTTTGAGAAAATTGCCTTCTTCTACTACCAAAGTGATCATTGCTCATCGCCTGAACACGATCGAGAATGCTGATGAAATATTTTTTGTAAATGCCGGTGAAGTAACTGCTGCGGGTGATTTTGATCATGCATTGCATTTGTTGTTGGAAGGGAAGAGGGAGAGTTGATGGGGTATTGGTTAATAGTAAACTCACAAAAAGTCTCTTATTTCTATTTGTTGAAATAAAATGCCTGAATCAAAATGTATAACTTTATAAAAAAAATTGTGATGGAAGCACTTGAATTTGTTACAAGAATTAAGGATAAGCAAATCGTTGTTCCTTACAATATACAATTAGCCCTGGAAGGAAAAAAGGACAAACAAGTTCGTGTGATTGTTTTGATTGGTGAGAATGATGAATCAGAAGAAAATGAAGCTGCGATTCAGAATAAAGTCGAGGAACAATTTCTTAAAGGATATGCTGATTCTGATTCTGTTTATGATAATTTATAAAAATGGAACAATTTGGATTTGGTGATATTGTGTTGCTAAGGTTTCCTTTCACTAATGGGCATTCATTTAAAAAAAGACCAGCACTTGTAATAAATGATTACAATGATGATGATGTTATTGTTTGCAGGATAACTAGCAAAATTTACAATTCTCCACTAGACATATTCGTAGATGGATAGGAGGCAGTTGGACTAAAGCTTCCCTCTGTTATTCGTGTTCATAAAATAGCAACATTAGATAAGAAGTTGATAGAAACAGTCATTGGGAAGATAAGTGAAGAAATGAAACAAAAAGTAAAAGCTTTGATTGCAGAACTTCCTGAAAATAAATTTAATCCTGCCTAAAATCCGCATAATACTTACTTGTGATCTTTTAATAACGAATTTTCATTTCCTCCCCAACCATAGCAGTGCATTTATGATCATCTTATCCTGCCACTTACTAGAAAAAGTAGATGATAAAGTCCGGTTGGTATTATCAAATTTGTGTTCATAGTCCATATTGTTGTGCCCCATATTAAAATAGACCATGCGATAATTTTTATTTGTCCAAACAACAGGATAAAAGCCGCTGTGCCAGATCTCGCTTTGCTTTGGACCGGTTCCGAGCGGAAAACTTGAAGAGTCGATAGAAAGCAAAATGTCAATATCTGGATTTTTACAAAGATCATTTTGCCAACGATACCATTCGTTCGGCGCAGAATGAAAAGTGGAGGGCAAATTTTTTGTAACAGGATGTTTTTTGTCGTCAATTTTTACAACAGCGGAAGTTGGCCGCCAGGTGTTGCTGACATATGAACCTGAGCCCAGAAATTTATTGTGATACCAATCCCAGTTCATCGGGTAATCTGAAGGCGTTAATGCAAATGCCGAAAAATGAAAACCTATCCAAGCGCCGCCATTATCCATGTAATGTTGAAAAGCAATTCTTTGCAAAGAATCTTCAGGACGGGCGTCTAAAAAAATAACCACATCATAATGAGATAGAAAATCAGTATTTAGATTGCTCCAGTTATTTGTTGAGTCGTAAGTGAAATGATATTTCTTTCCCATTTTTGGGAACCACTTATTTGCTTCATGCACAAAACTTATGTGGGCAAGATCGTGCTTTGCAGTATAAAATGCGATTACTCTAAAACTTTTCTGTGCTTTTATTGAAGCAGGCACAAGGAACCAAAATAAAAGAATATAACAAATCGGTCTATAATATTTCCTAACGATTCCGATTTTTAAGATGGGCATAAATAAAATTACAACAGAACAGTAAACGAAACTTTTTATTAAAATTTTATTTCACCTGTCTTTTTCTCTTGCCGCAACACTTATCACTTTTTTGTTATTTTGTGCAACTAAAAAATAATTTGATATGTGTGGAATAGTTGGATATGTTGGTCATCGTGATGCTTACCCAATCATCATTACAGGACTTAAACGCCAGGAATACCGCGGCTATGACAGCACGGGCGTGGCTTTGATCAACAACACCGGGCTTCATATTTTTAAGAAAAAAGGAAAAGTAGCTGAACTTGAACAATCGCTTCTTGGCAAACCAGTGAATGGAAATATTGGAATTGGTCACACCCGCTGGGCAACCCATGGCGAACCAAGTGATGTGAACGCTCATCCACACAGGAGTAACAATGGTAAATTGGCGATGATTCACAATGGTATCATTGAAAATTATGCGCAATTAAAATCCGAGCTAACAAAAAAAGGGTATAAGTTCAAAAGTGAAACAGACACGGAAGTGCTGTTGAATTTTATTGAAGATATTCAGAAAAATACGCAGTCTCCATTGGAAGAAGCCGTACGCATTGCGCTCAAAAGAGTTTCAGGTGCGTATGTAATTCTGCTGCTTGATGAAGATAATCCGGACACAATTATTGCAGCACGAAAAGGAAGTCCATTGGTGATCGGCATCGGAAAAGATGAACATTTTCTCGGCTCGGATGCCACGCCCATGCTCGAATACACGAAAGAAGTGGTTTATGTAAATGATTATGAAATCGCAATTATTAAATCGGGAGAATTGGTTCTGAAGAACCTGGGAAACGAAAGAAAAATTCCTTACATCTCCAATTTAGATATCGAACTGGCTGCGATAGAAAAAGGTGGTTACGATCATTTCATGTTGAAAGAAATTTATGAACAGCCGATAACGATTTATGATTGCTTACGGGGACGGTTAGACGCAGAAAAAGGAACAATCATTATGAAAGGGATCGAAGATAATATTGAAGCCCTTACCAATGCCAGCCGTTATATCATTATTGCCTGCGGAACAAGTTGGCATGCCGCACTTGAAGCTGAATATATCATTGAAGAATTGTGTCGCATCCCGGTTGAAGTGGAATATGCCTCCGAGTTTCGATATCGAAATCCAATCGTCAACAACGGAGATGTGATTATTGCCATTTCTCAAAGTGGAGAAACGGCAGATACTTTGGTTGCAATAGAAAAAGCTAAAGACCAGGGCGCATTTATTTTTGGAATTGTAAACGTGGTGGGATCCTCCATTTCACGCGCCTCTCACGCGGGAGCATATACGCATGCAGGGCCTGAGATCGGTGTAGCTTCTACAAAAGCGTTTACTGCACAATTAACAGTCTTGATGATGATTGCTTTGAAGATTGCGAAAGCAAAGGGAACTATTAAAAAAGAAAGATATACTGAACTGCTTTTTGAATTGGAAAATGTTCCTGAAAAAGTAGAAGCCATTTTAAAAGATGCTGAATTGTTGAGACCTGTAGCTAAAAAATATGTCAACGCTATTAACGCACTTTATCTTGGTCGTGGTTATAATTTTCCAATTGCCTTGGAAGGAGCATTAAAGCTGAAAGAGATTTCCTATATCCATGCGGAAGGTTACCCTGCAGCGGAAATGAAGCATGGACCGATTGCCCTGGTCGATGAAAACCTTCCTGTCATTTTTGTAGCGACTAAAGATGAATATCATGGAAAGATCGTAAGTAACATACAGGAGATAAAAGCACGTAAGGGAAAAGTAATTGCGATCGTAACAGAAGGTGATGAAATGATCCCTTCGATGGCGGATGATGTATTTTTTGTACCAGCGGCAAATGAAATCGTGGCGCCACTTCTAAGTGTTATCCCCCTTCAATTGTTGTCTTATTACATTGGGATTTTAAAAGGACTGGATGTCGATAAGCCAAGGAACCTGGCAAAGTCTGTAACGGTAGAGTAGCTCTTATTCAAAATTTATCATTTATAATTTCTCAATTTCCCTGCCTCATGAATATCATCACAAAACATCCTATCAATAATCTTGGATATAATTTTATTGATAAAAAATATTTACCCGAAGGGGAAGACGAATATTATTTAAGAAACCAGCAGAATAAAAATGGAATACTTTACCGCAGGTTGACAGGTTTTGAAATTGAAATCCTTATTCGTAACGGCAACACGTCAGACGATTGGGCAAAAATATATGTGTCAAAAGAATTTGATCCGGCACTGGTTCAAAATTCAAAATTCCATGGATTGATCAGGCTAGGGAAGTTGGAACCTTTTTATTTGGAGTTTCACAATTTGCGTATGCCCGTTGGCATTTACAACAGTCACATTATTAGCTGTGATATAGGCGACAATGTTTGTATTGATAATGCCGGATATTTAAGCCATTACATAATCGGAAACGAAGTAATGATCACCAATGTGAACGAACTGGCCACAACCGATTACGCAAAATTTGGAAATGGTATTTTAAAAGATGGAGAAAAAGAAGCAGGAAGGGTTTGGATAGAAGTGCGTAATGAAAACGGTGGCAGACGCATTGCTCCTTTTGAAAGAATGCTTGCTGGTGATGCTTTTATATGGAGCAATAACCCGGAAGATGAAGAATTGCAAAAACGCTTTATCGAACTGACGCAAAAAGAATGCAATTCCAAAAGAGGGTATTACGGCACGATCGGGGATAGATGCGTGATCAAAGATTGTGATATCTTAAAAGATGTAATCATAGGTACAGATGCCTATATCAAAGGTGCCAACAAATTAAAGAACCTCACCATCAACAGTGATGCAGAAAGAACTTCACAAATAGGTGAGGGTTGTGAGTTGGTAAATGGAATTGTGGGTTTTGGGTGCAGAATATTTTATGGGGTAAAGGCTGTGCGCTTTATTTTGGCTGCGCATTCCCAATTAAAATATGGCGCACGGCTTATCAACTCTTACCTGGGCAACAACTCAACCATTTCTTGTTGTGAAGTTTTAAATTCATTGATCTTTCCGGCTCACGAACAGCATCATAACAATTCGTTTTTGTGTGCCTCGATACTAATGGGGCAAAGCAATATTGCGGCCGGTGCAACAATTGGAAGCAACCATAACAGTCGCGCTGCTGATGGTGAACTTGTTGCCGGACGTGGTTTTTGGCCGGGCTTGTGTGTGAGTTTGAAACACAATTCAAGGTTTGCTTCCTTCTGCATTCTTGCTAAAGGAGATTATCCTTTTGAATTGAATATTCCATTTCCTTTTTGTCTTGTAAGTAATGATGTGACGGATGACAAACTTGTAATGATGCCGGGTTATTGGTTTATGTACAACATGTATGCTTTGGAACGAAATGCATGGAAGTTTGCCAATCGTGACCAACGTATTGAGAAGATTCAAAGGATCGAATTTGATTACCTGGCGCCGGATACGATCAACGAACTATTTGATGCAATAAATGTTTTGGAAAAATTGAAAGTAGATGAAAATGATTGTGCATCAATTGAAGGGGTTGAGAACAGTTCGAGGAAAACTGAAGTGGTAAAAGTGAAACAAGCGCTCCACCTTTTTAAGGAATTGATCCGCTATTATGCGACAGTACAGCTTTTCAGTCACTTGCGTAATAATGATTTCTCTTCTTTCGAAGAATTCAAAAAGAGTATTCCATCAAAAGTTTCCAGAAGTAAATGGATAAATGTAGGTGGCCAATTGATTCCTGCATCAGATGTTGGAAAGTTGAAAACCAAAATTAAAAATGGTATTATTAACTCCTGGGAGCAGGTACATCGTTTTTACCAGCAAGCCGGTGATGATTATGAAAAGAACAAACTGATCCATGCATATACTTCTTTGCTCGAAATTGAAAACATAACCTCCAAACAATTCACTTCTTCCTGTTTCAAAAAATTACTTGATCAATCACTTGAAACCAAAACGTGGGCCAGCAAAGCGATTTATGAATCAAGAGCTAAGGATTATTCAAATCCTTTCAGGCAAATGGTTTACGAAAACGAAGCCCAAATGAACTCGATTATGGGAAAACTGGAAGAAAATCAATTTATCCAGGACCAGTTTGAAGAATTGGATAATTATAAAAAACTGGTGAAGAAAGCCATTAAAAAATTGCCAGGGTAAACCTGTTAAAAGTAAATAAAGAAAAATACTGGTTTTTTAAATTTCAACTTCTCTCCATGTACCGTTGGTGTTGCCACCAACAGCACAGAAGACGAAGAACTCATATAATCTTAGTTTCGTTCAAAAAGGTGTTTAATAATTCAAGATAGGTGAAGCACTTTACCATACAAGTATAGCTATCATTTTGTTTAATTTTTCTTCCATTTTCTTCCACAATACAGTTTGGATTTTTTTTTTACATTCGTAAATGCCAAAGAAGAGAAATTTCGTCAAAAGACAGCTGCTGGAGGAATTAAAAAACTTCACCAATAACACTTTTACAGAGCCGCTCAATCATTCTTTTCAATGTGAAGACTTAAGTAAAGACATTAAGAAAATAACCGGCTTTTATGTGAGCGCACAAACCATAAGGAGGCTTTATGGTTTTATAAAATCAGATTTTTATCCCTCTGTAAAAACATTAAATGTTTTGGCGCTTTACAACGGTTTTCCCAATTGGAATACTTTTATGGAACAAATCGCCAATAAAAAATTTGAGGCACTCACCTTAGACCAGGAAGCGAAGCTTTATTTAAGTTTTTACCAGATAGATATCAAAGAGGAGCGCGATATGAACTATCATAACGCAACAAAAAATATTGCACTTCGGATCTTATCCAACCCGCAGCTTCTTTCAAAATTGTCTTCCACTTTGGCGAGTAATCCTGTTTCACAAATCTATTTTTTTGAGCGTTTTCCTTATACAGATGGGTTGGCTTCACCAGTCTATAAAAGAAGTATCGGTCTTTACCTTCAAAAGAAAACCAATGAAGCACAGGTCTTTGGAAACAGTATGCTTTTTTTGTCTGCGTTTTTGTGTAATAAACAAGCTGAACTAAATGCTAGTTATGAGAAGTTGATGGAAAATGAAATTAGTGAAAAGCTGCATCCTTTTGCACTTGCCAGGTTTCTGGGTAGTAATATTTTATATTACCAATTACATAATAAGAATCTTTCGGAGGTAATGGAGCAAATAAACTACTGGAATCGTTTTTACCAGTCAAAAGAAAAACTGGCTTTTTGGAGATATCCATATTTTCAACATCTGATAGCATGTTACCTGAATCTTGCCGGATTATTTGATGAGAGTTACAAGATTATAAGAAGTATAAGATTGCCGGATGAAAAGTACGAAATCGAAAGCGGTTATAAAGAAACCTTAGATGTTATTTCTTCAATAGCACGTCATTCGGTTGCTTCATTGGATTATAGAGACTGGTTCTTGAATGAATCAGAAAAATATTTTGAAGGAGTGAGTCCTTTGTTTAGAAATTTTTACCAATTGCAGGCACTTTGTGTTTACCGTTCACTGGTAAAAGGGAAAAAAAGAGAAAAGGCAGAAGAGAAGATAAGCCGGCTCGTAACACAAACCGGCTTTGTTTATTTTACAGATTTTCTACTTTAATTTTTAGATTCAAATTAACACACTTTACTTCACTACAGGAAACGCCGAAATACGTAATCGTGCAGCGCCCATCGGTATCAATGTAATTTCTTTTTCTTTTGTTGAAACCTGCACAGGACTTTCAGGCAAAACACCGCAAAGCCCATATTGATCAGTAGTCCAGAACGGAATAAGCTTTCCTTTTGCTTTTATCTCTATCGGTGCATTCTTTTGACTAAAAGGAAAATTGTCTGCCGGCCACGGTTTTTTTATTACTTCAAATTGCTGATCCAAAGGCTGGTCGTTTAAGAACAATCCATAGTTCCATAAGCTTGCCGGAAAAATTTCGTACGCCGGCCATTTGGATGGATCAGCAGTCGGCTGCCACTTTGAATCACTTTCTGCAGAAGCTTTACTATCCAGTTTTTTATAATATTCTTTGATCTTTAAAGAAAAAGTCAGCGGTCCATAATTTACACTCACACTGTTTTTATTTTGATTCCAAATCTGAAGTGAAACTTTCATCGGCAAAACAAGTTCCACCACGTCACCATTCTTCCATTTATTATCAAGACGGATATAAGATCCCGGTTTTGTATCCAACTTTACCGGGCTTCCATTTATAGAAACCGAAGCATTTTCGCACCATCCTGGTACGCGCAAATACAAAGGAAAATTAATCGCTTTATTTGTTTTCACTTCAATTTTAATGTTTTGATCAAAAGGATAATTGGTTGTTTGCTGAAGACTAACGGTCTGGCCTGCACGCTTTCCAACTTTTGAGGTTACTTCACTGGTGTTATAGAGCATTGCTGCCA
This sequence comes from Ginsengibacter sp., assembly GCA_051960475.1. GTDB lineage: Bacteria > Bacteroidota > Bacteroidia > Chitinophagales > Chitinophagaceae > Ginsengibacter. The sequence goes on from JBQCEG010000100.1 coordinate 32,169, forward strand.
AACCATTATCCGGAGTAGCCATCCACAAATGCTCTTCATAATAAGGCCAACCTTGTGAATGATTGTGCTGGCAACAGCGGCTGCTGAAAGGGTTCATAGTGAGGAACGGGCCTGCATTTTCAATTCCCGGCGCATGATCTGTACTATCACTGATGACCATGTTTGGTGCGGTCAGGTAACGAAGTCCTCTAAAGTCGGGCATAACTGCAGCAGGATAAGTATTAAAGGCAACATTCTCACAATTGTCTGCCCACATTGGATCTCCTGTGATGCCGCTTAAAATTTCATCGGAGGCCATTTGTTCGACCATGCCGCACGTTTCAACTGCTTGTCGCGGATCGGTATAACCTTTGCGTGCATCTTCATCAGCTCCAAACATTCCTCCCGGAACCTGCCCATAAATATTTCTTATCAAATAAAAATCATTGTAAGTCGCTTTTAAAGAACTGCTGTCTTTGTCTTGCATAAAATAAGTAGCAGGTTCCCGGAACGATTGCGCCACGTTCACATTATGCCAATTGGGTAAATTGTTCGCCTGCGACCAATTGGCTGTATTCTTATAAATCCTGTTCGCTACATCAAGCAGCCACTTTTCTCCTGTGTGATCATAGAGCCAGTAAATGCTGTACAAATTATCGCCGCCGCGACTATTTTCCCAATAAGTTCTGAGCAACAGGCTGTCCGGCACTTTATTTTCCCACCTGAAATATTTTTGCATCAGGGTAATCACACGTGGATCATTGCTGTATTCATAATAAGATTGCATGCACCACAACATGATCATATTTGGCCACAGGTCAGGAATTTTTACAATGTTATTTTGTTTATCATAAACCACTTCTCCCGGGCCGAAGAATCCATCAGCATGTTGGCTTTGAAAAACTTTTTCAAGCCATGATTTTGTTTCATTGATCATTTTTTCATCGTGCAAAATATAAGCGAGATCACCATAACCTTTCAGCCAGTAAGGCACTTCTTCCCAACCGTGATCTCCTTTGCCGGTTCCGCTGAACCACGCATTATTTTTCTTCTCAAGCCATCCGCTTATTGTTCCCAACTGGCCTGTTAATCCATCACG
>JBQCEG010000101.1:0-55967 GCA_051960475.1 Ginsengibacter sp.
GGGCTATAGCTATTTTCAAGCCATTGTCGTAAATGGGAGCCCTTCCCTGTTTGTGTGTGTTCATATTTAAAGATCAATTATACATACTTATTACCTAAATATGTAAAGTGATTTTAGTAATGAGACAAGCTTCTGTAAAATCGCTCCAAGGTAGCTAAAGCATAGCTTCGGTATAGCTAATGTATGAGGAGTGTATGAAAATTGCAGCTCATTATTTAAGGCTTACAATTTATTATTAGACAACATTCCTTGTAGTTGTCAGCGGGGACACCGTCAACAGCACAAATCCGTGACAATCCGTGCAATCCGTGGCCACAACTTTTTGGCTCTAATAATTAATAATCCACCAATAACTTGCCCGGTGTACTCTTTTGCCTCCTGGTGCTAATTCTTATAAATTCGCGTAATTAGTGCATACAAAAGATTTAGTTCAGGCGTGGCTTCCGTGACAATCCATGCAATCCGTGGCCAAAAAAGAACCACCTACCCAATTACTTCCACAGCGTACTCCCCTCGCCTTCAGGAGAGGGGCGGGCGGTGAGGTATAATCAACCTTCACCCGACCATCTTCAAGCCCACAATTGAACCAATCAAAGTTGTAAGAAAAAACAACCTGAAAAAGGTAGCCGGCTCTTTAAAGATCAGAATGCCTACTATCGCGGTGCCCACAGCACCTGTTCCTGTCCATACAGCATAAGCGGTTCCTATTGGTAAGGTTTGCCCAGCTTTTATCAACAAGAGCATACTAATGCATAACGACACAGCAAATCCAACATACCACAGGATCATTTCATTGCCGCTGCTTTCCCTTGCCTTCCCGAGGCAAAAAGCAAAACCGGTTTCAAAAAAGCCTGCAATAATTAAGATCAGCCAATTCATAAATGAAGATTTAAGGAAGAAGATACAAGCGTAAAGCTAAAACTATTTGGACATGCAATCTTCCTTATGCCCCCGGGGAATAATAGATATTCATTGAAATTGCCTGTTACCAAAGAGAAATTAAAGAGGAAAAGAGGAATGAATTGCTTTTGAAATAAAACTCATTAAGCAATTAGTTTTGGGAAAAGACTTACATCTTTTCAAAAAAATTTCACTTTAACTTGTAATATTTCCACAGCAAAGGAGTGAAACGGACGGATAACCAAAATTTACTTGCAAACATTACCTCACAAATATTGCCTTTAATATTTTCGCCACAAAACTTTTTCGATGGATTGACCGGAATACTCGACGGATGGACGGTTTTACACGATATTTTGAAAAATTATCATGAATCGAATTATGAGAAAAACTCAGAAGAAATAATCATGGTTCCTTGATCTGCAGGGCAACGTACAAGGCTTCTTTCCTGCTCTTTGCCACCGGAAGCACCGCGCCGTTGAGGAGTTCAACGGTATTTACGTCAACAGTTTTGATTGCATCTATTGCTACAAGATAAGAATTGTGGGTGCGGATAAACAAACCTTCAGGCAACTTCGATTCTATTGTTTATTTCCCAGCAACGTCTCCCGATAGGGGACGTTGTGTGTTGTATGAAATTCCCTTCCCCGCAACGTCTTCCGGTAGGAAATGTTACGTATTGTATTAAATAGTTACTTTTATAAATGCCGGTTCAACAAACAATCCCTTATGAGGAAGGAGCGTTCTTTATAAGTTTTACTTGTCATAAATGGATCAATCTAATCGATATTACAGGAAGTTATGACCTCGTATATAAGTGGTTTGACCACCTCAAATCAAAAGGACATAAAATTATCGGGTATGTTATCATGCCAAATCACATACATGTATTGATCGATTTTATAAAAACTCATCAAACTATCAACACGATAATCGGGAATGGCAAAAGATTCATGGCGTATGATATCATTAAACGTTTGAAAGAGGCGCAACAAAATAATTTGCTTGATACCCTGGCAAAAAATGTTGAAGCAAAAAGAAAGGTCAATAACAAGCAACATGAAGTTTGGCAACCCTCATTCGACTGGAAATATTGCAACAGTCAAAAGTTTATCAAACAAAAGCTTGATTACATGCACGCTAATCCCTTTTCGGGCAAATGGAATTTATGCACCGGTCCTACAAGTTACCAGCACAGTTCGGCAAAATACTATGCCGGTGAACCAGGAGCTTATGAAATTGATATGATAGAAGATTAGATACAGAGCGCAACGTCCACTCGCGTGAGACGTTGCTGGGAAGAAGGTAGAAACACTGAGAAGAAATGGTCATGGTTCCTTGATCTGCAGGGCGACGTACAATGCTTCTTTCCTGCTCTTTGCGACAGGAAGCACGGCGCCGTTGAGGAGTTCAACGGTATTTACGTCAACAGTTTTGATCGCTTCAATTGCTACCAGGTAAGAATTGTGGATGCGGATGAATAATCCTTCAGGTAACTTCGATTCTATTGTTTTCATACTGCTGTAACTCATTAACGAATTATCAGCAGTAAACACTTTAATGTAGTCGCCGGTAGATTCTATATACTGAACCTCGTGAAATAAGATCTTGTGCAACTTATTGTTGGCCTTCAAAAAGAAATGACCGGGATTTTCATTATTAGCTGCAGAGGCCTTTCTCTGGTTATCGATCTGCAACCGGGCCTTGTTTACCGCCTTCAAAAACCGCTCAAAAGAAACAGGTTTCAGCAGGTAATCCGCAACGCCCAGGTCATAGCTGTTGACCGCGTATTGATCATAAGCAGTTATAAAAATGATCACCGGCGGAGAAGGCAGTGAACGGACAAATTCCAACCCGTTTATTTCCGGCATTTGTATATCAGAAAGTAAAAGATCAACAGGCTGTGATTCCAATACATCCAGCGCCTCAAAGGCATCTTCACAAACAGCTACTATTTCAAGGAAATTAATTTTTCTAACAAAGGTTTCCAATATTTCCCTCCCAATCGGTTCATCGTCAACGATCAGGCATTTAATGGCGCTCATATCAATTTAAATTTATGGTTAGCTCAACAGAATAAGCATTCTCTTTGTCTTCAATTGCAAGTGCATGGGCCCCCGGATAAAGGAGTTCCAATCTCTTTTTTGCATTCAGCAGTCCGATCCCGCCAAATTCACTTGCTTTTTGCTTTAGAGGTTTATCATTCAGGATCGAAAAATAAAAGACATTATTCTCGACTGAAATGAATATTTTGATAAAACCTTCACCCCTTCTCTTCATCCCGTACTTAAAGGCATTTTCAACAAAAGTAAAGGTAAGCAGGGGGGCAATTAATTGGCCGTCAACCAGTGAATCATCAATTTCGCATACTATGCTGGCATCCGACTTATACCTCATTTTTTCAAGCCTGACATAATTTTCAAGATAATTAATTTCTCTTTCGAGCGGCACTAATTCTGCATTCGATTCGTATAGTGTATATCGCATCATTTCTGAAAGTTGGGTAATTACCACAGGTGTCTGTTCATCCTCCCTGAGTGAAAGTCCGTAAAGATTATTCAAGGTATTGAACAGGAAATGAGGATTCAACTGTGCTTTTAAAAAATCTCTTTCCAGGTTTAATTTTTCCATTTGCAGTTTAACTGCTTTTTTTTCTGCTTTGATAGATTTCGAATAGAACTTTATAACGCTTACAAGGATCTTGGCAAAGAAAAATGGAGAGATTGTATAAAATATCGGTATTATGAAAGAAATAAGAATTTTTGGAACTAAAAAGTACCAAATCGATAATTCCTGGTTGGTTTTCAAACCTGTCGTATAATAAGGTGCCTGAACATTAAAATGGTCAGCTATGAACAGGAGACAAAAATGATTCAGCACTTCCCACAGTATCATACAGCTAATAAATGAAAGAAGTGTAAGAATTACCCTGCTTTTAAAAAGTGTAATCGGAACTAAAATATAAAAGAAAAGATAAAAAACTCCTGCTGCGCATATTAGTGATCTGATGGCAAATGCAGTTGCATGTTGAACAGGAAGGTGTGCATAAAAAATCAAATCGATGGTTGTGAGAAGAGTGTAAAGGAACCATATGAAGAAGTGACAAAAAACACGTAAACGAGGCGTATAAAAACGCTCCCAATCAAATATAGCTAACCTCTCAAAAAAAGGTTGATTCTCCTCTGAATTATTTGTACTCCTAAAGGCTGTTAAGCTCACTGCTTTGGGGTATCTGAAAAACTGGAAATTACTCACGTTTCATAGCCATTTAATCAATTTAAATTTATGATTAGATCAATAGAAAATTCTTTCCCTCTATCTTCAATCCTCAAAGTATGCTTGCCAGGATAAAGCAATTCCAGTCTTTTTTTAGCATTTTCCAAACCGATCCCTCCAACCGAAGAAGTTGCAAGCTTCTGCTTCTTATCATTTTGAATTGTAAAATAAAAGGCGGTACGATCAACAGAAATAAACAGTTTAATGAATCCTTCATTCTTTCTCTTCAAACCATACTTAAAAGCATTCTCAACAAAAGTAAAGGTCAGAAGCGGTGCTATTTCCTGGTCTGCTACATTTGAATCATCAATCTCGCAAACAATACATGCATCTCTCTTGTAGCGCATCCTTTCAAGTTGCACATAGTTTTGAAGATATTGAAGTTCCTTTTTGAGCGGCACCTTGTCACCGTTCGATTCATATAAAGTATAACGCATCATTTCCGAAAGTTGGGTGATCACCTCGGGTGTTTGGGTATCTCTCCGCAGTGAAAGTCCATAAAGGTTATTAAGCGTATTAAATAAAAAATGCGGATTCAACTGCGCTTTTAAAAAATCCCTTTCGAGATTTAATTTTTCTTCCTCCAACAAAACGGTTTTCCTTTCTGATTTGTAAGAGATAGAATAGAAGCGGAAAATACTGAAAACGATCTTAGTGAAGAAAAACGGAGAAATAGAGGTGACAAAAGGCATGAACATTAAAACCAAATTCCCGGGGGATAACACTTGCCAGAAGGTTTCGTTTTTACTTTCTTCCAGCGCTCTCTTGTAATAAGAAGCCTTCACATCTAAGTGACTGGCAATGTAAACAACAGAATAATGATTAAGAATAGTCCAAAGAATGTAACTGGCGACAAAAGAAATAAGTATTGGTATAACAGTTTTTCTTCTAACTATCTTTGGCAGTAACAGGTAAAAGAAAAAATAGAAACCAGTGATATTACACACGAGTGTTCTGGTTGCAAAAGCTGCTGCCTGGTCAGATGGAAGACCCGAATCAAGGAATAAATTAATTTGAAGCAAAGAGGTAAAAAAGACCCACATTGACAAATGACAAAAGAATCTGACCCAAGGTGTATAAAACTTTTCCAAATCGAAAGTAGCAACCCTTTCAAGAAAAGGTGCCTTAATCGTGCGTGATTGGCCTTTATTCAATGTGAAAGATGTAGGCTGCAATTTCTGCTGATTCGTTTAATAATTTCGCTGTTGAATGTTTTTGTCAACTGGAGTTCCTCCGAGTCCGAAAAGTCATTGGCTAATTGCTCAAGATAATATTTTTTCTGCAAATGCAGTTACACTGTAAAAACAGTAATGGTCAAATTTAAGCCGTGTTTTGAAATAGGATGTCCTGATCCGTCTGTAATGTTACAGCGGCGCCCAATTAGAGATTCAAAAGGTACAGGTAGGAATGTAAAATTCGCGTCAAGCCGTCAAATACATCACAATAAACTCTGGGAATCCATTGTGCCTGTTGGACTTGTCATCTCGGTTGAATAGGTAGTTTGAAGATATTGTTTTGTTCCCTGAGTCTTCCCCTTTTCAGAATCAAATCGTACAATAACCTTTTTGTTAAGTTTGAACTGATTTAGCGTGGATGCTTGTTTTGTTACAGTCATATCATGAAATTTTACACCAAATATTCTTTTTAAAATGATTACTTGCACGATTTTTCAATCGATTGACCGGTTTACATGATAATTAGACTGTATTACATGATATTTGGAAAATACGCCTACGAGAAATCCTTTGTTTAGGATTTATTATATTTAAGCGTCTTTTATTTGCAAGGCTTCATACAATGCCTCTCTTCTTGCCTTTGCAATTGGTAGAGATATGCCGTTCTGAAGTTCAACCATTAATCCGTCAACCGCCTTTACAGCGTTAATTGAAATGATATAACTATTGTGTATGCGAACAAACAATTCAGGTGGCAACATACTTTCAATCCATTTCATTTTATTGTAAAAAACAAGTGGCGCTTCCGAAGTAAATATCTTTATATAATTCCCGGTGGATTCTACATAAAAAATTTCCTTGTAAAAGATCTTATTCAACTTATTATTTGCCCTGATGAAAAAGTGTGCCTGGTTCTCGTTGGAGGCATTCGAAGCAAGTTGCTTATGCCTGTCGATCAATATGGTTGCTTTATTAATGGCCTTAAGGAACCTTTCGAAAGAAACCGGCTTCAATAAATAATCTGCCACTCCAAGGTCAAAACTGTTGATCGCATATTGATCGTGGGCAGATACAAAAATAATGACAGGTGGGGAAGGCAGTGAACGAACAAAATCCAACCCGTTTATTTTAGGCATTTGTATATCCGAAAGCAACAAGTCTATATGCTGCATCTTCATAATTTCCAATGCCTGGAAGGCATCTTCACACACATCCACCACATCCAGGAAGTTTATTTGGCCCGCAAAATTTTCCAGGATCTCCCTTCCGTATGGCTCATCGTCTACAATCAGGCAACGGATCATGTTCATGATTAATTCAAATTTATTGAGAGTTCTACTGTAAAAGTATCACCTTCATCCTTAATCAAAAGAGAATGTTTGCCGGGATACAAGAGTTGCAATCTCTTTTTCGCATTTTGAAGACCAATCCCCCCAAATTCGGTCTTTTTCAATTGTTCTGTTTTATCATTACTTATTAGGAAATTAAAAGTGTTGCCTTCAAAGGAAATAAACAACCGGATAAACCCATTCTTACGATCTTTCAATCCATATTTAAAAGCATTCTCAATAAAGGTAAAGGTAAGCAAAGGCGCAATTAAGTGCCCATTCAACTGGCTGTCCTCAATTTCGCAAACAATGTTTGCATTTTGCTTGTATCGCGTCCTTTCCAACTTCACATAATTGTTAATATAGTTCAATTCTTTCTCGACCGGTACCAGTTGTGAGTCAGATTCATATAGCGTGTATCTCATCATTTCGGACAGATGTGTAATTACATGGGGAGCCTGATCATCCTTTCGAAGGGTAAGTGCATAGATACTGTTTAAAGTATTGAAAAGGAAATGTGGATTTAGTTGCGCCTTTAAGAAGTCTCTTTCCAATTTAAGTGCCCTTCTTTCTGTTTTGAAGTATTGTGAATAAAAACGTACAATACTGAAAACAATTTTTGTAAAGAAAAAGGGAGATATTGAATAGAATACAGGAATTAAGGCTATAAAAAAGTTCCTTGGGGAAAGTTCGTACCAAAACGATTTTTGCTGATTTGCTTTTAGACCGCGGGTATAGTAAGGTGCCTGGACGTTAAAATGATTATCAATGAAAATAAGAATATAATGATTGAGAAGAATCCATACATAAATACAAACTACCAAAGATAAAATGCCAGAAACGAACTTGTTTTTCAAAAGAGTATTTGGGACGGCTAGATAAAAGAAAAGGTAAAAGACCGCCATATTACACATTAAAGTTCTGATTGCAAATGCTGCAGCCTGACTTAAAGGAAGATCAGAGTCAAGGAATAAATTAAGTTGAAGTAAAGAAGTGAAAACCAACCACATTAAAAAATGGCATAAAATCCTGACTCCAGGCGTATAATACCTATCCAGGTCAAACATAGCTACTCTTTCAAGGAATGGCCTTTTTGTACTTTTTTTATTTAGTATATCCATTAAGAATATTGCAGATCTTAGTTCTTCTGAAGATGATAATGCAACAACTGCTTATAATACTTACCGGCAAAAACATAACACATGTATTCCAATAACCTTTGTTCGGTAACAAACCACCTGTTCATGCTCATGTGTATATAGCTCGCGAGGTTCTTTTTCGGAAGGTGCAATTTTTCCAGGTTCGCTTCTCTTTCCGCCAACTCCCTGTCAAAAATGAAAGAGTCCATAAGAGTGGGCAGCACGTTGGAAAGCTCACGGTACTTAATATCTATATTGTACTTTATTTCACGTCCAAACTCTTTTACAAATCCTTCGCCCACAGTTTCACAAAAATCGGCTTTTTCTTCCGTTGTTAGCCGGAAAACAGAAAGCCAGCTGTTAAGGTTTCTTATGGCTGAAAGAAATCTTGTTTCATCATTTCCGGCAAACACTTCATGAGCAAGGCATTTCAGGAATAAGCGGCTGTCGTGGAAAAAAACTTCCTCACTTTCCTCCATGGATTCTTCTCCATATCTTTCTACTTCACGGCGGTAGGTGTCAAGATTCAAATCCCATACAATACCCGAATTCAAAAACGGCTGAACCTTGTTATAAAAATGATTTACAGTTTTTGCAAAAACTTCCTGCTGATCATTTTCCCGAAGTTGCACACGGAAACGTATATGATAATGAGGATCCGTGTACCTGATGAAAAAAGCCTTACTGATCAAATTCTCTTTCAAAAGGTGGTCAATGGTTGGCTTTACTGCCTCCATCAATATGGTATCAGCAAAGCCCGCACTGCAGTATATCTTAAAATAAACCCATTCACTTCCCGGTTCAAATACCTCCCTTACTTTTTTCTTCTTTGTGTTAATGCTAAAAGGAAAATATTTTTTTCCATTCTTTTTGACCAGTGGAAGAATAAATTGTTGGATTTCTTTTCCGATGGAAAACTGTTCATTCTGCTTTATAGCAAATGGCCATTCGACGAGTTTCATTACCTCCCGCTTTTCCATTTCTTTTAAAAGGACTTCCAGATATCCGCGATTAGCAGTGTCAATAAACAATTCATTATCTCCATCCCCCAATGAAACAAATCTGGTGACTTTCCATTTTAACAAAAAACGAGTTAAGGCGGATACCGGATCTGCCGCAGAAGTTATATCTAAAATATCTTCCCTGAACAGGAACCAACGGGCGCGATGCAAAATAAGATTGCCATAAGTAACCCGTGGTAAGCGCCTTCTTTTAAAACCTTTGCCCCAATTAATTTCAAGGCTACGTTCATCCGGATATTGAAGAAAACTCAGGAATTGGTAAACCGGTAAAGATGAGATAGAAAAATTGTGTGCATTTGAAAGCCGGGGAACAACCCTTTTATTTAACCGCGATGATCTTACTACCAATTCATTATTCCTGACAGAAAGAAGCAGGTCACTTACAGGTAATTGCTTTTCCTTTTCAACTCCTCCCGGGGCGAGGTAGGGAATCTCGTACTCAAAGAAAGAAGGCCTTTGCGCAATATTGCCTGTTCTTCCGCCCGGTTGGAATACGATCTCGGCAAATATTATTTCTTCATTTTTTGTTTGTTCATCAGCCGCAATTTCTTTGCATAATTGCATTGTACCTTTTTCAAGTCCGGCAAATCTGCCGGGCAATGAATTGGCGTGCGCCTTCCCCACTCCTTCCATTAAAATTTGGCCGGAAGGCAATAAGTGTCCCATTACTGAAAAATAAGAAGGAAGACTATCCAGTCCATCTTCTTTGGGCAGATCATCATCTGTAATATTCAACTCCTCAACATCAGAAAAATAAGTAAGTTCGCTTTTTAAGGAAGGATTTTTCCTCTCCTTTTCATTTGTCTGAAGCACTTTTTCAATCAAAGAATTAAAAAGCGTACAGCCTATACTTTCACCCGGCGGAAATGCAATCCCGTATTCCGGATCAAGCGCCTCTGAGATTGGGATTTCCCTTGAACCATATTTTTTTTCGAATAAGGTTTTAAAGGCAGCAAGGTGATCTGAATCCTTTTCTTTATTTGCAGAAAGCTTGCTTAAAACAACAACGCCTTTTTTTACAAGGTTTACCTGCTCACTGGTCAATACAAAATCCTTCCCGGGCTTCTTTTTTAAATCTGAATGAAACAAGTGACCGTCGCTGCCTTCGACTTTGCAGGATTCTAATTGTTCCTTTATCGATTTGAATTCATCAAGCGGCAGAGTTCCCAAAGGGAGACGCAAAAAATTACCGGCTGTAGTTTGAAGCGTTGTGAGAAGGGTGATGTATTTCCGTGCATTCGCATTGCCTTCTTCCTCAATCCGATTCAGTATGTCAAGATAGGATTTTATCTCATCTTTGATCGTTGGTCCCTCCCTCAGTTCACTCACCAGGAATTGGGATTTTATTAACTCATCCATGAATCCAAGAAATACCTCAAAGGGAGCATCCACATCCGAAAGTTCAAAGATCTCTCTTGCCGAATACTTATTATCAGCCATCACGTCACCTATCTTTTCCAAAAGCGGGGTAACCTCCAGTGAACTGAGCTGGTAGAGCGTTTTATTTTCCTCATTCAGTTTTTCGGTGAAACGAAACTGCCCGGGAATACGATACAATGTATCATTAATGGAATATTTCAGGTGAGGATAAATCTCAGCATCGGTTTCGATCCTGTGAAGAATATTTTGCAGTAGCCCACTATCAACCCTCACTACACGTTCAGCCTTGTCTTCACCTTCACTTTCTTCGTGAATACTGACAATGCCCGTTCCCGCTAATATCCCATAAGGAGTTGAACGGCTATGGGCGCGAACAAGGTACTTCTTAAGGGTGTGCAGCAGGTTTTGCTCTTTTTCCTTACTTAGTTTGCCTTCTTTTAGTTTTTGCACCCGTTGGAATAATTGGGGTGAACTCCAATATATCGCTTCAAGGAAAACCGGATCATTAAGCCGGTCTCTTACCAGAAATTCAAGGTTATGAGTGCTTCCATCTGCTGCAAACAATTGCCGGGCAGAATAAAGCGGCGTCCTGGCAAGCGCTCTCCCAAAGTCTGTTATCAATTCCTCCATTTATAAATTTTTATGCTTGAAAAATGAAGAAGACCCTGTTTGTAACAGGAAGAAGCGTTCGCCGGTTACTTCCCCGGCAAAGGAAAAAAGAACAACAGGAAACATGATGGTAGCAATTAGGGCTGAAAGGTAATGAAGTAAAGTGAAAATGAGAAAATGCAGTAATTCGAAGAGGGAAAATTTCGCAAATTTATTTCAGGAAGGAATGGTAAGATCAGGAGAAGATAGTTTCTCTAACATCAAAAGAGTCAGATATTCTCGGCTTCATGTAAATATCCGAAGAAGCGTTCGTTCATACTCAGGCTGTGGTTTTTCTTCATAGCGTCCAGGATAACATTCTGAAAGAATTGCTTGGTTCCTTCTTTGAAATCGTTAACAGGCACTTCAAGCGTAACAACAGAAAAGGATGGAATGATTTTGATTTTTGTACCTTTTTTTTGAAAGGTCATCTTATTGCCGGAATGCATGAATTCTACCTCTTCCATTCCATCCTTTTTCCGAATTAACACTTTACAAATCCTAAGTATATTGAATGCTGAATCAATGATTGGTATTTTTTGCTGGTCAACAAAAATGGAAAAATTATCATTTTTAAACACAAGATTTCCCAGGAAGTGCCGGGTTCTTAACGACACTTCATCAGGATCAATCAACTCATCCTGATTTGACACTTCATATTTTATTTCAAACATGGATCTATGTTTTACCACCTTTCCTGTTGTTAAATGAAGCCGGGGGCTACGGATGAAATAATAATTGCTATTGTACAAATGTTACTTTTTTATTCAAGGACATTTTATCTTTTCAATGGATTGACCATTTTGCATGATAAATAGCCTGTTTTACATGATTTTTGGAATTTCAAAAAGGTAGATAGGACGAAGGCGATACAATAAGAGATTTTGCGTGCAACGTTTCTACCCCTCCAACCTGTAACATTGCATCGCTATCTCCAATTCTTCATTCGTTGGTATAACCAGGATCTTTACCGGGCTATCGTCTTTGTTGATTTCGTGTATCCCCTTCAAACGACGGTTGTTCTTTTCTTCATCCGGAAATATCCCCAGGTATTCCAATTCTGATGAACAAAGTTTGCGGGTTAATGTATCATTCTCTCCTACGCCGCCGGTAAATACAATGGCATCAAGGCCGTTCAAAACTGCTGTATAACTGCCGATGTATTTCCGGATCCTAAAGGCATACATTTCATAAGCGAGGGTAGCTTGTTTGTCGCCGCTCCTGATCATCGAGGTAATATCACGCATATCGTTTGAGCCGGTGAGGCCGGTCATTCCACTATTGTAATTGAGCATCTCCTTTACCTTTTCCACATCATAACCCAACTGGTTTACCAAATAGAAGATAACAGACTGATCGATATCGCCAGCCCTGGTTCCCATTATGAGGCCATTCATCGGGCCAAAGCCCATACTTGTATCGACGGACTTTCCATCTTTCACGGCCGTCATACTGCAACCATTGCCCAAATGGATGGTTATGATCTTTGCTTTTTCATTTTGCAAATATTTGATTGCTTTGGCACTCACATATTTATGGCTGGTACCATGAAAACCATAAACGCGAACGCCATTTTCATAATAAAATTTAGGAGGGATCGCATAGCGAAAAGCTTTTTCAGGAATGGTTTGGTGAAAGGCTGTATCGAATACTGCTACCTGCTTCGCGTCGGGGAAAAGTTGCTCAGCCACTTCAATGCCAAGGTAATTCGGCGGATTGTGCAAAGGCGCAAGGGGAAACAATCTTTTGATCTTGTCTTTTACTTCAGGCGTGATGATGGTTGTGGCCGCAAAACTTTCTCCCCCATGAACGACACGATGGCCAACCGTATCAATAGCCGAAGGATCTTTGATAACGCCATTGTCTGCGTCAGTCAGCAATGACACCACTTCCTGCAATCCCTTTCCATGATCCTCAATTTTCAATTCCAGGCGCTTTACTTTTTCCTTACCTCCTTGAAAAGTTTTATGAATGATATTGCCTTCATCATGGCCTATTCGTTCAACGATGCCACTGCAAATCACTTTTTCAGAAGGCATTTCAATGAGTTGGTATTTTAAAGAACTGCTTCCTGAATTGATAACAAAAATATTCATACTGCTTTTGGGTCTTTAGGATTGTTGTGCCTGGATGGCGGTGATCACTACAGTGTTAAAAATATCATCTACGGTGCAACCACGGCTAAGGTCATTTACCGGTTTGTTCAGTCCCTGCAACATAGGGCCAATGGCAACAGCACCGGTTTCACGTTGAACCGCTTTATAAGTGTTATTCCCCGTGTTGAGATCGGGGAAGATCAGGACTGTAGCCTGCCCTGCAACTTTTGAGCCGGGCATTTTTTGTTTGCCTACAACGGGATCAACAGCCGCATCATATTGTATCGGCCCTTCAACCGGAAGATCTGGTCGGCGCGCATGTACCAGTTCCGTTGCCCGCCGCACTTTTTCAACCTCCTCTCCTTTTCCTGAAGATCCTGATGAATAAGAAAGCATGGCGATCCTTGGTTCAATGCCAAACATCATACTGCTTTCAGCAGATGAAATGGCAATGTCCGCCAATTGTTCGGAAGTGGGCTGTGGTATCACCGCACAATCTCCAAAAACGATCACCCTGTCCTGCAGGCACATAAAAAATACTGATGAAACAGTCGAAACGCCGGGTTTGGTTTTGATAAACTGCAAAGCCGGCCGGATGGTATGTTGGGTAGTATTTATAGAACCGGAAACCATTCCGTCTGCATCGCCCTTGTACACCATCATGGTTCCGAAGTAAGCGCCGTCTTTCATGAAGTCGGCGGCCATATCCATGTTCAGATTTTTGTTCTTACGCAATTCATATAAGGTGGCCGTATAATCGGGCAACAAAGGGGATTCAACAGGGTTGATGATGTTGACGTTTTTCGGGTCGAGCTCAAGGTTCAACCGTTGCAGGGAAGCTTCAATTTCCTCTTTCTTGCCAAGGATCGTCAGCCGCACCACTTCCTGTTTTAACAATTTATCGGCGGCTTCGAGGATGCGGTCATCAGTTCCTTCGGGCAAAACAATATGCTTCTTTTGCAGTTTGGCGCGCTTCACCAACTGGTACTGGAACATCCGTGGTGTAACGCCTTCGGGTTGCGAAGTGACGATTTTATCAACCAACGCAAGTGTATCTGTATTTTTTTCAAAAGCATGAGTGGCGAGGTCGATCTTCAAAGTGTTTTCAGGATAGATCCTCGACTTCACCGCCGCTACTTTGTTGACTGTTTCAAATGTTCCCGTTTGCGCCTGTACGATTGGAACAACCGTTTCCAAACCTTCAACCAACTTGATGATCGGCTCCTCGGGTGCAAGCCCGCCTGACAGAATAATTCCCGCAACGCGTGGATAATTCTTGGAAAGATTGGCTTGTATCATTGCAATGATAATATCGCCTCTATCGCCGGGCGTTACGATCAAAGTGTTCTCTTCCAGATGAGTGAGGCAGTTGCGCAATTGCATTGCACCAACAATAAAATGATCAACAGGATTCGATAAATAGTTCTGCCCAAAGAGAACTGTTCCATCCACACCTTCTAAAATTTCCTTCATCGTCGGGCTCTTCAATTCTTTGGCAAAAGGAATGATGGCAGTGAGTAATTGTTGGGGCAACCGTTGAGCAAACAAAACGTGCAAAGCTTCTACATTCAGCGGATCAACTTTGTTGGCAATTACGGCCAGTAAGGGCACTTCCTGGTCTTTTAAAATCTGCATTGTTGAAAGCACATTTCTCGTTACTTCATCAGGTGAATAGCCGTCACCTTTGGCCACGAGCAACAAAGGAATTGAAAGATTTTTTGCTATTTCTACATTCGAAGAAAATTCAAATGATGCGCCTTCTCCTTCGAAATCCATCCCATCTACGATCACAAAGTCGTGCGTGTCTTCCAGCTTTTTGTATTTGCTGATGATGGTATCGATCACAAAAGCACTGTTGGCTTCGCTGCGGAATTTCAATAGTTCAGAATAGGTGAATGCATAACAATCTTCATAGGTAACATCGAGTTGAAAATGGCGAATCATCGTTTCGATATTCACATCCCTGTGATTCCCGTTTTCGCGGATCACCGGCTTGAAATACGCTATTTTCCTGATCTTCCCGAGTAAAATATTCATTAATCCGAGGGTAACCACCGCCTTCCCGCTGTTCGATTCAGAGGAAGCTATATATATCGCTTTCGACATTCAATGTACTTTTTCAATTCATTAGAGAGTTACAAAAGTCGGAGAATTTTAGCGAAAGCTGTATGAGGGAAATCATGGGCCTGCTTGTTCTTAATTAATTGGCGGATGATCCCGATTTCTTTATAGCGTTATTTAAGAACAGTCGAAAATAAAATTTGCGTTTTAGATTTTTTTTACAACTTAATGAATTCCACCCGGCGATTTAACGCCTTGTTGGAAGGCGAATCATTGGCAGCTACGGGTTGCGTCTCACCTTTACCGTCGGTCTCTATTCTTGAAGCATCAATTTTGAATGCATTAACCAGTTCATTTTTAACTGATGCAGAACGACGTTTCGACAAATCAAGATTTGCATCATCAGCTCCATCAGAGTCGGTGTGTCCGACGATCCGGATTCTTACATTTGGGTTCTCTGTAAGGATCGCCGCAATTTCTTTGAGCGATCCGTAAGACTCCGGTTTGACAACATCTTTATTCACATCGAAATAAATGCCATAGCTTACAATCTTTCCTTCTGTCAGCAATTTGTTGCGCATGTCAGGAGCACCGACAGCAATACGAATATTGCTAACCATTGCCGCGCCGTCTTCAAACCGGATCCGGTCCATCTTCACTGAACTGACGGGAAATGCTTTTGGCAGGTCAAATAGTTTTACTTCATTTTGATAAACTCTTACCCTCGACTTTTGTATCCATACTGCAATATGGTAAAGCTGGTTTTCTTTCATATAATAGCTCTTTTCTTCGTTTGTACCACTCAACCCAAGACCTTCTCCTTCAGGCCCATTTATATAAGTCCTGTAGAATGGTCTGCCAAAGTATTCGCAACCAAAATACAAACCTGCTTTTCCGGGTACTGACCCGGCGTCGAAAGCCTTGGCGTTAATACTTTGGATCAAACGAAAGCCGTATCCTGCCATTCCACCTTCGGTTCCTTTAATAGGAATAATATCAAATTCAATCGTGTAATTATTTGGTAGATTCAAAAGCTGGTCCGACCAGATGGCGTTTCGTGAAACAAACTTCAACCATTTGCCCGGATAGAGATTTGTAGTAACCAATTCGCCTGAACCATTGGTATTCCATGCTGCGGGAAAATCGCCAACATTATCCTGGGTAAAATCATCAAAAAATATAACCTTTTCTCCCGGTACAAAATCATACTTCGAATACATTTCAAGCCCTGCTTGTCCATCGGCTGGTTTCGATGTATTTTCCTGCTTATCGGTTTTGCTGTTATCAGCTGCAACTTCTTCTTTCTTTTGATTACTAGCCTGGGGCTTTGCAGGTGGTTCCTTTTTTTGATTAATGATCTCATTTGTTTTTTGTTGCACCTTTTTTTCGAGCAACTTTTTCGGGTTTAGTTGCGCACTTACATTAAAAGCAAATGACAAGAACAATGCAAGTGTGCACATTTTTAATAAATAATTCATCGGAAATAATTTTCTTAAAGTTAGATGCATAGCATCCACTTTTTTATTGACTGAAGTCAAGCAAATCGCTGATTTATGTCAAGCAAAACACACGACTTTTGTAGCAACCTTTTAAAAACACCGATAAAAAGTTTTATCTTAATTTCAACCCATAAAAATCAATGGCATGAAAAAAATAATCCCCACTATTGTGGTTACACTTTTGGTTCTTATTGGCATTTTTCTCATTTACATTTATTCCGGGGCTTACAATGTGAGCCAGTTGGCACACCACAATGCATTGACTCAATGGGCAATCAATACAACCGTCGAACATTCGATCGATTCGCGTGATGAAAAGATAAAAGTGCCGCCGATGAACGACACGGCCATGTTGCAGGAAGGATTTAGTCATTATAATGAGATGTGCGTAACCTGTCATGGAGGCCCGGGAATTGACCCGGACGAACTTGCAAAAGGTTTGTATCCTCAACCTCCTAAATTTTACAAATCCAACGACATGCCCGACACAACAGAAGCTTTCTGGATCATAAAGAACGGCATAAAATACACCAGTATGCCTGCATTCGGGCCCACACATAGTGATCAAAAGATCTGGGCTATCACCGATTTCCTTTTGAATAAACTCAACAAAATGTCTCCACAGGAATACCAGCAATGGAAAGAAAAATATGCTGAAGAAGGCGATTAAATTTTAGTGTAAGCATAAGCGTTACGTTTTATAAAAATAAAAAAAGAAGCTTTTTCTTCTTTCATTGATCAGCGGGTTGAATTTATTAATCCGGGCTCACTATCTTTACCGCGGTATAACCGCCAAAGAAAATGACCATATCCAATTGGATGCATTTATTGATTCAGCAATTGAGAGCGACCGGTTGGATCGAATGGCTCGCGGTAGGTTTTGGCGTTGCAGAAGTTTTATTGGCGCGTGTGAATAAAGTGGCGCTTTATCCGGCAGGCATTGCCGGCACTCTTCTTTCCATTTATCTTTTTATCACTTCAGGTTTGTATGCGGAATCATTATTGAATTTTTATTATGTCATCATGAGCATTTATGGCTGGTGGTATTGGTACAGGAAAAAAGACGAGCCACCGGTGCCCATAACTTATACGAATCGAAAAGAATGGAAAACCGTAGCGGGTATTGTTGTTGGCGGATTTATTTTCTTATACTTCATTCTCAAAAATTTTACCCCTTCGACCGTCCCGTTTTGGGATGCTTTTGTGAGCGCAACCGCCTGGGCGGGGATGTGGCTGCTCGCAAAAAGAAAGCTTGAAAACTGGATCCTTTTGAATATTTCAAATGCTGTTGCCATTCCATTATTATTTTATAAACATTTGGTAATGTATTCGGTTCTTACGATTTTTCTTTTTATTGTTGCAGTGCAGGGATTTTTTGAATGGAAGAAAATGATTCAAAAAAATACTGCCCAAAGAAAACCGGTTAAAGCATGAATACGCGGATTGTTCCCCATCCTTCATTTTTTATTGATGAACACATCATCGATACATTGCGCAAGTATGCCGGCGAAGCCGAACGCGCAGGCTCATTAAATCCGCAGCAACTTTCTATTATTTATAAAGAGCATTGGTTCAATTTATTTGTGCCGAAGGAATACGGAGGCCTCGAACTTTCGCTTCCCGAGGCTTTGAGCATAGAGGAAGCACTTGCCTGGGCTGATGGCAGTACGGGTTGGACCGTAACATTGTGCAGCGGCGCCAACTGGTTCATTGGTTTCCTTAATCCGGAAACCGCAGAAATGATCTTTGATTCTAAAAAAGTTTGCCTTGCCGGGAGTGGTCGTGCGAATGGCATTGCCAGGCTTAAAGGCGATGAATACGAGATCACTGGCAAATGGCCTTATGCAACAGGGGCGGGGCATGCAACGGCATTCACTGCTAATTGCCTGCTGGAAAAAGATGGCAAGATCATGAAGAATGAAGACGGAACCGATGCCGTAGCTTCCTTCATTTTTTTAAAAGAGGAAGTTTCTGTTTATGAAGACTGGAAGGAAATGGGCATGAAGGCAACCTCAAGCAACAGTTTTGAAGTAAAGAAATTAAAGGTTGATAAAAAACGCCTCTTCATCATTGATGAAACCAAAACAGTTTTGCCCGGAAAAATTTATCAATATCCTTTCCTCCAGTTTGCCGAAGCAACTCTCGCGGTAAATGTATCCGGTATGGCGATCCATTATCTTGATCTTTTTGAAGGGATCATGAAAGAAAAAAATGCAGACAGTCATTATACAAATGACCAGTTGCTTGCCCTGTCGCTTCGGCACGACACAGCCAAAACTCAACTCAATGAAGCAAGGCAGTTATTTCATAAAACAATTCAGCGTTCATGGAATGAAGGCAAAGGCAGTAAAGATTTTACAGCCGAAACCTTAAAAGACGTCAGCCTTGTTAGCAGGGAACTCGCTGATACAGCAAGAAGAATGGTTGATGAAATGTATCCTTATTGCGGAATGTTTGCTGCCAATCCATCAACAGAGATCAACCGGGTTTGGCGAAATCTTCACACTGCATGCCTGCATCCTTTACTTCTGAAATAAGTACGGGTGAAGCAAAATAAAAAGTAGGAATATTTCTTTGATTACTAACAACAAATCGCTTCTTCACTGGGGCATAATTTCCCCCGATTGACCAAATAACAGAACTGCAATTATTACTGTTTTTTACAGCCTTTTGCGCCTTACTATCAGCTTATCAACATTTTACAAAACATTTCTCACTAAAAACGAAGGCGAGAGAATTTGGGACTGATGCCTGCACTTCGTGGCATGATTTTGCCATTCAATTCTTTAAATCAATAATATGAAAAACCACGAGGGCGATCAGGATTTTTGCTTCAATAAAAAATAATTGGAAACCGAAAAACCGGTTAACCCTCACAAAAAAAGGAGGCTATTTATGATTAAAACGGTTGTGGCGATTTTTAACAACCGCGATGAGGCGGAAACAGCCGCAAAAGATCTTTATGATAATGGATTTTCGAAAGAAAACGTAGAAGTTTCTTCAGAAGAAGAATATGAAGAAGATGAAGCGGGAGAAAGCAGTCTTTCGAGGTTCTTTAAAAATTTGTTTGGTTCCGGCGAAGAAACTTCAGAAAAATATTCAAAGGTTGCGAGCAAAGGATTTGTCGTGGCTGTGCATACGCAAAGCGAAGAAGAAGCGCTGGAAGCATGCGAGATCCTCGACGACAATGGAGCCATTGACGTGAATGATTGTTATAAAAAGCTCTTGCGCATTTTCGATAATGAACCGGCTTTGCCAAATGAAGAAGTGCAGGATCGATTAAATAAAGAAGAAGAAATTTCATCAATACCGGTGGGTGATGTTGGGCAAGCAAATGAAAATTCGTCCCATGTTTTTGCCGAGCAAGCCTCACCTGAAATTGTGAGAAG
Source organism: Ginsengibacter sp. (assembly GCA_051960475.1). GTDB lineage: Bacteria > Bacteroidota > Bacteroidia > Chitinophagales > Chitinophagaceae > Ginsengibacter. The sequence continues at coordinate 19,914 of JBQCEG010000101.1, forward strand.
CAGGATCGTGGAAAAGAATGACGCGGATCATTTCAGGATGCGCAGGGAACAGGTGTTCGTGACAAGGGAAAAAATGGATGAGGACGAAAATGAAATTCATGGGGAAAATAAAATCAATGAGAAGAACCTGGTGATGAAAGAATTGAAAGACCCGGATTCAAAAGAAAATGTAGCCTGATAACGGTAATGTATAAACGCGTTTTGAACTTATTATATAGAACGAAGATCAACTTTTACAGAAATTAAATGAACCATTATGGCAGAATTACACGTACAACCCAAAAGAAATAGTTACTGGTGGCTCTGGTTGCTGCTGGCGATCATTATTATAGGCGGCGCCCTTTACTATTACTTTAATTATTATCAAAAGGGAAAAACCTTAGGAGGTCCTGCAATGAACGATTCCACCGCTTCTACGACCGCCTCTTCAACCGATACTTCCGCTGTTGCCGCGGGGGATGAAAATCTTTGGGACCAGGTCGATTTTAATTCACCAGACACGACCTATCCTGAAGTGAAGGATAAGAATATTACCACGAAATCAAATGCGCATTTCGTGATCTATTCACTTCCTGATCACCAACTTTTTGCCGGCAATTCCAGCGACCTGAGTAAGGATGGAAGACAGCGGCTTGACCAGGTGGGTTCTTCCATTAATCAAAGATTTAAATCAGCTGAGGTGAAAGTTTACGATCGCTCCGACACAACACATCGTGATACCCTCGCTGAACACCGGGCGCAAAATGTGAGCAATTACCTCGTAGAAAATTCAAAGCTCGATCAAAGCCGTGTGACAGTTTATGAACCTCAGCAGCAATCGGGTTTACCCAAACCGGATGACAAAGTAAACATCATCGTCAAGCGCTGAGCAGTTAAAAAGTTTCTTCAACATAAAATCGAAAACAATGTCAGAAAAAGTAATCGTTAACGGAAATCTTAAAGAATTACATTCAAGCGGATTTGAAATGCGCAAAGGCGAACCCGATATCCGCGGATGGAAAGTGAAGAATGATCAAAACCGCGTGATAGGTAAAGTGGACGACCTTTTGTTCGATACCGAATCATTGCGTGTGCGTTACCTCGTACTCGACCTTGAGGGCAAACCATTAAACCTGGTTTCGCGTGATGTTTTAATACCTATCGGGCTTGCCGAATTGGACCGCGCCGATAATATTGTACTTCTTCCCGAAGTAAATGTTGGCCACCTGGCCATGCTGCCTGAATACAAAAAAGGTTCCGTAAGCATCGCGACTGAAAGAGAGATCCGCCAGGTATTTGCACCGACAGAAGGCGTTGAATATGAAGATCCTGATTATTTTGATCCTAAGGAATTTTATAACCACAAATATTTTGACGACAACCGCATGTACCGGCCACGCACAAACGAAATCAAAGAAGAGGAAAAAACTGATGCCATTATCCCCAGGGATGAAAACCTGCCGGCACGGATCGTGCGCGTTGAGGATGAGGACAAAAACAAAGAATAAAATAAAACATTGTAATAGCAATTGAACCGGTTGCTTTAAGAGAGATATTCAAATTATCTCTATTCAATTATTATTCGTAAATTAACTTGTTCAAAATTCAAACTGATTATTCATCTTTAAACACTACTTATGTTCGATCAAATTTTAGACCTGGTAAAAAGCCACTTAAACAACAATCCTGAGGTGGCAGATAAAATTCCTGAAGACAAAAAAGAAGAAGTTCATAAAGAGATCGCCAACCAAATTACTGCAGGCATTCAGCAACATGCCCAAACACAGGGCGGCGTCGGTGGATTACTTTCTTCTCTTCAAAATACTGTTGCTTCGGGCGGCGCTATTACAAGCGCAATTGAAGGTGGACTTGTTGGCAGCCTCACCAACAAACTTGGGCTTTCACCTGCAGTATCAGGTGCAATAGCAGCAGCTATTCCGGGTATTTTGCAAAAATTCGCGCACAAGGCGAATGATCCAAATGATTCAAGTATCACAACAGAAAGTATCACCAATTCACTTTCTAATCTTGGTGGCAGCTTAGGCAAAATGTTTGGCAAATAATTGCAATTATCGAATTGAAGATCCGGAAATAAAAATCCGGATTTTTTCTTTGTTTACTTTTATAACATTTCATCCTGAAAAAATGCTCTTATGAATATTCCAAAAGGTTACCAGGCAGTAATGCCTTATCTGATCTTAAAAGATGCCGCTGGTTTCATTGATTTTACAGCGAAAGTTTTTCATGCTCAACTGATGAACAAACATTTGAGGGAAGACAACCAAACGGTCATGCATGCTGAAGTCAATATCAGTGGAAGTGTTATCATGCTTGCAGAAACTACAGAACAATATCCTGTTCAAACTGCCAACCTGTTCGTGTATGTTGATGATGCCGATGAAACTTATAACGTAGCTCTTCAAAACGCGGCTACTTCAATCAATGAACCGGCCGATCAACCTTACGGACGTTCCTGTGGCGTAAAAGACCCGTTTGGAAATAGCTGGTGGATCACGTCACAAGTTCAGGGGAAATAATACGCTAATCCAAATGACTTAAAACAACTTTTACGATCTGGTCGGTGTCGCCGTCAAAATGATGGCCCCCGGGAAGCACTTCACGGGTAAACCTTTTTAAAGTGATCCTGTTTACAGCAAGCGTTTTATCATCACTTGCGCTGATGATCACCACCTTTTCATCATCCATTTTGTTGATCTCGGAAACTACATCCATGCTGCGTTTTGTATTGCCTCCAAAAATATCTGCCATGTGAATTTCAAAGTCAGTACTTCCCGAAGAAGCCATCAGGAAAGTCACCAACACCTTTTGTTCGGTAGCAGCAGGCAACCTGTTTATTATAAAAGGCAACACATCTGCTCCAAAAGAATAACCAAACATGACCACCTGTTGGTTACTTCTTCCGGCTAATTTTTTTTCGAAAAAACTGTTGATATCTGCAGCAGTTTGTTCAGGTGTTTTTTTATTCCAGAAATAAGAACGGCTGTCCATTGCCACCACATCAAACCCGTGTCCATTCAGCTTTTCGCAAAGTGAAGTCGAAAATTTATTAAGTCCGCCATCACCACTCAGGTATAGGATCAAAGGCTTATCGTGGGTTTTTGCAGGCCATTCTTTCAATGGGAGATCCTGCGCCTTCCCGGCAAAAGGATTTGCTATAAATGCGGTAACAACGCAAAACAGGATTAAAAATGTTTTCATAAAAGTCTCAGGGTTGCATTACTTTATTAAGTGCCAACGGCAATTGAAGTAAGTCGTAATCATTTTCATACACCAAAAATTTATCTTTCCAATAAGTTGCATATTTTTCTTTAAAATCCCTCAGTCTGTGATAATGTTTAAAGCGTTTTAATTTTTTGCCTGCAAATTTTATCAATTGTTCTGCAGGGCTGTTTGCTTCTGCCATCCCGGTCATCGGGACGAGCCCCATATTGATGTAATTACAATCCTTTTCCCGTGCATATTCCACCAATTGAACGATGAGTGCATCCATACAACCACCCGGAGCATCAGCCGTTTTTCTTATCAGGTCATAAGTACATTCCTGCGGCGAATAATCAGGAATGATATTGAGAAATGCCACCACATTTCCTTCCGCATCTGCTATTGTTATCACATCCTGGTACTCCAATTCTTTTGCATCAAACATTCCCTGAGAAAAAACCTGTTCTTCCTTTTCATAGGCCTGCAACCAATCGTCAGAAACGGCTTTGAGTTTTTGAATCAATTCCTTTTCCAGAGGCGCTTTGTAAACAACGGTTGAATAACCTTTTTTCTTCAGGCTGCTCAAGCCATTTCTAAGAGAACGTTTGTCTCTTCCTTCAAGCGTGAAATTGCGCGCGTCCAAAATAGCTTCCTGGCCGATGAATATTTTTTGTTTACGCAATTGATTAAACCAAATCATACTGTTTTCATCGACACGGTAAAAAGCGGTTTTCAATCCCATCTTTTTACAAAGCCTGTAAAATTCTGTCAACACCTCAATCTTATTTTCTTCTGCACAAACGGGTTCATCCAACACGATCGCAAATCCATTTGCTATCCGGTAAGCAATAAAACCTTCATGAATTTCAGAAAAGAACAAAAGTTTATCCGGATAAATTTTAAAATGATCCACAGACGAACTTCCAAATTCACTAAGCAAAAACTTTGCCCGTTCACGACCCGTCTCGCTTGCGCCTTCCACCTCGAAAAATGGTTTGATCAAAGTAAACAATAAAAAGCCCCAACTCAAAAATCCCAATATCTGGATCAGTAAAATAAATTGACGTCCAAAAGCGGTATGCGGGTGCAAAGAATCATCCTGCAGGAAAAAACTACGAATGGAAAATTCTATGGATTGTTTCCATGTGAAGTCGATGCCAAAGTGTTTTACTTCGATAAAATAAAACCCGACAAAACCAAACAGCAACACCGAAATAAAAATAACAGCCACCGAAAGGAATCCCATTCGTATCCATTTGCGGCTGCTACGAACGCGGTATTGGCTGCGGCTGATCCAAAGCAAGGCGAAAATGATGGCAGCGAAGGTCGCTTCTTCATAATCCAACGCTTTCGTGAGGTTACCAATAACCGACAACAAGGAAAGCAGCAACGCGAGCCGCCACGCGTTTTTCAATCCCTTGAACATATAAGCCGAGGTAATGAGCAAAGCAAGTCCTATAAACAATACCAAAATGTTGGAAGCACTAATGGCATCCAAAGGAAGAAAGGTGCGGATGAGTCTTAAACGCGGGTGCAAAGGTGGTGTAACTACCGAAATTATATTGATCAGGCCCAGTGAAAAAATAAGTAGTGCCGGCGCAATTCTTATGAACAAATGCCTGCCCCGCCATGCAAAGGATAGTATGCCGAAAAACATTGGCAGCCAGAATTCAAAAACCCGGTATAAAATGGTGATGGAAAGGGCATCAACCGTCGAATAGCCATACATCTGCAGGATGTAAACCAGCGAAAGTTCTACAGCCCCCAACCCGCGAAGGAAAGGCGAAGTGATCATGAGCAAAACAGAAACGATGTAACCAATTGCTGCAATGGTAAAGGAAGCCGGAAGCCCCAGCGCAAGCATGGCAATGTAAATGTGAAACATTCCTGTAAATTCCACACCTGTGGAATAAGCAATCGTGCCCGTGTATTTCCAACTATTTACGTTGGCTGCAAAAAGTTCGTCAATAACGGTAGCCGAACGTGGAAATTTCTTTACGATAAAACTGTAAAGCTTTCCTTTTTCCTTCAAAGATTTTGCAACGCGAAAGATCGCTGCAATGAGCAACATCAGCACCACCAATGCGATCCATGCATTTTGCGTGGCATGTTTTTTCGACAATGCGAAAAGAATGATCACCGGGAAACCAACCAAAAAAACAGTAAACAAACCGGCGAAAGCATAAAGTCCGCTGGCCTGGTGAACCTGTGGTTTATTGTATCCTCTTTTCCGCAACTGAATTGGCGTAAAAGCAAGCGCACTTACACCACCGGCTGGCAAAAAAATGCTCAGGAAATTTCGCTTCAAAAAAAGCTCGATCGCATCAATCCATTTGAGTGAAAGTCCGATGGCAGAAAAACCGGTTACATACATCCCGCTTTGAAAAAGAACGTACAAAAGCGTAACGCCAAGTCCGGCAAACAACCACCGGGGATTGGCCTGTTCAATATTTGGAATGATCTGCTGTAATTCTTTACGCTCTCCGGCGAAAAAAACAAAGGCGAGAAGGATCATCAAAACGGCCAGGATTTCACGCCAGTAAAACCTTGGTGAAAAGGCACCCATTTTCTTATATATCGCTTTGAGATTCAGCTTCGCTTATTTTATCTGCAAAGATAAATGAAAGAAGAAGCAGGAGTGTTTTGCAAATGCTAAAACAGTAGCAGTGAATTCACAATTAAAACAATAAAATAAGAATCATTTAAAGTTCTTTGTTTACTGTGAAACCAAACTTCAGTGGAAGAATTGCTTGATATTTTACCGATTCAAAATCGCCTTTTACCGACTTTTTATTTTGACAAACCTAAAGTGGCTTTTAAAAGGATAAACCGCATGATAATTTTGTACAATCAATTTAAAATACAAATAAAATAAAATGAAAGAAGATAATAGAGACTGGGAAAGAAGAATGCGTGGGCCAAGGTACGGGAGCGGGTTGTTCCTGTTGCTTGCCGGATTTGTTTTATTGGCCTATAAAATGGGCGCTCCAATCCCCGGCTGGCTTTTTACATGGCCGGTCTTGCTGATCGCCATCGGTATATTAACAGGAATCAAAAGCCGTTTTCATAACCCCGGTTCTTATGTACTCATGCTGATTGGTGGTGTTTTCCTGGCTGACCAATCAATCCCCGGGATTGACCTGCATCGATACATTGCGCCGATCATCCTGATCGGATTGGGATTCATTTTTTTACTGAGGCCGAGGCACCGTTGTGGCTACAGGAGGTACCGTTGGGAAGGATATGCCGCAGGTAACGCCGGTCCTTTTCCTTCAACCGGAGAAGATTACCTGGATGTGCACGCTGTTTTTAGTGGCGTAAAAAAGAATATACAGTCAAAAGATTTTAAAGGCGGACAAATCGTGTGTTTCATGGGCGGTGCTGAAATAAGTTTTATGCAGGCAGATATCCAAAAGCCGGTGATCCTGGAGGTCAATAATGTTTTTGGAGGAACGAAACTGGTAATCCCCGGAAACTGGGAGGTGCAAATTGAAGTCTCTGCTGTTTTTGGCGGGGTTGAAGACAAACGGGTTTTCCAGAACACCGTTCCTGATCCTGAGAAAAAAGTGATCCTGCGCGGTTCATGTGTTTTCGGCGGTATCGAGATCGCCAATTATTAAACAACTCTTTCACTTCTAAATTGAACAAAATGAAATGGTATCTTGCAAAACTGGTTTTCAGAATTATTTGCGGCGAAGGAAACCATACTCCACAGTTTGACGAGCAACTGCGCCTGCTGTATGCCGAAAACGAAATGCATGCTTTTCAAAAAGCGCGCATCCTTGGCGACAATGAAGAAGATAACTTTTTGAACAATGACCAAAAGCCGGTGCACTGGAAGTTTATAGATGTATCGGAAGTGCATACTTTGAATGAACTGATCGACGGAACAGAAATTTATTCCTGCATCCGGGAAGAAGATGATGCGCTGGATTATGAAAAGATCACGCGCCGGCGGGCTAACTATTTACATGAAAGATGCCTTGAAAAAACTTTTGAAATGAGTTAAAGCTTTTACCGTTGAAGTCAATTTTGTCTGATAACCGTTTAAAGATTTTCTTCCTGGCATGGTGGCTGCTTTGCGCTGCGCTCCAGTATTTTATCCTGGGGCAAATGCTTATAGATAATTTCCATGCAATTACAGATAGCCTTGTGAGCATTGTGCTCCTTGCTGCCGGCGGATTTTTTATCAGCAACAACATGAAATATTACCTGCCGCGTAGTGAAAAGTTCTGGTACATTTTGGTTTTAAGTATCACCGTTGGCTTCTTTTGGTTTTTGGCCCATCGTGCCGTAATGTGGATGATCCTTAAAGATGGCGATCCTTACCTTGATTTCATCCGCAGTTCAGCGATAATAAGGTTTGGCGCGGGCTTTCTAATTCTCAGCAGCATGAGCATGTTCAGCCTGATGTGGTACGGCCAGCAGGAATACAAAGAACTGGTAAACAGAAAAGCAGAAACCGAAAAGCTTTCGAAAGAAGCAGAGCTTTTTAAATTGCGCCGGCAGTTTCAACCGCACTTTTTGTTCAACAGCCTCAACTCAATCAGTGCACTTATTGGTTCCGATCCCCGAAAAGCGCGCCACATGATCTACCAGTTGAGTGATTTTTTACGTGGCACATTGAAGAAAGACGAACAACAATGGATCGCACTCGAAGAAGAAATCCAGTATTTGCAATTATACCTTGAAATAGAAAAAGTCAGGTTTGGTCACCGGCTTCAAACAGAGATCGACGTTCCTGGCGAAGCTCTGCTGTTTAAACTGCCGGCCTTAATTTTACAACCCGTGGTTGAAAACGCTATCAAGTTTGGATTGTATGATACAACCGGTGAAGTACTCATCAAATTAAAAGCAGATGTGCAGGCAGGTAACCTCATTATTTCAGTTCAAAATCCATTTGATCCTGAAACTTCACGTCCATCAAAAGGAACCGGATTTGGACTTGGATCGATAAAACGCAGGTTGTTCTTATTGTTTGCAAGGAATGATCTTTTGAAAACTTCAATGGAAGATCACCGGTTTATTACAACAGTGATCATTCCGCAAACATTGCAAGAGGAAACAACCGAAACAAACAAAAGAGAAACAAAATGAAAGTAATAATTATAGATGATGAACCATTGGCGCGTGGAATTGTAAAAGAATATTTGCAGGATATTAAAGATGTGGAATTGGTGGCAGAATGCAATGATGGTTTTGATGGATTAAAAGCCATCCAGCAATACAAACCTGATTTGATATTTTTGGACATACAAATGCCGAAGATCAATGGTTTTGAAATGCTTGAATTGATTGATGAACCGCCAGCTGTTATTTTCACAACCGCGTTTGATGAATATGCCATCAAAGCCTTTGAACTGAATGCTGTTGATTATTTGTTGAAACCTTTCAGCAAAGACCGTTTTGAAAAGGCTATTCAAAAATACCTGCAGCAGCAAAATAATTCTTCTTCAATAGAAAAAGTCCTTGAAAGTGCCGCCGAATCACCATTGCAACAAAATCGTATCGTGGTAAAAGACGGCAGCAAAATCAAGATCATTCCTGTGCAGCAGGTGCATTACCTCGAAGCGGCAGATGATTATGTAAAGATTGTGAGCAATGACGGCAACTTTTTAAAGAAACGAACCATGTATTTCTTTGAAAATTCATTAGCTCCTTTCCAGTTTGTGCGCGTGCATCGTTCCTACATTGTAAACACACAATTGATCACGAGAATTGAACCTTACGAAAAGGACAGTTACCAGTTATTACTTACAACTGGTGAAAAAATTCCGGTGAGCAAATCCGGCTATTCAAAGCTTAAGGAAGTCCTTGGCATCTGAAAAAGAGGCAAAATAAATTTCACCGGAATTTCTTCGTTTACTCATTACCGTTATATCTTAATCATTTTGAAAAAATCGTTCTTCACCATCTTTCCCAAATCAAAATTAGCAGAGAAACCAACGTAAAAACTTCTTCCCGTTGCCGGGATAATTCCCGGGCCGGGATATTCATCAGTACGCCTTGTGAAATAGGATTCATCTGAAAGATTATTAATTCCTGCTTTGATCGAGTAATTGTTGATTCGATAAGTAGCACTTAAATCGAATACAGTATAATCGGGAATATAGCCTGCAGCCGGATTCTCACTGTATTTTATGTTCGTGGCATCACCGTAAGCATCGCCTGTATAGTTGAATTGGAAAGTGGCCGACAAATGTTTGTTTGAAAAAATAATACCTGCGCGCTCAATTTCACGTGCGGCGGCTTCTACCCTGTCTCCTTTAAATTCCCCTGAAGTATATTTTGCGTCTATCCAGGCGAAAGAATTGAAAATACTTAACCCGTGTGAAGAATGGGGATCTTTGAATTTGAGTATATCAAATTCGAAATAGGCTTCCAAACCTTTGTGTACACTGTTGGCAACGTTTGTACGAAAAGCATATTGTTCGCCTGTCGCCGGATCTGTTTTTAACACCTCCCCGATCCGGTTGTTGTAATCAAGATAAAACGCACTCACATCAATGTTCAGGAAGTTTTTGATAATGTTCCTGTAACCGAGATCAGAATTAAATCCAAACGGATCTTTAAGGTGATCATCAATTCTTGCTGCGACACCAAAAGGTTGTTGCTGGCTGTAGTCAACGGGTTTATAAACCTGGCTGATGTTGGCATAAAAACCATTATTCGGTTTGAACTTGTATTCCATTCCCACACCTCCCAGCAAAAATCCGCGGGTTTTGGTTTTATCTGAATGGATCTTATTATCATCCTCATCCACATAACCATATGCTGTACTTTTCAAAAATTCAAATCTTGCCCCGGGCGTAATCGTAAATTTATCACCGATGCGGAAAATATTTTCGGCAAAGGGAGCAATATTCGTTGTGGTAAATTGCATATTCTTTTCCCATGGACCTGAGACAGAAAGATCAAAATCGCTTCCGGTAGTTCCTTCGCCGCCTTCAAGCCTGTTGAATTTTGAATAAGAAATACGGATGCCTGCCGCTAATGTGTACCGCGCCTTGTTGTAATCTTGTGAGAACCTCAATTCTGTGGCAATACTTTTTACATCTTCTTTTTCAACTTCTCTTGGCACGTATTGTCCTGTAGCTGGATCGATGTCGTCTGGAGCAGAAGGTCCGCCATCCTCATTACGCCAAACCAGGGAACGGTCACTAAAAATGTAAGTAGTTTTTAGACTGATCCTCGTGTTGATGCCCGGATGAAAGTTGATCGTGTTGTTCAATACATTCCAGGGACTTTTCAGCCAATTTCTTGAGCGAGTGGAAGCTTTCGGATTTGCGTTAAAAAGACTATCTGATAAGCCACCAGGCATTTGTATCTTATTACGCAATAAAGAATATTCAAATGTAATATCACTTTTTTCAGAAACAGCGTATTTTATTTTTCCAAAGCCTGAAAGCTGCCACTGGCGACTGTTTGGTCTTTCTCCTTCCATATTCCGGTTTTGAATAAAACCATAATAACTGAACTTGCTAAAATGGCCGCCAACAGAATTGAATGAATTGAACATTCCAAAACTCCCTGCGGTTTGCGCTGTCCGGAATTCAAATTTTTTATTCATTGGTGCGTCTTCCAAAATGTAATTAACAAAGCCGCCAAACTGCGGACCGAATTGCAAAGAAGCCGCACCACGCACCAGTTCTATTCTTTTAACCGCTTCCATCGGCGGCAGGTAATACGCTTCATTATAACCAAATACATCGGCGCTGATGTTGTAACCATTTTGTCTTGTATTCATTTCAATACTTTGGGTAGGATTTAATCCTCGGGTAGCAATTCCGTTTGCGGTAAAACCGCTGCTTTCTGTTTCAACAATATTCAACCCGGGAATCCTTCCGAGAATTTGCCTTGTATTGTTGATGGCTTTGTTTGCATCCAAACTGTCAACGACGATTACTTCGGTTTTCTTTCCGGCATACACAACGCCTTCTTCCGATTCCAGCAAATGCCCCACTCCATTTACAGCCTTGTATCCCGTGACAATTATTTCTTTTAATGTTTTTGCCGAATCTTTTTGCTGTGCTTTCGTATCGATGTAACACAACAAGAGCAACCCGGGTAATGCGAACTTTATCCTTTTCATATCATAGTATTTTTCTGCAAAAAAAGATTGAAGTCCGCCGAATCATTTACGGAATCGGGAAAAGTGATTTACGAATTCGGGAAAAAAATTCGTTTACTTTTCTTTGTTTACTAGCAAATAAAAAGCCTCCCGAAAACAGGAGGCTTTAAAAAAACACTGATTGTATAGAGAGAGATTTTTGTTTTATTCCAAAATAAATTTTGCGTTAATGTTAGATGAGATCTCAATTTTTTCAAAATTTATTTCGGGTAGAGGAGCGGCTGTATTTGCAGATACGTCGAAGCGGGCAGCGGTTTCTTTCATCATTGGATGAACGATATAATTTTCATTATCAGAAATATAAATCGCACGTCCTACTTTTTGATGCAGAGGTTCGGTCAAAGCTTCCGCACGGGTTTTTGCATTTACCATCGCCCGTGTACGCATTATGTTTTTCATTTCTTCTTTTTTAGAATAATCAACATGATCGATCGAACTGTTTGAAATACCAAGGTCTTCAAGTTTCATAAAAACTTTGGTGGCAGTTACTGCATCTTTTACTTTCAATAGGTAATCTTTTGATTTCAAAACTTCTTTTCCTCTTAAAAAGTAATTTTTAAAATTGCTCGAAATATCGCTGGTAGTAAGGTTTTTGTCAACATCAATTCCAAGACTTTTAATTGCATCATACATTTTTCTTTCCAGTTCTTCGACAGACGTTTTGTTTTTCGTATCCTTTTCAGAAATATTGATTTGGATATAAATTTCGTCTGGAGTAACTAGCGTGTCTGCATTTCCCGCAACTTCAATATAAGGCTGATCTATAAAATTTTTCATTTGCGCATGTCCGGCAAAAAAGAGGGAAATAAAAATGGCGGTCAATTGAAATTTTTTCATACAAGTTGTTTTTAGTTTTTTTTTGTAAGCCTTCGGTGTTTACTACTAAGACGGAGAATCTATAAAATTTCCGTTAAGGATCTGTTATTAAAAATTTAATGAAATGTTTTTGGATGATTTTGAATGATACAAGATAATTTTTCGCATCAAAACCTGTTGGATATTTATTTAACCGCATCCCAAAAACCAGGGCTAAATTTTCGCATTAAAACTGCTGTAAATTTCTTTTTTCCATGACTAAAGTCCTGGGCTAAATTTTCGCATTAAATACCTGCTCAAAATTCCTTTTTACTTTTTCCTTCGCTTCGTCGAAAGATACTTTATGTCCCAGCTCTTTTTCGATTGAAGTCACTTGTTTGTTTACAATGCCGCATGGAATAATGTTATTAAAAAAACTGAGGTCAGTATTTACGTTCAGGGCCAACCCATGCATTGTGATCCACCGGCTGCATCTAATGCCCATCGCACAGATCTTCCTTTCTTTTCCCGGTATTCCCGGGTCGATCCATACACCGGTTTCACCTTTGCTCCTGTCGCCTTTAATTCCATATTCACCAATCGTTAGAATGATCACTTCTTCCAAACTCCGCATGTATTTACCGATGTCGGTAAAGAATTTTTCAAGGTCCAGGATGGGGTAACCGACAATTTGTTGCAACCCATGAAAAGTAATATCACCTCCGCGGTTGGTTTTAAAAAATTCAATTTCCTGCTCTTCCATTTCGCTCTCGCTGATCAGCACATTATCCATGTGGCCACTTTTGCCCAATGTATAAACAGGAGGATGCTCACAAAAAAGAAGATAATTTTTTGTTGGTAACTCTATCGGTGAAGGTGCCGGTTTTCCCTCCTTTTCCAAAGCCCGCGCTTCTGATTTTATGGCAAGGTTATTTTTCACCAGTTCTTCCTGGTAGTCCCATGCTGATTTGTAATTGATAACGCCAAGGTCCTCAAAAATGATCTGCTGTTTTTCCAATTCAAAGATTTTAATTTGCAAAGATAAGGGAGCCAATGGGCAATGAGGAATGAGCAATGGGCAATGGTCAATGAGCAATGAGCAATGAGCAATGGGCAATTGGTAAATAGCAATGGGCAAATGAATTCAATTATGAGTGAAATAAATGAAAATATAAATCCTTCTGAAAACGAGGAGGAGCAGGAAGAACTTTTTGAGAGGGAGGCGATCGTTTGTGCAAAAGGACAGGATCCGTTGCGGATAGATAAATTTTTAATGGGACGTATCGAAGGTGCTACACGCAATAAAATTCAGCAAGCAATAGAAGCGGAAAGAGTTTTGGTGAACGAACATCCTGTGAAAGCAAATTATAAAGTCAGGCCGCTTGACAGAATCGTCATTTACCAGGACTATTCGCCTGAAAGCAATGAGATCATTCCTGAAAACATTCCTTTCAAAATTGTTTATGAAGATGACGACCTGATGGTTGTAGATAAGGAAGCGGGAATGGTGGTTCATCCGGGAAGCGGCAACCCCGGCGGCACTTTGGTAAATGCGGTGGCGTGGCACCTGAAACAACAAAATCCGGAAATCGACGAAAGCGAACTTCCAAGATTTGGACTGGTTCACCGGATTGATAAAAACACTTCAGGACTTTTGGTAATGGCGAAAACCAATATAGCAATGACCGGCCTTGCCAAACAATTTTTTGACCATACCGTTCACAGGAGATATGTGGCACTTGTTTGGGGTGATTTTGATGAAGACGAAGGAACGATCGTGGCGCATGTTGGGCGCCACCAAAGATTTAGAAAAATTTTTGCTGCTTATCCCGAAGGTGAATACGGCAAGGAAGCAATAACCCATTATAAAGTTTTGGAAAGATTCAATTATGTAACGCTCATAGAGTGCCGCCTGGAAACAGGCCGCACCCACCAGATAAGAGTGCATATGCAATACATTGGTCACCCGCTTTTTAATGATGAAACCTATGGCGGCGACAAAATAGTGAAAGGAACAGTTTTTAATAAATACAAGCAATTCGTGGAAAATTGTTTTGCTCTTTGCCCTCGTCATGCGCTACATGCACAGCAACTTGGTTTTGTTCATCCAGTAACAAAAAAGCAAATGAATTTTGAAAGTCCTTTACCCGAGGATATGAGCGCTGTTATAGAGAAATGGAAAAATTATAGTGCATCAAGAAATTCGTGAAATTAGCTTAATTCGTGAAATTAGCTTAATTCGTGAAATCAATAAGTAAAATCAGAAAGTGTTGCTGTAAAAAGTCCGCGTTCTCTCTTGTTGAAGATTACTTTCCAATTGCCATTGTAATTTAACACCGAAGGAACCAACAGGTCGCCAACCTTTGTTAGTTGCACTTCCATTCTTACATTAAAATCATAAACGCCGGCATCATAACTCAGTTCATAATTGCGCGCCACGATCTCAAAAGTTTTTGCATCAAACCATGTAGTCATTTCATCGATCACCACATTATTTTTCCTTCCATCCTTTACATCAATGGTAAATACATAACAAGGCACAGAATTATAATTTCGGTAATCAATATACATGTTGTAATTCGCAGCCATCGAAGGATCAAAAATTTCGGTTTTGTTGCTGATAAAAGGAAGGCCGTTTATTTTTTTGCCGGGGTTAAAAAACAACATTTTCAATTGCTCTTTATGTTTATCAATGCCTGACAAACCACTGGTTGAGAAGGAATGACCTTTCACGATATTCGTCTCTCCACAGACTGTATCTTTTGTAAAAAACAATCCTGCATACATTTGCGCCGTGTAATAATTAAAATTTCCACGCCGGTCAAAAATATCACCTGTTGTTTTTTGGGATAGCACTTTCATTGAGCGGCATCCGTCTTTCCTTATTTGTTGGGTAGTACTGTGCAGTGAGGCTTTAATCTTTCCGTTTTTATCAAGCATCCGGATATCATTGATCTCATTATAACCAATCACGCGCAAGTTCCGAAAGGCTTTATAAAAAGTGGTATCCTCCTTTACTCTCCGTATAAAAGAAGCGACATCCAATTTCCTGTTGACCACAATTTCAGATAGCGTAATATAATTTTCATCCACCTTCACAGTGCTGTCCTTTTCCCTTTGCGCATAAAGAATGGAACAAGCAGTCAGCAGTATGAATAGAATAAAAATCTTCCGGATCATGGAGTAAAACTAACGCTTAAATTGTTTCAGGAAAGATAAATCAATAGAGCAAAATCCAATTTGTTGGAATGAAGTAAACCAACAAATAATGCGATTTTTTTTTGGGGAAAAAGGGAAAACTTATTTGGCAAATAACATCTTGTAATCTACTGAAACCTTTCCTTTTGAAATATCGCTGAGTTTCCGCTTGAGCAAGCTTTTTTTGAGCGGCTTTAAGTAATCAATAAAAAGTTTTCCTTCAATGTGATCGTATTCGTGCAGAATTACCCGCGCAGTAACGCCGCTAAAAGTTTTGGTTTGTTCCACAAAGTTTTCGTCAAAAAAATCAATAGTTATCGTTTCACGTCGTGAAATATCTTCCCTGATCTTTGGAATGCTTAGGCAACCTTCATTATAAAGCCATTCTTCGCCGTCGATCTCACTAATGTGCGGATTAATAAAAACTCCTTTATAGCCTTCATCGCCGGGAAATTCATCCTTTTCATCCACGTCCAGATTTTCAATTATCTGCACGCTGTCCATCACGAACAAACGTATTCCTTTATTGATCTGTGGTGCAGCGAGGCCAACGCCCTTGCTATTGTACATGGTTTCAAACATGTCTTCAATCAGCTTTTGCAACCCGGCATAATCAGCATCAATATCAACGCCTGGCGTTCTTAAAACAGGATGTCCGTAAGCGACAATCGGTAAAACCATAAAGAGAATTGTTATTTTTAGAATTCGTGCAAATTTAGGCCATTTCGCCCATAATTTTAAGTTAACGGCTGGCCATAAATTCCTGCAACATAATCGTGGCGGCTATTTCATCAACTGTCCTTTTGTTTCTCCGGTCTTTCTTTTTCATGCCCATATCTAACATTGCCTGCTTTGCCAATTTGGATGTAAATCTCTCGTCTACTTTTTCAATTGGAATATTTGGAAATTCCTTTTCCAGTTTTTTGATAATTTCTTTTACCAGTGGAGTTGCGTGCGTATCGGAATCATCGAGGTTTTTGGGCTCCCCAATCACGATCAGTTCCACTTGTTCCTCCCTGAAATATTTTTTTAGAAAAGAGATCAGCTCCGGTGAATCTACCGTCGTTAATCCCGTGGCGATAATTTGCAAAGGATCCGTAACGGCAATGCCTGTTCGCTTTTTTCCATAATCAATGCAGAGTATCCGGGGCATTTAGAGTTTAGAGAGTTTAGGGGTTTAGAAGGTTTAGGTTCGCCTTCTGTTAAAATAAAAAATTTATTTTTTATTGGTTTACTGTAAATCTTTAGAGATTGGTAAATAAATCAAGCAAGACAAAAACACAAAACACGACAGAAGCAATTCCATTGGAACTAAAAAATGCTTTGTTCACTTTTGAAAGGTCCTTTGGTTTTACCAATGCATGCTGGTAAAAAAGAAAGAAAACAAAAACGGCTACTCCAGCCCAATAAAACCAGGAAAAACTGCCAATCATACCTGCAGCAACAATCGCAGCGGCAGAAAGAAAATGCAATAGTTCACTCACTCGTAAAGCTTTTGCTGTTCCGAGCCATGAAGGCATAGAATACAAATTATTTTCTTTGTCAAACGATTCGTCCTGCAATGCGTAAATGATGTCAAATCCGCTTACCCAAAACAATACAGAAAAAGAAAAGAGAACGGGCACCAGCGCAAATTTACCGGTGACAGCAATGAAAGCGCCAATTGGAGCAAGACTTAATCCCAAACCTAAAACAAGATGGCAAAAGACGGTAAACCTTTTTGTATAACTATAAAATAAAATAACAAAAAGTGCAACAGGTGAAAGTGCAAAACACAGAAGATTGATAAAATATGTAGTGATGATAAACGCGATGCAATTGATGGTCACAAAAACGGCTGCATTTCTTTTTGAAATAATTCCACCGGGAATCTCACGAATCAATGTTCTCGGATTTTTAGCATCGAAATCTGCATCCAGCAAGCGATTGAAAGCCATGGCAGCGCTGCGTGCAAAAACCATACAAAGGATCACCAGGATAAAAAGTAACCACCAGGTGCGGTTCAGCTGATAATTGACAATTTTTAATCCGTAAAAAAAACCGATCAAAGCAAAAGGCATCGCGAAGATCGTATGTGCAAATTTTACAAGAGAGAAATAACTTTTTATTCCGTTCAAAGAAGATTTCAAATCCAAAGTTTTTACAGAGCTTTCCATTTAATTATTTTTTGCGGCAAACTGAAAATTCTTGACGGCTTCCCACAAAACGATACCAGCCGCTACAGAAATATTTAAAGAATGTTTCATTCCAAATTGCGGAATTTCTACACAACCATCGCACAAGGAAATCGTTTCATGTTCCACACCTGTAACTTCATTACCAAAAACAAATGCAATTTTTTCGGCAGAAATTTCTGAAATAGTTTCGAGTGAAAGGCTGTTGGTAACCTGCTCCACAGCGAAAACTTTATAGCCATTTTCTTTAAGATGGGAAACAGCTTGTGAAGCGGTTTTGAAATATTTCCAGTCCACCGATTCCTCTGCGCCGAGCGCCGTTTTTTTTATTTCTTTATGCGGAGGTACTGCTGTGTAACCAGTTATATAAACAGCATCAATCAAAAAAGCATCAGCTGTACGAAAAACACTGCCTACATTATAACCGCTTCTTATATTTTCTAAAACAGCCACCACAGGGTTCTTTTCAGATTCTTTAACTTCGCTTACTGATTTACGATTCAGTTCATCCATTCTTAATTTTCTCATCAAAAGAATATTAATTTGCAAAAATAATTTAATTAGCTGATTAGGTAATTAGCCAATGTGCTGATGAGTTGATTGGTCCTTGCAGAATTTAAAGACTTCTTAATTTAGCAACTTTTATCCATTGGCACATTAGCTAATTATCAAATTATCACATTAAACCATGGCTTCTTCCGACACACCTTTAATGAAACAACACAACGCGATCAAGGCAAAATATCCTGACGCCGTTTTGCTTTTTCGTGTCGGTGATTTTTATGAAACTTTTGGACAAGACGCCATTACGGCCTCAAGGATTTTGGGGATCACGCTGACCAAAAGAAACAATGCTTCAGCAACAGCGCCTGAGCTTGCGGGTTTTCCCCATCATGCATTGGACACTTATTTGCATAAACTGGTCAAAGCCGGTTATCGTGTGGCAATTTGCGACCAACTCGAAGATCCAAAGCAGGTAAAGGGAATCGTAAAAAGAGGCGTTACGGAATTGATAACACCGGGTGTGGCCACCAATGAAAAGTTGCTCGAGCACAACCAGAATAATTTCTTGTGTGGAATTCATTTTGTGGATGCCCGCCCGGATGATGGAGGCGGACGGGAGAAAGCCGGGATTTCTTTTCTGGATATTTCAACAGGAGAATTTTTCATCGCCGAAGGCGACAAGGAATATGCAGACAAATTGCTGCAAAGCCTTAATCCTGCTGAAGTCATTTTTCAGAGGAATCAACAAAAGAATTTCAAGAATTATTTTGGAACAAAATTTTATACCTACACGCTTGATGAATGGATCTTTTCAGAACAATATGCAAAGGACACTTTATTAAAACATTTCGGAACGCAAAGCCTCAAAGGTTTTGGCGTTGAAGATATGAAAACCGGCATCATCGCTGCAGGCGCCATTCTTCATTATTTAAAGGATACAGAACATCCAAACCTTCAGCACATCACTTCTTTGCAGCGAATTGACAAAGGTGATTATTTGTGGATGGACAGGTTCACGATCCGCAATCTTGAATTATTAAGCAACAGTGACAACAGTAATTCATTGCTCAAAGTGTTGGATAATACCGTTTCACCAATGGGTGCACGATTGCTGAAGCGCTGGATGTTGCTGCCGCTTACGGAAATAAGCAAAATACAGGAGCGCCAAGACCTTGTAGAATATTTTATCAAAACACCGGAAGAAAAAACAAAAATTGCACACAGCATAAAACAAACGGGTGATATTGAACGATTGGTAAGTAAGATCCCTTTAAAGAAAATAAATCCGCGTGAAGTATTGCAGATCGGCAAAGGTTTAAAATTGATTTCTGAAATAAAAAGCAGGTGCGATGCTTCATCAAATGAATATTTAAAAAGGCTTGGCGATTCGCTGAATCCCTGCAAATACATTGCAGATAAGATATTTAAAGAAATAATTGAAAACCCACCGGTCTCAGCTGCAAAAGGAAATATCATCGCAGAAGGAGTAAATTCAGATCTCGACGATCTGAAAAACATCGTTACTAACGGTAAGGCACACCTGCTAAATCTTCAGCAAAAAGAAATTGAACGAACCGGAATTTCTTCATTGAAAATCGGGTTCAATAATGTCTTTGGATATTACCTGGAAGTCACCAACACACACAAAGACAAAGTGCCCGAAAGTTGGATCAGGAAACAAACACTAACAAGTGCGGAACGTTACATAACGCCCGAGTTGAAAGAATATGAAGAAAAGATAACCGGAGCAGAAGACAAAATCTTACAACTGGAACAGCAGATTTTTGAACAACTATTAAATGAATTGCAGGATTATATTGCGCCGATGCAGGTAAACGGGCATATCCTTGCAGTGCTCGATTGTATTATTTGTTTTGCCAACAATGCCGTTCAATTCAAATACAAAAAACCGGAACTCCATAACGGACTAGAACTGGAACTGAAAGAAAGCCGCCACCCGGTTATTGAAAGAAACTTGCCTTTGGGCGAAAGTTATATTGCCAATGATATTTTTCTCG
The DNA here is from genome assembly GCA_051960475.1 of Ginsengibacter sp. Classification (GTDB taxonomy): domain Bacteria; phylum Bacteroidota; class Bacteroidia; order Chitinophagales; family Chitinophagaceae; genus Ginsengibacter. The sequence continues at coordinate 39,935 of JBQCEG010000101.1, forward strand.
ATCCCCGTTCCCAACAGGTTATCATTTTGACCGGTCCAAATATGAGTGGTAAAAGTGCAATACTCCGACAAGCTGCGCTCATTACCTTGATGGCACACATGGGAAGCTTTGTTCCTGCCGAAGAAGCAAGGATTCCGCAAACGGATAAAATTTTCACGCGTGTAGGTGCGAGCGATGATCTCAGCAGCGGTGAAAGCACCTTTATGGTAGAAATGAATGAAACCGCCAGCATCATCAACAACATAAGTGCGCGAAGTCTCATTCTTCTTGACGAGATCGGTCGTGGCACTTCCACTTATGACGGAATTTCGATTGCGTGGAGCATTGTTGAATATTTACATCAATCGACTCATTCGCCAAAGACCTTATTCGCTACTCACTATCATGAGTTGAACGAACTGGAAAATAAACTCGATCGCGTAAAAAACTTTCACATTACAAATAAGGAAGCAGGAAATAAAATTATTTTCTTAAGAAAACTGGTCCCGGGTGGAAGCGTGCACAGCTTCGGTATTCACGTGGCAAAAATGGCGGGGATGCCACCATCTCTTATTGAAAGAGCGAATGGAATTTTGAAACAGATGGAATCCAAACACATGGATAATTCTGAAGAAAATAATACAACCGAAACCGTTAGAACAAAAAAGAAAGGCCTTAAAGAAAACCTGAAACAACTGAATGCACCTCAAATGCAATTGAGCATTTTTGATGCGCATTCACAGGCGTTTGAAGACATCCGTAAAATTCTGGAAGAAGTAGACATCAACCGCCTGACTCCCGTGGAAGCATTATTGAAATTGCAGGAGATTAAAGCGATGGTGAAGTGACGAAACAGAAGAAATCCTAAATAGTCAAAATATTAATCAACTGGTAAAAGCACATTCAGCATTCCTTATTTCGTTAACAAAATGCCAGCCTTATCTTTACTTTAAAATTTATTAACTTTAAATAAAAACGGTATGAACGATATAAAGACATTGAAAAACAGGGCAAAAAAATACCTTGACAATGCCGATGAAAAAACAATCAGGATGGTTTATGCAATGCTGGAAATAGAGGCTGAGAGTGATTGGTGGGATGAACTTCCTCAAGATGCAAAAGCTTCTATTGAAAGAGGTCTAAAGGATATAGAAAACGGGGATGTATCACCACACGAAGAAGTGATGAAAAAATATAAGAAGTGGCTTTCCTAATTACATGGTCAAAAGAAGCAATAAAAACTTTTGACGATAATATAAATTATTTATTGAAAGAATGGACTGAAAGGGAAGCTAGCAATTTTATTAACATTGCAAATCAGAAAATTCAAAGTATTGTATCAAATCCAAAACTTTATAGGAGATCCGAAAAGAATGCCCATATAAGAAGAGCTATAATAACCAAACACATTATCTTGTATTATAGATATTTCCCCATCAAAAAAGAGGTGATTCTCTTGACTTTCTGGAAAACAAGTCAAAATCCCAGAAGGAAAAAATATTAGCATTTAAGATTTTCAAGCTCAATCCCCTCAATACTCATACACCAAATATCCCCACGGTTTCAATGAATAAACGTGGTCTTTAAACAAATGAATTTTCCTGTTTACAAAAACATTTAAAGGATAACCGTAAATCCCTTTTTCCTTGATTGTAAAACTTTGCGGTTCGTCGGACAGGTTTAATACCACAAATATTTTATGTGCTCCCTTGGTCCGTGTATAAGCAAATATCGCTTCATCATTTGCTGTTGAAATTCTTTTATAAGCGGCATCGGCTGAAAGAGCCGGATCTTTGCTGCGCAGATGAAGCAACGTGCTGTAAAAAGGCGCCATCGCATATTTTCCCCAACTGATTGGGTCTCTCGTAAAAAACTTTAATCTTTTTTTGTTGGGCTCCTCTTGTCCGCTATAAACCAATGGAATGCTTTCATACATCGTTTGACTAAAAACAGCAAAAGCCTTGTAAGCATCACCATATTTTTCAAACTCGGTGCCGTTCCAGCTGTTTTCATCGTGGTTGGTAGTGAAATACATCCGGCAGGCATTTTTAGGGAACGTTTCAAAATTGTTATTCAATACAGAATCCAAATGTTGAAGTGGAATTTTTCCCTGGGCCAGGTCAACAGTTGTCCACATCATATTCCAGGCATAAGTGGCGTCAAAACCTGCGTAATGAAATTCGGGTTTTTCACTTTCGGCCAGCATGAAAACATTTTTGATCTTGCGAAGCTTAGTGATGCAATCTTTCCAGAAATCAACAGGAGTCGGATCCACATGATCACAGCGAAAACCATCAATGCCGGTTTTTGTGATCCAAAACTTCATCGCGTTGATCATTGTGTCGCGCAATTCCTGGTTGCTATAATCAAGATTGCGTGTGTCAGTGTAGTCTGCATCGTAAACTGTATTCCCGTTCTTATCATGCTTATAAAAATCGGGGTGCGTTGTCATCCAGGGATTATCAGGTGAAGTGTGATTGGGCACCCAGTCAATGATCACTTTAAAACCCAATGTGTGCGCATGTTTCACCAGTTCCTTCCAATCGGCCATTGTGCCAAATTCCGGATTTACTTCGTAATAACTTTTTACTGAATAATAGCTACCCAAATCTGATTCCGTCATTTTTCTTCCTTTTAATCCGATGGGATTTATGGGCATAAACCACAAAATTTGCACACCCATTTTTCTCAGTCTCGGAAGGCTTTTTTCAAAAGCTTTAAATGTTCCTTCTTTTGAATACTGCCGCACATTCACTTCATAAATATTGCTTTGTTCGATCCATGACGGATGAGTAAAAGATGTGGCCGGGGCACCAATATTTCCATCCTGCGAAACTTTTTGAGCGAAAGAAAAATTAAAGCTGGCGAATAAAAACAAAAATGATAAAATACAGATCCTTGGTTTCATAAAAAGTCTTTTAATCAGTAAAACAGGAGGTAAAAGTAAGGATAAAGGCGATTAATTTTATTATAGAAAATTTTGCTTTCCCCGGTGGGGGAAAAAACGGCTTATTTATTCGTTTACTCTAACGGGAAAGGATAAACGAACTTCGAATTCTTATCCTAATCTTCCATCTCTTTTCTTATCTCGTCAGAAATAGAAACAAGCACTTTGTCAATCCTCTGGCCGTCCATATCAATTATTTCAAAATCAAAACCGCGCCAATCGAACTTATCCCCGGTCACCGGGATGCGTTTCAATTCATGAAGAATGAATCCCGCAAGCGTATCAAATTCGTTCTCACCTTCATTTACCCAAACCGTTTTATTAAAGTGGCTTAGAAAGTCGTAAAATTGAATTTGTCCATCAATGAGGTAAGTTCCGTCTTTCCTTTGCGTTATTTCATATTCATCATCTTCTTCTTCCGGCATCTCTCCCACTATTGCCTTGAGGATGTCTTTCATAGTGATCATTCCCAGGAGGCTTCCATATTCGTCCACAACAAATGCGTACGGAATTTTGGTGATCTTTATTTTTTCAAGCACCTGGTAAGCAGAATTATTTTCAGGAATGAAAAGGGCTTTCCTTATCAAATCTTTCAATGGCGCTTCAGGATTAAGATACAGGTCCTTTACATAAATAATACCTTCAATATCATCAATCGTTTCGGTACACAATGGATAAACCGAATGTTGAAATTCTTTTATCTTTTGCTTCACTGATGAACGCTCTTCATTCACTTCAAACCAGATAATATCTGTCCGGTGCGTCATAATAGAAGTGATGTTCCTGTCGCCCAAATGAAACACCCTTTCAATAATGTCTTTTTCTTCTTCTTCTATCGCACCTAGTTCGCTTCCTTCATTGATCATCGCCTTGATTTCCTCTTCAGTAACCTGGCTATCAGAACTTCTCCTGATATTGAAAATTCGGAAAAAGCCGGAGCTCATTTTGCTAAGTATCCACACCAGCGGATAGGAAATATCGCTCAAGGTCTTTATTGGGATTGCGACACTTCTTGCAATTCTTTCCGGGTTCATCAGGGCAATCCTTTTAGGAATCAGTTCGCCAAGAAGTATTGACAAGAAGGTTACGACAATAACAATAAGTGTCGTCGAGATAGTGGCTGAATAAGGTTTTAGCGCATCAATCTTGTCGATATATGGTTGCAGATATACACCAAATCTTTCCCCGGAATAAACACCGGTTAAAATAGCGATAAGTGTAATGTAGATTTGGGTAGTTGATAAAAATATTTCGGGGTTTTCCTTGAGTTTTAAAACGATCTGTGCTTTTTTATCTTCTTTGTTGGCAAGCGTCTCTATCCGGCTTTTCTTTGCCGAGACCAATGCCATCTCGCACATCACAATGAATGCGTTCAGAAGTATAAGGAAAAATAAAATGAACAATTCCATATATTATTTTTTCAATTCAGGCAACTGCAGGCCAAACTTTTCATTGAATATCTTCGCCTGGATGTATCCAAGAATCAGGCCTACAATCGTTCCACAAAATACGTCAAATGGAAAATGTACGCCCACATAAACCTGTGCATAGGATATGGCAGCTGCCCATAAAAAAAGTAAAGCCCACGCCGGGCTTATTGTTTTTCGAAATGTTGTAAATATAAACATTGCTGCGGCAAAATGATTGACCGCATGCGACGAAGTAAAACTTGAACTTACCGGACAATATGAAACCAAAAATCTTATGTGACCCACTAAAGAAGGATCATGGCACGGACGCAGGCGCAGGAAATTTTCCTTAATAAGACGACTGCTCACGGTGTCGCTGATGGCGGTGTTCAATATGGCAAACAAAACCCAAATCCATCCCCTCGATTTAAAATTTAACGTAACAAAAACAACCAGGAAAAAATACAATGGCACCCAGACGGTCGGTTCGCGAATCAATGGAAAAAAAACATCGAAGAATGAATTATGCCAGCGGCCGTTCATTTTCGCAAACAGGTTGTAATCCATTTGTTTAATTGCCTGCGGAAGAAACGAAGCATTTTGTATTTCCATCAAGTTCATTATTGCAAAAATAACTAATGCGCCAAAACAGTAGTTAAATATTTACTTTTGCAGATAAAATCCGCCTCCCCCGAATGGCACTTTTAATAACCAATAAATTTCTCTGATGAACACAAGATCCGGCTTTCCACGGATGGTAAAATGGATGTTTTTAACAGGTATTGCATTCCTCGTTTTCATGACCATCATGCGATTCGTTTTTTATTTCCATTTTGCTCCATTTAATTATTCTTTTTCAAAATGTGCAAAGGCTTTTTTGCTCGGATTGAATTTTGACGAAAGAATCGTTTCCGGCTTCATCATTTTTCCTTTTGTAATTGGCAACCTTCATCTTAACTATAATGCAAAAAAAAGATTGACGGTTGGCAGTATCATCGAAATATTTTTTACGATCGTGATTATGGCGCTGCTGCTCTTTTTCATGAAAAAAGGTCACGCCTCAACAGCAACTTTAATCGCCACAATCATTGTGTTTGCTTTGATCCTTGTTTGGCTTTTTGTTACGGGAAATTGCAATCCTTTTGAAAACAGGTTTTCAAAAAATGTTTTCAAAGTTTATTTCCTGCTGATCAGTGTAGCAGTTGTTTTTCTTTATGCGATAGATTTTGAAAATTATGATTACCTGCACGAAAGACTGAATGCTTCTTTGATGAATTATTTGGGCGATGCCAAAATATCAATGAACATGGTGTGGGAAACGTATCCTGTTTTTTCCATTTCAATTTTGATCATTATCTGTTCAGCTGCTTTGTTTTTGTTAATCAATTATTGGTACAACAGAACTTCAAGATCAACTTTCTCAGGGAAACCAACAGTGAGAATTGTTATGGGAGTCGCATTTGCCTTGATATTAGGATTGGGCGTATTCGGCAGGTTCAATCAATTTCCATTAAGGTGGAGCGATGCATTTGTTTTTGATGACAATTTCAAATCGAATCTTTCTTTAAATCCGGTGCAAAGTTTTTTAAGCACATTAAAATTTAAAAACTCAGGATACGATCTTAAAAAAGTGAAGGAATATTATCCGCTGATGACCGACTACCTGAATGTGGGGCAACCGGATTCAGTTCGTCTCAATTATAATAGATATTTTAATGCTACACCTTCTGCAACTAAACCCAATGTGGTGGTCGTGATCTGCGAAAGTTTTTCAGCTTACAAAAGCAGCATGTGGGGAAACCCGTTGAACACCACTCCTTATTTTAAACAAATGTGCGACAACGGAATTTTCTTCGATCGTTGTTTCACACCGGCCTACGGAACAGCGCGTGGTGTTTGGGCGGTAGTTACGGGAATTCCAGATGTTGAATTTCCAAATACTGCAAGTCGCAACCCGGCTTACGTGGATGAACATTCGATCATCAACGATTACAAGGGATATGAAAAATATTATTTCATCGGCGGAAGTTCAAGCTGGGCAAATATTCGTGGCCTATTGACCAATAATATTGACAGTTTGCATTTATACGAACAGGAAAATTATCCTGTAAAACCAATCGATGTTTGGGGCATCAGCGACAAAAATTTATTCCTGCAGGCCAACAAAGTTTTGGCGCAACAAACAAAACCATTTTTTGCCGTCATTCAAACTGCCGATAATCATCGTCCATATACAATCCCGGAAGAAGACAGGAAAACATTTAAGACTGAAAGTTTTCCAACTGACACTTTAAAAAAATATGGCTTCGAAAGCAATGCTGAATTGAATGCTTTTCGGTACACTGATTTTAGTTTTAAAACTTTTATCGAGACAGCAAAAAAAGAACCTTATTTTAATAATACGATTTTTGTTTTTGTGGGCGATCATGGCATTCGCGGACACGCAGGTAAAATGTTTCCAGAAGCCTGGGAAGCTGATGGATTAACAACGCAACATGTTCCTTTGCTTTTTTATGCGCCTTCGATGCTATCACCAAAACGAATTGACAAGACTTGTTCGCAGGTAGATATATTGCCTTCTGTATCAGCCCTTGCGGATATTTCTTACACAAATACCACACTCGGCAGAAATCTTTTTGACACTTTACATGCTCAAAATACGCGTTTCAAAAATGTGGCTTTCCTTTTTGATCCGATGATCAAACAAATTGGCGTCATTACCGACCGTTATGTTTTTGTAAACGATCTTTCGAGTGGAAAAAAAGATTTCCGTTCTTCCGCAAATAACGAACCCTTGCCTTCATCACCGGATATTCTTGCTGATAAAAAAGCGCTCGATCAACTTTCCGAAGCTTATTATCAAACAGCAAAATATATGCTGATGAACAATAAAAAACAGGACGGATTGTAGCTGAAGGAGCCAGCCGTGAAAATAAATTTCACCTTTTTGTTTGCTTACTGTTGCATGCTATAGATTTAATAATTCCATCATTCGCGAAATTTCTATTAAATTTATTTCCCGGGTTTTAACGTAACCCGGAATTTTCTCTTTAAAAAGTTCCTGTTTAAATTTTTAAAACAATTGATATGAGAAATCAAAAGGTAGTTTTTTGGGCTTGGGTTGTCGCGATCGGTGGATTTCTTTTCGGCTTTGACACGGCGGTGATCTCAGGAGCAGAAAAATCGATCCAGCAGTTCTGGAATCTTTCAGCTTTTGAACACGGGCTCACGATGTCCATCGCGCTTGTTGGCACGATCATCGGCGCGCTTACCGGCAGCATTCCTTCTGACAAATTGGGAAGAAAACAAACACTTTTTTTGGTGGCGATTTTGTACCTCATTGCCTCTATCGGAACCGCGCTTGCACAAAACTGGTTTTTATTTTTGCTTTGCCGTTTCCTCGGCGGTTTGGGTGTTGGTGCTTCATCGGTTGTGGCACCGGTTTATATTTCAGAGATTTCACCACCTCATCGTCGCGGGCGTTTGGTCGCTTTGTTCCAGTTCAATATCGTTCTCGGAATTTTGATCTCTTATTTTTCAAATTATTTGATTGGCACCAGCACCGAAACTTCATGGCGCTGGATGTTGGGCGTGCAGGCATTTCCATCATTACTTTTTGTGATCCTGATCCGCTTCGTTCCTGAAACGCCGCGGTGGTTGATTTTGAAAGCAGGAAAATTTGACCTGGCTAAATCGATCTTAAAAGTTATTGATCCGGTCGGATATGAAAATGATTACAACAAAATTTTAAAAGGCCACGAACTGGATGCATCAAAAAAAGTGAAAGAAAATATTTTTCAACGCAAATACCGCTTGCCAATAATGCTGGCGGTTTTGTTCGCAGCATTCAATCAACTTTCGGGCATCAACGCAATTATTTATTATGCACCACGCATTTTTGAAATGACGGGATTGGGAACAAGTTCTTCCTTATTGTCAACTGCTGGAATCGGGCTTGTAAATTTTATTTTTACCCTGGTGGCCATCCGTTTTATTGATAAAGTAGGCAGGAAAAAGTTGATGTACATTGGTTCCGTAGGTTTGATATTTTCTTTGGGATTGGTTTCGTATGCTTTTTTCGCTCACGATTTTGCAAGCTATACAGTTCTCGTAGGATTGCTTTTGTTCATCGCATTTTTTGCTTTTTCGCAGGGCGCGGTTATTTGGGTTTTTATTTCTGAAATTTTTCCGAACCAGGTAAGAGCGCGCGGGCAAACCATTGGAAGCGTTTCCCATTGGACAATGGCCGCGATCATAACTTTTGTTTTTCCCGTTTTTGCCGAACAACTTGGCGGAGGAATCACCTTTTTATTTTTCACCTGTATGATGGTTTTGCAATTGTTGTTTGTCTGGAAAATGATGCCCGAAACAAAAGGCCGTTCATTGGAAGATATTGGCATCAGCGTGGTGAACGAAGCTACTTTCGAGGAACCGGTTATTCCGATTCATTAACGAAGGAATTCAATTAGAAGAATAAAAGCAGATTCGTTATATTCAAGCAAAAAGAGCAATGACAGAAAAATCAAATTTCCCGGTAGTTTGTTTTGGAGAAATACTTTGGGATTTTTTACCAAAGGGAAAAATGCCGGGGGGAGCGCCGGTAAATGTGGCTTATCACTTAAATCAATTGGGAAAAAATCCGGCCATCATCACAAGAATCGGCAATGACCATTTGGGAAAAGAACTGGAAGAAGTTTTTTCAAAAAAAAACCTGGACACACGCTTTTTTCAAAAAGATCATGAACATGAAACAGGAAAAGTTTATGCAACGTTGAAAGAAGACAATGAAGTGGAATATGAAATTGTTCAGCCTGTTGCCTGGGATTTTATAGAAACGAATGAAGAAACAGATGAGTTGTCAAAAAGTGCTGATTATTTTATTTATGGAAGCCTTGCTTCACGAAATAAAAATTCGCGGAATTCCTTGCTTCACTGTCTTGAATTGGCTAAAACAAAAGTGCTCGACATCAACCTTCGTCCTCCCCATTTTTCAAAAGAAGTATTGGAGCAATTAATTGGACATGCAGATATTTTAAAACTCAATTTATCCGAATTGCATTTGATTTCCGGTTGGTTTGATGAACTGCATTCTGATGAAGAAAGAATAAAAATGGTGGCTGAAAAATTTAATTTAAAAACCATCATTGTCACTAAAGGCGGCAATGGCGCCATGCTTTTTAAAGACCAGGAATTTTATTACCATCCTGGTTATTCAGTTGAAGTGGCGGATACTGTTGGTAGCGGTGATGCATTTATTGCGGCTATCATTTCAAATTTGATGGACAAATCTTCCCCTTCAGAAGCACTTGATTTTGCAGCGGCTCTTGGCGCTTTTGTGGCTTCACGTTCCGGAGCTTGTCCTGATTATGAAATGAATGACGTGCTAAAACTTATGAATGATCCGAAAGCAAAAAACTAATTTTCCCAACAAAAGATCTGTCACAAAATGAAACTGATGAAACAATTCCTGATCGCCCTTTCTTTCTTTTTTTCAACTGCACTTTTTGCGCAGCAACAAGTGCCCACACCGCAATGGCGGCCGTTGTATCACTTTACGCCTGAAAAATACTGGACAAATGATCCAAACGGTTTGCTTTATTTAAACGGTGTTTATCAATTGTACAACCAGCAAAATCCTTACGGAATCAATTGGGGCAACATGAGTTGGGGACATGCAACGAGTACCGATTTAATTCATTGGAAACATTACGACCTTGCCATGCCGCAGGGGATTGTGGGAACGGATACTACCATGCGATTTTCAGGTTCTGCCGTTTGGGATAAAAATAATACAAGCGGTTTGTGCAAAGACAGTGGATGTATCGTTGCTATCTACACGGCTGATCAACGGCCGCAACACAAGGAATCGCAGTTCATCGCTTACAGTAACGACGGCGGAATGAATTTTACCAATTATAAAGGCAATCCGGTGCTCGATCTCGACAAAAGTGATTTTCGCGATCCGAATGTACAATGGGATGAACAATTACAGAAATGGCTGATGGTTGTTTCTCTTCCATGGGAAAATAAAGTTCAATTTTATGATTCCCCTGATTTAAAAAACTGGAACCTGTTGAGTGAATTTGGAAATGCAGGTTTAAGCGGAGGCATCTGGGAATGCCCGTTCTTCATAAAACTACCTGTTGAAGGGACTGACAAAACAAAATGGGTTTTGGTAAATTCTTTCCAGGACAGCAGTAAAAATGATTATGAAGAATATTATGTCGGCGAATTTGATGGAAAAACTTTTACCAACGACAATCCTGCTGATAAAGTTTTGTTAGTAGATCATGGTGATGCGTTGTATGCTGCGATCCCATGGAATAATTTGCCGGAAGGCCAACACACGTACATTGGATGGATGGTGCCGCCTGAAAAACAGCAAACGTGGCCGTGGAAAGGACAAATGTCTATTCCAAGAGATTTAAGTTTAAGAGAGACAAAAGATGGTATCAGGTTAATTCAAAATCCCGCAAAAGTGATCAAAGAGAATCTTTCAAAATTCTCTTCAAAAATGGTTCATCTTGACAATGTAAAAATTCAAGGTGCAAAAGATGCTTTAGATGGAGAGAAAATCACAGGAAATTCTTATTGGCTTGAAGCAGAAATGGAAGTACCACAAAATACAATGGCGGGTTTTAAAATAGCAGAAAAGAAGGACAAAAAAGGAAACATTACTGCTGCAACTGTTATTGGTTTCGATGCATCAAAGAACGAAGTGTATGTGGATAGAAGCAATTCGGGAACGGAGAACATCAACGCCAAAAATCTAACGCAGACAATGAAAGTGAATTCAACGAATGGAAAAATAAAATTCGAAATATTATTCGATAAATCTTCTCTTGAAGTTTTTGTGAATGATGGTGAACAAGTTTTGACAACTTATGTTTATCCGGGAATGGATTCTGATTTATTAAGCGCTTTTTCGTTTGGCGGGCAAACCCTGATCAAATCACTGAAAGTTTGGGACATGGCAAAATAAAAATTCGCTTTGAAAGTTGGTTTACTCATCTTTTTATTTCAGTATCATCACAGGCAGTGGGCATTTTTTATACAAAGCCTCCGAAATACTTTTATGCGTTAGAGAATATAAAAAACTATGCACACCGGGAAGTGCGATCATCAGTTGCACTTCATTTAATCTTTTAAAATTTAAAATGCCATTGATCACATTTTTGTCGGGCTCGTAATAAATGCTGTGCCTAAAATTTTTGAGATAATTGTGTAGGTTTTCTTCTGATTGTTTAAACTGCTCATCAGGGTTTAAATTTTTTTGTGCAGCATCAACATTAAGCGCGAGTATTTCTACATCGTGCCATCTCGGGGATGAACGAAGACGATTGATCTTATTCAGTGAAGCGACAGATTTAAAATCAACCGGCACCAATGCCTTCTCAATTTTTTGGTAATTACGGCCTTCAGGAACGATCAACACCCTGACCGGGCTTACCCGTGCAATTGCAATTACATTCCCTGCAACAAAAGATTCGTTGTCTGCATGTTGTTTGTCACTTCCAACAAGGATCATCTCCGGTTTCTCCTCGTTCATCATTTCAATTATGCTTCTAATCAAAGGCAATTCGGTCACCGCAGTCTGAACTTGTATTCCCTTCCCTGTTTGTTGATCTACCTGGCTGCACAATTGGTTCAGCATTTCTCTTTCGTCACTTCTTTTTTTATTGAGGTATTCTTCATTCACGTTTGAAAAATCTGCAGACATGATCATATTTTCGTACATCGAACTATAAAATGAGCGCAACAAAATGATGCGCTCATACAAATATTTTTTTGCCCATTCTACTGCAAAATTCACTGCGTTGTCCGATGAATCTGTAAAATCTACAGGAACCAATAGTGTTTTCATAATACGCTTTTTTCTGTAAACAAAAATACAGAAACTACCGGTCATTCAAAAAAATATTAGTTTGATATTTAACTATCTTGCCTTTAACTTTGCATAAATAAATGCGGTGGATTGATTATTTCCCCGCCATCACTTTTAAATAGTAATAGTATGGCGAAAAATACACACAAGTCCGAAACAGCAAGGGAGTTTGCACATCTTACATTCGAGTTAAGGGACCACCTCAGGCAATTTCTGCAAAAAAAATTCAGGGAAAATAATATTGACCTTACGTATGAAATGCACCAGATAATGGCGTGCTTGTGGAAGCAGGATGGTTTGAAGCAACAGGATCTTGCGGATAAAACATTAAAAGATAAGGCAAGCCTAACATGCCTGATTGATAACCTGACAAAACGAAATCTCGTTGACCGCTACGAGGATCCGAACGACCGAAGAAGTAAACTGATTTACCTGACAGATGAAGGAAAAGAATTGGGCAAAAAAGTGGAGCCCTGGGTTTCAGAATTGTTTTCGATCGTCAGTAAAAATTTTAATATATCGGTAATAAAACAATCAATAAATGCCGTGCAACAAATGATTGAAAATGTGAAGGCTGCAGAAAGTTAGCAATTATATGGAATAATATTAACGCCAAGAAAGAGGTTGAGCATAAAAAATTTTGTGAAGAATGGAGGAAGAATCATTAGTCGTTTATGGGTCAAAAAGAGTGATCATCACCATAACCGCGGTAGTGTGTGCATTGTTGCAGATCATTGACACAACGATTGTAAATATTGCGCTTCCAACAATGCAGGGAAGCCTTGGTGCTTCGTTGACAGAAATTACCTGGGTGATTACCGCTTATGCGATTGCGAATGTGATCGTAATGCCAATGACCAGTTGGCTTAGTCAACAATTTGGAAGACGCAATTATTTTGCTGCCTCCATCATGATCTTTACGTTCACTTCGTTTCTCTGCGGCAACGCTACAAGCATTAATGAACTGATCCTTTTCCGGTTTATCCAGGGAATCGGTGGCGGTGCTTTATTGGTTACAGCACAAACGATCATCACCGAAAGTTACCCGATTGAAAAAAGGCCAATGGCTCAAACGATTTATGTGCTTGGCGTTATTGTTGGCCCAACTCTTGGACCGCCGCTCGGTGGCTATATTGTCGATAATTTTTCATGGCCCTACATTTTTTATATCAACATACCTATTGGTGTAATTGCTACATTGCTCACCTTGCAATTTGTAAAAAGCCCAAAGTTTGGCGAAAAACTTTCGGCAAGAAATATCGACTGGCTTGGCATCTTTTTACTGATCGTTTCGATTGGCTCATTGCAATTCATTCTCGAAAAAGGCCAGGAAGACGATTGGTTCAACAGCAACCTGATTACCACGTTAAGCGTTATTTGTTTTTTCGCTTTTTATTTTTTTATCTGGAGACAATTGGTTTACAAACATCCTATTGTTGAATTGGGCGTTTTGAAAGACCGCAATCTTTCAATCGGCAGCATTTTGTCATTCGTGCTCGGGTTCGGTTTGTTCGGGTCAACATTTATTATTCCGCTTTACACACAAACCATCATGGGCTGGACCGCGTTTCAGGCGGGCATGCTGATGATCCCAAGTACGGTGTTTACAGCTTTAATGATGCCGCTGGTCGGCAAATTAATGGAGCGTGGCACTCCTATGCGCTATATGATCTCGACCGGCATGGTTATTTTCTTTATTTACAGTTTTATGGCTTATCATGTGCTCACCCCAAATACAGGAAGTGATGCATTTTTTTGGATACTCGTGATTCGTGGTGTGGGTTTGGGGCTTCTTTCAATTCCCATTACAACGCTTGCGCTTTCAACACTGAAAGGTAAAGAGATAGGCCAGGGGGCGGCTTTATCAGGAATGCTTAGGCAATTGGGCGGATCATTTGGTGTTGCAATAATTTCTACGTATTTAGTAAGAGATAATCAAAAACACCGGGTGGATCTTTTGTCAAATCTTTCAGTTACAGATCCGGTGTTGCAACACAGGGAGCAATTAATGACTGGTGGTTTTCATGCTAAAGGAATGCCATTAGACATTGCGCAAAAAACAGCAGATAAATTATTGGATGGAATGGTAAATATCCAGGCAACGATCCTTTCTTATATGGATGTGTTTTTACTGATCGGTGTCATGTTTTTGATTTGTGTACCCTTTGTAATTTTGTTTGTAAAGAAACCGAAGCGCAAAGTTGAGATAAGCCATGTAGCTGAATAATATTTATTGATTTTAAAATTTAAACTCAATGAAAGAAACAATTACAATCGCTTCAAAACCGGTTTTCCCTAAAGATAACAGTAGCGAAATATTTTTGAAGCTTAGAGAAAAAGCCTTCCGCATAGTTGATGATCTGGAGTCAAAGAGAAGAAATACAATTATCATAAAATCGATTCTTTTCCCACTTCTGTACATTGGTGCATATATTTCGGCTATTGTTTGGGCAAAAATTCCAATTATTTTTTACGGTTGCTATTTTTTTATGGGTTTGATGGTGATGGTGATCTTCATCAATCTAATTCATGATGCGGTTCATCATGTTCTCTTCCACAATAAAAATCTCAATAATTTATTTGTTTACTTCTTTGACCTGATGGGCGCAAACAGTTATGCCTGGAAGATAAGGCACACAAGACTTCACCATAATTATCCGAATGTGATGGGCTGGGACAGTGATATTGATCAGAGTCCGCTGGCGCGTGTATTTCCTCATGGACCATTTTCACGCTTGCATAAATACCAACATATTTACCTGCCGGTTCTTTATTTCTTTTATTTATTGAACTGGTTGCTGGTGCGCGATTTCAAAGATTACTTTAACAGGAAAAGAGCAATTTGGAAAGTAGTAGATATCCCAAAAAGAGAATTTGTAAAACTCTTCTTTTTCAAAGCCCTTTTCTTTTTTTATATGATTGGTGTTCCAATATTAATAGGAGTAGGCTGGTTGCATGCGGTTGCAGCTTTTTTATTGATGGTTTTCACTGCTACCGGTTTTTCTCTCTTGATCCTTTTGTCGCCGCACGCAAATGTGGATCATGATTTTCCTTTACCAGATGAAAATAACAGGTTGCCTGAATCATGGTTCATGCACCAGATTAGTCATACAAATGATGTTGTACACGACAATTGGTTTATTCGCTTTTTTATGGGAAGTTTTAACTACCACGTGGCGCATCATTTATTTCCTTCGGCAGGACACATGTATTATCCTGAAGTGACACAAGCATTGAAAGATGTAGCAAGGGAAGAAGGTTTACCCTATAAAAGTTTTACTCTTTCACATACACTGATTAGCCACTACAAACTTTTAAAAAGCAATCGAAAGGTTGAAAACATTTTTGAAGAAACGATGTAACTCTTCTTTTCGCAGGAAAAACTATCTTTATGGCCGTTATGAATTTATCTTTTCATGACGGTCATTTTATTTATTTAAAATCCAATTCAGAAAAAAAAGATGAAGAAATTATCCCTTTACTGTATTGCCTTTTTTCTTTCCTTTCAACATGATTTGCTGGCGCAAAAAAATTCTTTAAAACCGAGTGTGGTAAGCCGTCCAGTTAAAGGCACCAATTCATTTTACTTAAGTAACAAAGCGCCTTTAGAACCCTTGAGCTTTATTAAACTTCCTGTCGGAACAATCAAACCCGGCGGCTGGATCTTAAAATATTTGGAGCTGCAGCGTGATGGATTAACAGGCCAGTTGGGAACAATAAGCGGATGGCTTGAGAAGAAAAATAATGCGTGGTTCAGCGGAACCGGCAAAGGAGATCACGGTTGGGAAGAAGTGCCTTACTGGCTGAAAGGTT
>JBQCEG010000102.1:0-2825 GCA_051960475.1 Ginsengibacter sp.
GGCTATGATCTATTGTAATTTGGGAAGAACTCAACTTGCTAAAAAATGTGAAGAGTACGGTATCTTCAAGAATAATAACGGCTACTTTAAGAAAACAGATCTTGATCTTATTTTATCTGGGAGCCCTACTAAGTATGAAGAAAAATTGAAGAAAATAAAGTTATAAAGCTGTCCCCTCATCGGAACTTTAGGCTTTTTGTTTAAACAGATAAAATGAATAAATAAAGTTCAAAAAAAGGTTGGCAACCTTTCAAAGTTTGGCAGCCTTGATGAACATCGGGATTTCCAGTTAATAGGACTCTGGGGTGGGAACGCTTGAAATAAAATAGTGTAATTATGATGTTAAAAGATTACATCTGCTTAAGATCTCTTATCATAATACTTTTCTGATACTTAGCTAAGATTTCCGTTGAACAAAGTTTTTAGAAGAGGGGCTGACCACGACAACTTTGATAAATAAATAATTGGAAAGAGGCTTTTGTCCCTGGAAAAAATCCTTCAAGTTTTCATCCTTATATTATGACACAAACATTTACCTTTGATTTTATATATATGAAAAAGGTTGTTGCATCCATATTGCTTCTTGTGTATGTGGGGGTTTCTGCAGGGGCTGCTTTGCAACTTCACTTTTGTGAAGGAAAGTGGATGGTGAATAGTGGCGAGATGGTTCTGACGAAGAGTATGCTATCAAAGGACGGATGCCATACCTGCAAAGAACAAGAAAGCAAAGACTGTTGCAACCATTCGGCTGTCAGGATCAAAATAAATCATGATCAATTTGTAAGCGATAACCTGACTGTTAAACTTCTTAACCTCAGAAGAATATTCACAGGCAGAATATTTGTTTCTTTTCAATCTGAGCGAATAAATTCCTCCGGTAAATATTCATATTCTTACTATCATCCGCCGGGCATAAATCTTTATTCTTCCTTTAATCGCCGGTTGTCTTTTTCAGGTTCCTTCCTGATATGATACTGTTTTTTATTGTGAATTATTATTAAGAAGTGATAAGGAAATACAATATTTCTTTATCCATATTTTTCAATTCAAAATAAAAACTCATTATGTCATTTTGTAAAAAATACAACATTGCCATTCTGCTGACTATTTTTTTCACAGTTACAGCCAGCAGCCTTTTGGCGCAGGGAAGTGAAGATTCCATTACTACGGTCTTAACTTCTTCTTATCCTTCTACCCACAACACCGGATCGCTTTCAGATTTTCCAAAAATGCACCCTTTGATAGTGCATGTTCCAATTATGTTTTTAATTCTTGCGGCCCTCATGCAACTGGCTTCTTTTTTTGTGTTTAAAAGTGAGTTTAGTTGGATTACCCTCATACTGTTGGTGATTGGATTTGTTGGAGCTTATCTTTCATCTGGTGTATTTCATGGAGGAGATCCCAACCTGAAAATACTTGACTCTGTTACAAGGGCCACATTTGAAAAACATGAACAGTATGCAAGTTATACTGTTTGGATTAGTGGTATTGCTGCCGCAACCAAGATCATTAGCCAATTTTTTCTGAAGCGAAAAATGTTTCCGGAAATAATTGTGGCGCTCTTAATGGTTGCTTCTGCTTACACTGTAGCAGTTGCAGGGGATATGGGTGCAAGGCTTGTACATATAGATGGCATAGGCGTTCAGGGACGTTACCTTCCGGTTCACGATGATATGTAACTACCAGATCAAAGACAATATTTCATTCAATAAATAAAAAAAATTAAATCATGAAAAGTAAAATTATTATATCAATGTTTCTTTCGGCAATTCTTTTTCTATCCAAAAGCGTGAATGCTGCACCTTATAATTATAGCGATGTTCAGCAGGCATATGCTTATTATGCTGTGTTGGATCAGGCGCTAACAGTAGACAATTCAAAAGCAGCTCAAAAGGCTGCAACCGAATTGATAAATGCATTAAAGGATGTAAAAAACTCAGAAGCAGCTTTAAAAGCAGCTACTGAGATTAGTGCTACCAATGATCTGCAGGCACAACGTAAAGCATTTTCTATGCTTACCACAGCGATGTATAATATTTTTAAAACTGAAAAGCCCGGCAAAATGTTGTACATCCATTATTGTTCAATGGTCAAAGCATATTGGATGGATGAATCAAAAGACATTGCTAATCCTTATTTGGGCCAAAAAATGCCCACGTGTGGCAAAAATACTGGCATGGTTATGTAACAAAAGAATTGACTACTTCAAAAATCTTTTATTGAACAATAGACCTTTACCAGCAAAAAAATAAAACCTATTAAAATGAAAAAAGTTAGCCTGATATTCTTAATCCTATTCAGATTTGGATTTACGTATGCGCAAGAGGATATGAGAAATATGCACACAGTGAAGTCACCATCGGCCAACATAGTTCAAAGATCTGCTGCTGAGAAGCCACTCCGAAGAACAACTTTCCGTGCCGGCATCAGAGTTCACTATGATCTTTATGTAAATGATACCACTGTGGCTTTTGCCGGTAAAAAGGTTCATGCAATAGCCATCAACGGCCAGATTCCCGGCCCTACTATTGAACTTACGCAGGGAGATACTGCAGTAATCAGCGTTCATAATTTAATGAATGTCACAACTTCTATTCACTGGCATGGCATTCTAATCCCCAACCAGTACGACGGTGTTCCTGGTCTCACTACTTTCCCTATTCAACCCGGCAAAACACTTAAAGTTGTTTTTCCGGTGAGGCAAAACGGTACTTATTGGTATCACTCTCACACTATGACGCAGGAACAAACAGGGCTCACCGGATCTATTGTTATTCATAAGAGAGAAGAACCCAGAATGAAGGAACAAGTTATTGTTTTAAACG
>JBQCEG010000103.1:0-18443 GCA_051960475.1 Ginsengibacter sp.
GTCGGGTAGACAAGATTCGAACTTGCGACCCCACGCCCCCCAGACGTGTGCGCTACCGGGCTGCGCCACTACCCGAATGAATGCTGCAAATCTAAAGTAATTGAAGGTTTTTTCAAGAAGAGAAAAAGAAAAATTTCAACAATACAGAAAATAAAATTTATTGAATTTGTCCGTTCACTGTTCTTTGCAGATTTGAATTTCGTTTAAGCAAAAAGATATTTTTCAATCACCTTTTCTACTTCAATTGCAGAAATATTTTCGTCCAAACTTTCGTCAGTAATTATTACAGGACGAATACCGACAGGCGTTCCGATCCTTCCGTGAGAGCCTTTCACAAGCGAAGCATCCAAAGGAATTACATCCATCACATACCGGAAGCCTGCTTTCTTCCTCAATAATTTATAACCCGCTCTAAGTTTTGAAGTCATGAACATTTCTACCGGATCATAACCGGGCTTTTTATGAATATCAACAACGCGCGCATAATCAGGAGCCACTGCATCATTCAGCCAAAAATAATATGTGAACCAACTGCGTTCATCTGCCATCAAAACCAAATCGCCACTTCGCTCGTGATCGATATGAAATTCTTTTTGCTCCTCTTTATCAAGGATCTTTTCAATCCCCGGGACGTTTTCAAAAATCTTCCTCACTTTGTTTTTGACTGAAATATCATTGATGTAAATATGTGCTACCTGGTGATCAGCAACCGCAAAAGCCTTTGATGCGCCTGGATCCAAAAGTTCCAAACCTCTTTCAATCCTGATTTGCAATAAATCATTTTGGCGTAAAATCCTGTTCAAATGAATTGGATTATCAACCGCACCGATTCCATATTCTGAAAGTATTATTATGGATGCATTTTTGGATTGATAATAAGTGACAAGCAGCTCAACGACTTTATCAATTTCATTCAAATCTTTTGCAATCTTCTTTTCATCCGGTCCAAACTTTTGCAGGCAATAATCCAGATGAGGAAGATAGATCAAAGTGAGTGTCGGATCGTGCCATTGATCGGTGAGAACAGAAGCATCGGCAATCCATTGTGTGGATTTGATATCAGCTCCGGGTCCCCAAAAATGAAACAAAGGAAATTGGCCCAATTCTTTTTGCAGGCGATCGCGCAACTCTGCCGGATGGCTGTAACAATCAGGAATTTTTCTGCCATCAGCCAAATAATTCGGTCTTGGCGTTACTGCAAAATCAGCAGACGAATACATGTTATACCACCAAAACATTTTGGCACATGTAAAAGATGCATCCATCCTTTTTGCTTTCTCCCAAATCTTTTCTGCCTGCACTAATTTGTTGGATTGCTTCCAGAATTTTATTTCACAATCCTCCCTGTCGTACCAGCCATTGCCAACGATTCCATGCTCTGAAGGCCATGTTCCGGTAATGTAAGTTGACTGAACAGAAGTAGTTACTGCAGGCAACATTGGTTCAATAGAAGAAAGATTTTTTTGTGCAACATATTTTTGAAGAAAAGGAGTATGCTTACCAATCAAAGAGGATGAAAGCCCGACAACATCAATAACAACCGTTTTTTTCATTTGCAGTTTGTAAAATTTAGAAGATCACTTTTCAATTATTTGTTTTAACCAATCCAATTCCCTCGCAACAGAATCGGCCAAAGGCAATTTTAATTGTGAAGGAAGAACATCCCAGGTGTATGTTTCTACTTCAAGATGATTGGTATATGGTTTTTCTTTTTGAAGAGACAAAACCTGCACGATGTCATCATTGGTAGAAGATAAAACACCAAAGCTATCAGTGAAGATTGGCACATGATAATGCGCGCGCCACTCCTTCACTGCAGGATTTTGAATATCATGAATTGCCTGTGGCAGATCAGGATATCGAAGCAAACTTTCGTTAGTCATTCGTGCAACAACCTGGTGCAGGTAAACAGGCTCATTGAATTTTTCAAAATTTTGTTGAATTTCCTTGCGATCCGCTTTTTCCAGGTTGCATTTCAATGCAGCGCTGATTTGAATTTTTCCAATCTTAATGCCGTGCTCCAGCATTTCATTTATCATCTTTGTGTGCGGTTCATATCCAATTGCAAAATGGCAAACATCATAACACAAACGAATGTGTTCTTTAAGCAGATCTTCCGCATGATGACCGGAAACCTTAAATTTTTCTTTTATAACTGGAATGCCTAAACGCAAAAGATCATTTTCAAACCAATCCAAAAATTCTTCGCCCGTTTCCATTACACCATCAGGTTCGGGTTCGATATCGAGGTGTAATAATTTTCCCGTGTTGTTTTGTATACGGATTAATTCTTCTGCGATGTGAATTACATTTTTAGTAGCGGTTTCCCTGCAATCTGCCAAAGCCTCCGGAGATTTAAACCAATGCCTGTAGCTGAGTGGAGAAGTAGAAACACCTCCGTCCATTTCAGCCGGAAGCAATGAAGATAAAAGGTGAAATAAACGTAAAGTATAATCGACTCTTTCGGGTGTTGTCCAATCAGGTTGATGCACTTTGTCTTTCACAATCACGTTATGAAAACCGCCATACGGGAATCCGTTCATGGTGAAAACATAAGCGTTTTGTTCTTTAAGCCAATGTTTAAAATCAGCAAGGTTTTCTTTTTCGATCGATTCAACGCTTGCTTCATTGGACAAGCGCAAACCAATACCCATCTGAGCTTCGGGCGACACTTTTTCTTTAATAACCGGAAAATATTTTTTGATGGAAGCAAAGTGATCTTTCCAGCTTTCGCCGGGATGAATATTGGTACAGTAAGTCAAATGGCCTGCATCAGTAAACATACTTTTACTTTAAATTTTTATTTTCATTTGATCAATTGATGTCTAAAATTTTTCACTCTTTGTGAAGCTTCAATCAACCAGTTTATTTTAAGATCGTGCACTTCTTCACCTTTGCCAATATCTGAGAGCAACATGATCGTCAACCTGCCTCCAAGATGTTCACGAAATTCCTGTAAACCTTTCAAAACTGGTGCATTTTCATCTTCAATATTCATCAAAGGATTGGTAATTTCAAAACCGCAATTTTCCAGCAATTGTACAATTCGTTCCGCTTTCTCCATGGGCAAAAGACCGGCAAATGCTGAATACATTGCATCGAGTGCAATGCCCATTGCTACTGCTTCACCGTGCGTGATCGTAAAATTGGAAAGTTGCTCCACTTTATGGGCGCTCCAATGGCCAAAATCCAAGGGACGAGAAGAACCTAATTCGAAAGGATCGCCGGAAGCAATGTGTTGAAGATGAAGTTCGGCGCATCGGCGAATCAAAGTATTCATCACCGCTTCATTGCGCTGAACCAAAGTTTCAACGTTTTTTTCAATCCAGTAAAAAAAGTCAGCATCTTTTATCAGTGCCACTTTTATCGCTTCTGCAATACCCGCCCGCCATTCACGGTCACTCAAGGTTTTTAAAAAACGATCATCATTAAAAACAGCTACCGGTGGAGCAAATGTGCCTGTGAAATTTTTCTTGCCATTAAAATTAATTCCGTTCTTCACACCAACGCCTGAATCATTTTGCGATAAAACTGTTGTTGGGATCCGGATGTGTTTAATGCCGCGATGAGCAACTGCTGCTGCAAATCCTGCCACATCAAGAACAGAACCGCCGCCAATAGCTGCAACAAAAGAATGACGGTCGATCTTCAGTTCGTCAATCGCTTTGATGATCCGGTCAAAGTATTTTACATCGTTTTTTGCAACTTCTCCACCCGGAATAACCAGGATTTCCTTTACCAGGGAAACAGGAAGATCTTTGAAATAATTTTCTATTTGATTGATCAGATCCGGGTGAGATTTTTCTACACCTTCATCAACCACCAACAAAATTTTTTCGCCACTTTGCGATTCGAGGAATGTAGCTAAATCTTTATTTTTTTCATCAAAAATTCCGGTGGTAAAAAAAACCTTGTAATTAAAATGTACATCAAATGACTGCTCCAGGTAATCCATAAAACAAAGTACTTAAAAAAGGTTTTAATATTTTGACAAAAATCTCAGGTGACAGCAAATAATCGCGCCAGCCACAATGAGAGCGGAAGCAAAAGTAAGATTAAGAAAGCAAGAGTGATCGAGTCGAAAGCTGCGGCCCATGAAGCATTCATTAAGATGAGGGCAAGCACGCCTGACTTAACCGCCAGTCCAATGTTTTTGGGCGATGGCAAACGCACAGCTTTTATCAACGAGGAAAAAATAATCCATCCGAAAGGCAACAAAAAAAGTAAGCTCCAATAAATTGTATTTTGCCTGGATGACAGAATTAAAATTCCCGCAATTACAATTAAATAAAACAGCGCCGCAATGTATAAGGTTCTTTTATCTCCTCCATGAACTTCTCCCCTGCTGATCATTGTGATGGCAGCGATGTAAATAATTGGAATGAATGCCAAAAACCAATAAACACCTACTGCAGATGTAACAATGCTTACGCCGAGTAATAAATTTAATCCCCGGCACAGTCCCATGTTTAATGGACCGAGAATTGAATGAGGTTTTGAAAATTTATCATAAACCAAGGCAGCAACAGCAACCAGGACCGAAAGTAAAAGTGAAAACATATTAACAAAAGCTGCAGCGATAATGCCAATAATCAATAAAATACTTCCAAGAAGAACTGCATTTTTAAGAGCAACCTCACCGCTAGGAATTGGTCTTTCAGGCCTTTCTACTTTATCAAGTTCGGCATCAAAAACATCATTAAAAACAACCCCACCGCCGTACAATCCAATTGTTGATAGACTCAATAATAAAATGGGAATTAAAGTTGGAAATGTAATTTTTGAATCGACCAGGTAACCAGAAATTGCAACGCCTGCCAACACATCTGCAACCGACGTAACAATGTTGGCAGGTCGCATTAATTTTAAATAACCTTTATAATTACTCAAGCGGGAAAATTAACTGATGATGATTGAAGATTTATCGATCCTTGGTGATTGGCCACCGCGCAATACAGTGTTGCCTTCAAATTTTTTAGATTGATCAACTTCAGCATTGAAATCCGATTCATTGATTTGTCCGCTTTGACCGAAAGCCGTGATCGCATTCCGGTAACAAACCATATCAATATCTTTTTCATCAATGCCGCGGAGCTTCATTAATGCTGCGGTTTTCGGAACTGCCAATGGATCACTAATGCCCCAGTCTGCAGCGGAGTTTACAATTATTCTTTCGGTGCCATATTGCTTCACAATTTCAACCATCCGTTCGTTGCCCATTTTAGTAAAAGGGTAAATCGTAAAGGCTGCCCAAAATCCACGATCTAAAACTTCTTTCACTGTTTCCTCATTGTTGTGATCAACGATTACAGTGAATGGATCGAGGCCATGTTCAATAGCGATGTCCATGCTTCGTTGCGTTCCCTTTTTCTTATCACGATGAGGTGTGTGAATCTGCACAGGCAGATTTGCTTCTTTTGCCAATTCCAATTGCAAGCCGTAATATTTTTCTTCCGCTGGGGTCTGATCATCAAAACCAATTTCACCAACACCGACCACTCCTTCTTTATAAATAAACAAAGGAAGAATTTCCATTACCTGTTCCGCCAGTTTTTCATTATTCGCTTCGCGCGAATTCAGTCCAATCGTACAATAATGTTTAATACCAAATTGCGAAGCGCGAAATCTTTCCCAACCAACAAGCGTCCTGTAATAATCTCTGAATGTATCAACGCCGGTGCGCGGTTGTCCGAGCCAAAATGCCGGTTCTATCACTGCAACAACACCAGCATCGGCCATTGCCTGGTAATCATCGGTTGTCCTTGAAACCATGTGAATATGAGGATCAAAAAAACGCATTCCTTTTATTGATTCCAGATTGACTAGCGTTTCATTTTTTTCTGAAACCTGCCGTTCATCATTACTGCAACACATATCTTAAGTTTTTAAAAATTCTAATTATAAAGTTTGCCAGTTGATTTGTTTTTCTTCAATCAACTTTTTTAAACCAGGATATAGATCTATTAAATTTTTCGCTTCTTTTGAATTCGATTCTATTATTGCAAGTGCTCCTGATATTTTCTCTTTTTCGTTTTCGCTTTCCAATAATCTCTTAAACAAATAAAGATGTGGCTCGTCCACAAATTTTCGGGTTAACCGCCAGATCTGTGGATTCACTGTACGACCGGCTGCGATTCGCTCTTCAGCATAATCAAAAAGTGTATTGGCCAAATTTTTATTGGCTCTTTTATCCAGCCCTACAATTTTGTTCACATCTTTATCTGTAAAAAAAGCTTTCAAAACCATTTGATTCCATGCAGCTTCATCAAGATGATTGGCCGGGTAAGGATTGTGATACATAATCGCTTCGAGCACATCGCCGATATTGCTTCTTATTCCTTCAGCGCAACGAAGTTTCCATGCATTTGGATAATCAAGAAAAGGAAGTGCAGAATACAAGGCAACCAATTCATTCATCTCCCCTTGCGGGAAAAGATTTTCTATTCGATTTATATATTCTTTTCGATTGGCAGAATCCAAACCGGCTAAAAGCCAAACACGGCATAACCGGTCAATTGTCCAACCTTCCATTTCAAAACCGGGAAGTAGTAAACGAAGTTTTTCTTCATCTTCTTCTTCCAAATGCACTTCCTTTTTTCCTGTTCGCCTTGGAATGGATGTGAAGGTGATATTAAGCTGGTAATTATTTTCCTGCGATGCAGTTGCTTTATCAAAGAGCCATTTCAAATTTTCCTCACCAATATTTTTTTTGATAATTGAGATCAGCGCTTCCAGGAGTTTAGTCTTTGAATCCATTATTATTTCCAGCGGGTATTTTAGATTAGCGGGCCACGAAATAATTCATTGCAAGCGCCGCGCTGATGATCAGTAAACCGAAAAATTCTCTTGTTTGTTCGATATAAGGTTTGGTTGCCTGCATACTTTCAACAATGCTTGGCTTATTGTATTTCACGATCCAATCTCTTACTCCGTCTTTTACAAAAAATAATTTTACGGCATAGATCAAATAAAATCCGATGGCCACAAGGTACACTATTGGATAATATTTTTGAAATACTGCAAGTCCGCAACAAACAGAAGCAACCATATAAATCGTAACCCACAACCATGCATCAGGATCATTAAGATTTACGTAAGCAAAAGCCGCGAAAGCGAGACAAAAAAATGAATTGAGAATGATCAATACCATGAATAAGGATTTTAAAAAGTGTAAATCAATTTGCAATAAAACGTTAGTTCCGCAAGTTCCGCAAAAAATTGAAAAGGTGGAATTAAATTAAAGGATCGTCAATTTTTTACTTTATGCAATTTTAAATCACAATTCCACTGCCATTAATTTTTCGCCAAGTGTATGAAGAGCATTTTCAATTTCCTTCTTTCTTTTTTCAGAAGGCTTTTTGATTCCATAAATATATTTTGCAAGCAGGCTCTTATTGATGTCGATTTGCTTTGCAAGGGCAGAAATGTTGATTTGGGGAAACTGCTTTAAAGTCTGAGCCACCACGTTGTTCCCATCTGGTTCTGTTTTATCAACAAAACTATTGATATGGATATCCTCATCAAGTTCATCCCACCGAACGTCGGTCTTATCCTTGCCTACTTTAAAAGCCATCCTTTGCTTTTCTGTTGCTTCTTTTAAGACAGGAAAAGCTTCCAACGGCCGGCTGTAAGTTTCCCCGTTATTTGTCAGCATGTAGATGCGTCGTTTTTCAAACCATATTTTTTTTATTGTCTCCATAATAGTTGGATTTAATCGCCATGGTATTCATTCCAACGGGCTATTATAATTTGTCTATTTTCATTAATAATCCTTTCCGCAAGTTTTAGGTCTTTCTGTTTTAAACCTTTATTATATACTAATTCTATTTCCGGTTCTACATTAAATTTTGCTTTACTATCCGCATTTTGAACATGAATGTGGATTGGTAAATGCTCTTCTGAATAAAAATAAAACCGAAGCCCAAAAAAAATAAATAGTGTTGGCATTTTAATAGAAATTGATATAAAATTAGGGATAAATTTTTATCCCCCAATTGCTGATTATTGACTTGCCTCATTTCACTTTTCAAGAAGCGACCATTTGAACAGTAAAAAAAATTCTAACTTTAAAAAAGAATTACTTCTATCAAAAGTTACTGAAACTCAAATTGTAAAATCTTCAATAATTCACAACCTTCAATATCCGATCATGCTAAAATCATTTTTTACGCTTTTCTTTATTGGATTAGTTTCCAGCTTGTCTGCGCAAAACCCGGATGAAATCTTACTGAAAGATTATAAGCCAGTTTCAATTTATCACACACCGAAAGCAAATATTCAAAAGGCTTCCTTTCCGGTGATCGATATGCATTCGCACAATTATGTTCCTGACAATGATTTGGATGATTTGGTGAAACTGATGGACAAAATGAACATCCAAAAAGCGATCATACTTTCAATGCAAACGGGGAAAGGTTTTGACAGTGTGGTTGAAAAGTACAGTCGCTACCCGAGTCGCTTTGAAGTTTGGTGTGGCTTTGACTATACTGGTTACGGTACAGCCGGTTGGCAAAAACATGCGGTTGCGGAATTGGAACGGTGTTATAAAAAAGGTGCACGCGGCGTTGGTGAATTAGGCGATAAAGGATCCGGTGAATTGTACTCAAAACCTACACCGGGAAAAGGCCTTCATATTGATGATCCGCAAATGAAACCGCTGTTGCAAAAATGCGCAGAGTTGCACTTGCCCATCAGCATTCACGTAGCAGAAGATGCATGGATGTATGAAAAACCGGATTCCACCAATGATGGTTTAATGAACTCCGCTACATGGCATGTGAATATGAATGAACCAGCGAAATTGGGCCATGATGAATTAATCAAATCTTTGGTAAACGCTGTTCGCGAGAATCCAAAAGTTACTTTTATTGCGTGTCATTTAATGAACTTATGTTCTAATCTGCAAGTCTTAGGCAAAATCCTTGACAAGTATCCAAATCTTTATGCCGACATTGGTGCACGTTTTGCAGAAATAGCGCCGGTGCCACGTTACGCGGCAGCTTTCATTACAAAATACCAAGATAGGATCGTGTACGGAACCGACAATTATCCGGGAGAATTAATGTACAAAACAACATTCAGAATTCTAGAAACAGCAGATGAACATTTTTATGAAAGATCATTGTTTAATTATCATTGGCCTTTATATGGACTCGATCTGCCACAAAATGTTTTGGAAAAATTATATAGTAAGAATGCAGA
The DNA here is from genome assembly GCA_051960475.1 of Ginsengibacter sp. GTDB lineage: Bacteria > Bacteroidota > Bacteroidia > Chitinophagales > Chitinophagaceae > Ginsengibacter. The sequence continues at coordinate 9,202 of JBQCEG010000103.1, forward strand.
AAAAATTCTTAACCACAAATAACATTCTAAAACAGTAGGAACTTTTGATCATTACCATTCATTACAGTAAAACAACAATTATTGCGAAATTTGTTTTTTGAATTTTCTGGTTTAAAAAACTAAAGCTTGTAAATGTGAGTATTTACAGGCTTTTTTATTTTTTTAAGCGATAATCGTTTTGCAGTTGAGTTATAAAAAAACTTTAAGTAAACACTGGAATGAAATTCGCAGGAAAAATTAATTGACTTTGATTTTAAGAACCAAATAAATATTTGATGACAAAAGAACATCAGAGGTTAGAAGAAAATTCGCAAAAGAAAGTGCCACTTGAAAGATGGGGACCTTATGTAAGCGAAAGGCAATGGGCAACGGTTAGAGAAGATTATTCGTACACAAATGATGCGTGGAATTATTTTCCATTCGACCAGGCGCACTACCGCTCTTACATCTGGGGCGAGGATGGAATAGCGGGCATTTCAGATTATTTTCAAAATCTTTGTTTTGCAGTTGCCTTATGGAATGGCAAAGACCCGATCTTAAAAGAACGGCTTTTTGGATTGGGAAACAGGCAGGGAAACCATGGCGAGGATGTAAAGGAATTATATTATTACCTGGACAATCTTCCTACCCATTATTACATGGAATATTTGTACAAATATCCCCAACGTGATTTTCCGTATGATGAAATCCGAAATGTAAATAAAGACCGTTCGCGCAACGATTCCGAATATGAAATCCTGGATACCGGGATCTTTGACAACAACGAATATTTTGATGTTCATGTAACTTATGCTAAAGAAGATGCGCACGACATTTTTATAAGGATCAATATTCACAACCGTTTTGAAAAAACAGCTCCAATAACGGTTTTGCCAACTTTATGGTTTTACAATCGCTCGAGCAATCAAAATCTCGAAGAAAAGCCCGTAATAAAGCAGGAAAATCAAACGACAGTTAGAGCGACACATCAAAGACTGGGAACTTATTTTTTATATTTTCAAAATCCGAAAATGTCGTTGTTTACGGACAATGAAACAAACCTGAAAAAAGTCAACGGGCAGGCGAACCTTTCTCCTTTTGTAAAAGATGCTTTTCACCAGGCGATCATTCAGAAAAAAAATATTGCCCCTTTCAAAAAAAGAGGATATGGAACAAAGTTTTCGCCGGTTTATGAATATAGAATTCATGCGGGTGAGACAAAAACGATTTACCTGCGATTGTCAGATAAAGAAATGGAAAACGCATTCCATGAAGGATTTGAAAATATTTTTTCAGCGCGCAAAGCAGAAGCAGATGAATTTTACCATGAAATTCTTCCCAAAAATATTTCCTTGGAATTAAAAAATATTCAGCGGCAATCACTTGCCGGGATGCTTTGGAACAAACAATATTATCACTATGACGTGGAGCGCTGGCTCACCACAAGTGATGGCATTACACCTGTGAATGATGGAAAACTTTATGGAAGAAACCACGATTGGAAACATTTGAAAAACCAGGACATCATCCTGATGCCTGACAAATGGGAATATCCCTGGTATGCCGCCTGGGATCTCGCCTTTCATTGTATCCCAATGGCGATGCTTGATCCGGGATTTGCCAAACACCAATTGTTGCTGATCATGCGCGAATGGTACATGAAACCCGACGGACAGTTACCGGCTTACGAATGGCATTTCAGTGATGTGAATCCTCCTGTGCAGGCGTGGGCGGCATTGCAGGTTTATCGCACCGAACAAACACTGACAGGGAAAAAAGATGTTGCTTTTCTAAAAAAAATATTTCACAAACTGATCATCAACTTTACCTGGTGGATCAACAGGAAAGACGCGAGTGGTAACAACATTTTTCATGGTGGATTTTTGGGGTTGGACAACATCGGGATTTTCAATCGCAGCATTGAGATGCCCGGAAAACACCGGCTTGACCAGGCAGATGGAACAAGCTGGATGGGAATGTATGCGTTGAACATGATGGATATTGCTTTAGAAATAGCAACGGAAGACATAACGTTTGAAGATACTGCCACTAAATTTTTCGAACACTTTGTTTTGATCGCCGAAGCATTGAATCTACAGGGATTGTGGAATGAAGAAGACCAGTTTTTTTATGATACGCTTGCACTTGCTGAAGGTAATCCGATTCAACTACGGATCCAGTCGATAGTTGGCCTTACTACTTTGTTTGCCGTTTCAACCATTAAGAAAAGTATAAGAGATCAACTTCCGGATTTTAAAAAGAGAACCAACTGGTTTGAAAATTACAGGAAGAAAAACAACCGTTTTTGGCCGAATGAAGAACGCACTGATGGCAATGATATTTTATTATCATTGGTTCCAAAAGAAAGGTTGAAAAGCATTTTAGCCCACTTGTTGAATGAAGAAGAATTTCTTTCGCCAGGCGGCATTCGGGCACTTTCAAAATTTCATGAAAAGAACCCATATGCAGTAACAATTGATAATGTAGAATATGGAATTCAATATGATCCGGGAGATTCCATTTCCAACCTTTTTGGCGGAAATTCCAACTGGCGCGGGCCCGTGTGGATCCCGATCAATTATATCATCATTCAATCTATCAGGAAATACGGCGAATTTTATGGAGATGAATTGATAGTGGAATGCCCAACCGGTTCCGGCAATTATATGAATTTAAAAAAAGTGGCCAATGAACTGGCAAGAAGAGTGACGAGCCTGTTTGTAAAAGACGATGAAGGAAAACGAAATATTCATGCAGAATACAATTGGTTTTATCAAAGACCGGAAAACAATGAATTGCTTTTATTCTTTGAATATTTTCACGGAAATACCGGGAAAGGATTGGGCGCAAGTCATCAAACCGGGTGGACTTCACTTGTTGCTTGCCTGATAAGTGAACTTGCGCGCTATGAAGACAATGATCACTAAAGCAAAATAAAAAATGTTGGTTTACTGAAAAAAACTGCTTTCATGAATTGGATGCTTCCCTTAAAAACTTTTGATGAAGTTCAAGCACCTGCGGGATCAGCATTTCATGCTCGTCGTTGATGATAACGTAGTCGCATAGACGCAGTTTTTCTTCTTCATCCATTTGAAGCGTCATTCTTTCTATCACCTGTTGTGCGGTAAGATTACTGCGTTTCATGGTTCGTTCAATCCGCAAAGATTCAGGAGAACGAACACCGATCACTTTATCTAAATATTTGTTGGAACCACTTTCAAAAATGAGCGCCGCTTCTTTGATGGTGTAAGGCGCCGTTTGTTTTTTCATCCATTCATCTGCGTCTTTAATTGTAACAGGATGAACCAATGAATTTAATAAAGCGGTTTTTGGGGGATCGAGAAAAACTTTTTCTGCAAGGTATTTTCGGTTCAGCTTTCCGTCAACATAAGATTCTTCACCGAAGTTTTCGATAATTTTTTTCTTCAAAGATTCATCTTCATTCATCAATCTTTTGGAAGAAGAATCTGCATCGTAAACAGGAACACCAAGCACAGAAAATATTTTGGCAACGGTACTTTTGCCACTTCCAATTCCGCCGGTAATTCCAATTCGAAGCATCAGGAAAATTTTGCTGAGGAAAAATAAAAAGGCTTTTTAATTCAGTTATAAAAAGAAGAAAAATACCGAAATAAAAAGCCTTTGAAAAAATTATTTGATTGGCGCCGCTGTTGCTGCCTTGTTCAGGTTTGCAGTCATTTCCATGCTTACAGCGCTCTTTTCCATTTTAATATAAGAACCGGGATTCACTTCCAACAAGAAAGTACCGTCCTCATTTAACTTATTAATGGTTCCGTGAATGCCGGCAATTGTAACGATCTTATCTCCTTTTTGCAGGTTCGACATGAAAGTCTTTTGTTGTTTTGCTTTTTTAGCCTGCGGCCTTATCATGAACAGCCAGAACACAAGGATCATCAATCCTAAAAATACAAATTGAAATCCTCCGCCTCCCTGACCTTGTCCTAACATTAAAAATACCATTGCTAAATTCATGTTGTTTGTTTTTGACCTGTAATTAAAAATTGTTGATTAAATAAGTTTTACTTTTTGCCTTCCACTACTCCTGTCAACTGCAAAACCGGGAAACCGGGAAAAGCATTGGAAACGACATTAACCGTTTTATGCGCTGGCCCCGGACGATCAGCTGTGTTGAAAACGACTTTTATACTTCCTGTCTGGCCTGGTTGTATCGGCTCTTCGGGTTTCTCAGGAACGGTGCAACCGCAACTTGCCGTGGCCGAAGCAATTACCAAAGGTTTCCTTCCCGTATTTCTGAAATGATAATCAAATACCACTTTTGTTCCTTCAGTCACTTTGCCAAAATCATAAGTTGAATCGAGCATGTGCACGGAAGTAGTGTCATTAAAAAACTGCGAATCCATTTTTGTGAGGCTGATCGGTCCACGTTTATTACGCCTTATGTCGCAGGAAAACAGTGAAGTAATCAGCAAAAATGCTAGCAACCATCTTTTCATATCTGATTTTTTTCAGGGTGCAAAGTTATTACAAAGTGCTGTTTCTATAGTTGGTCTTGTGAATTTTATTTTGCGCCAGCAATTCTTTATGAATATTATCTAAAATTCCATTTATAAAGTGACCGCTTTGTTCTGTGCTGTATTCCTTACCCAAATCAATATATTCATTAATGGTAACTTTGGTCGGAATGGTTTCAAAATACAACAATTCACAAACGCCCATCTTCAAAAGGATCATATCCAAAAGGGCGATCCTTTCCAAATCCCAATTTTTTAATTTCGGTTTTATCAGTTCAAGACAATACTTGTCTTTGTCAATAACAGACTGCAACAAATCAGTAGCAAATTTCATTTTTTCCTCACCTACCAATTGAGTAAAATCGAATGTTGACGGCTTGTTCAAAAACTTTGACATCAACACGATCATCATTTCAGCATCATCGTCCCAATGAATAAACTTCTCCTCCACATCACTAAGAAAATCCTGATTCTCAATCATAATCTCTGAAAAAATAATTTCAAATATCTTCCTTTCAGATTTTTTGTCTCGCGAAGGTTCGGCAATGTATTCTTTGTATTCGGGCAAATTGATGAGTTTAAAATAGCTCTTCCTCACCAGTTCATCATCTACAAGATATTTGATCTTGAATTTTTCCACAGATTGTTTGAAATAAGAATTTTCCATTATCATCCACAATAATTCATTGCCGGCGATTTTGGTATTTACTTTAAGATCACTTTCTGATGGTAGATATTTCTGTGATTTTTGCAAGGCATCTTTTTCGCTGTAACGTGCTACTTCAATAATATAATAAACGAGAAAAGTAAAAAGCTGCTGCGCATTTTCAAGATTTTTTTTCAGCATCTGCAATGGTTCTCCGGCACGGGTTTCCTTGTTCATCGATTCGATGCTGTAAAGCGTTTGCATCACTTTTACCCGGATATTTCTTCTGCTTAGCATTCGTAAGAACTTTTTTTAGGGCTGCGAAGATAAGGCAGATAGTTTAGAGTTCACAGTTCATTGTTCAAAGGGATGGGTTAAAAATTCTAACACGACTCTCATCGCTCATTGCTAAAATCCCAACCTTAAATTCTAAACTATAAATTCTAAACTTTTATTCTACCGCTTTCGCTGTTCCGCTTCCTGTAATATGAATTTCGGGAGAAGTGGGATTCCCTGCATAATAAACATCGCCGCTGCCAGTTACATTTACTTTTAGACTTACACTCGCAAATGTGTGCACATCCGAACTTCCGGCAACATTTATGTTTGCATTTTCTGATTTAAGATTGGCACACTTAACATCGCCGCTTCCGCTCATCCTGCATTGAAAATCTTTGGTGCGGCCGGAAAGTGTAATATCTCCTGAACCGGAACCACTAACTGTGACTCTGGGTGCATCTAACTCTGCAACAATATCTCCTGATCCTGAAGTATTTACCTCAATCTGATTATTATTTTTAAGGAGGCCTTCCGTCGTGATATCTGCTGAACCAGAAGAAGAGATTTTTTGGAGCGTCGGAGCGGTTAAAATTGCCTTAGCATGATCACGAATGACTGAATATCCATCTTTATAATGTATCGTCAAAACACCATTATCAACATTCGTAATTACATAAGGAAGAAGGTTCGCATCATCCTGGATAGTAAGCGAATAATGATCTCCATTCCTGATAACCACGTCAATAGAACCGGAAGTATTTACTTCATTAATGTTTGAGATATCCCGGCTTTCTTCGCTCACTTTTCCATTGCCCGTAAGTGTGGCGCATGAGATAAACAAAGTGGAAGCAGTAAGCAACAGGAAAATATTTTTCATCATGAGTTAAGTTTTTAGATGCGCAATTAAGTGGTATAAAAATATTACAATTTTCTCTTTTTCATTCTTTCGATTCCACAAATGGATCCGATAATTAAAACAGCCTCCGATGTCAATAAGAACGTAAATATATATTTAAAATGAATTTGGTTTGGATTCGAAATCATTAATCTGTTTACCTTCGCACGCATGACGGAAAAAATCCTGATCCTTGATTTTGGATCTCAATACACACAGTTGATCGCGAGGTCAGTCAGAGAAGCCAATGTTTATTGCGAAATCGTTCCTTACAACAAGCAGATTGAATACTCATCGGATCTAAAAGGTGTGATCCTCTCGGGTTCGCCATTTTCAGTTAATGACGAGAATGCTCTGATGATCGACGTTAAGGCAATCAACGAAAAACTGCCTGTGTTGGGCGTTTGCTATGGTGCGCAACTTATTGCCAAACTTTATGGAGGCACCGTCGAAAAAAGTGACAAGCGCGAATATGGAAGATCAAAATTGCAGGTACAAAAAGAAGATGAATTATTAAAAGACGTAAAAAGTGATTCGGATGTTTGGATGAGCCACAGCGACACCATCAAAAAACTTCCAGAGGATTTTACGATTTCTGCTTCTACTCATAATATTCCGGTTGCCGCCTTTTACGGTAAACAAACAAATAATCCAATTTTTGGTTTACAGTTTCACCCGGAGGTTTATCATTCAACGGAAGGGAAAAAGATCATTAAAAACTTTTTGGTAAACATCTGTAAGTGCAAGCAGGACTGGACTCCGACACATTTCATAAATGATACAGTTGCAGAAATAAAAGAAAAGATTGGTGATAAAAAAGTGATCATGGCATTAAGCGGAGGTGTTGATTCAACCGTTGCGGCCACTTTAATTCATAAGGCCATAGGAAAAAATTTGTTTGGCATTTTTGTAGATAACGGTGTCCTGCGCAAAGATGAATTCGAACAGGTTTTGGACGGTTGTAAAAGCATTGGTCTTAATATAAAAGGCGTTGATGCAAAAGACCACTTTTATGCAAAGCTGGCGGGCAAAACAGATCCCGAAGAAAAAAGAAAAGCAATTGGCAACAGCTTTATAGAAATTTTTGATAAAGAAGCACATCAATTAACCAATATCGATTTCCTGGGGCAAGGAACCATTTATCCTGATGTGATCGAATCAGTTTCTGTTCACGGACCTTCCGTTACCATCAAATCACACCACAATGTTGGCGGCCTTCCTGAAAGAATGAAATTAAAATTGATTGAACCGCTTCGTTCTCTCTTCAAAGATGAAGTGCGCAAAGTAGGAGCTGAATTGGGTTTGCCGGATTCTTTATTGCATCGACATCCCTTTCCCGGGCCGGGACTTGCCATCAGAATTCTTGGCGAGGTGACAGAAGAAAGAGTACAATTGCTGCAGAAAGCCGATGCTGTATTTATTAATGCTTTGAAAAAATTTGATCTTTATGCAACTGTTTGGCAAGCGGGTGCTATCTTATTGCCTGTAAAAAGTGTAGGAGTTATGGGAGATGAGAGAACGTATGAATTTACAGTCGCTTTGCGCGCGGTTACTTCTGTTGATGGTATGACTGCCGACTGGGCACATCTTCCCTACGACTTTCTTGCATATGTTTCAAATGAGATCATCAATAATATTAAAGGCATCAACCGCGTTGTGTATGACATCAGCAGCAAACCTCCGGCTACAATTGAATGGGAATAGAACCTTGATGCTGCGCGGAATTTGAATTATTTTTTATGAGGAAATTCATTTTATCAACAACTCTTCTTCTTGCATTTGCAGGATTTCAAAGATCTTTTGCGCAAACAGGATACCCGGTTTTTAAAACCTTTAGAGTTGCCATTGTAGCACCGCTTTATCTGGATTCCATTTTTGAAGGATATCATCTCAAATCTGAAACTTCCATTCCAAATTATACAATCGCCGGAATTGATTTTGTACAAGGAGCTGAAATGGCGCTGGATACAATTAATCTTGGTAACAAACATGTGGAAGCTTTTATTTTCGATTCAAAATCTGTAAACCAACCTTTGCCCGCTCTACTCAAAAGCGGTAAGATGGATAACATGGATCTCATTATTGGTTCGGTAAAAAACCCGGATTATTACCAGCTTTCCCAATTTGCTTTGCAAAAAAACATTCCGTTTGTTTCGGCCACTTATCCAAACGACGGAGGTGTTAGGAATGATTCTGATCTCATTATTGCCAACTCAACTTTAAAAGCACATTGCGAAGGGATCTTCAGTTATATTTTACAAAAACACGGTTCTGATCATATTTATCTATTTCATAAAAAAAATGACAACAGGATTGACAATTACTTTAAGGAAATAAATTTTGTGGATGGCAAACCGCTGTTGAATATTAAAGATATAATGCTGGACAGTTCTGTCTCTGCAGCAGGTTTAAGGTATTTGATAGACACCACAAAACCGGTGGTAATCATTGGTGCCAGCCTCAATGAAACTTTTTCACAAAAACTTGCTGACGCTTGTTACCCGGTTTCGAAGGACAATTCAATTACACTAATTGGAATGCCAAATTGGGATGGATTTTCATGTTGGTATAAAAATAATTACATGGGTTTCCCGATCCGTTATACAAGCCCACATTATATTCAAAATGATAATGCGTTTAAAAAATACCTGGAGGATAAATATTATGCAGTTTATAATATTGACCCAAGTGATATGGTTGAGAAAGGATTTGGGATCACTTATTATTTTACGAATTTGTTAATCAATCATCCAGGCAATTTTATGCAAAACCTGAACGATACCACCTATGCACCTTTCCATGATTTCACATTCCGGGCAGTTCATCATGCCGGCAATCCACAGACAGATTATTACGAAAACAAACACCTTTTCATCATGCAAATTTTGAATGGAGAGATTGAAAGGGAGTGGTGATTGTTGGGGTATTATTTTGATTCAGTTTATTCAGG
>JBQCEG010000104.1:0-10438 GCA_051960475.1 Ginsengibacter sp.
TTGAATAAGTAATGGTGCAGGTATAACCACCTTTTTAGATCTTAGCAGCGAAAGCGATTCTTCAATGTTATGGTCACAGGAAAAACTTACTGGTTCATTTTTCAAAGTGATAGAGAATGATTGTTCAATCTTTGACAGAAAATAGGAACTGATATCCTTTAAAAAGCCGTCTGATGGATTATATTCCAGGTCATCATAAGCATCTCTTTTATCGAAGTATGTCACCTTTTCCTCGAGCGAACGAGATGACAAATACCGGTACAACTGCCAGGAAAATTCGTCGCTATACTGGTTCTTTAAATCTTCCAGTTTGTTGGTAAAAAGGATTGAAAAATCTATGCCCGAAAAATGCCTTGCGAAAATCTGCGGATCTGCATCATACTCAGTAAACAAATGGTACAGCTGTTCCAGATTGGGCATTTCACCGGGATCCGAATAGAAATCTTCTGAGGAAAAAATACGAATCCTTTCTCTATCCAGCTTCAGTTTTGTTGTAAGAAATTCCAACAATTCATGTTCACCGATGATTCTGGCATTCAGTGATTTGCCAGCGGCCAAAGAAAAGGCTCTCCAGAATAACAACCTGATATCATCAGAAATATCGAGCTTGCTACGCGCCTGCCGTATATCGGCATTATCTTCCCGTCCCAAAAAGAATAAAATCCTTGGCTCCCTTTTGTACTCAGGCCTTGAGTACAGATCGTGGATAAAATCCTTATATTCTTCCGTTTCAATCAGGGAAGTAAAAATTTCCGATATAGACTGGCAAAATTGATCTGAATCCCGCAGTTCGCTAAGTGATCTTAACCCAGTTGGAACAGAAATGTAGAAACTGTTTCGTTTGCCGGTCTCGATATAGTCAAAAAATTCGGCTTCATAATCCTTTGTGACACCATTGTGGGTGAATGTGGCAACAAGTTCTACCACCAGGTTGATCTTTGCCCTTTTCAGCCGGTTAAGAATTTCATGACGGGTATCCCGACTCATTCTTAGCACGTAAACCAATGCCTTGAATCTTTCTATTTCATTGCTGAACTCATGATTAAGGGGACTGATAACGGGGGTGCGGGCGATATCGAACCTGATACCTTTTAAGCGGGTCACCCCAAACAGCTTTTCAATCTTTTGTGTCCCTTGCTTACTGTCAATTTCAGCTAACGGAAACAATTTAAGTACATTACTTCCATAGGTTTTGCTGGGCAAATAATAGACTTCAGTGACCTTACGGTAACCGAAAACGCTGCCTTCCTGACAAAAGATTTCGCCTTCGGTAATGAAAGTATGGTAAGAAGGGTGGTTTATATCTACTTTTTTCTCATCAAAATTGCTGATGATCTCCCGGTAGATCCTTCTTGCTTTCTCTCCCTCTTTGTCGGTACGGGGTAATGCCAACAGCATATCGTACAATGAGCCAACGGAAAAGGAACTTATCTCACGGTGAACCCCTGCGATGACAAGATAGTTCTCAACAGTGCTCTCAGGGATATCAAGAAAGTCTGCGATCTTGCTAATATTTAATGCTGGTTTCTCAACAAAAGGACTGAACTCGGAAGTTATCGTTTTCGACAAACAACATTTTTCAGGGGACACTTTTTTATTTCCCCGTTCTGTGGGTAACCAGGGAGAATTGGCAAACAGCCATCGTGTATAAGACGGGAAATTACTTCCCCTGATGGTCCGTAAAAACCGCGTACCTCTGATATCAAGTCTCGCCAAAGCTCCAGGCAAGGTTTCAATATCTTCCTCCAGCGTTTTTTTTAGACGTGGATCTTTTTTTATCCACTCAAAAATTATTTCTGGCTTCACACTGGAAAGTATTTTCTCCATTCTGTCAAAACAACCAACCACTATTGAGGGAACCCTGAAAAGATCTCTTGCCAGTTGATCATAGCCGGCATATTTTTCACCATAATCAGTGAGTTTCCGGTAGTCATAGTTGCGGAGTAAATGCTCCTTATAAATAGAGTAATCCGTTGTTGTTGTCGGTAATTCCACCAGTGAGTACCGCGGCAGAACCGCTACACCCAGCCACTTAAAATAATTAATTACGTCGTCGAGTTGTTCGTTCCCCAAGCCAAATGACTCAGGCAGTGCTAAAATCACTGACTTATCAAAACTGAATAGCTTTTCCATCAGCAAATAACCATAGTCACTGCCCAGGTACATTTTTCTCGTGTCCCCTGGCTTTCCGTTAAGAGAAATGGCAGGTACCATCAGCTCACTTGGAAGTTCAGGTACCAACGCTTTTCCCCGATCTTCTCTTTGAAACACGTCAAAGAGATGCTGATGCAAATCTTTTATCTCTGCCGGGGTAATTTCTTTCTTTGCCCCATAATGTTGAATCATTGCCTGTGCCACCTCTGAAAAGGAGTATTTTTTTACTTCAAAAGGCTTTAGCTTGTCGGCCACAAAATCGATGTCCGGATTTTTAAATTCGTTTAACAGGTGCTGTATAACTGTGGGATTTACAAACCGGACATTTATAGTTTCCGGGAGGAGGAAGACCTTGTTACTATCGGGTTGTAAAAAAATATGGGCATCCCATGGAATAGGATAATTGGAGGCATCTAACAGTAATAAAGGAAGTTTCTCAATGCTTAATCCTTCCATAATACGTTCCTGATAAGCAGGGTAGGTCAGAAGATGATAATACAGTCTGGATAAGCTGGCATGAGATATTGCCGTAAGTCGTACTGCAATGATTGAAATAAAAGTTTCAAATTCATAATGAAAGACCGTTAAATTCCGAAGGAAGCTCACTAACGAAGGTTCATCGCAGTGAGGCATTAAATCTTTCACATCATCACCGGATAATAAATCTGATACGGGATAACTATAATATACAGGCTGATTTGAATAAGGGAAATAGTTGCCGTTCACTGAAGGAAACAGGCAACTTTCCTTTATTCTTTGTAAAAGCATTTCTTTGAAATTGAAGCCCTTCAACACTGTATCGATAGCATCAAAGTCAATATTCAGAAGCTTCAGGGGGCCAAAATCTGCCTTCGTACGACCTGAGGCTATTTCCAGTGCACTTTCTATCAGTAATCCAGACAGTTCGCCAACAAGGAACTTGTTGTGTCCTTCTGTATCGTCATTCAGTTTCTTTCGGTCCGGGGAAAGCTCGAACGTTCCGTGAACGAGTGCAGGAAAGGGAAAGCTTACCTCTGTCTTAAAGTAGCTGAAAAGCTCATTTTCGGAATCGTCAAGGTCTTTATTCCACGCAATCGCGAGCTCGTAGTTTTTATTTTTGTGCATTCCCGTCTTCCGGCGTATATTCCATGAACGGCTCTCCACGCCATTGTCTGATGGGCAAATGCTTTCCACCGTAACAATGGTTCTCTTCTCGTTTTCATAGTTTTTCCGGTAGATAATATTCTGGCTGGGACTTTCAATTTCTATAGTTTCAAGGTGATTTAAAAAAACGAGCGTCTCCTTATTGATGATTGTCAGGATCTGTTGCTGAACATCATCGACAATTGATGGTTTTAAGTGAATCGAGATCACCGTATCATATAGTTCGTCTACATTCGCCTCCGCGTCCAGCAGTTTCGGAATTCTCAGTGTCGCTATTGGGAATTTCACTTTAGTCCTGTTTCGAATGATTTGCTCCGTTTTTGGAGAGTCTTTAAAGAGACGCTTCAAAAAGTCCCGAGCAATCGTTTCAGAGAAAGCGAGGCTCGCCCCGCCACTTTGGATGGTAACCTCTTCAGCCCAACTTAAAATAGACCGGAAACCAAGTCCCTTATGACCAATCTTATTAAGTTGTTCTGACTTTGGACTGATGTGGCTGTAAATAATAGAACGAATTCCCTCCTCGTTAAAGGGTTCCCCGTTGTTCGCAATGATCAATTGATGATCACTTAGCCTGATCAAAACTTTTTTATCTCGCGCTGTCTCTGAAGCATCATCTGCATTTTGCAACATCTCCAGCAGTTGTCTCTTATTGTAGGCTTCCACATTTTCTTTCTCACTGTTGTAATGTTCAATCAAGTATTCCGGGGAAGACAAATAATCTTGCTTTCTCTTATCCAGCTGATCCTTAATAAATTCCTGTAAACGACTCATGGCAGACGTTAGTTAAAAAGTGGATGAAAGATCTATCCGAATTGCATGACGAAACCTGTTAAATGCTGTAATTCTCTTTTCAAAAGATTATGGATAATACAAACCGGAAGAAATTTACATAAAGATAAAAATAGAAAAATAAACGTTCACCGGTATTTATCTCGGCTTGACGGAATACCTTTTGCTACTTTTCACAGGAGTTCATTCTAGCGGGATTTCTCAACTAAATGCTTTTGATAACGGTAATACTTAAACAAAACCATCACATACTTTTATCTAAATATATTTTTTCCGCGCATAAAAAAGAATAATCCTAACCTCTGTCTTAACCATTCCTTATAATTCAAAATCTCTTTTATTTGTTGTTTTACTGGTGAAATTATTTTCGCCATTTGATAAATCCTTCGAATCACTTCCTTTATTACCTTGAAAATTTCCTCAAATAAAAATACTGCTTGCAAAACTTTTTATCCCTCTTGCAAATCTTTTTTAATTCATAGTATGTGGATTTTGAAATAATTTTCAAAAAATTGAAAAAAAACCGAAATGATGATCAGGGCTAAATATAAAGACAAACACACAATAGTAGACATTCTCTCCGCATCCTTTCAGGACAATCAAAGCGTAAATTATATCGCTAAACAAGATAAGAAAAGAACCAAAAGAATAAGAAACCTGATGGCCTATTCTTTTGAAGTTTGTTATTTATTCGGAGAGGTTTTTTTAACCGATGATAAAAAGGCTTGTGCCCTTATCCTGTATCCAGATAAGAAAAAGACAACACTTAAATCAACCCTACTGGATATACAATTAATATTTTCATGCATCGGTATTGAAAATATAAAAAAGGCGCTTGCCAGGGAAACCAAAATTAAGCAACTACAAGTAAAAGGTTTGCTTTGCTATCTATGGTTTATTGGTGTTAAACCCGAATGCCAAAATCACGGAATTGGCAGTGATCTTCTCAATAATATCATAGCTGAAAATGAGAAGAAAAAAAGACCTGTTTACCTGGAAACTTCAACAACGAAAAATTTACCCTGGTATAATAAGTTCGGATTTAAAATTTACAATGAATTGGATTTAGGTTATAAATTATTTTTTCTAAAAAGAGACTGAATAAAAAAAATGGTTCATGCTGGTCTTTGGCACACAAATGCATATTGTAACATTTATTTTTGTGAGTATAGAAGTAGTGGTCTTTTTCTATCTTCTGATATATCATTTAGCAAGGCCGGATGACAACATTATCCTTCTGAATATCATTCTTATTTTTCTCCTAATTATCTATAACGTTACAGGAGGTTTATTACCTGATCCAAAACTCCCCGGCTCAGTTTTTATCCAGGAGAGCATTGCTTATGGAACGGGGTTTATTACTCCATCCTATTTTCCATATTACGTTTATAAAGCCTTTGGCCTGGAAAAAATGAAGTTCCATGCTTATAAAGGAGTTTATTATTGCCTATTGTTTCCATATCTGCTATTTGTTATAGTATTTGCTATTTCGAATAATTTAAATACCGCAAAAAATGTCCTGATTTTACCGATGCTGTATGCGCTATGGGTCATTTGTTCCCTTGTAAAAGCCATCAGGTATAAATATGGAAAAAACACCTACAGCAAAGATTCTAAAGAAGAAATAATTGTATTATTTGTTAGCATAACCCCTTGGGTAGGACTTCCCATTATTGCCTATTTCAGTTTATCCCAGGCAACAGAAGCACTCGTGAGTAACGTGGGCTTTCTTCTCTTGTTTGTTTTACAATTATCAGGACACGTTAAGCAAATGCGAATTGAACATGAAAGACTGGTGAATTCAGAGAAGCGTCTTCTGAATTGGAACACAAATCTTCGAAACGAAGTGAATAAAAGGACGCACGAGCTCGAAAAAATAAACGAACAAAGGGCGAACAATTTTATCAACCTCGTTCATGAAACGAAAACCCCGCTCACTCTGGTAAACAATTATTTGGAAGAGTATATTACTAAATATGGCTCGGTAGAAGAATTAGAAATAATCAAAAGCGGGATAAATAAAATGACGAAAGACGTTACAAGTTTATTTGATATTGAAAGATTTAGAAAGGGAATTGATGTCTATAATCATAACCGCATATCAAACTTCACTAAAATCCTGGAAGACACTTTAATCTTATTTGATCATTATTGCCAAAAACGAAACATCATTTTGGAAAAAGAAATTGAAGAGAACATTTTTACAAAAGCAGATCCAAACGCTATTGACAGAATTGTGAATAATCTTATGGAAAATGCATTTAAGTTTTCCGATAATGGTAGAAAAATATATGTGAGCTTGAAAACCAATGTTGATCATATCATCTTCTTGGTTAAGGATTCCGGCATCGGCATTCCATTAGAATTTCAAAAGAAAATATTTGAGCCGTACTACCAGATAAACCACAAAAAAAATGGGCTGCAAGGGATGGGGCTAGGCCTCCCAATTGTAAAAAAAGTAGCGGATAGTTTAGGAGCGCAAATAAAAATTGAAAGCAATCCGGCTAAATATACCGGAACAACTATCAGTATAATTTTTACAAGGGATAAGATAGGAGGCAATAATCAGTCAGTTGTAGATCGTTACAAGACGCAATTTTTAAGTTACAATTTGGAACATTTCGATATTAATGATTTTGAATATCTTCCCGATAAACCGTCAATTCTTTTAATTGAGGATAATCAATCTATGCTTAAATTCCTTTCAAAAAAATTAAGGATAAAATACAATGTATTTTGCTCCTTTAACGGGGTAGACGCATTAAAAAGGTTAAATGATTCGTCGGTTGTGCCCGATTTAATTCTTTCCGATATTATGATGGACAAAATGGATGGTTTTGCTTTTGCAAAAATTATTTCGGAGCAAAATGCCTTTAATCATATTCCTATTCTTTTTTTATCTGCGAAATCAACTTATTCAGATAAACTCAAAGGTCTTAGATTAGGAGCAATCGATTTGATTCAAAAGCCATTTTCTTTTCAAGTTTTAAATCAAAAAATAGAAACAATAATTCAAACGATCAACAAACAAAAAAGAGCCATTTTAAACTCTACACTTTTAAATCTGAAAGTGTTTTATAATGGTGAACCGCAACATGTCGAACAAAGTATTCACCAGACCTGCAAGCTTTACAATCTTACAGCTCGTGAAATAGAAATAGCGCAACTTATCCTTAAAGGGATCACTTATAAAACCATTGGCAAAACATTGTTCATTGCAGAAAAAACAGTTTCCAAGCATGCAGAAAATATATTCCGAAAAACGGGTGCAACTAACAAGGTTGAGCTAATAAATAAATTAGCAGTTTGAAGTTTTATAAATTATTCGGAAAATAGGTAATTAACCTTACAGATTTACGACAAACAACTTATTTCTTTTTACCTGATAAACGTTCAAATTTGTTTATGATAAAAAATTATCCATATTCAAATTCAGAACAATGTGTGAAGGGTATTCGTTGAAGTGGTTAGATTATTTAGTTACGCTATCTCTTAATCCTAAGAAGATCAACCTCGGGAAAATTTTGCCGGAGCAAATTACTTACCTGGAATCAAAAATTGAGAAAGAAAAAATAGATCAGGAATTCTTTTTGAAAAATGAAGTTTTTAATCTTTTGGATGAAAAGAAGATCAGGCTTTTGATCAACCAGTACCATTCTGCTTTAATAATTTTACTAGACCAGGCCTTTGAAAACAAGAAAAAAATCAAGGACAATGATTCTAGTCTTAAACAATTGTTCAATGGAGTAATCGCTTGCCTTGGTGATTTACTTTCTTTTGTTGAGCTTCGATTTCGAATTTATTTGGAACCTGAAGAACGTGTATCCATCACTTATCTTTCCCGTTTCAAGGAAGAAGTAAAACTAAAGACGAAAAGGCTTAGAAACGAACTGGGAAAGACAGATAAAGAACAGGCCGCAAATATTCTGTTGAATTTTCTTGATTCTTTCTCTCAATCTGATGAAGGGAGAAGCTCGGCCACTTATCAGCAGCTGTTGTACATGAAGGAATTATTGGAAGAACTTGAAACTTTCAATACCCCTTATGCCGAAAATGAAATTTTTACAAAGTTTGACAGAATTCTCATTTATCTAAATTTCAATAGCAAGCTTTATATAAATTTTTTGATCCAAAAAATTAAAAGAGAGAAGGATAGTTTAATAACGATCAAGGACAAAATCAATTATTTACAATTTCAATTTAAAGAATTTATTCAGTTAATCCGGAAACCCGGAACTGCTTTAAATCCTGAACAAACTAATCTTACTGAAGTGCTTTCAAATTGGTTTACAGAAGAGTTGTCCTACCTTGAAAGAAAACTTAGTTCATCTGCCATTCCGTCAAAATCAACTTCTGAAGTCAACATTCAGAAACCGCTTAATGAGAAAAATAAATCTAAAATATTATGCACATTCTCAACTGATCAAATCGCAATTATGCTCCGCGCACTGGATGAGTTACAAGTTATTAAGGCACGTTCGATGAGTGCAGTTTTTAAAACAATTGTTCCTCATCTTTCAACACCATACAAAGAAGATCTTTCTTATGATGCTGTTCGGAGCAAATCTTATGCTGCTGAAGAAAGTGATAAAAGAATAGTTATTGCGACTTTACAGGACTTGATTGAGAAAGTAAAAAGATATTGATAAAAGATATTACAGCTAAAATCTTGGTAATTAAAGGAAAACTTCCCTTATTTTTTGTGTCCCTCGCTGATTATCATATCGAACGTTAAAAAAAACAAAAACCATCATTGTTGACACAGCAGGGATGCATTTTTCTATAGAAACCCCTGCCAGAAAAATTGGAATTGGAAGACAAAACTCAAAATTGGGTTAAATCCTATTTCAAAATAAGTCTCTTTACTTATTGGAGAGAACAAGGAATGATAAAGGGACCAAAGCTTTTGATGGATTGGAATAAAAAGATTAAGGAAATTTCAAAAGCGACAGATAAATGCCACAGTGATTTTCTTTACAGGAAGGATCAGCTTTGTGGTAGTAAATTATGAAATAATTTTTTCCATGATGCCTACCAGTACTGCATTAAACGGAGGCCTATAAAATTCATGGTAATAATAACCACATTTGGCTCGTTTTCTCCCCTCAATGGTTTCCTCCATTTGCCATTAGCTCACCTAGGACAAATTAAAATTAAAAATTGCGTGTATTAGGATATGGTAAAAGCCTTGCTAGGTAGGCCCTTTTGGTTTGCATTCAAAGAGGGCTTTGAGCAATTTTACGCATTTGATTATATTTCTCACAGGAATAATCATTTTGTCTGCGGGTTATTATTTTCTTCCTCCGTTGGAACATATCCTCCAACGGGAATTTTAATCGGAGGGCGATCAAAGATCTGGAACTGTTTAAAGTATAAGCACCGGTTGAGTACATCTGTCTTTAGTACCAGGCGGAGGAATCTTGAGGGTGCGAGCCCGTTTACCTGGTATTGATCTTCAAGCACCTTACGCGCTATTTTTTCCGCCTCATCATGATCCTCAATTAATAGGGTGGCATACCGCAACAGAAGCGGGTAATAATAATTAATGGTAGCGGCAGCGGTTGGGTTAATATTTGTCATTCCAAAAAGCAATTTTTTAAAAGCAGTTACACAATAAAAAACAAGCAATTCACAAAACCCGGCAACAAACCACCGGAAGAATCCGGCTGTCTTGCTCTTATTTGATCTAACTTAAACTACATGAGAAGGAGCTGTTGCCGAACGTTAAACTAACACACAAGGGTAGACGCGATTTTACACAGGACTTTTAGGCTTTTGAGCATACCGCTTTTGCATAAGACTGTACACCTCCATTGTCATACGCCACTGCTTCAATCGCAGCAGGGAAGCAACTTCCACATTTAAAAAACGATATAAATAACAGCAAACATTCAAGATATTTTTTCTAAAAACTGATTCACCTTTTTTAAAAAATCACCGGCAACCGGAGGCGAAGGCCGAACTTTAGCAACCGTTGCTTCATCGATCCAAACATGAGAAGAAAACGTCAGTCAGGCACTGTCATTGAGTATAACGATTATGATTATACGCAGTCTGCGGATTGCTATTCGGGGTTGCGTTCTTTCTAAGCGTATTTTGAATCTAGATCGCAAATGGCTATCAAGTTAGTCGTTGAGATTCCATAACTTTTCCACGAATACATCCGGCAATCAAATGTCGCCCATAGGCAAACTTCATCCATGCTTTCAATTGTCTTTCCAAGCTAATATGCTAATAAGTGTAAAACTTTCAAATTTAATATCAATCATCTGCCTGAATATAGTAATAAATCCAATTTATGCTCAAAAGGACTAAAAGTAGAAACAAATATTTAAAATAAAATTAGACAGAA
>JBQCEG010000105.1:0-20402 GCA_051960475.1 Ginsengibacter sp.
ATCATGCCGGCAATCCACAGACAGATTATTACGAAAACAAACACCTTTTCATCATGCAAATTTTGAATGGAGAGATTGAAAGGGAGTGGTGATTGTTGGGGTATTATTTTGATTCAGTTTATTCAGGAAAAATAAAACTCCCGGATTTCTTCGTTTTCTGTTCACCGTTACTTTCAATCATCGTTATCTTTTCTTTGGGAGACAGGCAAAGTTTTTTGCTTTGGATAAGGAGTGTTCCCCTTTGAAGCAAACCAAAGAATCCTATTTAGTAAATCGTCATTTCCGCCATCAATGTGCGCAAACTCCGGGAGTGTTGAGAGCTTTGCAAATTTGCGCGCTTTTCCTTTTAATGATGCTGTGCTTTTGTTCATCTCATTGAGCGGAATACTATTCTTAACATGAGCAAAAGTCTCATTCTTTAATGTGTCAGAAAAACAATCAAACATTGGCAATGCCGTTGCATCCATAACATTCATAGGCGGAATACCGAGAATTTGTTCAATAGTTCTAACGATACAGGTTTGATTATAATTGGTGTGAACTGTTTTTTGCAAATGCGAATAAGGACTAATAACAAACCCGGTTGTGCGATAAGCCGAAACATGATCCCATCCATCCTGTGAATCATCCTCCGTGACGAATACAACTGTTGAATCCCAAAAACGGCTTTTTGTCAGCGCTTCAATAATTCGTCCCAGTGCCAGGTCATTGTCTGCAACCATTGCTCTTGGAGTTGGAAATCCCGGTGCCATTCCTGCTGTATGATCACTCGGAAGTGCCATCACCGTTAATTGTGGAAAATCATCGCCCGGCTGATTTTCATATTCATGAAGCTCTTTTATAAAGGCATCTGCCCTCATCTGGTCGCTAAAGTTGTGTCCATCATAACAAGGATAAGTTTCTGAAAGAATTGGCTTTACCCTGGAAATTGTTGTATGGTTTTTAAATTCGGTTTGCTTACCTGAAAGATAATTTTCATAAATACTTGTCCAGTTTAATGAAGGATCAAATTCCGGTTCACACGCTTCACCATAAACTCTCACTGTTTTTCCATGATCCAAGGCATTGTTCCAAATAAACCCGTTTTTGTTGTACGCCATTGCATCATACAAAACGTGAGGATAACTTCTGAACCAGGCCCGAACATTTTTTTCAATATAATCAGTTACGATCGCGGCATCTGCCCAGGAATGTCCTTCAGCAGAAGATTTGCCGGAGGCGTAATAATTATCCAGCAACAGAAAATCCTTTGCAATCTTGTGTTGATTGGGGGTAATGTTATTGCCGTAAACGCACAGCGACTCCACTCCATCTCCTTCTTTCATGTCACCCAAGACCTGGTCATAAGTCCTGTTTTCCTTAATAATATAAATCACGTGTTTAAAAACCGACGGCTCGCCGATTCTTGCGGGAACCGGCTTTGGTGCAACGTTTTTTCGTGGCAACAAATCGGTAACTTTTGTTCGGAATAACAGATTTGAATGAATAACTCTTGCCGTGTAATCTTTTAATCCCTTTTCAGAAGGAATATCGATAATGGAAACAGTTGCTTCCTGGTGATGTGCATTAAAACGATTTTTATTTGCCACTCTTGCGCCCTCTCCTTCGAGGTTGGCCACAAACAAAGTATTTCCCTTTATTGCCATGCCAGCGGGATACGCTTCTGTTGGAATAAATCCTTTAACTGGTGAATAACTACCAGCAGTAAACGAAGAAATATCACCAATATTTATTTCTGCAATCGCGTTGTCCATTCCGTTTGAAACGAAAAGTGTTTTATTGTCTTCGCTAAGTGCAAGCGCATTCGGTGAATCGCCTATAAAATGATTTTGTTTTTCATCCAGCCTTACAGAAATTGTTTTAACAACTTTACCTTTTTGCGCATCAATGATCGAAACATTATCACTGTTTCCATTTGAAACAAAAACATACTTTTCATCTTTTGAACTGATGATCGCATTGGGATGCAACCCAACAGGAATTTCTTTTTCTACCTTCCCGGTTTTTAAATCGATCACACTTACTGTCCCTTCAGAAGTAGCGCCGGTTTTGGGATCTATATAAACTTCCCCATAAGGTATACCTGCAGTTTCTTTTGAAGTATCGGTAGGAACCGGTCCTGCCCAATTAGTAACAAAAGCTTTTCCGCTGGTAATAGCAATTCCAAATGGTGCCATTCCAGTATTCGTTGTCCATATTACTTTTTTATCAGCCAGCCTTATTTTCTCCAAAGTGTTGTTGCCGTTTAATACGACATACAAATATCTTTCACCATTTTCATTACTGATAGCGATGTCGTTCGGTAAGGCTAAAGGAGCCGGGGCTTTCGCACTAAAGGAAATTGCATCCTTTATTTCCGCCTTCCTCCCATTCCAAACTGCATCCAAAACCATACAAACTTTTTTATAAGGATTGGAAGCGCCCCAAAGTATATGTTCACCTTTTTCATCCCGGTAAGTTTTTATTCCTGAATAGGTACTCATCAGCCCTCTGTATGTTCCATCATAATCCAGGTGATACAACAACTTTTTTTCACTTATATTAATAAAAGCCACGCCATAACGATCTTCCACTGCCAGCACATTTTCATCCGGCATTAATGCGCAATCCAAACTGTGATTTTCCAAAGCGTCATTTCCGAATCGAATTACTGTTCCTGCCGGATCGATAAAACGATTGTAAGGCATCAGGATTGAGTTATTATCAACAGTCAAAGTTGTATCGTCATAACTGCTGTGATATTCATCTTTTGAAACAGTTGATTTGAATATTCTTGAAGATTTACAGGAAACAAAAAAAATTGAGAAAAACAAAAATGCTTTAAACAGGTTATTTTTGAAAGGTGATTTCATTCTGAAAGATTTGCAAAATATTTTTTGAAAGATCAAATGGTTTGGGTAACAAAGAAAAGAAATTAAACAATTGGGTTGATTAAATTTACATTACGGATTCAAAGAATAATTTTTGGCCAATCGCTTAAATTCTGCAATCTGACTGGATTTCCACTCTTCGTCCCTGTTCAATTCTTTCATCATTATTTCTGCTACTTTTGGTGCCAAATTCATAGCCAGTTTTGCGTCTGTAAACAAAACTCTCGTTCTTCTGGCTAAAAAATCTTCTACTGTTCGCGCCATTTCATTTCTTACTGCCCAAACCACCTGAGCCGCAGTTATTGAAGTTTCCAAACTTAATGGTTCTTCATAATCTGCATTTTCTTTTTCAAGACTTTCGATTGCAGTTTCATCAGAACCGTAAACGGATAATGCTCCTTTTTTGTCTTCAGTTGAATAGCCATGAATTTTTAAATTTTCAGTCGAACCATTTCTTAAAGGAAGAAGCTGTGATGCAAAAATTTTATTCAATGTATCCACAGCCATTTTTCGATAAGTGGTCCATTTTCCTCCAATAACAGAAACAAGATTGCTTTCGGAAATAATTACTTTGTGGCTCCTGGAAATCTCTTTGGTTTTGGATGATTCATTTTCAGTAGAAGCGAGTGGACGCAAGCCCGCGAAAACACTTAACACATCTTTTCTCTCAGGAATTTTAGATAAGAATCTTCCTGCTGTTTTTAATACAAATTCAATTTCCTTTTCCAAAGCATGAGGTTCGGCAGAAGGCGTTTTTAAAGGCGTGTCTGTGGTGCCAACCAAAGCTTTGTCTTTCCAGGGAATTACAAACAGAACTCTGCCATCTGATGTTTTTGGGATCATTATTGCATCTTCACTTTGCAAAAATGATTTGTCTAATACCAAATGAATCCCCTGGCTTGGCCTTATCATTGATTTTGCCAATGGTTGATCCATTTGTAAAAGTTGATCTGCAAAAACGCCTGTTGCGTTGATCACAACTTTGGCATCGATCAGAAAATTCTCACCCGTTTCTTCATTTCTAATTATCACACCGCAAATTTTTTGAACGTCGTTTTTTTTGAGAGAAACTAATTTGAAATAGTTGAGAACGACCGCTCCTTTCTCAATAGCCGTTTGAGCCAGGTTCAACGCCAACCGCGCATCATCAAAAACACCATCGTGATAAAGAACCCCACACTGAAGCGAACTTTTATTTATTGCTGGTAATCTTTTTTCAATTTCTTTTTTAGAGATCAACTCTGATTTGCCTATACTTTTTCGTCCGGAAAGCCAATCGTAAATCTTCAAACCGGCAGCATAATAAATTCCTGTTATCCAACTGTAGCATGGAATGATAAAAGATTTATTTTTCGAGAGATGTGGGGCATTTCTTAATAGAAAACTTCTTTCTTTTAAAGCTTCTGTCACCAGCCGGATATTTCCTTGAGCAAGGTAACGAACACCGCCGTGGACAAGTTTAGTGCTCCTGCTCGAAGTGCCCTTGGCAAAATCGTATTGCTCTATCAGCAAGGTTTTGAATCCGCGCAAAGCAGCATCAACAGCGATTCCTAGACCGGTTGCTCCTCCGCCAACAATAAGTAAATCCCATTCTGAAGTTTCATTTAATTTTTCTAATAAAGTTTTCCTGTTGAACAGATTCATCTTAAGAATTCTTTGAATAAAAATGCACTTCGCCGAAAATTACTAATTTGCCTTTTAATAATTTATTTTAATTCTCTTTATTTCAAAACAGAAATCTCCTGTAATAGTTCGTTTACTGTTACTTTTGAAATAACCGAATTGCTTTTTCAAAGACCACTGCAGATGAAAAAATACGTATTGACGCTTGACCAGGGAACGACCAGCTCGCGCGCTATTCTTTTTAATGAAGAAGGCAACATCGTTTCTTTGGCGCAAAAAGAATTTCAACAGATATATCCAAAGCCGGGTTGGGTAGAGCATGATCCAATGGAAATCTGGTCGTCTCAGGCTTCGGTAATTACTGAAGCCATCTTAAAAGAAAAGATCAGGCCTGAAGAGATTGCCGCAATCGGAATTACCAATCAAAGAGAAACAACCATTGTTTGGGACAGGGAAACGGGCAAACCGATTTACAACGCCATTGTTTGGCAGGATAGACGCACTTCGGCCCAATGTGATTTACTCAAAGAAAAAAATGCTGACTCAATCATCCGGGAAAAAACCGGACTGGTACTTGACGCATATTTTTCTGCGACAAAAATTCAGTGGATTTTAGATAACGTAAAAGGTGCAAGAGAAAAATCAGAGAAAGGAGAACTCGCATTCGGCACCGTTGATTCCTGGCTCATTTGGAATCTTACGGAAGGAAAATTGCATATTACTGATGCGAGCAATGCATCACGCACCATGATCTATAATATTCACACATTAGCGTGGGACGAAGAGTTGCTTGATATTTTTAAAACTCCTGCAAGTATGCTTCCTGAGGTCCGTTCGTCAAGTGAAGTTTATGGTGAAACTTCAGGAAAATTATTGGGAACAAAAGTGCCTGTTGCCGGAATTGCCGGTGACCAACAAGCGGCGCTCTTCGGTCACATTTGCAACAAACCAGGAATGGTAAAAAACACTTATGGAACCGGTTGTTTTATGCTGATGAACATTGGCGAGAAACCGCTTCTTTCTAAAAACAATTTAATAACTACGATAGCATGGAAGATTGGCGACAAAGTGGAATACGCATTTGAAGGAAGCATTTTTATTGCCGGTGCTGTTGTACAGTGGCTGCGCGATGAATTAAAAATAATTTCTTCAGCGGCGGAGATTGAGCAATTGGCATCACAAGTTGAAGATAGTGGCGGTGTTTATCTGGTTCCTGCATTTGCCGGGATGGGCGCTCCGCATTGGAACCAGGATGCACGCGGAAGCATTTTTGGCATTACCCGTGGCACAAACAGAAGCCACATTGCAAGAGCTGCTTTGGAAAGTATTGCCTTTCAAACGCTGGAAGTTTTAAAAGCGATGGAAGCAGATTGTGATGTTACCATTTCTGAATTAAGAGTTGATGGTGGCGCAACAAAAAATGATTTGTTGTTGCAATTTCAATCTGATATTTTGAATGCCAATGTCGTGCGACCCGAAGTGACCGAGATCACAGCGATTGGCGCAGCGTATCTCGCAGGACTTGCAGTTGGTTTTTGGAAAAACATTGAACAACTGCAAACACAATGGAAAGTAAATAAGAAGTTTACTCCTTCTTCAGAAAGCAGGGAAAAGAAAATAAATGAATGGCACCGTGCAGTAAAAGCAACGCTCTACTGGGCAAACGAATCCAAAAAATAATTTCATTTTAAAACAAAAAAGATGAACCCAATAATTGCTGAATTAATTGGAACGATGATACTGATCCTTTTGGGGAATGGTGTTGTAGCCAATGTTGTATTGAAAGACACCAAAGGAAACAATGGAGGCTGGATTGTGATCACAACAGGGTGGGCTTTGGCAGTTTTCGCTGGGGTAGTAATCGCCGGACCCTACAGCGGTGCACATTTGAATCCAGCGGTAACAATTGGTTTGGCAATAGCCGGGAAGTTTGCGTGGTCACGAGTTCCAATGTTTATCCTTGCCCAGCTGGCAGGCGCCATGGCAGGCTCGTTCCTTGTTTGGATCATGTACAAGGATCATTTTTCCGCTACGGAAGATGGTGGTTTGAAAAGCGCATGTTTTTATACTGCTCCTGCAATCAAAAACACAAAGTTGAATTTCATTAGTGAACTATTGGGAACATTTGTTTTATTGCTCGCCGTATTTTACATAACGAATGGAGAAATCGGTGAAGAAAAAACACCCATTGGACTTGGTTCTGTTGGTGCAATTCCTGTCGCTTTTATTGTTTGGGCAATCGGCTTATCGCTTGGCGGCACAACCGGATATGCCATCAACCCGGCCAGGGATCTTGGGCCAAGAATAATACATTCGATTCTTCCTGTAAAAGATAAATCTAAATCCGACTGGAAGTATGCATGGATACCAATTTCCGGGCCTATTGCCGGTTCATTGGTTGCCGCTGTTCTTTATCTTTTGCTTAATAAGTAAAATAAAAAAGAAAGATAGAAGTAGGTTTACTGTCCCATCTTTTCCGTATGATCTTCAATATTCACTTCTGCTTCTTTTCCGCTCAAAGTTGTGTGACTGTATTTTAAAACAGCAACAAAGAATACACCTCCGATAATATTTCCAAGCGTTACCGGCAAAAGAAAATTCAGATATTGCAAGAAAGAAATATCACCATTTATCAATCCTACCGCGGCTTCAATATTTCCTACGATTGAGTGAGCAAGTCCTGCCAGTCCAATGCAGGTGGTAATAATGTAAATAATCACGATCTGGCTGATAGTCTCCCGGGCAGCTGCAACAAGCCAGGCGAGCAATCCCATTAGCCATCCGGCCAAAGCCGCACTCAACAAAATTCCCATCCAGGTATGTCCGATCAGATCAATACTGATCTGCGCAAGTGCCCAACTTTGAATAAAGTGAAGTGTATTGGCAAAATAGCAAAGTATCAGTGAAAAAATCAAACCGCCAACGATGTTGCTGAAATAAATGATTCCCCATAAACGCAATAATCTTTTTATCGGAGCCAATCCCTGTAACACTGGTAAAACAGCAAGCGTCGTATGTTCAGTAAAAAGTTCGGAGCGCCCAAGAACCACAAACATAAATCCAAGCGGATACATTGCCGCTACAAAAAACTGAACAACCGCGCCAGGAAAGACACCTTTAAACAAGGTCAAAACCACAGCCATCATCAACACGGAAAATCCAATATCAAGACCACCGGAAAGTCCTGACAACATTAAGCCTAACGGAGAACGATTCAATTCAGTAAGGGCCGCTTCTTCCGTATGCTTCAAAATAAGCTGCTGGCTTTTTTGCGGTTTTTTCTCTTCCTCTTCTTTAGAACTTTTTTTGCGCGGCATAAATTTGTTTTAGGTTAAAAGCTACGTTTAAATAACTAGAGGCAAAACGCTTGGAAATAATAAAACTAATTTCTGTGCCAGATTTTTAATTTGATATAACCGAGGAGCTACAATTCAAAATGTAACTAACAATAAACAAAGAAAAAACAAGCATTTATTTCTTCATAGTAAAATTGAACAAGGAGATTCGAAAAGATTTTGCTGTTAGAGTCTCAAAGATCTCTTTTTAAAATTTCCCAAACATTTTCAGCAACGATTTTATGGCCTTCGGCTGTTGGATGAATGCCATCACGCTGGTTTAGTTTTGGAATGCCGCCAACATTTTTTAATAAAAAAGGAACAAGATCAATATTGTTTTCTTTGGAAAGCTCAGGGAATATTTCCCTGAATTTTGAAGTGTATTCAGGACCCATATTTGGTGGAATCTCCATTCCTTCCAAAATAATTTTTGCCTTGGGATATTTGGTCTTTACTTTATCAATAATCGATTGAAGATTTTCTTTCGTTTCTTTCAGGGGAATTCCCCGAAGTCCGTCATTGGCCCCAAGTTCCAACATAAAAATATTAACCCGTTGTTTTAAGATCCAGTCAATCCGGCTGTTACCGTCAGCAGTAGTTTCGCCACTCACACCTGCATTGATGACCTTGTAATTCAAGCCGAGTGAATCAATTTTATTCTGAATTAAAGCCGGGTAAGCTTCCGAAGGATCAACGCCATAACCTGCAGTGAGGCTATTTCCAAAAAACAAGATGGTCTTCTTATTTTGGGTAGTTACCTCTGAATCTTTGCTTGTTGTTTGATTATTTGAATTAACATTTTTTGAGCCATTATTATTGCATGAGATCATTGCAACGAAAAGAAACAAAGAACCTATTTTAAAAACCAGGCG
This sequence comes from Ginsengibacter sp., assembly GCA_051960475.1. GTDB lineage: Bacteria > Bacteroidota > Bacteroidia > Chitinophagales > Chitinophagaceae > Ginsengibacter. The sequence goes on from JBQCEG010000105.1 coordinate 8,701, forward strand.
ACGGAAAAAATAGTAAGTTGACATGGTAACTTAGAATTAATTATTTTTATTGAATGACAAAATTCATCTTTCACTCACTTACAAATATACCTTGATGATTTTTTTGTTCTCTGAAAATTATATTTAATGGAAACCATCCTCTCCCTACAAAATGTTATTAAAAAATACAAAAGCGGTGGCGACTTTATAACCGTTTTAGACAATATCAATTTCTCCGTCGAAACGGGCTCTACCCTTTCCATCGTCGGTCCTTCAGGAAGCGGAAAGACAACCTTGCTTGGTTTATGTGTCGGTCTTGATAAACCTACATCAGGAAGTATCGAACTTAGGCAAAACAAACTCCAATCTCTAAATGAAGATCAACTTGCGTTTATCCGTAATCGTTATGTTGGTTTTATTTTCCAAAATTTCCAATTGTTGCCTACTCTGACTGCCATCGAAAATGTAATGGTTCCTTTGGAATTGCGCGGCGAAAAAAAAGTACACTTAAGGGCTAAGGAATTTTTGGATAAAGTCGGCCTGGCTGATCGAAGCCATCATTATCCTGCGCAACTAAGTGGTGGCGAGCAACAAAGAGTAGCGATTGCGCGAGCATTTTCAAATCATCCAACAATTTTATTTGCCGACGAACCAACAGGAAATCTTGATGCAGAAACAAGCAACCTTATTATTGATCTTTTGTTCGGCCTCAACAAGGAAGCAGGAACGACGCTCGTTTTGGTAACGCATGACAATGAACTTGCTTCGCGAACACAAAGGATCATACATTTAAAAGGTGGTCGCATTATTTCTGATGAACCAACAAAAATCAACAGCAGTATTTGAAGCGACTAAAGCAGAAAGATGAATCCCACAGGAACAGTGAAAGAACAAAAAAATAAAAATCTTAATTGGCTTCATTGGAGGTGGCTGCTGCAAATGGCATGGCGTGACAGTCGCAGAAGCCGTTCGCGTTTGTTTCTCTTTATTTCTTCGATCATTCTCGGCATTGCAGCGTTGGTAGCCATTTATTCTTTGGGCAACAATCTGAGTGATGAAGTAAATAACCAGGCGGCATCACTCCTTGGCGCCGACCTGGAGATTTCCGGAAATCAAGCGGCACCTGAAGCGGTTCAAAACCTACTCGATTCTTTAGGCGGCGAACAATCACAGCAAAGAAATTTTGCCTCAATGGTTTTGTTTCCCAAAAACGGCGGAACGAGATTGATCCAGGTGCGCGCGTTGAATGGAAATTTCCCTTATTATGGAAGCCTGGAAACTGAACCTGCTTCAGCTGCTGAAAGTTTCAGAAACAGTCAACAAGCTCTGGTGGATGAAACGCTGATGTTGCAATTTAATGCCCACGTTGGCGACTCGATAAAAGTAGGTGAAGTAACTTTTGCTATTGCAGGAAAATTGATCAACGCACCGGGGCAAACCGGTTTCACTTCATCAATTGCGCCTATCGTTTATATTCCTCTTCGATACCTTAAGCAAACGCAATTGATGCAAAAGGGCAGCCGAATCAGCTTTCACTATTTTGTAAAATTTAACAAGGCGGTTAATGATCAAAAATTGGTGAATGCAATACGACCAACTCTTGAAAACAACGATTATCATTATGACACAGTTGAATCACAAAAAGAAGATACGGGAAGATCGTTTGCTGATCTTACCAAATTTCTTTCCCTAGTCGGATTCATTGCTTTGTTATTGGGTTGTACAGGAGTTGCGAGCGCCGTTCATGTTTATGTAAAAGAAAAAATCAATTCCATTGCAATCCTTCGCTGCCTTGGAGCTTCGCCGGTGCAGGCATTTCTAATTTTCCTGGTCCAAATTATTTTCATTGGTTTTATCGGGTCATTGATTGGGTGCATTTTGGGCGCCGGGATCCAACAATTATTGCCACTTGTTTTAAAAGACTTTTTACCCGTTTCTATCAAAACAACAATTTCATGGATCGCCATTGCTGATGGAATTTTATTAGGTACAGGAATTTCTGTTTTGTTTTCCCTATTGCCTTTGATCTCCATCCGGAAAATATCGCCGCTACAGGCTTTGCGTGCCTCTTTTGAATCGCCAACCAAACAAACTGACAAATTAAAATGGATCGTTTATTTATTGATCACTTTATTTGTTTTAGGCTTTTCATGGATCGTGATGCACAACTGGAAGAATGCAATTTATTTTACCATCAGCATCGGCATTGCACTTTTTGTATTAACAGCCATTGCCAAATTACTTATATGGATCGTAAGGAAATTCTTCCCTTCTTCATGGTATTACTTATGGCGACAGGGACTCGCCAATTTGTATCGCCCCAATAATCAAACAACAATTCTTATCATTTCTATTGGACTTGGAACAGCGCTTATCAGCACATTGATCTTTGTGCAATCCATTTTGTTGAACCGGGTAAACATTGCAACCAGTGGTGACCAACCAAACATGGTTTTGTTCGACATTCAAAGTAGCCAAAAAGAAGGAGTTGCAAAGCTTGTAAAAAACAATAACCTTCCGGTAAAAGAAATGATCCCGATTGTCAATATGCGGATTGACCAGGTAAATGGATTTAGTGTTTCCGATTTGAAAAAAGATTCCACTCTTCCCTATTCACATTATCTTTTTGCCACGGAATATAGATGCACTTTCCGTGATTCATTGACATCAACAGAAAAAATAACAAAAGGCAAATGGACGGCAAAAGCACCAGGGAAAGGACTTCCACCAATTTCTATGGAGCAACATTATGCGGAGCGAAATGGAGTTCAACTCGGCGACACGATTACTTTTAATGTGCAGGGCGTAATGATCCCGACTGTTGTTGGAAGTTTCAGAGAAGTGGACTGGAGCCACATCAGAACGAATTTTTTAATTGTTTTCCCCGAAGGAGTAATAAACGATGCACCGCAATTCGAAGTGATCCTCACGAAAGTCCCATCACAGGAAGTGTCGGCGAAATTTCAGCAGCAAATGGTACAGCAGTATCCAAATGTTTCCATCATTGATCTTGGCCTTGTTCTTCGTGTATTGAATTCAATTATGAGTAAGATCGGGTTTGTCATTCGTTTTATGGCCGGCTTCAGCATTCTCACAGGTTTGGTGGTTTTGGTCTCTTCAGTTTTGATCAGCAAATACCAGCGCTTACAAGAAAGTGTTTTGCTTCGCACATTAGGCGCAAGCCGAAAGCAAATTTTTGCGATCACCTTGCTCGAATATTTTTTCCTCGGCGGTTTGGCTGCACTAACAGGAATCCTTTTAGGCCTTGCCGCAAGTTGGGCTCTGGCTCATTATATTTTTAATTCTGCTTTTCATCCAAATCTTTGGCCGGCCTTGTTACTAGCTGTTATTGTGTGCGCACTAACGATTATCACCGGTCTCGTAAATAGTTTTGGAATAATGAACAAACCGCCTTTGGAAGTTTTGAGGAAGGAGGTGTGAGATACTGATTATAAGTCTGCAACAAAATAAAATTCTGCCGAATTTATTCGTTCACTAAAAATATATTAATAAAACTTACCGTCAGAGATTTCTAATTGAAAAGGATAATAATTAAGCGTATATTTAGTGATCTTCCGGTTGGTATTTGTTACAACATTTAGTACACTTGCTGTTCCGATGTCTTCAGATACAAACTTCTGAATGTATTTGGCGCCATAGAAATAAAAAGTGTTATTATATCTGCACAACTGAAAATATTTTTCACCCGATTTTATATACCTGTTTTCTCCATCGCAGTAACCCCACAAATTTCTTACTAATTCGTAATCCCCCTTCGAATTTTTTACGAACAATCCATCAGAAAGTTTATCCCTTTCAACTTCAAAGTTTGCGGGAGTAGGTGTGTCGTTTAAAAATTGTTCGTAGGTCAAATACAATCCCCTTTTCTTCTGACCTTTTTGCAAAACAGGAATTTTCTGGTAATTAATTTTGAATTGATCTATATCCGAATACACTTTTTGTTTCCCGGGATTTGCAATTGCAGATTTAATTTTAGAGGTTGTCAACTGCAGGCATAATGGAATTAATTTCTTTGCAATAAACCTTGTATTGCTGCCTCCTTTTATTACCGTATCTACCCGGCTTAAATAAACAAACCTGTCATTCACTTTTTCAAAGAGGTCGGCTTTCCAGATTATTCCTCCCTGCCAGTGGTTATTTTCCTCGGTGAGATGCCGACAAATCCATAATTTTTTCAAACACACAATTATTTTTGTGGAAGCCAACTTTGAATCGTTTTTAAATTCATCTTCTGACAGCAATTCATTTTTTATTGAATTTTCAATTCCAGGAATCACAAAATAATCGTTGCCCATAAAGCCAACAATTGTATCCTCTCTCCAATCCAACACAGTTAGATTGCCCGTCTGCCGTTCATATTTGGATAACAGCTTTGAATTTCCAATTGTCAATTCCCTTTTATTGTATTTGGAAAAATTGAAAACGTCCGGGTTTTTCTTTTGGGCAAAAGAGTTTAAAAAAGAAAAAGAGGTCAGCAGGTTAATAAACAAAAATCGAATCAAAAGTGTTTTCAAGATTAAAAAGTTTTGGTGTTAAAAAAAAATCGGCTTAAAGGGATTTCTGCCCAATTGATCACTTGTCTATCTTTTCATCCTTTTGATCAAACCATTTAAAACCTTCTTCCATTTGCTCAAGTAAAGCTTTCATCTGTTCACCCTTTATTGATGAATCGAAATCTTCATCATAATAAAAATCCCCAAAACTTTCTTTCAACTTCACATTTTTGTTTGCAATGTCAAATGGTCCGGCACAGGCAAGTGAATAAGTCGTATCATCATCATAATTGAAAGCTACTTTATAAAAATAAAAGCGTGAAGGGCGTCCTTTAAAGTTAACCACTGTATCAGCGAGGTAGGTGATATCGGTTGGATCATCATCTGAGACTGAGATATAAGCAAGGCTTTCCCCGATTTTTTCTTGTGAAAGATAGGCTTCTGGAAAAAGATCGTATCTGTTATAAACTCTAAGGGAGTCATAAAGATCAGCGCGTGTGTAAAGATCCTTTGCTGCAGAATCCAAAACATCCTGCTGGAGTGGCTGTTGGTTATCCAGGAGTAATTTTATTGCGTTCCAACGAAGATAGGTTTCGGGCATATGGCTCCACCTATTTAGCGCTGAATTAGTTTTGCTGGTGTTTAATTTTCCAAGCAATTCCTCTATTTGATAACTGAAGTTATAATCGTCTTCCTGCTCCTTATAACGTGTAAATTGTTTGGAAGAAATATCTGAAATAAGGTTTTCATAAGGGAGCAGGGATTGCATGCTAATAAAACCGCTGTCAAGAAGTTTGTTAGAAAGATTTATTATTACGGGAGCCATCGCCGTATCCTTCAACAAAGGTAATAAGTCGGGGAAAATAGCCGCGGTCAATTGCAATGAATCGCTTACTTGATTGATAAAATCATAACCCGGTTGAAGAACCGGAGGATATTTAAGCAGAAGGCATTTTATATCATTATAATGCTTCGTAGTCGGAAACGAAGCCATGATTGCCAGAAGAATATTTCTTGTGGAATCATCTGCCTCTACAAAATTATTTTGAGCAAATTCATAGGAAGAACTATCGCCTACCTTTATGATGGCATCTTCAATTTCTTGTTTAGGGTTTTGATAAATCGTGTACTTTTTTTCCGGATACTTTTTAAGTAACGCCATATGCAACAAAGAAAGATCTGCTTTGGTAAAAGAGGAATTACGAAGAAAATAGGAAGCCTTTACACTTGTCATTGAGTCTGTCGATGCAAAATCATTTAATATTAATCCGGCTTTGGATGCAAACAGGTTTGATATTGGTTGAGGCTTATTAATCCTGAACGAATCAAAAAATCTATTGTTGTTCTCATTATTTATTTCCTTGTCGGATTGGGCGGTAGTGACCGTAACCAACATGTTCCCATTTAGAAGAAGCCGTACACGTTTTGAATTAAAGGATCCTCGCCGTTTCAAAAGTATTTCATATCCTTTCACCTGTCCATTCCAAACTTCTTTTTTATTAACCAGACTGTCTTTTACTGTATAATTTTTGATCAATCTTGTCCATAAGCTTGAATCGTTTTTTTGCCAGTAATACTTTCCAAAATCCTGTATCGAAACTTCAAAATCATCACCACGCGCTGAATCGTAACTTATGTATTTGTCCAGGGGTTCAAGGAATTGCTGAGTTTCACCTTGTTTGTAAATGAACCTTGCAGGAGCCCAGGTAGAAAAAACATTAGCAGAATCATGGTAATGATTCCATTTTGTTTTTGCGTAAGCAAGCGTATCAAATGAATCAAAAAACCTATTTACAGAAGATTGATCTCTTGATGTATCAAATAACACGCCCAAAATATAAAGACGATTTCCTCTCATTTGGTAATGAATCTTAAACATCAGTGGCACATTTTTCATCATTCCTTTCAAATCCAGAATCCTGTTTCCGTTTTTTTGATATAATGAATCAACATCAAGGCTTTTAAACTTTTGAGATTCTGATTGCCGGAAACTAACAAGAATTGAACTGTCGTTAGGATAATTGTAACCGGGTGCTGCCTCGCTGGAACCAAAGAAAAAATAAGCGCCCGATTGCGGGTCTATTGCAAAATCAATTTTCTTTAAAGTAGTGGTATCATTATTCCCGATTAACGAATCAGCAGACCGGGCAGGTGCAGGAAGCAGTACTCGAAACCCTTCTTGTTTATTTGTAAAAACAATTTCTTTTTGATCATCAGAGGTATTTGGTTGGATGGTTAATGAATGCAAAAACTTGTTGATCGATTTTAAATCGGGTGAAGTTTTTTGCATGCACATGGCAATTGTCATATACATTGTGCCATTATTGAATAGAAAATATCCATCTGTATATATGTCTTTCTTCGATATAAACTCACGCCCGCTAACATTATTTACAGTAATTGGTGTCCCTTTTGAATAATCAGATTCTATGTAAAAATTAGGAAGCACAGAATTAAACACACTATCGGCCATTTGCTGGTTGTAGGGGGTTTTGATGGCAGCCGTCATATAAACTGTGCTTGAAAAAACATCAAAATAAATTTTAAGATGAAAGAGGCCATACATCGTCATCTCGCCAGGTTTTCCTGGCATCGATACAGAGTATAGACTCTCGGTATCTTTCACTGCATACCATTTAACCGGCACTTCCGCCACTTTATAATCAGCAGGTTTTATTTTCCTTGATGAAAACACAGGAGTAACGGTAAAACCCCTTTCTTTCAATAAAGAGATTAATCCTTTTTCACCCGGTAAATGAGCTGCTCCTACCGCAAAGACCATACTTCTAATCCTGCCCAAACTATCCATGCGCCTGGCCATTTTGATATTCCTGTTAAAAAGCATTCTTTCATTGTATGAACTATCTTCAAGATTTGAAATACTATCAATTTTATTGAGATCGTTTGCTATGTACGCCTGAATCATATAGTTTGTCATGTCGTCAATTTGAGCATCCATTTTTTCTTGCGTACCACTGGTAGCAAAGTATTCGATATCTGATTCACTAACGTTGTCAATCCCCTCCTGGTCTGATTCATCTTCCACACCACCCGTCCACTTACCTTCACGTCTTGCAATATCATAGAGATAGATGTCGAGAAAAGTCTTCATTTTACCGCTCCTTAGTGATTGTTGTATAGACCTGTTTTTTTCACGTTCAATATCAGCCAGAGTTATATCACCCGCGTCCTTATTTAATTTCTTTGCAAGCCGTTTTCCATATTTTTCAAACTTATCAAGTGGCATTACATCTTTTAGTCTCTTTCTGTCGTTATCCTCAGCCTTTTTCGCCTCATATATAATAAAGGACGTGAACACCTGCGGATCGACTTCAATGGCTAATCCATCGCTTTTCTCTATGGCTTTGTATAGCGAATCACCCAGATTAAAAATTTTTTCATTGGTCAAATGCATTGTACCATACAGGTAAGAAGGCTTTTGAAGACCATTGCCACTAATTTTCCATAAAAGCGTTGAGGGCAATTTTTGAGCTAACAAGAACGAGTTGATGCATAACAGGAGAAGCAGCGTTGGGGGAATTTTTTTGTTCATAAGCAGAAGCAGAAAACGAGAGTTAAAGTTTCAGATTTTAAAAATAAAAATACCGGGTTATATTTTCAAACATTTTAAAATTTAATTTACCGGTTTTATAAATTAAAATCTTTAAAAATTTGTTTGTTTACTCTATCAAACTTGTTGAACGTTTGCAATAAACAAATATTGTTGCCATAAATACACTTTCCACCGTTTGCTTGCTTTTATACTTATGGGATCAAGTCAGAAAATATTACACGTTTTCAGCAACAAATTTTTCAGAAAAGGATTTAATCAAATCCCTCACCTTTCTGAATTGATTGAGAACTTCTTCTTCTTCTCCTGTTGCTTTTGCAGGATCCGGAAAATTATGGTGAAATTTTTTAGCAGTAGAAGGAAAGAAAGGACATCTTTCTTTTGCATTGTCGCAAACGGTAATGACAAAATCAAAATTGATATGACGGTATTCATCAACATGATTGGAAGTATGTTTTGAAATATCAATGCCGTTTTCTTTCATTACGGCTATGGCTCTCGGATTCACACCATGAGTTTCAATTCCGGCTGAATAAATTTTTGCTTTGCCGTTGGCAAATTTCTGCAAATAACCTTCTGCCATCTGGCTCCGACAACTGTTGCCAGTACAAAGAATCAATATATTTTTCATACATACACTTTTAAATTTTTAAGTTGGTACTGCTTTTTTGTAATATTTTTTGCGAAGCCAAAAGGCAAGGTTAACCAGGGTTATCAATGCCGGCACTTCAACAAGCGGACCGATGACACCGGCAAATGCCTGGCCTGAATTGATGCCGAAAACACCGATAGCCACGGCAATTGCCAATTCAAAATTATTTCCTGCAGCTGTAAACGCAATCGAAGCATTGGTTGAATAATCAGTGCCCATTCGCCGGGCAACAAGGAAACTAACAAAAAACATAATCGCAAAATAAATTACTAACGGTATGGCTACACGAATAACATCAAGAGGAATCTGCACGATCAGTTTTCCTTTTAAGCTAAACATTACCACGATCGTAAATAGCAAAGCTAAAAGAGTGATGGGCGAAATTACCGGAACGAATTTTTCCTGGTACCACTTCTCTCCTTTCAAACCAAGCAAAACAACTCTGGTAATTAATCCACCGGCAAATAGAATTCCCAAATAAATGAGAACCGTCTTTGCAATTTGTTGAATCGTAATATTGACAACTGCTCCATGAATTCCAAAAAGAGGGGGAAGAATTGTAATAAAAAACCAGGCATACACGCTGTATAATAAAACCTGAAAAATACTATTTAATGCTACCAATCCTGCCGCATATTCGCGGCTTCCTTCGGCAAGTTCATTCCAAACGATTACCATTGCAATACAACGGGCTAATCCGATAAGAATAAGCCCGGTCATGTATTCAGGATATCCTTTAAGAAAAATAATGGCCAGGAAAAACATTAAGATTGGCCCAATGAGCCAATTAAGCAAAAGGGATATACTCAAAACTTTCAGGTTTTTAAAAACCTCGCGCATCTTGTTGTACCGAACTTTCGCAAATGGCGGATACATCATCAAAATCAAACCAAGCGCAAGCGGGATGTTGGTGGTTCCTGAAGAAAAAGAGTTGATAAAGTTTGAAGAAGAAGGAATAAAGTATCCTATAACCACTCCGATGATCATCGCTAAAAATATCCACAGCGTTAAATACCTGTCGAGGAACGATAAATGTTTTCTTTCACTTGCAGGAGCGCAATTATTTGCTGACATCGATTTTAATTTATTAAACACCTGTAACCTTACTTCTTCTTTCCATTAAAATTGTATCTCTCCAAACGCCATTCATCTGACCGATCCGTTCTCTTTTGCCAACAACACGAAAACCCTGGTCCTCATGAATCTTTATACTCGCAATATTTTCAGGAAAAATACCAGCCTGTAATGTCCAGATATCGTTTGCTTCACTTTCTTCGATTAATTTTTGAAGTAATTGTTTGCCCAATCCTTTGCCTCTCGCTTTAGTACTTACATACACGCTTACTTCTCCAACCCCGGCGTACACGCATCTTCCCGAAACCGCGGTCAGTGCTGCCCATCCCAACACCTGTCCATCTTCCTTCACAACAATCCTGCTGTGTTTCAAGTGATTGTTATTCCATTCATCCCATTCGGGCGCCTGCTGTTGGAAAGTAGCCTGTCCTGTGTCGATACCTTCTTCATAAATTTGTTTTACGGCTTCCCAATCGTCCGGAAGCATTTTATCAAAAGACATTTCTCAAAATTTTATTATTAGTTACAACATCCCGGAGCGCATCCACATTCCCTTTCTCCCAAAGGTTTTTCTGCGTAAACGGTAATACTGTAGATGCCGGAGGCAGAATTTTTAAATTCATTAATCTCATCCTCTGAAAGATAATTTATCAAAATATCGTCCGGCACGACAATCTCCTTCTCCTTTTGCAAAGTGATATTGACGAAACCGTTCGTTTCAATCAATTCGAGATACAGTTGTTTTTGAATGGCTCCTGAAACGCATCCCGCATACATTTCAGCAGCGTTTTGAATTTTTGCAGGCAGGTTTCCTTCCAGCACAATATCTGAAATACTAAAGTGGCCGGCAGGTTTTAGTACACGAAATATTTCCTTAAAAACAGCATTTTTATCCGGCACCAAATTCAGCACACAATTACTTACAATAACGTCAGCAACATTAGATGTAACAGGCATTTTTTGAATATCGCCTTCACGGAATTCAACGTTATTAAAACCTCTCAATTCGGCGTTGTTCCTGGCTTTTTGGATCATTGCCGGTGTAAAATCAATACCAATAACTTTGCCCGTTTCGCCCGTTTCGTGCCTGGCCACAAAAGCATCATTTCCTGCTCCACTTCCCAGGTCAATAACCATATCTCCTTTCCCGATCTTTGCAAATTTTGTGGGTAATCCACAACCCAAACCCAAATCAGCATCCGGATTGTAACCTTCGAGTTGGTCATAATCTTCAGACATAATATTATAAACTTCGTCGCTGCAACAACCGGAACCGCAGCATGAGGACTGATTGGTTTCTTTATCCTGTAATGCAATCTCAGCATACTTTTGCCTGACCATTTCCTTTAATTCATTTTGATTTTCCATTTTGTTGATTTTTTATTATCGTAATATTTAGATTAATTTCCTAAGTAAGTTAACAGCAAGAATTGTTACCATCATAAGAATCAAACAATTCATTAAGCCGCTCTTGCGCAGCTTTCCATTCTTTATCATTGATGCAGTAACAAACTCGTGCTCCGTCAATATCGCCTTTAATAAGGCCCGACTGTTTCAACTCTTTCAAATGCTGTGACACCGTGCTTTGCGAAATAGGAAGTTCATCAACAATATCGCCGCAAATACATGCCTGCTTTTTGATCAGCAGCTTGAGGATCGCAATTCTTGCCGGATGTGCCAGGGCTTTCGTATAAGCGGCCAGCCGGTTATCTTTTAAAGTAAATTCTTCTGCTTTTGTTGCTCCCATAAAATAAAGTTTCATCGCAATATTACGATTAATATGAAAACAAAAAAAGTTTTTTACTTAAAATAAAAATTATTTGTAATTGCTGGTTTACTGCAAAAATTTTTGACAAAAGGAACAATGAAGGAGAAGGGTGTAATTATTTTTCAATAAAACAATATCGCTGAA
>JBQCEG010000106.1:0-6222 GCA_051960475.1 Ginsengibacter sp.
TTAAAACAACCACATTTTACTCATTACCCGTTTTAAAAGAAGGTTGAAATTATTTACCTCGGAACAAATGTTTTTATCAGAAACGTAGCCGTTTCAAAAGTTCAGTATTTTGAAGAACAGTTCCTCCTCGAGATGGAAAACAAACTTCCGGAAGTGCTTGCCGAATTCAAAAAAGGAAACCTTCCTGAGGATGGCGTTAAGAAGATGGTTGAACTGGCAAGAGGTATTTCAAAACAGTTTGAATAAGATATTTAATCAGAATTATAAAAGGGAGATTTTTTCTCCCTTTTTTTGTTACTGGTAAAATAAAAACTCTTCTCTTTTTTTTGTTTACTGTTAACAATTATCTGCCAAACATTTTGTCCATTTCGTCTTTCTTGAATTCCAGGAAAACCGGTTTCCCGTTTGGTGTAGTGTTACTGATTTTGCAATTGAACAGATCATCAACGAGTGTTTCTATTTCTTTTTGCGATAGGAAAGTTCCTGCTTTTATTGCCTGCTGCCAGGCCATTGAACGAAGCAACTTTTCTCTCTTACTGAAACTCATGTCCATATTAAAATGCTTGTATTGTTCCAGGATTTTTTCAAGTGATTCCTTTTCATTTCCATCCGGAACATCAGCAGGAGATCCTTGAATGATGAAAGTATGATTGCCAAAAGGTTCAACTTGGTAACCCAAAACGTGAAGATCAGGTATCAATTCTGTGAGCAAAACCGAATCTGCCGGCGTTAATTCAATAGTTGTTGGGAACAGACTTCTCTGTACTGAAATTGGTTTTCCTTCCAATGCTTCTGCAAATCTTTCATACAAAATTCTTTCATGAGCATTTTGCTGATGTATCAGGATGAAACCATTTTCATTTTCTGCTACAATAAAACTTTTTTGCAATTGAATGAAAGATCCTGAAGTTGGCTTCTTATCTGTTGCCGCTAAAACATTTTTTTTAAAGGAAGAAGAAAAATCGCCGATTTCTCTTTTGGGAATTTCTAAATTATTAAAAGTATGATCAGGTGCATTTCGTTTCAATAAATTTTCATCCCATGTTTCCAGGTCACTTTTACTTTCAATAAAATGCGCCTGGTTTTTTTGGGTAAATGTTTTGTAGAGGGAAGTGCCTGTCGCAGAAAATTGTTTTTCGGGAGTAAATGGTTTGCTCACAGCTTCAGTTTGTTGAATGGAAACATCCAGGTCAAAATCAAGAGTTGGCGTCACACTATATTGCGCCAGCGAATGTTTTACTGCCGATTGCACAAAAGCATAGATCAGTTTTTCATCTTCAAATTTTATTTCCTGTTTGGTAGGATGAACATTGATATCAAGTCTTGAAGGATCGATGTCAATAAATAAAGTGTACATCGGGAAACTGTCTTTTGCGATCATATCACTGAATGCGTTCATCACAGCGTGATTTAGATAAGCACTTTTGATAAATCTACTGTTCACAAAAAAATATTGATCTCCTCGCGTTTTCTTGGCCGTTTCCGGCTTCCCCACAAAACCATAAATGTTCATGTAATCAGTTTCCTCTTTTACACTTACCAATTTTGCAGAATAACTGTTTCCCAAAATCTGGATGATCCTTTGTTTTAAAGAACCTTTTTCCAAATGAAAAATCTGCTGTCCGTTGGAAGTAAGAGAAAAAAACAGCTGGGGAAAAGCCATCGCTACTCTAATGAATTCATCAACAATGTGCCGCAATTCCGACGCATTACTTTTTAAGAAATTTCTTCTTGCCGGCACATTGAAAAACAAATTTTTCATCGAAATATTTGTGCCTTCATTCGTGGCAACAGGTTCCTGTTTTTTTACTACGCTGTTTTCAATTTCGATAAAAGTGCCCATGGATTCTCCAGGCTTTTTTGATTTTAATTCTACCTGTGCCACACCGGCGATACTTGCCAAAGCTTCGCCACGAAAGCCCATAGTTTTAATATGAAACAGGTCGTCAATATTTTTTATTTTGGAAGTGGCATGTCTTTCAAAGCACATCCTGGCGTCGGTTTCGCTCATTCCCCTGCCGTTGTCGATTACCTGCACAAGCGCCTTACCTGCATCGTTTACAATCAATTGGATTTCAGTTGCTCCGGCATCCACTGAATTTTCCAACAATTCCTTAACGGCACTTGCCGGTCGTTGAATCACTTCTCCTGCAGCAATCTGGTTGGCAATGTTTTCTGGCAATAAATTAATAATGTCGGCCAAAGTTCGAATAAATTTTAGAATACAAAATTAACTCTTATTTTATGGAAGCTTGAATGCTTTAAGAATCGATTTAAATGAAATATTTTCCCTCATTTTATAAATGAGATAAACTTTTCTGAATGTCGCAATGTCTGTGGATTATAGTAAATTTGTTCTTGTAAAAAAATAAAAAATTTCATTTGAAATATAACCAAAGCACTCTAAACAGACTTGAAAAAATCCTCGATGAAGCGGGTTATATTGTTCGTTATGAACGAGGCTCTTTCCAAAGTGGTTATTGCATTCTTGAGGATAAGAAAGTTGTAGTATTGAACAAATTTCTAATTCCAGAAGGAAGGATCAACACGCTTATCGATATTATTCCTTCTCTGACGATCAATTTTGATGACCTTACCCATGAGTCTCAAAAATTGTACGAGGAGATAAAAGCTAAAACGCCTTCGGTAGAAAAGTAATTCCTTCAAATTCCAAGCAGGCTCTGTAAATTATTTTATAGCTTTGAAACGTGAGCTATCCTGATCTTCGTGTTACGTTTTTAGGCACCGGCACCAGCGGAGGTGTTCCTATGATTGCCTGTGACTGCGCCGTTTGTACTTCAGAAGATGCAAAGGACAATCGCTTAAGAAGAAGCATTTTAGTTGAAAGTAAAACCACTACTTTAATTGTTGATACTACTCCTGATTTTCGCACACAAATGTTGCGGGAAAAAGTAAAGAAACTTGATGCAGTTATCTTTACCCATCCTCATAAAGATCATATTGCTGGTCTTGATGACATAAAAGCTTTTAATTTTTTTCAGCATAAGGCAGTGGCAGTTTATGCCAACAAAATGACTGAAGAATCTCTTCGCCGCGAATTCTATTACATTTTTGCTGAAAATAAATATCCGGGAATTCCCCACATTCATTTGCATACAATAACTGATAAGATTTTTGTAGTTGGTGATATTCCCGTGCAACCTGTTTTGGTGTATCATTTGAATATGCCTGTGCTTGCTTTTCGGTTTGGTGATTTCGCTTACATTACCGATGCCAACAGGATTGATGATGAAGAAAAGGAAAAACTTAAAGGAATAAAAACGCTTGTCGTAAATGCATTGCGCAAAACAAGTCATATTTCTCATTTCAACCTGGAAGAAGCCGTTAACCTTGCAAAAGAATTGCAGGTTTCAGAGGCTTATTTCACTCATATAAGCCACCAACTTGGATTGCATGAAGATGTTGAAAAAGATTTGCCAGATCATATTCATCTTGCTTATGATGGGCTGCAATTGATAATTCCGGGGAGATAAAACTTTTAAAAATTTGTTCGTTTACTATAATCTTATGCCGGGCTTTCCTGCATTTCAAATTGCATATTGTGAAGGTTGAAATAATGACCTTGTAAAGCCATTAGTTCGCGGTGGGTTCCCATTTCTTTTATTTCTCCCTTGTCCAAAACCATTATTTTATTTGCTTTGCGAATAGTAGACAGGCGATGCGCAATCACAATTGAAGTGCGGCCACTGATCAGCTTATCAATTGCATGTTGAATGAGTAATTCACTTTCGCTGTCAATGGAAGAAGTCGCTTCATCGAGGATCAGGATGGAAGGATTGTACAAAAGTGCGCGGATAAAAGAAAGCAATTGCCGTTGCCCCAAAGACAAAGTTGATCCGCGTTCCATTACATTAAAATCATAACCGCCGGGCAACTGCATGATAAAATTATGCATTCCAATCATCTTTGCAGCCTCGATTGCGTCCTCCTTTTTGATGTTTGGATTTCTCAAAGTGATGTTATCCAAAACTGAACCGCTGAACAAAAAAACATCCTGCAAAACCACCGCGATCCTGCTTCTCAAAAAATCAACATCATAGTTGAGAATATTTTGTCCGTCAACTTTTATTTCTCCTTTATTGATGGGATAAAGTCGGTTCAACAAACTGATAATCGAAGTTTTCCCACTCCCAGTGTGGCCCACAATTGCCAACGTTTCTGCAGGAGCAATTGAAAAGTTGATGTCTTTTAAAACATAATCTTCTTTGTTGTAGGCAAACCAAACATGATCAAATTCAACCCGTCCTTCAATATCTCCTGAATGAATGCCGTGTTTGTTAATCGTTACATCTTCATTTTCCATCACTTTAAAAACCCTTTCGCTTGCAACCATTCCCATTTGCAAAACATTGAATTTATCAGCGATCATTCTCAATGGCCTGAACAACAAGTTGAGGTACATAATAAAAGAAATGATCACTCCCGGATTTGCAGAATAATTTCCACCCCACCAAACCAGCAATCCGATGGAAAATGCAAGTACAATTTCTACAATAGGAAAAAAAACAGAATAAGCAAAAATTGCTTTGATGTTGGCATTTCGGTGTTGTTTGTTGATCTCTTTAAACTTGTCGAATTCTTTGTCTTCAACGGCGAAAGCCTGTACCACGCTCATTCCTGTAAGATGTTCCTGCACAAAAGCGTTGAGTGCAGCAACAGCATTTCTCACTTTTATAAAAGACCGGTTGACACTTTCTTTAAAGAAATAAGTGGCGATGATTAATATCGGGAAAGGAACAAGGCTGATCAGGGACAAGCGCCAATCTGCAGAGAACATAAAAATGAGTATGGAAATAATAGAAAGCAGATCGGCAATGATCGGGATCAAACCATTGGCAAAAATATCATTGATCGATTCTATGTCGTTGATCGTTCTTGTCGTTAAAGTTCCTATTGGCGTTTTATCAAACTGGCGGAGATTCAGGCTGAGTATTTTTTTGTAAATAGTAACACGCAGATCCTTAACCACTGTTTGTCCCAGCCAGGAAGTAAGAAACCTGAAATAAAAATTCAACACCGATTCGATCAATAGTAAACCGATCTGAATAATGGTTATAAGAACAAGCCAATGGAGGTTCTTATCTTTTATAAAATGGTTTACGGTGTATTGAATAAGGTAAGGGCGCAGTGGAGAAATGATTGCCAAAACAATCGAAAGAACGATGGAAATATAAATTTTGTTTTTGTAGGGAAGCGCGTACGCAAAAACTTTTCGGAGTGCTCCCAGGTCCAATAATTTCTTTCGTTGCTTGTTTTCCGCCATTATGCAAATTTAAAACGAAATAGGCAGAAGCTTTTTAACCAAAAAGAATTTGCAAACGAGGAAATTGTTTTTCTACCCAAAAGTTTTTGGAACTTCCTGTTGGTTTCCATCAACTCTTAAGTTATTTTGAACATGATTTACGCCCGAAATATTTTCTACCAAATATTCAGCGCGTCTTTTTTCCAAACGTGACTCAACAATTCCCGACAAAACCACTTCGCCATCTTTGATCCAGATTTCTATTCTTGAAGCATCAATCATTGGGTCTTCCGTGAGTCGGTCAGATGCATCTTCACGAATTCTTTCTATTGAACGAACATAATTTTTTGGCCCTTTTCCGCGGTGTGGTCCCCACGAATAATTCCTTTTTCTTTCCCCATAGAAATCATTGTTTTTGTAAGGGTGATCATCATGAAAGTGATATTTATTGGGTGGCAATTCTATTTTTTCTTTTACTTCTTCATTTCGATAATAACGATCGCTTCCGTCTGTATAATACCTTTCATCCATGTCAATATTGCCGTAGTTATTTATTCTGCCCAGATAATAATTTTCATCTCTTGGGTCATAATTCCAGCGGGAATCTTCATATTGATTTGAGTTATGCCAATCCTTTGGATAAGGATTCCAATCGTAACGTCTCATGATGTTTTCATTTTTGATTTACAATCAAAAGCAAGAAAAAACTATTCCGAAAAATTCGGGTTTTTTCGATTGGAGAAGGCTTTTTAAAAATTGTTGGAATATGGCGAATAGAAACAAAAAAGATTAAGAATTCTTTTTATTCAAAGAAGTGGGATCCGGATTTTTTGAGGCTGTAAAATAAACTGTGTCAAAGTTCAAAAATGATTTCAGAACTTTAAAACACAGTTTTTTTATGGAAAAGAAAAAAGAAGCCTTCGATTATGAAGCATTAAAGAAAAAGACCTTGGAGCAAT
>JBQCEG010000107.1:0-11667 GCA_051960475.1 Ginsengibacter sp.
AAAAGGAGGCTTTGTTCTCTGTTTTTTCCTTGTATGAATTGCATGCATAAATTTACTTAATCCTGACTGCGTCTATCCATTGAAGTTATACACCTGGTGTGCATATGAGTTTTTAGACAGTCTGACGTCCAGGGCTTTGTGCAGGTGGGAAATTCAACGCTCGTCTGCCCGAACCGTCAGCCGAATATAGAATAAAAAAGTTGATTATTTGTTCGTTTGCTGATAGAATTCCGTCAGCCCGAACTGCTGATGATAGCAGCACAAATGCTGATGTTTATTCCTTCTGCCCCACTTGCACAAAACCCCATGTTGCATGCAGTTAATCTTGTTTAACGGTCTCGACATTATTTAATAAAAATTGTTCTTTATCTTTTTTGTCTACAACGATTGTTTTTGCCCACATATCACCTAACCGCTGATGCCTGTCCGAGTTTCTTATAGCTATAATTGCTGGTATACCATAAAAAAAAATGTCTATTGGATCAAGGAAATGTCGTTTCAAAGCTTCTGTCAAGCCGATTTCTTTCCGTTCTAAAGTCAACACTTTTAAATCCATTCCTTGGTGTCCCAAGGTTGCACCGTAGAGCGCTTCAACAACAACAAAATAAATAAACCAACCTACCGGAATTACCAATGCCAAAAGGCCGTTTACTGTTTTACCACCTTCGTCATTGTCATGTCCGGCAAGCATTATGTAAATAAATGTTGCAAGTGAAAACAATGTGTAGTCTAGTAGCGTTGCGACTATGCGCTTTTTTAAATTTGCTTTGGTGATAAAAGTCATTTATCTGAATAAGTGGTAAGTGTGTCAAACTAATTGCATGCAACGTCCAGGGCTTTGTGCAGGTGGGAAATTAGAATTCCCGTCTGCCCGAACCGTCAGCCGAATGTAGAATAAAAAAGTTGATTATTTGTTCGTTTGCTGATAGAAATCGGTCTGCCCAAACTGCTGATGATAGCAGTACAAATGCTGATGTTTATTCGGTCTGCCCCACTTGCACAAAACCCATTGTTGTGTGTAGTTTTTTGTTTCTTACTTGATAAGTTTTGTATCCTTTTCAAGGAATTTATCAAAGATTACTCCCGTCTGTTTTTCTACTTCAACTAAAATTTGTTTGACGCCTGCTACTGTCGTGTGAGGTTTGAGACCTTCTCCTAAAAATTTAATGTCGTAATTTATTTGACCGTCTAGTTCAACCCACAAATTTGACAAATCATCATGTTGAGCTAAGTAGCTATTGGTCATTTGTCCTTCAAGAATTGATTTCATTTCTTTTAAAGTCTCAATACATTTTTCCAAATTTTTCCCTTCACTGTCATTTTGCCTTTGCATATCGATTGTCGTAAATAGCGTAAAAATGGAGCTTTTAAATTCTACTTCCGCCTGTGCCGTGCTAAGCTGTTCAACTTGTTTTGAAAGAATATAAGTGTTCTCCGATATTTTATAAGAATTGTATGCAAGAATTACGGCAATGACACTAAGTATTAGTGTTAGTGCTATGTTTGCTACATTTATTTTTTCAAACCAAGTCAGTCTGTTACTCACAAAATTTGGTTGGTATTAAATTACACACAACGTCCAGGGCTTGGCGATGGGCTGGTATTCAATGTTCCGTCTGCCGGAACGTCGCGCCAATTGAAAAACTGCAGTTGAAGCTAAATAAAAAAAGCTGATTTTTATTCGTCTGCTGGAACTGCTGCTGATAGCGAACTACAGCTGATTGTTGTTCCGTCTGCCAGCCCAGCGCCAAACCCCTTGTTAGGCGTTGTGTTTAATTTTCACAATTAGTCTAATTAAAGTACAAGATGTATACAAGTAGGCTTCTACCTCAGCCTCACTGAAGTCATGTCGCTTTGAGGAAGCATGCCGTCCATATTCGTTTCCGTAGTCAATGTAGTTTGCTAAAATTTTCTTCCACTGATCAGACAAACCAAGGGACTTGATGACTTCAACTTTGTTGTCTATTAAAGTTTTGTTGTTTTTAAGTATTTGGCGACATAACCCTTCAATACATCTGTAACAGTTTTCGATAACACCATATTTAGATCCTGAACGATAGTTATCGAGTGCGTTTTGCAAATCTTTGTTTTCATTAGGAAATTGTTTTAGTGATGACAAGCCGAAACCTACCAGTTCCCTGTCAAGCAATTCTTCGCCTTTCGGGAAAAAACTGCCATGTTGGTAGGTGATACCAAGGTCCGCCGCCGATAACTCTAGCATTGCCTCAATGTTTTCGTCTATCACATCAGACATATCAGGTTTATTCGAATAGAATTTCCGAACAGCAGAAACCATTTTTAAACAATTTAGAAAATTTTCAGGAAGAATATCATTTAGGTTAGGCACTCTTTCCTTTAAAAAAGAATTGTCATCTATAATTTTTTGCGCGTTGAGCCCTAATTGAAAACAAACGGTTGAAAAAAGAGAATGATACTCCTCAACAGAAATAACTTGACGCAGATTGTGAAGGAAGTAGTTTACCCTGTTTACAAAAGATGCCTTTTCATCGTCTACAGATGCAGTAATACCGAAATTCTTGTTGAAATCTTTGAGCATATAATTTTAAAATAACGCCTAACGTCCAGGGCTTTGTGCAGGTGGGAAATTAGAATTCCCGTCTGACCGAACCTTCTGCCGAAAGTAGAATAAAAAAGTTGATTATTTGTTCGTTTGCTGATAGCATTCGGTCAGCCTGGACTGCTGATGATAGCAGCACAAATGCTGATGTTTATTCCGTCTGCCCCACTTGCACAAAACCCATTGTTGGTGGCAGTTTAGTAAGTATTAGTAACGATTACATTAAGAACTACTTTACCACAGTGATAATAAATTCATTATCACTTTTTATTGAATTATCTGAAAAGTCAGTGCAGCTTTTATGTTCAACAGCAGTAGGGCAATTAGCAAATTTTGCTGTGTCTATTCCAACCTTTGTTCCAACGAATGTAAATTTTATTGTCCCACCAGAACCGATATAACCAAGTTTTTGATTAAGACTTTGTTCGTACTTTCTACTCGTTAGTTTGAGGCAATTACAATTCTTTTCATTAAGCCAACAATACATATAACCAGTTGAGCCATTCTCATAAAGTCTAACGCTAAAACTTTCTCCAACTTTAATTGTGAATGTATCATTTTCTCCACTTGTGTATACGTGCGATCGATAAAAAAATATGTATAATATTCCAATTGTAAACAATAAAAATATGATTGACAACAAAAATATTTTGGTTCTTTTTTTCATGATCAAAATGTCACTTCAAAATTGCCACCAACGTATGTATTTACGCTAATATACGCTACCCGAATCTATAAAACAATTTTATTCAGGATCCTTTTAACCAGGCAGTTATGACAAAAAGCGCGGGGTTTTCCCGGGTAGCGCAAATACAACTCAGGTTAATTTTAAATCGTCTAGTGGGCTGATCACTTTCAGCAAATCCTGGTTACTCGTGTGCAGGTAAATTAATGTCGTCTTGAGGTCGTTATGCCCAAGCAACTTTTGAATCATCGTTACATCGGTTCCCTTTTCTATCAGGTGGGTGGCAAAGCTGTGGCGCAAACTGTGAATACTTCCCGGCTTTATTATCCCGGCCTTTCTCTTTGCCGACTGCAACACTTCCTGCAGGCTTCTCGTGCTGTAAGGGCTGCCGGGTTGGCTTCCCTCAAAAAGATATCCTTTTCTGTCTGGCTTGTATTGCATCGCATATTCCCTCAGCATCACCAGCAACACGGGGCTCAGCGTCACAATCCTGTCCTTTTTCCCCTTCGCCTGGCTTACGAATATGGTCATCCGTTTACTGTCTATCTGGTAAGTCCTTATGTTAACTACCTCGCTTATTCTCAATCCTGCACTGTAGGCCAGCATCAGCATCACTTTATGCTTTTTGTTGTTAACGCTGTTAATAATTGCGGCAATCTCATCCTGGCTGAAAACCTTGGGTAACTGGTGCTGTTTCTTTGGCCTCGGTATTTCCCAAAAGAATTTTTCGCGGTGTAATACCTGTTCGTAATAAAACTTCATAGCATTCATGCGGCTATGAAGGGTGTTCTCACTTAAATGTAATGTCTGATAGCAATATTCAAAGTAATCTTTCAGCCGCGAAATGCTGAAACTGTCTGCCGGCGTGTCTTTTATCGTCTGCAAAAACTGGCGGAATTCATTTTCGTAAGTCCTGAGCGTACTCCGGCTGTATCCTTTTAAAACTAGCTGTCTTTTAAATTTTTGCAAAGCTTCATTATTCTCTTTGCTCAGTGGTTGAAGGGGAGCCGAAGGTGGTGTCGGTACGGTCGGGGATTTTTTACTGTCGCGGGGTTTAAAGGTATTAACGCGAGAAACGTCAACCCTAACGAGGCCGCTTCGTTTCTTTTCCAAAAGAAATTTTTTTAGTTCGGCCATTTCCAGTTCCACTTTGTCCTCCAATGCACTTTTTAAACGGATATAGTTTTCACCCGAACAGATAACATACCAGCATTTATAAGTCTTGCTCCATTTCCCTCCGGCCTCTTTTTGAACAGCCTGCTGCACAAGAGCATCTTTCTCAAAATAGATGCCTATGCAATCCTGCCTCCGGTGATACAATGGCTTCAATATTACCTTTAAAGTTTTCATCTTGTTATCCGGCATGCAGCTTCCAAATACAAATCATCACTTATTACTTACAACTTATTACCTACAACTTAAAATTTATAACTTATTACTTGTCTCTTGACCATTACTCATTAGTCATTGCCCATTGCTCATTGCTCATTGCCCATTGTTCATTGTTCATTGCTCATTGCCCATTGCCCTTCACCATTCACCTTTCCTCCTTCCCCTTCTTATCGAGCAACACTACCTGATCGGCCAAAACCTCGGTCACATATTTTTTCTGTCCTTCGCTGTCTGTATAATCGCGGCTACGAAGTTTGCCTTCAATATAAAGCAGGCTTCCATTGTGAATATATTCTTTGGCAATGCCAGCAAGCCCTTTCCATAAGATGACGGTGTGCCAGTCTGTTCTTGATTGACTTTCACCGTTCTTTAACCGGTAAGTTTCTGTGGTCGCCACTGAAAGTTTCGCCACCTGCGTACCATCATTTAGCGTTTTAAATTCAGGCTCTTTGCCACAGTTGCCAATTAAGATCACTTTATTGATTCCACGCATAATGAATGATTATTGTTTTAGGAAATACTCTTCGCGGTTTTGTCGCCTGCCTGCGGCTTCGCCCTCCTCATTCCCATTAGGAAACAAGCAAAGTCTTTCAATTGCTGAAATATCTATTCAAGGTTGTCGGGCTGCACAGTTAATTGAGGAGGTATAATTACTTCCACAGTTAGTTCAATCACGTTTCAGTAATCAAATCTATTGAATTGATATTAAAAAATGTAATAAAAAGGGATTTTTCTTTCCAGGATCTGATTTCGTTAAGGAAAGAATGAATGATAAGATTAAAATCGAACCGGCTGAAATTGAATGTTGACGGCATTTAGCGCGGACAGCAACACCAGACGTTCAACGTTGACCATTCACTCATCATCCTTCGGTCTTTGCAAATTGCCAATGACCATTCACAATTGACCTTTCACCATTCAGCCCTTGCCTATTGCCAATCGATTATTCACCATTCACTATTTACCATTGACCATTGACCATACACCTCTTTGCAAAGAATATTTTATCCGCGCAAACGACTATTTTACCAACTGCTTTATATAAAAAAATGTCTTTACTTTACGCATTACTTTGATCAATTATCATTTGCCAAACTTTTCAAAAGATGAATGAAAAAATACACCAGGGCCGAAACGTAAAACGTTTCCGCGAAATGCTCGGCATTAAGCAGGAAGCCCTTGCCATTGAACTCGGCGACGACTGGAACCAAAAGAAAATTTCGCTGCTTAAACAAAAAGAAACGATTGACAACGACCGGCTGCAATAAGTGGCTGCAGCTTTAAAAATACCCGCCGAAGCAATTGAGAATTTTGATGAGGATTCAGTAATAAATATTATATTCAATACCGTAAATAATAATGATAACGCGAATGGCAATTCGCTATTTAGCTACTATCCAACTAATAATCCCATTGAGAAATTAGTTCAACTACACGAAGAAAAGATTGCATTATATAAAAGGATGCTAAAGGAAAAGGACGAAATGATGGCGCGGTTGGAGAAGTTGATTGAGAAAAAATAAGATTATTTGATAGAAACACTAAGGATCTGAAATTTTTGTATTTTGAAATGGAGTTTTATATGATTTTTCAAAATCAATGGTAAAACAAGAATGATGATTGATTAGCTCGCAAAAAACAATCAAACAAACAATGGAACCAATACCCTATTATTATGACAGCATAAACCGAAATGCAATAATCGTAAAACCAAAACAACCTTTGCTCGATTGGATTAATTCAATTTACCCCGAAAGTCCCATCGAAACGTTAAATGTAGGAACGGTTTATCTTGTAAATTCAGGCGACAACGTTGAACAAGTTGAAAGATGGCTCCAAAAAAATTTTGATAATATTTTTCAAAATGAACTGAATGGCTGGAATACCGATGAAGAAAACTGGCCGGAAAAAAGAACGTTTAAGCTCTTCAAAGAATGGTTTAATTATGAAATACACGATATGATCCTGGATATGGAAGAAGATGAAATAATTAAAATATAACAGTGCCAGGCCATAATTAAAGCCTTTTGGAAGATTTGCCTTCGATTTGTAACTTATAAGCTCCCCCTTATTGTCTTTGCCGTGATTGCTCCGTATTTACAACGATAAAACTTATAATATGAGCGGCATTTTCTTCGCTGGTCCGATCGAAGGTATAACGAAGGGATATCGAAGGGGTAACGAAGGGGGTACGGCTCAAACCCATTTCAGTCCATAGCCGGATATGGATAGAGGGCCTTTGGGCCGCGGCTGGTCTCCGCTAACGACTTCCTTACAGATTGGAGTCCATTCTTTGTCCTTTTGTTCGCGTCCCCGGCAACGACTTTCCATTCTGGAAAATTTCTTAAAGGCGATTTCCAGAGGTGACACTACCCGCTGTTGTTGGCGTCCCCGCCAACGACCTTTCGTCCCCGCCAACGACCTTTCAGGCAAAAGCTTAATTATGTTCACTTTAACCCTTATCAATCTCATTGGAATCTTGCTGCAGCACGGAAAGATTATAGGTGATCGTTAGCGAATTTTTATGAAAGAGGATCGAAAGATTTCTTGTGCTGTTGTTGGCGTCCACAGCCGGGAGTTGTGCATCCCCCCCATCATATCACTCTTCCTTCTTTAAAAACGGGCTGTTCTCAATAAACAATTTAAAATTATCCGGGTGCTGGATGATGAAATTGTGCTCGTGTGGGGTATGGATGAAAATGACTTTGTTATTTCGTATAACCATCGGCGTTACATTGGCTTCTTCAAGAGAATCTACAGCAATGTTTAAGTTCTTCAAGCGCATCATCATATTTTTTGTTTCGTCCAAAGTGCCGCCGTGATCGGTATAAAGATCAATAAAACGATGACGTTTGCCGGCCGTCAGCCAGTTCACAAACTGAGCGGTGTTGGCATACAAAGCATCAAACAAGATCACTTCCTTTACAGGCACGTTGCCGTTTTCCAGGATATGCGCCATCACACGGTAAGCACCACTGTGGCCAGCCAGGATCACATTGCCCGTGCGATCTTTTTCCTTTATAACGTTCATGCTTACCAGCTTTTTCATTACGTCATTTACCAGTCCGTGAAACATATTCTTTTGTTCCAGCTTGCCACCATAACTGTCAGGCGAATTTTTCGCCGTTTCAGCCAATACCAATACGGCATTAACGCCCGCTTCCGCAAATTGTCTTGACAAACCATATTCCGTCAAAGCCGTGTCAATATTATTATTCCACCCGTGAAACCAAAAGATCATGTTTATCTTTTTGCCGGGTGCAAAATTCTTTGGAGTAATGATAATTACCGAACTGTCAGAATAATGCCCCGCAGCATCATAAAGCAGATTTTGATAAACATGCCCGTTAGCTCTTCCCGTATCACGGAATGAAGTGTGGGAAGAGGTTATTTTAAATTGATTGAGCGGAAGCTGGCAAATGCCAATTGAACAAGTTAGTAAAAAAGCAAAAAGCAGGGATAATCTTTGAATCATTCTTTTAAAAATTAGAAGTTATAAAAGTAAGGAATGAATGCACAATGGATTGAGATTTTGTAATTATCTACGACGTTTTCTCTTGTTACCGGTTGCATGAAAAAAAGTTCACCATAGGTGACAACATTTTAGACTCTGTATGAATGAATCTACTGATGTAATAGCAGGAGTTTTTTGAAGAGCAGAACTTTGAAAAGGTGTCACCTCTTTAGCCATTACCCTACAGGCAATTCTATTGTAAACTCCGTGCCCACTCCTTCTTCCGTTTTTACTTTTATTTCTCCTCCATGCGCTTTGGCAATATCATAGCTGAGGCTAAGGCCCAGACCTGTTCCTTCCCCAGTGGGCTTGGTGGTAAAGAAAGGTTGAAATATTTTTTTCTGCAGATCAGCAGGAATGCCGTTGCCGTTGTCACTAACGGTAATGAATACACGATTACCGGATTTTTTTGTAGCAACAGAAACGGTAGGCTGAAAATCGCCGTTTAATTTTTTCTTTTTTTCCGTAACGGCATAAAATGCATTGGTAAGTAAGTTCAATATTAAACGGCCCACATCCTGGGGTACAATATTTATTTTACCAATACTTTCATCAAAATCCGTCTTCATATCGGCATTAAAACTTTTGTCTTTTGCACGCAGGCCGTGATAAGCGAGCCGTAAATATTCATCCGCCAGGGCATTGATGTCAGTTGGTTCTTTTTGCCCGCTGCTGCTGCGGCTGTGTTGCAGCATTCCTTTTACAATTCCATCAGCGCGCCTGCCATGATGAAGAATTTTTTCGAGATTCTGTTTCAGGTCATTCGATATCTCAATGGCCATTTCGGTATTGCCCGAAGCCAATTCTTCTTTCATCTCATCCACCAGTTCATTGCTCACTTCGGAAAAATTATTGACAAAGTTTAAAGGGTTTTGTATCTCGTGCGCAATGCCCGCGGTCAGTTCACCAAGGCTCGCCATTTTTTCAGATTGGATCAACTGCGATTGGGTTGCTTTTAGTTCTTTTAAGGCAACTTCCAACTCTTCTTTTTGCTGCTGCAACTCTTTCGTTCTTTCGGCCACCTGCACTTCCAGTTGCGCTTTCATCGCACTGATCACTTTATTATTCTCTTCTTCTTCAAGCGCTTTCTGGCGCACTTTAGCCAGTTCTCTTCGTTGACGCCTCGTTGTGAACCAGGCACCAAAACCCCAAATGATAGCGAAAGTTTCTGCTGAGTCAAACCACGTTTTCCACTTGTCGTAAAAATCAAAATTGATGGCTTTGGTAAGGTAAATAACGGCCGAAACAATAAGATAAGGCACAACCGCGGTCATCAGAAACCGGGCTTGTTTGAATTCATTGTTTTCGTTGATGATGTACATCAAAGCAGCAAGAATAAGAAGAGCGATCCATTGGGTAACTATATCAGAACCGCTGTATGCAACATGAAGTACCAACAGGACAATGTCGGCAGAGAACAAATACCACAGCCTTTGGTTCCATTCGGGCATTGCCTCCTTCATCCTTAATGATTTGCGGAGGAAACTGATAATCAGAATGGTAATTAAAATGATGAATGTCATGATCCGGCAATGTCGTTATTGATGTTGCTTTTACAATATTAAATAAATACTGTTACTATTTATATTTTTCCTGTTCAAAAGGTTATAATGATTGATAAGGAAATCTCCTGTCGGAATCAACTTTTTTATCAAAGCACATTGGCCAACTTTATCACAAACAATTTGGAAGGAATATCTCCGGGTTTGGCAGAAGAAAGATCGATCACACAATCATTTCCTTTTTGTTTGCACAAAAATGATTTATTGTTGCCCAGCACTTTTGCAATTGTTTTTCCCCTGGTCTTTAAACCATTTATCCGCACCTGCGCAGTGTAAGATGGCACAATGCAATAAAGATCTTTTCCTTTCGTGGTGAAGAAATATTCGATATGCGCCTGCCCTGCTTGCGGTTTTACGAGTTTTGAAACATCATAACCAGCCATAAAACTCTTATCATTTTTCTGTGGTTGTTTTCCCGCGCTCCATTGGTAAGAATGAGTCCATGCGCGCGTACCGTAAATTGCTTCCCCGTTTACATCCAGCCATTTTCCGATGTCGGAAAGCCGCTGCTGCATGATAACAGGAATGCGGCCATCAGCGGTAGGGCCAATATCAAGCAAAAGGTTTCCGCCCCGTGAGACAATATCGGCAAGCATGAGGATAAGATCATTACTGCTTTTATAATCGCTCACTTGTTCGTTGCGGTTGTAACCATAAGAATGACCAATGCCGCGGTTTTCTTCCCACACAACATTGGCATCCATACCGCTTCCATATTCGGAAGTGCTGTACATGCTGCCATGATTTTTCTCCCTCGTATTGCTGCCCCAGCGGTCATTCACAACCACATCTTTTGCCACCGGCGAATCATTGAACAACCACGCAAGCAATTCAGGGCTGTGCCATAACGAATCCGGCAAGTCCCATTCACCATCACTGAAAATAAGTGAAGGCTTGTATTTTGTAACAAGGTCTTTGAATTGGGGGATCATGTGCTCTGTCACATATTTTGGTTTGTCGGTCAGCCACAAAGGATTGAACCATTCATAAAGCGAATAATAATAACCCATTCTTAATCCATCGGCGCGAACGGCATTTGTCAAATCTCCAAGCAGGTCGCGGTGCGGTGTGCCGGTAACTGCATTCCATGGCCTTCCCCAGTCGCGGTCGGCTTCTGCACTGTTCCACAAACAATATCCTTCATGATGTTTGGATGTGAGCACTACATATTTGGCACCTGACTTTTTAAAAAGATCTGCCCATTGTTTCGGGTCGAACATACTGGCAGTGAACTGCTCTTCAAAACGCTGGTAAGGAAAATTGGGGCCGTAAGTTTTATCGTGAAATGCTTTGAAATATTTGTTGTCTTCATGGATCCTGTACCAATACCATTCTGCATAACTGTAACCACTGTTCTCGATAACCGGCGCATAAGACGGTACCGAATAAACGCCCCAATGAATAAAGATGCCAAATTTTGCATCCCGGAACCACGAAGGAATTCCGCGCGTGTTCAACGATTTCCAATTGGGTTCATAATGTTGCGCAAAAGAGCAGGTTGCAACAACAACAGCCAGCAGTGATAATGATATTTTTTTCATTGGAGAAAGATAAGAAGTTTATTTTTTGAGATCCGCAAATTCTTTAGAGTTACTCTGATTTTGATATTTTTTGATGATCATTGGAACAAAAAATAAATTGGAATTCTTTGTTGGTTTACTGGCAAAATTTTAATTGATCTCTCAGTGATTATTCTGCCTGCAAGTGTTTTTTACAAGGGAAATAATAGCGGTTATATTTTGCTTATTGAAATGCTGAACCTCAGCATATGTATGTAGAAGTATGTCCTTAACAAAGCAAATATTTTGAATAGAAAAATCACTACAAGCAATTCGTCATTCTTCTATAAACCGGCGTAAAACGGGTAAGTACTTTTGTATCCTGATTCAAATTCTGAAAGTAAGCTAACCCATGAAAAAGCGCTTCCCCCGTCGTT
>JBQCEG010000108.1:0-9824 GCA_051960475.1 Ginsengibacter sp.
CCAGGCTTTATTTAAAGAATTTAATCAAATTAAAATCACCTCGCTGGCAAAAAATGCCAATATGAACACCAGCCTATTAAGACAATATGCATCAGGAAGTAAATTCCCATCTATGGAGCAGGTAAAAAAAATAGAAAAGACAATACACCAGCTTGGAGACAGCTTACAAAAAATTAACCTGGCAATTTAATTGGCTGGAAAGTTAATATGTCTGCAAAGGCCCATGATAAAGCAGGGCCTTTTTTTATTTTTTTGCTGTTGGCTGTATCTCTTTAAAGCTAAATAACTTTTGCTAACGTTTATGCCTGCACGAAATAAAATCTTCAGCAAAACTTCGTTTACTGCTTTTTCAAATTGCAAAACTTGCACGGGAATCAAAAATCTTTGGAATTTATTGCCTTACCGTTTTTGTAAAATCTTAAATACATAAGGTTCTACTATACACGAAATAGAAAAGTTTTAATGGTTTAGAATTTTAATTTTTAGATTATTGTATTCCTCTTCAGTTAAAACTCCTCTTTGCTTAAGTTGATAAATCTTTTCTAATTCATCAGCAATTGATGCTTTGTTATTTGTGGTGGTTGCAAAAGCTGTGGTGTTTTCAAAAGCTCTGGGCTTTCTGTATTCTTCCTGCATGGTAGTTATGGTATCTTTAAGTTCGCCAGGATTTTCAACTCCAAAATAGGTGGTTGCTCCCAGTCCTGCCGCGGTTTGTATCATTACATTGCCATAACCCATTTGGCGCCCCCACAGCGTTTGGCTAAAGGATACGTTATTAATTTTATCAAGCGGGCATTCCTTCGAGTAATGAGTTAGCAGCCCATATTCATCAATCACCCTAAAGTTAGTTACCGCCCATATGTCAGAGCGCCTGTAATAAATTTGGTAAACAGCATTTACAATTCCTGCAACGGCAATGAGATAATAAATAGAATGCAGGTTGCTGCCTAAAGCAATTCCTGTAATTACGAGGAGTACCGAAAGGATAAAAGGAAAAAAAAGAGAAGGGTACCAATGCCTTCGGGTTAAAAGAATAATTTTTTCGCCCGGTTTAAGTTTTGTTCGCATGTTTGGTAATTGAGCTGTTTAGAATTGGTTAGAGACAATAAATTTAAGAAATTACTTTTAATAATGTAATCAGAAACCTCATTCTAATTACTCTCACTTGTATCTCTCGCAAGTTTGTGAGCATAAGGCTTGCAGGAGTATCCTCTTTGAAAAGATATATTACGAAAAGCCTGGCCTGACGAAAGAGGGGATTCCGGAAAGCATTTAAAGTTAACCAAGAGGGAAGAATGTTCTGATTGTGCCTTTCTTGATATATAACAGTTGGTTGTTCATAGTTGATTTAGATTTACACCTCCCCCTAAATGGCACAAGCGTCCTCGCTTGTGACGCTAAAGTTCAAAATTTTCAAATCCCGTACTGGAGGGATTCCAACAGAAGAATAAAATTTTCTTTTTTTTATTTTATCTTCAACTGTAATTTTCAATGAGGGCGACTTTTGGCTAGATGGAAATGGATACCAGGCCATCGCCAAGGCTAAACATGCATGCCGGCTCAATTGACAACCTTCGTTGAAAAAAGACACCTTACAAAACCATTTTATGAAGGAGAGATTTTATCCACCAAAATTTAATGCCCAATCGTTTCATTGTCCCATTTGTGGCGTTTATGCAAAACAAATTTGGAAAGCTTCTTATGAAGCTAGTGGAACGGGTGTTAAACAGATTAACAATTTACTTTTTGCGTCTTGTACTCATTGTGACGGAAGAACTGTTTGGCTTGACGAGCAGATGATAGTTCCTTCAGTTGGAGGAGTAGATATTCCAAATATAGATTTACCTGCAGATATAGTTGCTGATTATCAAGAAGCAAGAGATATTCTTAATAAGTCCCCTCGGGGAGCCGCTGCATTATTACGACTTGCAATTCAAAAGCTTTGTAAAGAATTAGGTGAAAAAGGTAAAAACATAAATGATGACATTGCAGAACTTGTAAAAAAAGGACTGCCGATTAAAATACAGCAAGCCTTAGACTATGTTAGAGTCGTTGGAAATAATGCAGTTCATCCAGGGCAAATTGATTTGACAGATAATCGTGACACTGCACTAAACTTATTCAACTTAATTAATCTTATCGCTGAAGTTATGATTTCTCAGCCAAAACATGTGGATATGTTATATAATTCTTTACCGACAGAACAATTAGCAGCAATCGAAAAAAGAGACAAAAAACCCGACACGTAACAGCCAGTTTTTTCAAGCCGTGTCTGCCTGAGCGACAGGACCTTTGCTTAACGGTCATGCCTACACGAAATGAAAAATGTAACTTAAAACTTCATTTACTGTTTTTTCAATTTCTAGGTAAAATGAAAATTTACCTTTTTGTTTTTTTACTAGCATTTCTCCTCTTAATCTGAAATCCATTTAATTTGAAAAGCCTAAGTCTATTTTTTATGAATCTTTCCCTATTTTAAAGGCCTTCTGGTACCTGCCAGGATAATTTATCAAGCCTTTGTCTTATCAACTGCAACGTTTTTAAAACCGCCTCGGCTTCTGGAAAATCGCCATACACAAGATTCCTGAAATCACCAGAATAGCTCGATTTTATTAATTCCCAGGTGCTTTCAACATCAGAAAATATTCTTGCTTCACCCGGATGATTTGCGAGCCAATGGTTGTTGTTTCTAAAACTTGCAACATCATCCGTTGCTACTTTCTGAAGCATGATGTCAAACTGAGGTGATTCAAAAAAGTGAATAATTTCAATATCGCGTAATAATTGATAAAGATCGTAGCAGTGCCTTATTTTCTTTTTTAAATCACCAACCGGGTCTTCTGTATAGGAGAATCTGACGAGGCTCATTATTTTTTCACAGAGCGTCCTGCGCGGTTCGAGGACCAATAGACTAAACGGGCTTAAGTCATATTGGTGAGTAAAATCTGACTGGTTAGCCTCCTCCATTATTTTATGGATAAAGGAACTGACCGTTGTTGCTGTATAGGGTTCAGAATATCCAAGCCATGTAGCTTCAATAATGATGACATCGCGGATCTGCCCGTAATCGCCCTGAAATTCCTTTTGGTAGCTATGTGCGGTTTTCCTGTTCATGCCCATTTTTCTTGTAATACCATCGATATTTACCTCGGGCATTACAGCCGAAACGACTCTTCCTATTTTCCTGATTTTATTGGTAAGTTGATTGTTAGACTCCTGTTTTCCTCTGAGAACAACAAGATCTATATCTTCTGAAAACCGGTTGATTAAACCGAAGCATTTTGATAAGGCGGTTCCGCCTTTGAATACGGTTTCGCTCCCAATGTCGCTGCTGAAAATGGTCTTGAGTGCAAACGTGACCCAATAATCTTTCTCAACATAAATTTCTGGCAGGTTCATTTGTTGTGCTGTAAATCTTACTGCCTGTTGAAAAAGCGGTTTATTTTCATGAATTGTCATTGGATATTCCAGTTTGCTAAGGATGGGAGTGAGGGATTTTTACCAGGCAATGAGTAGGTGGTTATGGGGTTAAGAGATTTTTTTAACGATTCTATTATTTCTTTATTACCCCCTTTTTCCAATAAAGCGCCCAGCAAAGCCCTGGTAAAGGGCGTGTATTTTAGAGCCAGTCTTGCCATGCTTGCCTGATCTTGCCGGGAAAGACTTTTAATAATAGTGTGCAGCCGTTTCAGCGAGGAATCCACCGGCGCATCAGGGATCTTTTTAATATTTCTGATGGTATCGAGAATTTGAAGAAGTGGAATATTATCCTTCGTAATTGTATTTTTCTGCCGGAGAAAAGAAATCTTATATTTTCCCCTCCTCGTTGAAGGCCTTACTTTTCGGGTACCTATCTGGATGGTATTGCTTATTTGCGTTGTCAACCCAAGCTTATTATAGATGCTATAGCCGGTGAGATAACCCACAGGTTTACCATTTTCTTCAAGTAAGTCCTTTGTTACCTGTTCAAGCGGAGGTTGCAAATTCCCGAAAGGAGTATTTTCGGGTTTGTAAAATTTTCCTTTGGATAATTTCATAATCTTACCTGCGGCCGTCATCCGGTTCAGCGTTTTAATAATGGCTTCTTTTTGATTCACGTTATCTATAAAATCAGTATAGGTGAAAACATATCCTTTTGGGAGTCTGTCAATTGAATTGCTTATGTATTCTGTTATTTTCATTTATTGTCTTGATTTCCAAAGATATAAAATGTCCAGTTTATTAACTAAAAAACTGGACAAAATCGGTATAAAAATAAAGAGAGTAAAACTTAGAATTAAATGAAGATAACATTCATTTAGAGGAGGGGTGCCACAAAACTTTTACGTAGTAAAAGTACAAAAAAGGGAAGTTATTAACAAATTTTCCTTTTTAATATTTTGTTTAATAATGACCACTAACTTGCAAATCATTGCAATGATTTGCAAGTTAGTGGTCGGCTTTCTGATTTTCTTTTCAACAGTTTCTTTTCTCTTTTCCGACTGACAATAGATTCAGTATCTACAATTAAATGAAAAAAACTAACTCACGGTCGCTGGTACATGAAATTAAAATCTCAATTAAAACTTCATTCACTGTCTTTTCCAATTCAAAAATATCCAGGCAAAGCAAAAACTTCCTCGAAGCTATTTCTAACTTCCTGACCACACGAAATAAAAATCTTATACAAAACTTCGTTTACTGGCTTTTTAAACAAAAAGAAAAAGCTGAATTTCATTGATCTTTCTTTAAAATCTTTTGCATGTTTTCTTCATATTTTTTTATTTTTTCCTCTTTATACTTTTCTTTGGCAAATGCTGTATGATATGCTGGTCCAAAAGTTAAGTCATAACCTACTCTATTAATTATGATTTTGTTTATACATTCAACTATCACTTTTTCTTCTTTAACCGGTCGCCCGAACAAAACTA
Source organism: Ginsengibacter sp. (assembly GCA_051960475.1). GTDB lineage: Bacteria > Bacteroidota > Bacteroidia > Chitinophagales > Chitinophagaceae > Ginsengibacter. The sequence goes on from JBQCEG010000108.1 coordinate 4,911, forward strand.
TATTAGGAATGCTTTGAGATTGACCATAATCCCGAAGTTGAGCTATTTGACGAATAGATATTCCATATACTGTTTCGAAGGGGAATGCCCCAGTTCTTACATAACTGAAGTAAGAGGGATAAACGATTCCATCATATCCTTGCTCTTGGATTTTTCTTGCAATTTCTCTACAAATGGGATATGAATGCTTGCCTGCTAAAAACAGGAAGTGGATTGCCATATCTAGGCTTTCAAATTCTGATCCTTCTTCGTCAATTAAAGCGGATAAATCTAATACTTTCAATGTTTGTTTCGGAACTAATTTACCTACAAAAATGTTGTCTTCGACAGTAACTCTACATTCATGTAAGCAAAGCTCCAAATCAGGTGAGCCATATAATACAGGAAATTTAACATCATCAAATCGGTTACTCCCTAATGCGCTTTCTGGAGCTGTATCGTATTCTGAAAAATCATGTGGAACTTTTGGATTTATTCTTACACGATAAAAATATTCTTTTGTTGATAATTCTCTAGTCGGATAAAGTTGTAAAATCCTTTGTATGATAGTGCTTCTTTCAGAATCGTTTTGTAATGATTTTAAAGGTTGGATTTCTCCAAACATTCAAAATCTTGGCCCATAATAAAAAAGTCCGATTTCGCCTGCACTTTCAATAAGCTTAACGTCGTTTACTAACCATGGTGAAACATCGATAGCAGACTTTTTATAATGTTGTTCATTAAACTGAATGAGAGGGAAACCACCGTATTCACATTTTTCAACTGTACCTCTTACAAAAAACCGGTAGCACAATTTTTGGACTAATTCCTTGTTTAATTTGTGTCCCTTTTCAGAGCCGCAACTTGGGCATTTTGTTTTTTCTTCTTTACCAATAATAAAAGAGTCTAACTTCAAACCTTCGTCCTGAAAGCAATCTGAGCAAAGGATATAATTTGAATTATTGTCTTCGGACAAACTTTGTGGAGACTGACCTTGTGTGGCCATAAATTTTTTATGAGCTTCTTCGAAGTTAGCCATTATCAATAGTGTTTTATTTTGAACTTTGCTATTTTGTTTGCACTCGACAAAGAAAGATAAATGCATTAATCTTCACCACGGGTTGGTACAGTATTTCTATTCAAGGGCTAAATCTCTGACGAGTTTGCTACTATTCATGAAGTTAAAGGAGAAAACTCATTTTTTGTTCTTTTGCACACTGCTTTCCGAGAAGGCCTTTTGTAAAAGCAAGTATCAAAAAGAAAAGTGTTTTAAGGTTACGTCTATTTATATTTGGCAGTATTTGCTTTCACTTATTATTCCGTCAATGAAAACGCTTATCATTAAACTCTGAATTAATAACCCTCACAGTGAAAAAATTTGAAACCACCTTTAGCCCCAGATTTATTCCAAATGATCAATCAATTATATACCATTACTGCAATGACGATGTTCTAAAATCAATTTGTGAAAATCAAGAAATATGGCTTTCTGATATTTATGCAATGAATGATAGTTCTGAATTTGAATGGGGGAGGGAATTATTTATAACGGTATTGAAAGAGAATAAGAAAGAATTCGATCAGCTCTTCAGATTTTTTATTGTAAGTAAGGTAATGTCAGCGGTACCAGACACATTGCCGTTGATTGGTTGCTTTTCGAAAAATGGCGATTTGCTAAGTCAATGGAGGGCATATTCTGAAGATGGTAAAGGATTTTCTATTGGCTTTGATTCAAATAAAATTTATCAAGGTTTAGGTGTACACATAAATTCGGTTGTCTATGAAGAAGAGGTCCAATATAAGTTGATCTTAAATACTCTCAGAGGTCTTCACGCAATATGGAAATCGACTAATGAAAATTACGATGAAATACAAATACCATCTCAGATATTTTCAATTGACCTTGCTTATTTAAAAAATCCAACTTTTTTTGAAGAACAAGAAATTAGAATTATTCGACTATTAGTTAAGGATGGGTCAGAATATGTTGACGTAGGAGGTAACAGTGAAATTAACGATGTTTATCCTCTAAAAGTTTCAAGAAGAAAAAGGGATGAAGGTGATATAATGTACATCAAATTGCCCTTAAAAATTAAGAGTAAACATATTATTAAAGAGATTATCATAGGTCCCAAAAATGAAAATTCAGTTAAGCAGATGGAGGACATCATTCGACAATTAGGATTAGATGGTGTATCAGTGAAAAAGTCCAAATCAACTTATCGTTAAGTACAAGGTAGAAGTACTCTCTCTTTAATCAGAAAGCTAAGGAGTAATTGACAACAATTCTTAATAGATGAAACAAGGAAATTGAAAGAAATTTTTATTAAAACAATTTCTTACTTTGTGGCATAACTGATTGCTCTTCGCTACAAATATGAAAAGGTTTTCAGCTTAAATTTTTAAAAACTGATTGTAACAAGATGAATGGAGAATCATTGAACATACGGGAAGATAATTTGCAAAAATTAAAAGAGCTGTTTCCTGACGTCTTTTCAGAAAATAAATTGGATTGGGAAAAACTAAAAGCCACTTTTAGTGACGATATTAATTTTGCCAATGAACGCTATGTGCTAAACTGGGCCGGCAAAGCAGATGCTTTTAAAACATTGCAAATACCCACAACGGCTACTTTAAAACCTGAGCCCGACGAATCAGTAAATTTTAGCACTACCCAAAATGTGTTTATTGAAGGTGAAAACCTGGAAGTACTGAAAGTGTTGCAGAAATCTTATTACGGAAAGATAAAATGCATTATCATCGATCCTCCTTATAATACCGGCAACGACAGCTTTATTTATCCCGACAGTTTCAAAGAAAGTAAAGCCGAATATGAAAAGCGGGTAGGGGATAAGGATGAAGAAGGTTACCTGATGAAAGAAGGTTTGTTTAGGAAGAACAGCAAAGACAGCGGTCACTTCCACAGCAACTGGCTCAGCATGACGTACCCCCGGTTGTTCCTCGCAAAAAATTTATTGAAAGATGATGGCGTAATTTTCGTTCATATTGATGATAATGAAGTGCACAACTTAAGATTGTTAATGAATGAGATTTTTGGGGAAGAGAATTTCGTGGCGGAATTTATTTGGAAAAGCAGACAAATAGTTGATAGTAGAACCCAAAATGGAGTATCAAATGATCATGAATATATTTTAGTTTACGGCAGGAATAATGGTGTCCTAAAAGGAAAGAAAAGTAGAACTGATAAATATAAAAATCCTGACAATGATGAAAGAGGAGCTTGGATGAGTAATAGTATTTTGGGATTAGCTACCCCGAGTCAGAGACCTAATCTTCATTATGATATTACTGATCCGGCAACCGGTATTAATTTCTCTCCACCACCTGAAACTGGATGGCGTTATTCCAGAGATACAATGGCAAAGAAGATCAAAGAAGGGAGAATTGTATTTCCTGTAAAAAAAGACGGAAGGCCAAGGGAAAAGAAATTTCTTTCAGAGTTAGACAGTGAATACACCGGTTTTTCATCTTTAATTTCTACAGAAGTAGGCTACACGTTAAACGGTACAAGGGAATTGCGTGATATCCTTGATGGAAATTTTTTTCCATTTCCCAAGCCTATATCAATAATAAAAACTCTTATAAACCAAGGCTTGTCGAATGAAAAGACTGATGAAGAAATTGTTCTCGACTTCTTTGCCGGCTCCGCAACTACAGCCCAGGCAGTTTTAGAACTCAACAAAGAGGATGGAGGCAACCGTAAATTTATTTTAGTTCAGTTAGCTGAATTAACCGAAGAAAATAGCGAAGCTTTTAAAGCCGGCTATAAAACTATTGCTGAAATATCAAAAGAACGCATTCGAAGGGTAATCAAAAAAATAGAGAAAGAAAAAGCAGAAAAGCCAGATCTGTTTGACCAGGGAAAATCCGATTTGGGGTTTAAAGTTTTTAAGCTGGGTCCTTCCAATTTTAAGATCTGGCGCAGCGATTTTATTACGGAAGAAAATCTGAGCCAACAGTTGGAGGTTTTTACCGATCCCGTAAGAACTGGCAGTGAAGAAGAAAACATGCTCTATGAGTTGATGATAAAAGCTGGTTATGAGCTTACCGATAAAATTGAAAAGGCCAATAAATTCTATTCAATAAATAATGGAGAATTAATTATCGCTCTGGAAGAAATGAACCGGGAAATTGTTGATAAAATAATAGCTGCCAAACCGCAAAAAGTAATTACACTCGATATTCTATTCAAAGGCAACGATCAGTTGAAGACGAATACAGTGTTACAGATGAGAGATGCAGGAGTGGAATTTAAAACGATATAAGGAATGAAAAAAGAACAAATACAGCAACTATTTGAGCAATTCGAAAATGCCTGCTACAATTATAAAGGAGTTGAGTGCTGGAGTGCACGTGAATTGCAAAGTATTTTTAATTATACCGATTGGCGTAATTTTTTGAAGGTCATCGACAAGGCTAAAGAAGCGTGCAAAAACAGTGGCGGCGAAGTTTTGGACCATTTTGTTAATGTCAACAAAATGGTCGCTCTTGGCAGTGGTTCACAAAGAGAAGTTGAAGATATTGCGCTTACAAGATATGCTTGTTATCTGATCGCGCAAAATGGAAATGCAGCAAAACCTGAAATTGCATTTGCGCAAACTTATTTCGCCGTTCAAACACGAAAGCAGGAGATTATCGAACAAAGACTTTTGGATATTGCGAGGGTAACCGCCAGGGAAAAATTGTCCAAATCAGAAAAAAAACTTTCCGGGATCATATATGAAAGAGGGGTAGATGAAAGAGGATTTGCCATCATTCGCAGCAAAGGCGACCAGGCATTATTTGGCGGCTTTTCTACCAACGACATGAAATCAAAATTGCAAGTGCCGAAGGCAAGACCATTAGCTGATTTTCTTCCTACCCTTACTATTAAAGCAAAAGATTTTGCTACCGAACTTACCAGTCATAATGTAA
>JBQCEG010000109.1:0-24014 GCA_051960475.1 Ginsengibacter sp.
AACCAGTGGAAAATAAGGTAGAATGCTAAAAAGGTGACAACAATTTTTGTTCTCAGCATTTGAAAATTTTGATAATAAAAACCCTGAAACAATCACTGGTTCAGGGTTTGAAGGTTTTGGTGCCCAGGACTGGAATCGAAATCTATTCATTATCAATAAATTATTTCAGAAATGTGTCTTTTTTTAGTCAAATCAAGAGGTTCGATTCCGGTATGCGTGCCTTTATTAAAAAATCATAACAAATTGAACCAAAATCAATCTAACTACCACAAGTTCCTTTTAGCTTTTACAAATTCTAACGTGTTTTGATTTACTGCTTCTAATAGTTCGTCTTTATTTTCAATAAAAGGGTCATACCAATCAGCTTTCTTTTTTGCCCAATTTAACCATTCAATTTTTTCCATTGTACCTTCTTCTTCATCCTCCATTTTTCTCTCTAATTCTGAAATATAATTTCTCAGAATCTCTACTTTATGCCATCTTTCAGAATCACTCAATAATTTTTTAAATTTTATAAGCTCCTTTTCTATACGTTCTTCTAGTTCCTTTTCCAAACGTTCCTTTTCTTTGCGTCTTTCTTCGGCTTCTTGTCTAATGCGGCGTTCTTCAATCCGTCTTGCTGATTCCAACTCAAGGTGTGCTATTATTTTTAAAAGTTGCTGTTCCAACTTGACCTTTCCATCCTTAAACTCCCTAGCAGAGTAACTTCCTACAATAAACGCTAGTACCCCTTTCGGATAAAATATCTGCCTTGTCCAATTTCCGTCATGCACCATTTCTTTGCGCATTTTTTCTCGAAGGGAAATATCAAATTCTTCCCCACAAATATTTATCCTTGTTTTGAAATTGACGAGCTTTACGGTATGTCCTCTTATTTCAAGTGCTTTTATTAGAGTATCAAAAAGAAGAAGACCTCTTTCAATATTGGCACTGGCTACTCTAATATCCAGTGCTTTATAGGTACAGTTGACTGTTCCTTTGTAAGTAATAGTGTCAGGTTTTACTTTCAATAAAACAGATTTTGATAAAGCAACTAATGCAACAGGTCGATTTAATTGTTGCTCAAGTTGAAGATTTAATCTGTTATCATTTTCTAATTCTATTATTTTAAGTTTCTCAGAGGAATGTTTCCCAACCGTTTGGAGAGAATTATTTTGGTTTCTTATTTTCAGACTTACACTTCCCTCGCGCTTATGCATTGCTGGCAATGGTACCTGTCGTACTTTTTTTCCAAAGCGTAATTTAGCCCAATAACCCAGTGGTGGAACTGGGATTTGCATTCGTATACAAATCTTTCTTAAACCAGTATCAGAGATTTCATAATTCTTAGATAGTGATAACATTGACTTTTTCCATACCAATTTATATAATTCTTTTCTCGATAGGTTTATTTCATTCATGTTATTGTGTTTTTGATTTTTAAAATAATTATTTATAGGAAAGTTAAGATTAAGCAAAAAGATGATAAAGAAGGTTAATATAAAATATTCAAGGTTAACCGTGCTGGGGCAAAGAATGCAGTTATTCTTTATCACTATAAAATTTTTAAAATATTTTTTTGGAAGTATGATATATGTCTGTACATTTGGTATATGTTCGACATATTTAATTAAGAGAACGACTCTATCATTAAAAATAATTAATGGAGAAATTAGCTGTAATAGGAAGTGGTACCATGGGACATTCCATTACTTTATCTGCTGCGTGGTCCGGGATTGAGGTCAAAATGTATGGAACTGATAACAATGATATTAAAACTGGCTTGTCGAATATCAAAATAAAATTAGAAAGGCTTTATAAAAAAGGTCTTCTTGCGTCTGAGCAGATTTCTGGTATTTTAAACAGGATATCGGTTACATCATCTCTTGCAGAAGCAATCAAAGATCGCTCGTTTATTATAGAGGCAATTCCTGAAGAGGAGGAATTGAAAAAAGCGCTGTTCAAGCAATTGAGTGGTTATTGTGGGAGGGATATAATTCTTGCAAGCAATACTTCTGGATTATCTCCCTCTCTTTTTGTTTCAACTGTTACTTCCCCGGAGCGGTTCATTGTAACTCATTTCTGGAATCCTGCTCACTTGATACCGCTGGTAGAAGTAGTTCCAGTAAAAGAAACGAGTAATACCACAATTCAACGGACTTTGAACTTTTTGAAACAAATGGATAAAAAGGCTATTGTTCTCAAAAAAGAAATACCAGGTTTTGTTGCAAATCGACTTCAGATTGCATTGTTTAGAGAAGCACAGCATTTATTAGAGGAGGGTATTGCTTCACGTGAGGATATTGACGCTGCAGTGACCTATAGTTTTGGCCGAAGACTTTCTGTAACAGGGCCCTTGGCTTCTGCAGATATGGGTGGCCTTGACATATTTTCTTCTATTTCTGATTATTTATTTATGAATTTGTCCAGTGCAAAAACTTCTTCATCCCTTCTCAAATCCTTTGTGGAGAAAGGAGATTATGGAAGTAAATCTGGCAGAGGATTCTATGAGTGGACATCGGAATTCTTGGATTTAATGAATGAGGAAAGGGAAAATGAATTAATTAGGCACCTTGAATTTGATAGAAAAAAACACCAAAAATAAAAAGATGAATTATAAGAAATTGAGTGGGGTTATTATTGCGATTCCAACCCCTTTGCTTATGGATGAAGATTTAGACGTATTATCCTTACAAAAACTAATTGATTTTTGTATTAACGAAGGTGCCAATGGACTTATGGTTGCCGGATCGATGGGAGAAGGTCCTGCGCTTTTGGATACGCAAAGGCAATTGCTGATTGAAACTGCTGTAGAATATACAAAAGGAAGAGTGCCGATACTTGCTACCATATCAGCTCCTTCCACTAAAAAAAGTATTGAGTATATAAATTCACTTAACAGTTCTGGTGCTGATTTCATTGTTTGTACAGCCCCTTATTATTATAAATATCCTGATCAGGCAAGCGTTATCTCACATGTTCAAAAACTTGCTTCAGTTACTGAAATTCCTTTGATCTTTTATAATGCATCTGGGTTTACCGGCAATGAAATAGATGTTGATACAACAGACTTCATTTTGAATATTGATGAAGTGGCTGGTGTTAAGGACTCCAGTGGTAATTTCCGGAATTTCGTGGAATTACTTAGACGATATCCTAACCGAGAAAGCAGACCAGGTACCATTATGCAGGGTGATGAATCCGTTTTTGATGCAAGCCTGTTGCTTGGGGCTGATGGCATTATTTCAGGAGGAGGAGTTACTTGTATAACAAAGCTTAAAAGGTTATATGAAGCAGGTATTTCAGCTGACAAGAAGAAAGCCTTTAATTGCCAGCAGGAGTTTTCGAAAGAGCTAAATGAACTATTGTTGCCTGACCTTCAGAGAAATTGGATGTTTAATATTAAAAATAAATTGGTGGAAATGGGGGTGATTCAAAACAGTTTTGTTACAACGCCCTTTCTTTCTGCAGCCCAATAATAAGTCATATTATGAAGTCAACTATTCTCATTTTAGTAACTTTTTTTTCATTTAATCTTTGCTATTCACAGGCAAATAATCCCTTGGTTGTGGTTACTTTTGGAAACTCCACCACTGCACCACGGAAGACAATCAAGAAGGTGTATGCTGTAAGATTACATGAACTACTTGCCAATGCGGGCGTTTCTACCATAGTGATTAATGCAGGAATTCCCGGAAGCCATACGGGATATGAGAAGGATAATAATCTTTTTAAGATTCCTCATGGGATGGATAGGTTTGACACTGCCGTATTAGCTCATCATCCAGACTGGGTCACAATTAATTTTGGTATCAATGATTCATGGCAAGATCACGGCAAGAAAGGAACTTCCCGAATTCCTCTCGAAGAGTATCGTCATAATCTTAAATTTTTTATAAATGGTATCGAAAAGGAAGGAGGGAAAGTGATTTTATTAACTCCCAATCCAATTGGGAAAAAATACAAAGGATATCATAGAAGAAGGTTAAAAAAATACAGAAATGTTGTAATAAATCTGGCTGTTGAAAATCATATTCCTTTAATCAACACCTGGAAGCTGTTCCCAGAATTTGTTCACAAAAAGCATGAAAAGCTGGATGCGTTATTATTGGATGGTGTTCATCCCAATGACACCGGCCACAAAATAGTCGCAGATGCAATCTTTAGAATAATCTCTACTTCCTTAAACTTAAATTAATAGTCATGATTAAGAACATTCTAATTCTCCTTATGGTGATTTTGGTGCCAATATTTTCATTTGCACAAAAACCTTTTTTTGAAACAGGCGTAATATCGGGACCAAAAGATTCCCAATTTGAATTGAGTGCTTATCCGGTAATTGATAGAATGGAAAATGGCAGATTGGTCTGTATTTTTGCCGCAAGAACAGATGCGCAACATCCTAAGCTGAAGAATGCTGTGAGTATCTCAGATGACAATGGAAAAACATGGTCAACACCACAGGTTATTTTTGACCACCCTGAGAAAGATGATGCAGATCCTAACCTTTTGGTTGATGGAAATCGCATCCTTGCTTTTTCAACAACTGTTAAAAGACCGAATAAAATTGATAGTACAGAAATTTACATGCGTTCCAGTATGGATGGAATAAATTGGAGTGAAGAGAAATTTATATCGAAACCACATAGATATATATGCGGTAAAATACACCAGGGCCATCGGTTAAAGGATGGCACATTAATAATGGGCTACTCCTGGGATACTTGGGCCGAACAGCACACTCCTGCCAGAACAGAAGGCGAAATGGACTTAAAGTCTGGAGTATTAAGGTCAACTGATGGTGGGGAGACCTGGCATCCAGGGGGAGATCTGCATGCAGATTTTAAGAAAACATCACCAGGTGCAACATGGGGACTCGGTGAACCAGCGACGGTTGTTTTGGCCGATGGTAGGATTTTAACTATTATGCGTTCGGGGGCTACAAAGGCCTACCAAAGCTGGAGCAGTGATGGTGGTCTTACCTGGACTAAACCCGCTCCTGGAGAGCTAACTGAACATAATTCTCCTGTTGCTTTATGGAAACTTGATCATTCAAAAGATATTATGGTGGTTTGGGACAATTCTCCAACTGGTCGCACACCTTTAACAGTAGCACTTTCCTTTGATGGCGGGAAAAGCTGGAGTTCACCAAAAGTTCTGGCTGATACAGGTGGACCGCAGGCTTCCTACCCTTCAGCTGTCCAAGCTGCAGATGGGACACTTATAGCTACCTGGCAGCAGGATTTAGGTATGGGTAAAAGGGAAATCAGGATCGCAAGATTCAATCGGGCCTGGTTAATGAATAAATAGAAATTGAATTTAAGTGCGATTGTTTGTAAAGGAAATACTGTTCGCAACTTTTTGGGTTTTGAATATGCAACCAATTCAGGCTCAAAAACCTGAATATTTCGGAATGCGGTCGGCCACGCCTTGCGGAGACAAAGCAGAATTAAATTCTCCCGTTGTAATTGCCAGAGCACCAGCTAATGAATCCTCTATTCTTCGATTACCTGATGGAACTTTGAAGATATTTTACGTCAACAAGCCTGGTACTGCAGATAAGATGATGTCAATTTCTTCAAAAGATGGTGGATATAGTTGGGGTAATGCGAAAATTGAATTTAAACTGCCAGGCACAGCCTATCATGCCAATTCAGTTGTGTTGGATGAAAATGGCAACATCCATTGCGTTTTCCATATTTTTGGAAAGGGGAAAAACGGTTATCATGGACGTCAGCTGAATTTATGGTATTGCCACACGCTTCATAATGGAAAGCAATGGAGTAATCCAAAAGAGATTTTTGACGGATATGTTGGCTCTGTAAGAGGCTTTATAAGATTAAAAGATAACCGACTATTACTAGCCTTTGCTGCAGCAGTTCCTTCACTTGAAAATAAACCCATTGATTCTAATGTAGTAGATTATGGTTGGAATGAAATTATTTCGCTTTATTCTAATGATCATGGTAGTAGCTGGCACCGATCAATAAATAGGATCAAAATAAGTGTAAATAGCAGAAATAAAACCCGATATGGGGCTATAGAGCCGTCAATCCTGCAACTATCAAATGGAACTGTTTGGATGCTAATTCGAACTAATAAGGGATTTCTATATCAGTCATTTTCAAATGACGAAGGAAAAACCTGGACGGCTGCCGAACCAACCGAATTTGTTTCATCAGATTCACCTGCTTCTTTAGTTAGGATTTCCAAAAATCGAATATTATTATTTTGGTGTTCCGATCAACGCCATGATGATCCTAACAGTTATGCGAATGGTGGTAGGGAGGTACTTCATGCAGCAGTTTCGGGTGACGAAGGAAAATCATGGAAAGGGTTTAGGGAAGTTTTAGTCAGCTCTACTTCTGAACATCCAGTTGGAGATCATGGGACAGCTTATCCTTCTGCAATCGAAAATGATAGAGGAAATATTGTGCTTGTTTCTGGCCAAGGTGAAAATGGTGAAATAGTTATGTTTGATCCTGCCTGGTTGCAAAAAAAGGAATTTTCGGAATATATATCAGATAGCTTACAACATTCGACTTTTTTTGGAATGAAGGAACGATCTATCACGGAAGCAAAAGAAGGTCGAGTTCTCAACTTTCCAATGACAAAAAAGGGCACTTTAAAGTTGCAGATAATAACAAAGCAGCCCATGGAAATTAATATTGCTCTCTCTGATCACTTTTCAGTTTCAAATGACAGCTTGGCTACAATAGAAGCACCAGTGCTTTTCAAATGGAAGTGTAATAATAATTCAGAGAACTTGAATTTAAGGATAGATTGGGATAGTAATAAAAAATCTGCTTTACTTTTTTGTAATGGCCAATTAAAGCAGCAAAAGAAGTTTTCGCGGAAAGCCTTTTGGGGATTAAACTATTTAAGAACGAAGGCAGTAAATAGTGGGAAAAAAGTAAGTTACATTATCAAATCAATCTCGCTGAGCCCTGAATTATAGCTTATTGAAATACTGCATCAAATGTTTTCGCATGTTATTTCTAAATTCTTCCGGGGTTCCTGTTTTAATCGTATCTAATAATCCACGATGGAAAACGTAACCTTCTGTTTTATTCGGATTGATATCATAAATACCATTGTCAACATATTCAAATATCGGTAAAAGGATTTTCTGGAACCTCTGAATTGTTTCATTTCCGGAAATTTTATACAACATAGAATGGAATTCGATATCATGCTGTCTATATTCCATTTTATTCTTTGACTTTTCGTCCTTTTCAACAATATCTTCGAGTATTCTCAAATCCTCTTCTGTTTTTCTTAAGAAAAGAAGGTCAGCAATTCCGATTTCAAGCACAAGTCGTAATTCAAAAATATCCTTCATCGTCCCTTGGTCAAGTAATTTCAGATCTATTACCCTTTGCATATTATATAATATGTCGGGGTGAGTAATAACCATTCCTCTGTTTTTCTTTGACTCTATTATTCCAAGAGTTTTAAATCTTGATAGTGCTTCCCGTACAGAAGTTCGGCTTACTCCAAGCGCTTCAGCAAGTTCCATTTCTTTTGGTATAGAATCTCCTGGTTCAAAGGAACTATTTCGAAAGAATTCTTGTAAACTCATTTCAATTTTATCAACCTGGGTTTGGCTTTCTATTGGATTTAATCTGTCTAATTTGAAAGACCTCTTTCCTTTAGTAGTAACTGAACTCATTTCAAGTTATGTTTTTTTATAATAAAATTGCTGCAAAGATAGTTGGGAAATGGATAAATAACCCAAAATGTTTTTTTTTTAAAAGTTTGCCATTTTAAATAAATAAGTATATTTGTAGTATGTCATACATATAATAAACTTTTTCCCGTAACAACTTTTAACGTAATGCTTCATGAAAAAGAAATTTCAAATGAGATTATTATCTCGCAGCTTGACAGGATCACCAACCCGATCTATTTTAAAGTACAAGCAATTTCCTCTTCTTTTATTTCTTCAATTATTTTTTGTAACTGCCTTTAGCCAATCCGTAATTAATGGTTCTGTTAAGGATTCAAAAGGCGAAGTGATGCAAGGAGTGTCCGTTACAATAAAAGGCCTGTCCAATGGTGTAGTAACAAACGCGAAAGGACATTATTCTATTCATGTTCCTGCAGGAAGTGACACACTAATTTTTAGTTATGTGGGATATGTTACCGAGCATCTTGCTATAAATAACAGAAGTACAATAAATGTTACCATGCAGGAAAATGCTGCAAGTCTTCAGGGAGTTGTAGTTATTGGTTATGGAACCCAATCAAATGTTACTACCACTACTGCAGTAAGTAAATTGGATACTAAAGTATTGCAAAACGTGCCTTTGGGAAATGCGCAAAGTGCGTTACAAGGAACAATTGCTGGGGTGAGAGTAGAAACTGGAAGCGGTCAGCCTGGAGCTGCACCGTCTGTAATTATTAGAGGAGGCACCTCTATTAATAATCCAGGTGGTGCAACGCCGTTGTATATTGTTGATGGGGTTATACGCGAGAATATAGATGGAATTAATTCTTCCGATATTGAATCAATGCAAGTCCTTAAAGATGCTGCATCGACAGCAATTTATGGAGCAAGAGCTTCTAATGGTGTTGTTATTTTGACAACAAAGAGTGGGAAAGCCGGCAGGACCTCAATTAATTACAAGTACTCAATAGGTTTTTCTCATATGGCGCACCGGTATAATTTCCTATCCGCCCGTGATTTTATTTACTACAGCAGACTTGGTATTGCTGCAACAGGTGAAAAACATCCGGAAAGATTGCCGCAGCTTACTTCAGCAAACGCATACGGAACAGGTAATGATTTGACAAATAATACTACGTTTACAACACAGTATTTAACTCCTGAAAATCAATATAAGCTTTCTGAAGGATGGGAAAGTATGCCAGATCCACTTGATTCCTCAAAGACTATCATTTTCCAAAATACTGATTGGCAGGATGTCTTATATAGAACGGGTATCACTAATGATCATTACCTTTCATTTTCGGGAGGATCAGACAAGGCTACCTTTGATTTAAGCCTTGGGGCTACTTCAATACAAGGAATAGCGATTAATACTAATTACAAGAGATACACCATAGATTTTAATGGGAATCTGCAGGTTAAAAAGAATATTTCGGTATTTGGCGGCTTGAATTTCAGTAGGTCATCCGATAATCAGGTGTACAATGAAAGCCAAATATTCGGGAGGTCTGCAGCCTCTCCACCGACGCAAAAGCTATATTTTGAAGATGGCACTCTTGCCCCCGGGCTGAACAAAAGTTTGGGAAACCCTTTGTATTTCTTAAGCAGGGCAAATAATAAGAATAGTAACAATAACATTACAATGTCTGGAGGCCTTAAATGGGATCTGTTGCCTGGTCTTAGCTTTCAGCCGACTGCGTCTCTGTTATATATAATCGGGGACATGAATGACTTTCAAAAATCATATTTGAACGGACCAACCTCCCTAATTACATCAAGGAATGCTGCAGGGTCCTATACAAAATGGGATCAGCAGCAGGTGGACGCCGTATTTCATTATCATAAAGTCTTTGGTGAATCAAACAATTTGCAGGCTGTGCTAGGAGGTTCTTATTTCAACAGGCAAAATAACAGTCTTAGTGCAACAGGAAGCGGTGCTGCTACCGATCTTATCCCTACATTAAATGCCTCCGCTTTGCCCTTAACAGTTTATAGTTCTTCAACACAGCAAGTGATTGAGGGCTATTTTGGAAGGGTAATTTATGATTATGCGAAAAAATATCTTCTATCTGTTAGTGCCAGGTATGACGGTGCATCAAATTTAGGGGATAAGAATAAATGGGGATTGTTCCCTGGGATATCTGCGGGATGGAATATTTACAAGGAAGACTTTTGGAAAAGTCCATTGAAGATTAATCGTCTGAAACTGCGTGGCAGTTATGGAGTGACAGGTAATCTTGGAAATCTATCTGATTACCAGGCGCAAGGACAATATAGTGTTGGACCAATTTATCAAGGCGTTGCTGCTGTGGAATATACAGGGCTCGCCAACCAGGCTCTGCGATGGGAACAATCTAAAACGTTTGATTTAGGATTTGACGCTGGCGTTTTTCAAGACAGAATTTCTCTAAACTTTGATTATTATAGAAGAGTAACTTCTAATTTACTTACTTCCCTTCCTTTGCCATATTCAACAGGCTTCTCAAGTATATTAACAAATTACGGTTCACTTGAAAATAAAGGTATAGAAGCAGAATTAAGTGCGGCAATAGTAAAGACCAACGATTTTAACTGGGAACTGTCCTTCAACTTTTCCCACACGCAGAATAAAATTCTTCATCTGCCCGATAATGGTAATGTAAATAACCGTGTAGGGGGATATTTAGTATTTGATCCTAAATCAAAACAATATACTTATAAGGGTGGATTGCAGGAAGGAGGTCAAATGGGAGATCTATATGGATTCCAATTCCTTTCAGTTTACCCAACTGATGCAGCAGCTGCCGCGGGCCCATATGATGTTCTTGTAGCTGGTTCCAACAAATCAAAATCAGGTGGCGATATAAGTTGGTTGGATGTGGATAAAAATGATACGATCGATAGAAGAGATATGGTTTATATGGGGAATATCTTTCCAAAATGGACTGGTGGCTTTTCAAGTACCTTTTCTTATAAAGGCCTGAGCCTTTATGTAAGATGTGATTTTGCCACTGGTCACACCATTTACAATTATATGAGAGCAAGTCTCGATGGTCAATTCGTTGGTGCGACCAATTCTACAACCGACATTCTAAAATCCTGGCTGAAGCAAGGCGACCAGACAAATGTACCAAGATACTACTGGGCAGACCAGGTTGCAGAAGCCAATTACTGGCGTGGAGATCCTCGCTCAGGTAACCAGGGAAGTTCACAAAATTTTGAAAAAGGTGATTATTTAGCCATACGCGAAGTAACATTGAGTTATAACATTCCCTCAAACTTATTTACCAAAATTGGACTTAGTAATTTAAGGGTTTATGTAACAGGTAATAACCTTAAATATTTCACCAAATATTCTGGATATAGTCCTGAAGAAGGTGGATTAGATATTGGGCGTTATCCAATACCACGAAATTTCATTTTTGGAGTAAATGTTACCTTTTAAATAACTCAAAACTATCAGTCATGAAAAAGCAAAACCTTATTTATATATTATTCGGAATTTTTATCGCAATTAATTTTTCCTGCACGAAGGATCTTAAATTAACTCCTACGAGTATAATCAGTGTTAATTCGTTTTGGAAAACTCCAGATGACGCCAAAGGTGGGCTATATGGTATGTATGATATGTTTCGAAATTTTGCAAGGGCCGACCTGTACCTTCTTGGGGAAGCTAGAAGTGAAAT
This sequence comes from Ginsengibacter sp., assembly GCA_051960475.1. Classification (GTDB taxonomy): domain Bacteria; phylum Bacteroidota; class Bacteroidia; order Chitinophagales; family Chitinophagaceae; genus Ginsengibacter. Next base: position 11,317 of record JBQCEG010000109.1, read on the forward strand.
TATGGGTAACGGAATTCAGAATGCCGATTACAGAATCAAATATTTTGAAAACAGCCTTGACGCTTCAAATGCAGACTTAAATTGGTACACTCCCTATCGAATTATTGATTATGCCAACCTTGTAATAAAAAATGTTCCGGGAATCACATTTCCTGATCAAGCAAGTAAAAATAGCATAATGGCCCAAGCATATGCAATGCGAGCTTATGTATATTTTACGTTAGCAAAAACGTGGGGCGATGTTCCTTTGATTACAGAGCCTACTGAAGGATATGATGCGACAAGTACCTTTAAAGAACGTACACCTGTAAGTCAGGTTTTTGATACTATAAAAACGGACATTGACAGGGCGCTTGCTTTATTTCCGGATAATCAATTTCCCACAGGAAGAAGCACATGGTCCAAACCTGCCACTTTTATGTTAAAAGGTGACGTTTATCTATGGACCGGTAAAGTATTGGGTGGCGGAACACCTGATATAACCACTTCATTGAATGCTCTGGATTCAGCTCAAAATTCAGATGTAACATTACTCAACAATTATAGTGATATTTTCAGTTATTATAATAAAGGAAATAAGGAGGTGCTCTTTGCAGTTCATTTCGACGAGCTGGAAGCAACCAACAATTATTTTGCTGATATGTACATAGCTCCTGGTGACATTCCTCCAACACTTGACCAGGCTTCTGCTGAAAAGTTGGGAATTGGAGGCAATTACAACTGGTGGGCTCCTACTGCATTAATGAGAAATCAATTTACAGATGATGATCAAAGAAAGGCTGCCTCTTTTCTGGAATTATATTCACATATAAACGGCGTTGACAAATATGTTACCTCAGTTGTCTTGAAGGGGAATGGATTTATTATGGATGGAGCAAGACGTTTTGTTTGTGATGTAATAATTTACCGGTATGCAGAATTACTTTTATTAAAGGCAGAAGCAGAAAACGCTTTGGGAATGGATCCTTCTGCAGAAATTAATGCAGTAAGGCAGAGAGCTTACGGTGATAATTATTCTTCCCACGTTTTTGTTAATGGCACCCAGGCAGAAAATGATGCTGCAATCTTAAAAGAAAGGCTTTTTGAATTGGCTTTTGAAGGAAAAAGATGGTGGGATTTAATTCGTTTTGGAAAAGCTTTTGATCTCGTACCGTCTCTACAGGGTAGAGAAGGTAATAAATATCTTCTTTTGTGGCCAGTAACCCAACAGACTATTACTCTTAATCCAAAAATTCAACAAACTCCCGGTTATTAATGTATACCTATAATTAATTGAATAAAAACATCCTTGCAGTGTGAATAAAACAATTAAGATAAAAGAATACTTAAACAGGAAATCTTGTAGAGCCCTTGCATTTTTCGCAATATTGGCTATTCTGCAGATTCATTCTGCCGCTGGTCAGGAAAGGGAAGCAATGCATCAGGCGATGTCGCCGAAGGTGTTTAAAGAAAAATTAAGAGGACCTATTCTTTCTGCCCCCACAGCGTTTGATTCTACATTTCAGATTGATTACAAAGGAATGGCTAAAGTAATCGCCCATGCTCTTGACTATGGGTGCAGGGTCGTTACCTTAACTTCAGGAAACAGTATGTATGATAGGATCACTTATTCTGAAGTTAAGAAGTTGACAAAGATGATGGTTGAAACTGTGGGAAATAGGGGTGTTACGATAGCGGCTACAGGTAAATGGCCTTTGGATACAATTTTGGATTATGTTCGTTATGCAGAAAAAATTGGTGCAAGTGCCGTGCAAGTCGATCCACCGGAAGGCAGCGATATTGATTCCAATTTAAAGAAGACTGTTCGGTTCTACGAAGACGTCGCCCATCATACGAAGCTGGCCATCGTCCTTCATGGATATTATTCAAGCAAATTATTGAATGAGCTGTTAAAGATAAAGTCAATTGTTGCGTTGAAAGAAGATGTTGCTGATCTTAATTATTATGTAGACCGACAAATAATGTTTGGCAATAGAATCGCAGTTTTTGCTGGAGGTTCAGATGCAAGATACCTATTTGGATACCCTTATGGTTCGCCCGCCTATTTCAGTGTCTTATACAGTTATGCTCCAGCAATTGGGTTGAAATTTTGGCAAGCGATTCAACAAAAGAACTTAAAATCCGCAGTAAATATTGCTGAGAAATATGATTTTCCGTTTATGAAAAAATGGACAAGATCATTCTGGGCGGCTGCAATTGAATACATGGGAGGATCTCAGAGATATATCCGACCCAAAACCGGAGAAACACAAAAAATGAAAACATTGAATGAAAAAGAGTTGGCTGATATGCGCAACTTTATGTGTGGATTAGGCCTAAAGCCACAAGGAAGCAAGTATTGTGGTGTGGTAACCGAAGGTAATCCTCTCCCTCTGAACATGAAAAGAGGGGGACATGCAGGTGGGAAAGTGGATGGAAAAGTTATCGTGGCAGGAGGAAGCGATTGGAGTCTTGACAAAAAAACTAAGTCTTGGTTATCATCTTCAGCCATTTTTGCCAATGGTCATTGGAAAGTGGGTCCCGAACTTCCTAAAGCAGTTGCATACGGAATGTATGCCTCAGATGATCACGGAGTTTATTTGGCCGGAGGAACAAATGGTGGTGATTCAGATCTTTCCAGTGTGTTCCAACTAAAAACATTAAAAGACGGAAGAGGTTGGGAGGAACTACCATCATTACCTGAGGCAACAGCTTACGGTGCAGGAGCTATTTTGAACAGCAAATTTTATGTTGCTTGTGGTTCGCACGATACAACTAAGACAAATTTGATGTGGGTCCTCGATGTGTCCGAAAAAGGAAGCAATTGGCATAAATGTTCTCCGATTCCAGGAGTTGCCCGAATATTACCTGCAATGGTATCTTCTGGGGGATATTTATATCTACTTGGAGGCCTTAGCGATTTTGCTCCCCTCACCCCTCTAAAGGACGCATATCGATATGATCCTAAAAATGGCAAGTGGATGCGCCTTAAGGATTTGCCTTTTCCTGGATACGCCTGGGCAGCGTCTTCTTTAGATGATACGCATCTACTCATAACAGGGAGGGCATATGGGAAGGTGGATCCGGGTGTTTGGATCTTGGATGTTGTTAATATGACTATTAAAGAGATAGGTAAAGATATTATTCCGGCAGCGACCGCTCCACTCATTCATGTAAACAAAGATCAATGGTGGTTGGTAGGTGGCGAACCGGATTCGAATAAGAATCGTACAGGAAAAGTTTCAGTTATAAGTGTAAAATAAAAAGTAATTAAATATGACTTCAAGACTATTTAAGATTGTGAAGGTAATTGTACCTGGCTTAACAATTCTTCTTATTGTTATTTTGACGGCCTTTACAATAAAAGAAGGTTGTAATACCGAACCAACCGATAAAGGGAAAGAAACAGTGTTGGAACTGAAGACAGGAACCAACAATCCCAGAAATAGTGAAGGTGACTTTATAACGCTTAAAGATGGTACAATTCTTTTTATTTACAGCCATTTTACCGGTAAATCTGGTGGTGATTTTGGTCATGCTTTTCTTGCAAGTCGTTTTTCTAAGGACAGTGGTAAGACCTGGAGCTCCCAGGACAAGGTAGAGGTAAAACAGGAAGGAGATATGAATGTTATGTCAGTTTCGCTATTAAGGCTGAAAAACGGAGCGATAGCGTTGTTTTACGCCCGGAAGAATTCAGAAGAGGATCTTATCCCTATGATGCGTATTTCAAATGATGAATGTAAAACCTGGAGCAATCCAACGCCCTGTATTACTGACCGTAAAGGGTATTTTGTCTTAAACAATAATAGGGTAATTCAATTACCAAATGGAAGATTAATTATGCCGGTCGCGCTTCATAGAGTTCCAGGGGGAAAATGGTCAAACACTGGAACTTTATATACCTATTATTCTGATGACAACGGCACAACATGGCGATCTAGCCACGAAGTACCAAACCCAGATAGCGTTATAACGCAAGAACCTGGAATAATTCAAATGGCAAATGATAGCATTTTTATGTTTATCAGGACTGACAAAGGGGTTCAATACGCCTCCTATTCATCAAATAACGGCGAAAGTTGGTCATCTATTCAACCAACTCACATAGCATCACCTCTTTCTCCTGCATCTATTGCCCGGATACCTTCCACAGGGGATATGTTGCTGGTTTGGAATAACAATGGCACCAATCAAAAACGCACTCCACTAAATGTAGCTGTTTCAAAAGACGAAGGAAAGGATTGGCAACACATTAAAATTATTGGAGACGATCCGCATGGTGTTTATTGTTATACAGCAATTCATTTTACCGGTAATCATGTATTGCTTGCATTTGCAAATTGGAAGACAATGGGGACGACTATAGTGAGATTGAGCCTTCCGTGGATATACGAATAAGCCGATGTAAATTAAGGATGGTAATTATTCATTGATCTTAAAATGTCTATTTAATAAGATTAAAACATTAGGTCATGGCTTCAAAAATTATACTGATTTTGGTTTTATTCCTACCTGCATGTAAGATTACCAAGGATTCTGTTGAAACAGCTAATGGAAAGAAGGTTTCAGGCGATTATTGGCTTGCTCCAAAGGTAGAAAAAATCAAAGATCTTCCCCATGGTCCATTTGTTAGATTGGAAGATAAGAGCATACTTACTGTAGAAGGAAATAAGGCTGTTGTAAGTAAAGACGAAGGAAAAACCTGGTCTTTGTTGGCCATTGTAACAGATACTTCAAAATTTGATATAAGCCCTGGAGCATTAATCCGTACAAGTCGCAATGTCCTTATCATGTCCTTTGATAATTTGAAAGAAAAGGCCAACTGGAACTGGCAAAATGATATTCATGATTCTCCTGGAGCAACATTACCTGCATATGCCGTACGAAGTATTGACGGTGGTAAAACGTGGTCACGTCCTGTAAAGCTTCATGATGATTGGACAGGAGCAAATAGGGATATAATAGAGACAAGAGATGGTAGTGTTGTGCTTACTTCTATGATCATGCGCCATCATCCGGGACACCATACGGTTATAACTTATACAACTAAAGATGAGGGAAAGACATGGACTCCAAGTAATATTATTGATGAGGGTGGTGAGGGTAATCATTCAGGAGTTATGGAGTCAACACTGGTCCAACTGAAGGATGGCAGACTTTGGATGTTACTTCGTACCAACTGGGGAAATTTCTGGCAGGCTTTTTCACCTGATGACGGCCTTAATTGGAGAGATATTGGTCCGACTAAGATTGATGCGAGTTCTTCACCTGGCATTTTAAAAAGACTTGAAAGTGGAAGAATAGTTTTAGTATGGAACCGGCTTTTTCCAGAAGGAAGTATCGAATATCCATTACGGGGAGGAGATGGAAATTTGTCTGAAGTGCCTGCAAATTGGCAAAGGGCAGAACTATCCATAATGTTCTCAGATGACGAAGGCAAAAGTTGGTCTAAGCCGAAAGTTATATCTAAAGTGACACAACAAGGGGCCCAGTTATCTTATCCATATGTTTTTGAAGCTAAACCTGGAGAACTGTGGATCACAACAAGCTTTAGGGGTAACTTGGGAATCAGATTAAATGAAAAAGATTTTATCAAATATTAAAAATGCTTCGAAATTATTCAAGACGAAAATTTATTAGTATGAGTACGGTCTTACTTTCCGTGCCTACTTTAACTTGGAGTGTGACAACCAAATCTGTCAGGAACACACCATTAATTGGATCTGATCTTGAAAAAATTCAGAATTTACTGCAACAGAAAAAGGCGGTAAAATGGTTATTCACCGGAGATAGTATTACAGCCGGGGTTGAACACACACATGGATATAGATCATATCCCGAGATATTTGGTGAGCACATTCGATGGGAATTAAAAAGACCAAGGGATGTCGTAATAAACACAGCAATTAGTGGAAATATAGCGCAAAATATTATTGAGGATTTTGAATGGAGAATAGGTCAATTTACTCCTTCAATGGTTTCACTGATGATAGGTACAAACGATTGTGCAAGGAAGGAAATATCATCTGAACTTTTTAAAAGGAAACTTATTGATCTTATTTCCAGGATTAGGAAAATTGATGTAATACCTATATTACACACTCCAAATCCAATTATAACCAGCTATGCGCCAGAAAGAGAGAGATTGCCAGAATTTGTAAAGGTAATTCAGAAAGTTGCGTTGGATAATGAGATTATACTGGTAGATAATTTTCAGTGGTGGCAGGAAAAAATGAAGCAAGATTCTGCAACAGAGGTTTTCAGGAATTGGTTGAATGATCCTCTTCATCCAAATGGTCTTGGTCACATGCAAATAGCCCGTTTACTTTTTAAGAAAATTTCAATTTTTAATTCAGCGGATCCAACTTGTGGAGGTAAGTATTATGAAGGAAGACATTAAATCCATTAAAAGCTACAGAATTGATTCGGGGAACCCCGGACCAGAGATTTTGATTACTGCGGGTGTGCATGGTGATGAATTTGAACCAATTCTCGCTTCATTGGAATTAATTAAGCAGCTTCCTTTACTTTTAAGGAAAGGCGTCGTGACAGTTGTTCCTGTGGTGAATGTCACAGCCTATGATCAAGGGATTCGCTATGGAGAGGATGGTCTTGATCTTGCAAGAATCTGTCCTGGGAATGAGGAAGGGACTGCTTCTGAAAGAAATGCTTTTCAGGTAACCGAACTTATCAAGAAAACAGATTATTTGGTGGATATGCATACGGGAGGAATGGCTCACTATATTCTGCCAATGGCAGGTTTTATGTTACATCCCTCCGACGATGTACTTGCAATTCAAAGGAAGATGGCCTTTTCATGTAACCTTCCAGTAGTATGGGGTACAGATCACGCTCCTAATGGAAGAACTCTTTCTGTTGCTCGTGATTTGAACATTCCCTCTATTTATCTTGAATATGGAGGAGGATCAGGAATACGTAATGAAGTGATTAGGGGTTATTATGATGCAATAACAAATATCTTGAAGTATTTAGACTGTATAGAAGGAGTGAAAGCCACATTAAAGCCAGATGAAGTCTACTGGGTTGAAGATTCAAGGGCTGACAGTGGTTACTTTCAATCAAAAATGCCTTCACCAGCAAAAGGAATTTTCGTCTGCAAAGTAAAGCCTGGAGAAGTTGTAAAACGAGGTCAGTCATTTGGGAGAATAATAAATCCGTTTACACTTGAAGAAGAGGAAATTTTAGTTGACCAGGACGGCCTAATATTATCTGTGAGGGTTGCAGTAAGAGTTCTAAAAGGAGATGCACTTGGCTCTATACTACCTATTACCGCTCCTGGCAAAGTAACTATTAACTGAATAAGGAAAGATGACGAATAATAAGAAAGTGGCAATCATTACAGGGGCTGCCGGAGGCATCGGAAACGCCACCTCAGTCTTGTTTGCAAAACATAATTACAAAGTTGTTTTAGTTGACATCAACAAAGAAGGCTTAATGAAATTGTCACATTCGCTTGAGATTGAATACGACGCGGAATGTCTCGTTTGCCATGGTGACCTTCAGGACATGGATTTTGTCAAAAACATCGTGGCTCAATCAATTGAAAATTGGGGAAGGATTGATGTACTTATCAATAATGCTGCCTGGCGAACTGTTGAGACAATGAGAACCATTTCTTTAGAAAATTGGGAAAAAGCTATCAGGATTAATTTAACTGCACCGGCGTTTTTGGCAAAATACGTCGCAGATCAAATGGAGACTCAAGCTTTATCAGGAGTAATTATTAATATTTCCAGTGTTATGGCGAGGAATGCTGCCGGATATAGTCCGGCATATATAGCAGCGAAAGGAGGAATCGATAGTTTGACGCTGGAATTAGCAGCCTTATTTGGGCCGAAGGGGATTAGGGTTGTGGCCATTAGTCCAGGCAATATTGAAACAAATTTAAGCAAGGATTATACTGATGAAAAAGGGAACGATATAAGTGGGGAGGTTAAAGATTATGTTAGTGATAAAACGCCTTTGGGAAGGGCCGGACAACCAGGAGAAATCGCAAGTGTTTGTTATTGGTTGGCATCAGAAGAAGCTTCTTTTATTACAGGCACTTCTATACTTGTAGATGGTGGATTCCTTGGCAATTTTAATTCCTACAAAATAAAAAAGGATCAATTCCCTGGAGAATTTTAATATGAAAGGTATCTGGAAATACGATCAATTACTGCCGACAGTGCAGATGAAATCAAGGATAACACTTGGAGAAGGTGATACTCCTTTAATCCATTCAAGACATATAGGGACATCACTTGGACTTGAAAACTTATTTTTTAAGTTAGAAATGGTAAACCCTTCCGGTTCCTATAAAGACCGCTTTGCCTGTTTAGCTGTAAGCAAAATGGTGGAAGATAATATTCCATTTTGTGTTGCTACCTCAAGTGGAAATACAGGAGCAGCACTTGCTGCCTATTGTGCAGCTGCAGGAATCAAATGTTATTTGGCAATTGTTGATGGTGCACCTTCAGGAAAACTGCAGCAAATGCGTGTTTATGGTGCGGAAACGCTAATGATAAAAGGGTTTGGATTGGAAGCTTCCGTCACGGAAAAAGTAATGGATGGCTTAACAAAATTAGCTGCTCAATTTGGAAGTAGCGTTCAGATAAGCGCTTTCAAGTACAGTCCTATTCCAATGCAGGGGGTTCAGACGATCGCATATGAAGTGGCTGAAGAATTATCAGAAGGTGAAACTCATTTATTTTCTCCTTCCGGTGGTGGAGGCTTAACTCTTGCAATGGTAAAAGGATTTCGGAAATGGAAGGAAACTAATAAGCATTTTCAAATTCCAAAAGTTCATTGCGTTCAGCCGGTTGGAAATAATTCAATTGCCGGTCCATTAAGAACCGGATTGGATCTGGCCCAAGAGGTCCCTAACTGTACTACTCATATAAGTGGTTTGCAGGTGCCAAACGTTATTGATGGAAACGAAACTCTTGGGTTCTGTAGGAGTACAGGCGGCACGGGCTATGTTGTAGAAGATGAATTAGTATATCAGTGCCAGGAAAGCCTTTCCTTGAATGAGGGGATTTTTTGTGAACCCGCTGGTGCGGTTGCCCTGGCGGGTCTTGTTCAAGCAGTACAAAAAGGAGAGATAAGTAGTAGTGATCAAGTTGTTTGTCTTGTTACAGGTCATGGATTTAAGGATCCTGTATCGGCAATTAAAATATCAGATCGAGGGTTAGGACAATATTTTGATACAGCCGAAGAAACTTTTAAGTATTTGAAATTAAATATTGACAAAAAAAAATAAAATTCAATGAATGAAAAATTTAAGGGACTATGGCCGGCAATGTTTACAGCTGTGGGTGAAAGCGGGGAGCCATCGGTTACACAGATTGAGAAATTAGTTGAACTATTTGTTTCACAACAAATGGATGGATTATATATTCTTGGTTCTACAGGGCAGGGAATACTTTTTACAGAGGAGCAAAGAAAAAAGGTAACGGAGGTTGTTAGTAAAACAGCATCAGGGAGAATCCCAATAATTGTGCATGTTGGAGCCCTTACCACTACAGAATCAGTTCGATTAGCGGTGCATGCCGAGAAATGTGGAGTAGATGGAATTTCATCTGTTCCCCCCATTTACTATTCAGGAAATGCAGATTCGGCAATTGAGCATTATAAGAATATTGCAGCAGCGGTAAATCTTCCTTTTTTCCCTTACCAATTGGGCGACGATTCCATTCCAGCAGATCTCGACTCGTATATTGAGAAACTTCTGCAAATTCCTAATGTGGCAGGGATGAAATTGACAACGAATAAACTTCTCGATATTAGCAGTATACATAATTATGCAGGAGAAAGGCTAAAGCTCTTTAGTGGTTCAGATGAACTGTTTTGCCACGCTTCACTTTGCGGAACAGTCGGTGCAATTGGCACTTTTTATAATATTTGGGGGGTTGAATGTAAGGAGGTGTTATCCGGGTTTATAAATGGGAATTACCAAATGGCAAAAGATTTCATGCTTTCTTTTCAAAAGATGGTAAGGATTGTCTTACCAAAAGCATGGCCTTTTTTTAGACAAGCAATGTTATTAAAACACAATATTGATATTGGACCTACGAAAGCACCTTTAGGAAATGCCCAAAAAGAATGGAGGGCTGAAGAAGTTAAGGAGATTATAGAAAGTTTTGAATCTGCGGCTCTCCTTAATATGCATAACTAATTCAAAAGATAAAGAACATTGAAATAATAAAAATGATTGAAAAAAAAGTAGTTACAGGTGAAGGAATCCCTCAAAGCCATTTACCTTTTTCCCCCGCAATTCAATCCGGGAATTATCTTTTTATTTCCGGACAAGCCTCGGTCAATTCGCAAGGAAAAATTGTTCCTGGCACATTCGAAGAAGAATGCAGGAGGTCATTTGAAAACCTCAGAGCGATATTGCAGGGAGTGGGATTAGACTTTTCCGATTTGGTTCAGGTTCGAAATTACGTAGGCAAGCAAGAAAATCTTGAAAGCTTTAATAATATTTACAGGGAGTATTTTTCTAATCCTTATCCAGCAAGAACAACTCTCATTGGCTGCCTGGGAGATCTTTTAAAATTTGAGGTAGATGCCATAGCTTTTATTAAATAAAAATCATGAACCCGAGAGTCGCATTACTTGGAATTTATCATGAATCTAATACCTTCTTGGAGGAACTGACCACCTTGCCGGATTTCGAAAATGGGCATTGGCTGTTTGGACAGGATATTATTAGGGAATATAAGAATGCACATCATGAAATTGGTGGAATGCTGGAGGTAATGGAATGTGAAGGTATAGAGGTAGTTCCTATAATGTATGCAGAAGCGACACCGGGAGGTAAAATAGCGTCTGCAACATATTCCCGGCTTTTAAAAAGCATGATGAAGGCTCTTGAGAAGAATTTACCTGTTGATGGTTGTCTCGTTGTACCCCATGGAGCTGCAGTTAGTGAAAAGTTTCTTGATTTGGATGGTCACTGGTTGAGCATGTTGAGAAAAAAACTAGGACCATTAGTGCCAATTATTGGAACAATAGACCCGCATGCCAATGTAAGTGAGATAATGGCGGCTTCAACAAATTGTTTGGTTGCGTATAAAACTAATCCACATCTTGATCAACGAGCAGTAGGAAAAGAAGCAGCTACTATAATGGCTGGTTTTCTTAAAGCTCGTATAAAACCTCTTCAAAAGTTGTTTCAACTTCCGATGGTTATTAGTATTGAGCAACAGTACACCGGGCGAGATCCATGTTTAAGTCTTTACAATTTTGCAAGGCATTTGAATAAGGTTGAAGGTGTTTTATCTATAAGTATAGTTCTTGGATTTCCTTATGCAGATGTAAAGGAAATGGGAACGTCTGTAATTGTCGTAACTGATAATGATTCAAAACTTGCAAATGAAATTGGAAATAAAATCAAGGAATATATCCTAAATGACAAAGAACGATTTGTTGGAAAGAAGATGAAGATATCAGAAGTGTTGCCCACTTTAGCTAAAAGCGAGAAACCTGTTTTGATGCTTGATATGGGTGACAATGTAGGAGGTGGAGCACCTGGAAACAGTACGTTCCTTCTTGAGGAGTTGGAAAGGTTTGGTTCTGAAAAGTTTTTTATTTGTTTGTATGATCCGGAGGCAGTGAAGCAAGCTAATGCATATGAACTCGGAAATAATTTTACAGTTAGATTAACCAATGATGTTCCGACAGATTTAGTAGTGAGTGTAAAACTCCTTCATAAGGGGAGTGGAAAATTCCGGGAAACAGATCCTCGGCATGGCGGACAAGTTAATTATGATATGGGTAATATCGCGGTAGTACAAACTCAAAATGGAAACATTATCATGTTGATTGCACTGCGTATACCACCTTTCAGCCTTCAGCAATTGGTTTCTTTCGGCATTGATCCAAGAACATTTGATGTGATAATTGCCAAAGGGGTAAATGCTCCTATTGCTGCATATCAATCTGTATGCAGAACAATTATCCAAGTTGATACCCCAGGGGTGACAAGAGCTGATATGACACTTTTTAGCTATCACAATAGAAGAATTCCATTATTCCCATTTGAAAAGTAAGTTCATGAACGAATACGAGAACAAACACAATTTTATTACTACTGAAATTATTGCTTCACTACCTAATTATACTGAAGGCCCGGCCGTGGATAGTGAAGGGAATATTTATTGTACGACACTTACCGGAGGGACAATACTTAAAATTGACATACAGAACAAAATTAATGTTTGGGCAAAATGCGGTTGTCCTAACGGTCAGATCATTACTGATGGGGGTGACCATCTTGTTTGTGACGTTAAAAATTCGGCGATCAAAAGGTTTGATAGAACTGGAAAGTTTATTAGGAATGAAATTGCAAAAAACTGTGCAGGATTTCCATTTACTTGCCCGAATGATTTAGTAACTGATCATGACGCTAATCTTTATTTTACCGATTCTGTACGGCATTCTGGTAAGATTTGTTATGTCTCTAAAAACGGCCTTGAACTTATTTTGCTTGAAAATTTAGATTATCCAAACGGTATAATTTTTTCCCACAATGAAGAAGTGCTATATGTGGCAGAAAGCTATAAAAACAGAATTTTAAAGATTTCCCTGAAAACAAATGGGGTGGTTGACAAAGTGAATGTTTTTGCAAATTTACCGGTTCACGAAAGTGGAAAAGAGGAAAATAATTTACCTGACGGGCTCGCACTCGACTATAATGGCAACCTATGGGTAGCACA
>JBQCEG010000110.1:0-8181 GCA_051960475.1 Ginsengibacter sp.
ATAATGTAACAGAAAAAGACCTGAAAGGAGAAGCAAACATTTCAAAAGAGCATGTTGACAATAACCTCGCCGTAAGAAAAATGCTGATTCAAAGAGGCGTAAAACCTGAGCAGCTTCCTCCTTCTGAAGATTTAAAGAAAATTCAACGCAGGTTAGAGGGGGATGAAAAAAAGGTAACAAAAGAAGCAAAGAAAAAGAAATGAAACTTCACTTCGACAGTAACCAGGAATACCAACTTGAGGCTATCAAATCGGTTACAGACATATTTGAAGGACAGCCTTTGAACACAGGAGATTTTGAATTTGCTGTTACCGAAACCGGAACGTTACTTTCTGAAAATGGAGTGGGCAATCGGTTGAATTTAACTGAACGCCAAATCTGGGAGAATGTCCAGTCTGTTCAGGAACGCAACCATATAAAAACGGCAAAGCGAACTTTCCAGGGAATGAATTATTCTGTTGAAATGGAGACCGGAACCGGCAAAACGTATGTGTACCTGAGAACGATTTACGAATTACAAAAACTGTATGGATTTAAAAAATTTGTGATCGTAGTTCCCTCTATTGCTATTCGGGAAGGTGTTTTAAAAAACCTGGAAATTACTCACCAACATTTTCAATCGCTGTATGATAAGGCGGCCATTAACTTTGAAGTTTACGATAGTAAAAAAGTTTCCAACCTGCGCGGCTTTGCTTCCAATAATGCCATCCAGATACTGGTAATAAATATCGATTCATTTGCAAAAGATGAAAATATCATCAACAAACCAAATGATAAACTAACCGGTAAGAAGCCTATTGAATTTATTCAAAGTTGCAACCCGATTGTAATTGTAGATGAGCCCCAAAATATGGAAACTGAAATTCGTAAACGGGCGATTGAAAACCTGAATCCTCTTTGCACGTTGCGTTATTCCGCTACCCATACCAATTTATACAACCTGATGTATTCTTTAAATCCGGTAAAGGCTTATGATCTCGGTTTGGTAAAACAAATAGAAGTGGATTCGGTAATGAGTGAGAACGCGATGAATGAAGCGTTTATACAGCTGGAAAAGATCAATGCGACCAAAACAAAGATCAGTGCGAAATTGAAGATAGATTGTAATTCTAACAAAGGAGTTATAAAAAAATCGATAACCACAAAGACCGGTGATGACTTATATAAGTTGAGTAACCAAAGAGAAATTTACAAAGAGGGTTTTATAATTGAAGAAACAGACGCAGCAAACGGGACGATAACATTTACCAATGGAATTACTCTTTCTGTTGGTGAATCGCAAGGAGGAATGAATGACGAAGTAATGAAATTCATGATTCGGAAAACGGTAGAGGAACATTTAAAAAAAGAAAAGTTTTACAGGGAAAAGGGTATTAAGGTGCTGACCTTATTTTTTATAGATCGGGTAAAAAATTATCGCGAATATGATGAAAATGGAAATCCGATAAAGGGCAAATTCGCACAATGGTTTGAAGAAGCTTACCAACATGAAATATCGAAATCTGTTTTTCACGATTTAGATATTTATAAAATTGAAGACATTCACAACGGCTATTTTTCACAGGATAATAAAGGGCGGATAAAAGATACAGGCGGAGAAACACAGGCAGATGATGATACCTACAAACTCATCATGCAGGATAAAGAAAAGTTGCTTGATATAAATACACCGTTGCGTTTTATATTCAGCCACTCTGCCCTTCGTGAAGGTTGGGATAATCCAAATGTGTTTCAAATTTGCACTTTAAATGAAACCAAATCGGAAATTAAAAAACGACAGGAGATAGGCAGGGGCTTGCGGTTGCCGGTCAACCAGCAAGGTGACAGAATATTTGATAAAAATATTAATCGTTTAACTGTTATCGCCAATGAATCATACGAGGATTTTGCAAAGGCGCTGCAACAGGAAATAGAACAGGACTGCGGGGTGGATTTTAGCGGGCGTGTAAAAGATAAATCAAAGAGGGAAAAAGTAAAGTTGAGCAAAGGGTACGGTTCGGAAGCATTTTTAGAAATCTGGAACAAAATAAAATATTGCACCAGGTACAGGGTAAGATATGATACAACAGATTTAATTGTACTTGCCGCTAAAGCCGTAAAGGAAATGCCTGAAACTCCGAAGCCTTCGATAAGGTCTACCAAGAAAAGATTGCTCATTAACGAAGAAGGTGTAGAAGGCCAGCTAATAAGCGACAGCGGAAATGATTATGATTTACCCTTTGAAATACCTGATATGTTGGGCTATGTTCAAAGCAAAACCGAACTTACACGAAGCACGATTTTGGAAATATTAAAAAGGTCGGGAAGAATCAATGAATTATTGATTAATCCGCAAATGTTTATGGACAATGCTGTGGCAGCGATTAAATCTGAGTTATACGAATTGATGATTGATGGAATTAAATATGAAAAGATTGGTGATAAGGTTTATGAAATGAAATTATTTGAGGACAATGATCTTGAGATATACCTCGATAATTTTACCTACAAAGTCACTGACCCGGATAAAACCATCTATGAAAATTATATTCCCCTGGATTCTTCAGTGGAAAATGATTTTGCCAAAGACTGTGAAAGCAGCGAAAATGTAGAATTCTATTTTAAACTTCCTTTCTGGTTTAAAATTGACACACCCATAGGAAGCTATAATCCTGATTGGGCCATTGTGTTTAAAGGCGAAAGGAAAATATATTTTGTTGCAGAGACGAAGGGTGTCGGCCAGGAATTAAGAGGTAGTGAGAAAATGAAAGTTAAGTGCGGTAAAAGGCATTTCAGGGAGTTTGAAGGTGTGAAGTTTGAGCAGGTGAGCAGGGTAGAGGATTTGAGGGAATGAGTCAAAAGAAGTCTCGTCTAATGGTTGCGCAATTTTATTTAATACCAAAATAAACTAACATGCAAAATAAAATAAAGCACGTCTTTGTGATCATGTTTGAAAACAGATCATTTGATCACATCCTTGGATTCTCGGGAATAAAAGGCTCAGATGTTGTCACGGGTAATCCCACAGAAATTAACGGGCTTCAAAAGCCGGAAGACTTCAAAAGTGAATTTCCATCAGGCTCAGGAAAATATATTCAACCAACACCTGATGCTCCAACATCTTTATCGTTTGATCCGCCACATGAATTTCTTAATACGCTTGAACAACTTTGTGGTAAAGGGGCAGCTTATGAAAAAGGGAATTATCCGCAGATTAATAATTCAGGATTCGCCATATCTTATGCTGATGCGGCGAAGAAAGAAGAGGCTATAAACATGCAATGCTTTGCGCCGAAGGATGTTCCTATAATTACGCAACTAGCAACCGAATTTGCTGTTTGTGACAATTGGTTTTCTTCAGTTCCAGGACCAACATGGCCTAACCGGTTTTTCTTACATGCTGCAACATCGGGAGGTATGGATGATAGCCCTATTAAGCGGGTTCAGAATTATTCCAACTTTATGGAGGAGTTTAATTTTGAAAATGGAAATATTTTTCAAGCACTTCAAAGGAAAGGAATACCATGGATGATTTATGAAGGTGATCAGTTACCTCAATGTTTCGCATTAAGTGGCATGCATAAATTCAGTGACAGCCATATAAGACCGTTTAGAAAATTCAGGAAGGATATAAGAGATAAAAATTATGCTCCTCAATATATTTTTATAGAACCTTGCTATGGACATGTTTTGACTGATGGCACTTCTTTCCGATGTGGAAATTCTCAACATCCTCTTGATGATATACGCAGAGGAGAATTGCTATTAAAAGAGATTTATGAGTCAATAAGAAATTCACCTCTTTGGGAAAGCAGTTGTCTTGTTATTACCTATGATGAACACGGAGGATTTTTTGATCACGTAATTCCACCAAAGGCGGTTCCGCCTGGTGACAAATGCATTCATGAAAGCTATAACAGGCATAATTTCACCTTTGATCAATTGGGTGTAAGGGTGCCGGCAGTTATTGTTTCTCCATTTGTAAAAAAGAACACAATTGACCACACTCTTTATGATCATACCTCTGTTCTTAAAACCCTTGAGAATTGGCTTGATTTGTCTTCGTTTACTGAAAGAGATAAGAAGGCAAATTCATTCGAACATTTATTCAGTCTTGATGAGCCAAGAACAGATACTCCTGAAGAGTTGAAACGAGTGAATTATATTGATATAAGATGCAAATTGGGAATTCAAAAAATTACCAATTTTCTTGCTAATTTTTTGGTATCCCGGTTAAAGGAGATTTCTCCTACTGCAATAGGGTTTTTGTATGTTGCTCTTTTAAAAAAATCTCATATTGATAAAGTCAATAAAAATGAGATAGTTGAAAAATACAATAGTGTTAATAATCCTACGGAGGCAAGCCAATTCATAGATGAAGCGAAGAAACAAATATCGATCAATGATCAGAAAAAGCAGTCGGTTAAAGATTTGAAGTTGCAGGAAATGAACGAGGGTAAAAAGGTGTAAGGATTTTTCCTTCACTATCTTTCTTTAAATTTTTGGGAATGTTTAGCGTCCGCGTTAGGGATTGCAGCAAGTACCATGTATTGCGGAAAGCCCGACCCGATAGTTTGAGGGGAACGCCAAGGGTTCGTTCAGATTTTAATATGGGTTATGCGAAAAAAGGTATAACCAATCATCCGTCTAATATTTATTTTTTGTTTATAGATTTTCTTAGTCCGAAGTTTCACCGAAACGCGCTCCCTGTTTTGTTTTAGCAAGCGCCTTTATGAAACACGTTTCCTTCCCTCTTTCTCTTTAACTTCACCATCTAATTTCCCTATCATATGAAATCCTTCTTTCAAGAATTATTCGAATACAATCATCATTACAACCAAAAGTTGTACGACCAGTTCAAAGAGCACCAAATTTCAGTAAAACCGCTTCGTTTGTTTAATCATATCCTGAATGCTCACCACGTATGGAACAACAGGATCGAATCTAAACAGCCTGCCTTCAGCCCGTGGGATATTCATCTATTAGATGACTTAAAGGATATGGACCAAACGAACTATGAACAATCATTACTTATATTGGATAATTTCGAGCTTGATGACCCGATCCATTACACTAACACCAAAGGAGAGGTGTTCGACAACAATGTCCGGGATATTCTGTTTCATATCATCAACCATTCGACTTATCACAGGGGACAGATTGCTGCTTCATTCAGGATCCATGGGCTGGAGCCTTTAGTGAGCGATTATATTTTTTATAGGAGATAGAAGAGATTACCGTCTATTCTTTTTTGGCGCCCGCGTTAGGGATTGCAGCGACATCCTCTTTGAAAAAGAGATACAGCGGAAAGCCCGACCCGACAGTAGGAGGGGAACGTTCCCGGTCTTTTTCAATTGAAAGAGAATAAGAATAAGAATAAGCGTGTTTCTCTGAACCAGTAATCAGCGTTTCGCTGAACGAGTAATCACGCCATCTCAATGGGAAAGAAGTTGTATTACCACAATTCATAAAAATTCCGGTTTGATAAACATCTATTGTAAAAAAAATATTTTATTTGAATAATAAATTTTTGTAAACAATCTATGATTAAAGCATCCTATTCCGATAAGGCTTCCATTACAGAGATACTCGTCAATGCTTTTTATGATAATGCAAGTGTTAACTATATCACTAAACAGGATAAAAGAAAGTCTTCACGAATCAAAGGGCTGATGAACTACTCTTTTGATCTCTGTTATCATTTTGGAGAAATATATTACTCGGAAGACCGTAAAGGATGTGCTTTATTACTTTTCCCCGAACGGAAAACGAAAAATTTCACCTCTTTTATACTGGACTTGAAATTTATTCTTTCAAGCCTTGACCTTAAGCACTTAAAGAGAGCGATGTCACGGGAATCAAAAGTAAAAGCAAGCCGCGAGAGCGGACAACACTGCTATTTATGGTTCATTGGCGTTGATCCTAAAGAACAAGGGAAAGGAACAGGGACGAAGCTTCTAAAAGAAGTTATTGGCGTTGCCCAGAATATGAAGCGGCCCATACTACTTGAAACTTCGAATATAGATAACGTGCGCTGGTATAAAAAAGCCGGCTTTACCATTTACGATAAACTAGACCTAAGTTATCTTCTCTACTTTATGAAGTATGAGTAAAACACCGAATTATGTTGTTGCCGGGAACCGAAATGGACATTGTCACCTTCATTTTTGTCAGTATAGAAACGGTGATCTTTTGCTACCTGATTATCTATAAACTGGCAAGACCGTATGACGCCACCACGTTCCTTAACATCATCCTTATTGCTTTACTTCTGACGTACAATATTACCGGCGGACTTTTACCGGATCCGCGTTTGCCGGGTTCTAAGTTTGTCCAGGAAACGATAGCGTATGGTACAGGTTTTATCACCCCTTGTTTTTTCCCGTATTATGTGTTCAAGGTTTTCGGGTTAAAAAAAATGAAGTTCCATGTCACGAAGGGTGTTTTATTGTTCCTATTCTTCCCTTACGTTCTTTTTGTTTGCGTCTACTACCTAACGGGAAGTCTTTCGGAGGCCAAGAATATCCTTGGATTACCTGTTTTGTATGCTTTATGGGTTATTTATTCGCTTGTTGATGCAATAAAAGAGAAGTATTCAGGGTATAGAAATTGCCGGGAAGCGAATTTACTTTTATTAAGTATCGTTCCATGGGTGGGTCTGCCCGTGGTAGCGTATTTTGATTTAAGCCAAGCCACCGAAGCGTCCATAACCAATGGCGGCTTTTTATTATTAATGGGGCTGCAGGTGTCGAGGCATGTTCGCCAACTGCGCATTGAGCATGAACGACTGGAAAAAACTGAAAAGAGACTGTTGCATTGGAACAGTCACCTGCAGGATGAGGTCAATAAAAGAACCGAGGAACTTGAAAAGATCATTGAGCAACGAACCAACACGTTTGTCAGCCTGGCACATGAAACGAAAACACCACTCACTCTTATACAGAATTGTATTGAAGAATACATCAGTAAGAGAGGCACCTGCCAGGAATTGCAAGTCATCAAACAGAGCCTTACGACCTTATCGACAGATATTATTAACCTGTTTGATATCGAGAGGTACAATAAAGGGATAAAGATCTACAACCACGAGCAGCTTTGTGATTTTACGAAAATTGCAGAAGAGCAAATCATTTTGTTTAAAAGATATGCCGTGCGGAAAAAGATACAAATCACGTCAGAGATTGAATGTAACGTTTGCATAATGGCAGATCCTGTTGCGATCACACGTCTCGTAAATAATCTCATTGAGAATGCGATAAAATTTTCTTTCAGCTCCGGTACAGTAGGAATTGAACTAAAGAGGGTAAATGATGCCATCACTTTTATCGTCAGGGACAACGGCCTTGGAATTCCTGCGGCCCTCAAGGAGAAGGTTTTTGAACCGTACTTCCAGATTGTCCATGGCAAAAATTCAAATACAGGTATGGGGATGGGACTGCCATTGGTAAAAAAGATTGTACAGGATCTTGAAGGAACAATAGAATTGCAAAAGAACGTGGTGAGCAGCAGTGGTACTGAACTGAAAGTTGTCATTCCGGAAAACGTCAATTTGGTGTCTGCCAATTTACAAGGACTACAGGTGGAAGAAGCGTCAACGATAGACTACTCTGATCAGAAAATCAACGAGGCGTTTGAGGAAGGGCACCCATGGCTGTTATTAGTTGAAGACAGCCTTTCTATGACAAGGTTTTTATATAACAAGCTCAGCAAACTTTTGAATGTAATTACTGCCGGCAACGGACATGAAGCTTTAGATCTTTTGAAAGTGATGTCACCTTTGCCCGATATTGTAGTGGCTGATGTCATAATGAACCGACTGGATGGTCTGCAGCTAGTGAAAATTATGAACAGGAAACCAACTTTTGAAAATATTCCCGTGATACTTATCTCGGCAAAAGCTAAAGCTAATGACAGGCTTGAAGCATTGCGCGCCGGCGCGGCTGATTTTATCGAGAAACCTTTTTTTGTGGAAGAGCTGAGCCGAAA
The DNA here is from genome assembly GCA_051960475.1 of Ginsengibacter sp. Classification (GTDB taxonomy): domain Bacteria; phylum Bacteroidota; class Bacteroidia; order Chitinophagales; family Chitinophagaceae; genus Ginsengibacter. The sequence continues at coordinate 7,966 of JBQCEG010000110.1, forward strand.
GATACAGTTAATACTTGAAGCGTCAGCGGCACAAAAAGTTCTTTTGCGAGCAGACAAAATTTCGAACAAGGGAGAAAAGACGGTTTTAGCCGGAAAGTATGGCGACTTTCATCTTTCAAAAAGGGAAAGAGACATCGTACAACTCATATCACGGGGAGCCCCGTATAAGGAGATAGCAGCAGCATTGTATATTTCTGTGCGAACCGTGACCACCCA
>JBQCEG010000111.1:0-28975 GCA_051960475.1 Ginsengibacter sp.
GACTACGGCAAGGCTTACCGTTGCAGTATCTGACATGCCACAAATACTATACAGCTCCAGTAAGTGAACCTTATAGCTGTTTCGTAAGGATTGTATATTAGTCTCCTGTTGTTTTAATTCAATTTCCAGCACTTTATAATCACCCTGCTTTGCCAGCCCGTTTGCAGACAATTTCCTGGTGATACTTATTTGCTGCCCAATAATATCCACGATATGGGCTACTGCCTCCTGCTGGTGTACATCCTGAAGGCAAAGAAGGTATTGGTCCGTTACCAGCTTTTCCAATTCATGCTTGCTAAGCGTGGAGTTATTGGATAAGATCTGATTTTGAAGTGTTGCCTGTTCGTTTACCGCATTGATACGTTGTTGGTTGAATAATGGCTGGTCAAAGGTGATCAATCCTCTGTACAGTCCGCCATTCGTTGCGGACAGATCGTAGCCGTAATAGTCTGTAATGGTCTTGGACGGATTTAATTTTAAGCCGGAATTTCCAGGGTCACTGGAATATATCGGCGCAAACAGATAATTCACTTCTGTACCTATTGCCGGTTTAGTTAAAGCAGCAACCAGCCTTTGGGCATCCAATTCATTTGCCTGCGACTGGATATTGTTTGTTTTCAACAGCGGAGAATTTTGAAATGCCTGATTAACAAAATCAGATAGTTGTTTTTGTCCAAACGCTTTACCGCCTGACGAACCCGCCGCCAATAAAAAAAGGAAAACCAACTTTTTAATCATGATTACTTATTCTTAGATGAACGCATAGCGTAATTCAAGTCATTGTGCCATTCAACAACCAACCACACCATTTCGGAAGTGCGTACATCCCAAAATTTACCTACACAGAAAGACAGGGCGAAGTTATCCGGCTGATTTTGGAGAATTTCTGGATTTCAAAAAATAGTCAAGGCAAAACAGATGGTTCAAAACCTGATAGATAGCGCAGCTATTTGTCTATTGCATATATCCTTAGTTCGGCAGCTTCTTTCTCTCTTTGCGGAACAGCAAGAAATAGGCGTTTTAGCTCCGGTGAATACAAGGAAGTTCCCGCACCTATTGCTGTTGGTTTGTCGTCTGCAACATAATAACTGTCGGCATTTCTTTGCCGGATTATATCAATGAAACCTTCGCCACAGGATATATAAATCAAAGAATCTTTTCGGTTGAAATAAATTCCATCTGCATTTTTGTGAATGGATATGTTGCTAACCGATTTTCCGTTTTCCGTATTGAAAACTATAAATTTGCCCGGTTCGCAAGCAACGAAAAGACGGTGATTAATTTTGTCTAAAGCCATCGGTACATTTTCAGTTGATTCTGTAACCTGCCATTCTGTTAGCACTTTATTAGTCAATCGGTCTATAACTTCGACTGCATTTTTTGAAGGAATGTTGACATATATTCGATTGCTATCCAACTCGAATTGTTTTGGGAAATTTGTTAGTGGAATTTCCCCTCTGATTTTATCCTCTTTACAATTGATAATGGCTAAAGCCCCAAAGGATTTTCCCACGCCTACATATAGTTGTTTCGTAGCTGTATCAAACCGGAGATTATTACATTTTTCTTTGAATGAATAAAATCTAAGTGGTTTATAAGAGGTGGCGTCTAATAGGGTTACTTTTGCATCGCCGGCGGTTGAAACATATAGCCGATTTGTTTCAGGACGATAAACAATCCATTTAGGCTCATTAAGATTAGGTATGCTTATGAGTGGTTTACTATTCTTTAAGTCTATCACTTCAAGAGTATGATTGTCCTCAGCAGCTAAAAATAATCGTTGCCCTGTCGCATCTAAATCCATGAGATCAAAACCTCCTTTTACATTATCCAGCTTGATGGAGGATATAAGCGATAGTGATCCGTGCGTTAAAGGTGAATTTTCATTTTGAGGAATTTTGTCTTTATTACCTGTGTTAAAGCCATTACATGCAGATAAAGCAATTGTTGAAACCAGTAAAAAATTGAGCGGAACAGGAGCGCCTAAAATTCTCATCTTCAATAGTATTTGAGTGAACAACTTATTTTCAGATAAAGTTGCACGCCTAATGTTGGAGAATTTCTGTATTTCAAAAAGCAATTGTAAAAATATGCAGAGCGGCTTCAAAGCGATATCGGATATCCCAATTATTCCTTTCACAAATCTCTTTAGCTATAGCTAAGCCTAAGCCGCTACTCCTGGCATCTGTTGAATTTTTTTTGAACCGGTCAAAGACTGTACGACCGTCCAGCGCTTTCCCTGCGCCTGTGTTTGCTATTGAAAAGCAGTTCGCTTCCAGCTTTATATTGATTTTTCCGTTTTCGATGTTGTGCCTGATTGCATTCAGGAACAGGTTGTTGATCATTATTTCAGTAAGCACCTTGTTGGTATTCAGGCTTACCATGCTGTCTGATTCCATTGTAATAGACAGCTTTTTGCTTTCAGCTTGCTCTGTAAAATAGGGAGTTATTTCTTTGACAATATCATTGAGCGTGAATGAAGAAACTTCTGCAAACTGCTTGTTTTCTATTTTAGCAAGTAACAGGAGATTTTTGTTGATGCGTGTAAGCCGGGACACCGATTCGTATAATGAATGCAAAACAACAACCTGGTCTTTTCGCAGAGAATTGTCTTGCAATAATAAATCTAATTTAGATTGAAAGATGGCTAACGGTGTTTGCAATTCATGCGAAGCATTTTGCGTGAAGGCTTTTTGCGTATCATAAGACTGAAGGCTATGTTGTATAAGTTTCGTAAGCCTGTTGTTCAACTGGCTAAACTCGGTCACTTTTGTTGCTGAAAATTCAGGCTGGTTATGCAGCTCTATATTGAACTGCTCTATTTTGTGCAGCGTATCGTAAAATGGTTTCCATAGCCTGTTAGATACGAACCCTGTTATGAAAAAAATGACCAAAAGCAATGCAAATAATATCCCTATGTAAATCCAGACAATAGTTCTTATCAAATCATCGGATTCCACAAGATTAAGCCGGATCATCAGCACAAACGGCTTTCCTTCAATGACAATATCTTTATATAAAACACGATAAGGCTCCCATTCGGGAACCAAAGCATCATAAAAAACCTGCTGAGTAATACTGTCTTTGGGAGTGCTTTTTACCGTGTCGGGTAAAATACGGGTGTCCCTATTAAATTGATTCCATACAGGAATGTCACTTATGTGAAGTGACTTACGGTTATTGGTTTCAAACTCATCCCTTCGTAATAAAATAGCCTCATCCACATCATCCCTGTACAGTTTTTCCATTGTCCAGTAAATGAATGGGGCGCTTAGCAACAGGATAACCGTAGCAAAGAAGGAGTAGTATAAGAGTGTCTTGTTAAGTAAACGGTTCATGCTTCCCATTTATAGCCCATACCATAGGAGGTTTTTATATAGTCGTCACATCCGGCTTCCATCAGTTTCTTTTTCAGGTTTTTTATATGAGAATATACAAAATCATAATTATCCAGCATATCCGCCATATCGCCTGATAAATGTTCTGCCAACGCAGCTTTGGATATGGTCCTGTTTCTATTACCCAAGAGAAACAGCAAAAGGTCAAATTCTCTTTTGGTCAATTGCACAAGGCGGTTCTTTACGCTGGCTGTTTTTGCCAGCAAATCAACATGCAATTCATTTACCTGAATGCTATTGGAACTTCCAAAATGCTTTCTTCTGATAATGGAATATATTCTTGCTCCCAGTTCGGACAGGTGAAAAGGTTTGGGCAGATAATCATCAGCCCCCAGCTTTAAGCCAGTTATTTTATCTTCGATAGCATCCTTTGCAGAAATAATAATAACCCCATCCTGCTTCTTTTCCTTTCTTAGCACCTCCAGTATTTTTAACCCGTCCCCATCCGGCAACATCAGATCAAGAAGAATGCAGTCATAGTCATAAATGCCCGTTTTGGATATGGCATCATGATATGTTGACGCAAATTCACAAACATAGTTTTCGCTCTTTAGGTAGGCGGCTATGTTTTCGGAAAGCTCTTTTTCATCTTCAATGATCAATATCTTCATGTTGCAATTTAATTATCCAATGTTGTAGAATTTCTGTATGAAGCAGCAATTACCTTGAATCTTCCATTTCAATTAATGCCATCTTCGTTATTTTCTGTTGTAAATCCTGTATATCCTTGTCAATTAGATTCTCGGCTTTATTTTTCTGTTGTATAGTATGCGCAATAATCCCCTGAATGCTTTCCAGTAATTCCACAAAACGATTATTCAAGTCGTAATTAAACTTCCTGAATGACTCCTGAATTTTGTAAGTAAGATCGTAAGCAATGGAGGCGCTGTTGTGTACAATGAGGTTGCTGTAGTGTTCCCTTAATTTATGAAGCAACCCTTTCCTCCTGAAAGACGCAGGAAGCAGGCGATATAAAATAAAGCCCTCCGAATGAATAGCTCCCATACCGCTATCCAGCGTCAGGTAAAAGGTTGTGTACACATCCAGATCGAAACGGGCTGCAATCATATCAAAGCTGATACCAAGCAGTGAATGAAGGTGCGTTGCCAGCTCGTTGAGGAAGGTTTGTGACCGGGAACTGTATTGCTGTAAAAGGGTTCTGAATTGTTCTTTCGTCTGTTGTTCCAGTTCCTTTTTGATGCTTTCAAAGCGGGAAATAAGCAGGCGGTCAAGTTCTTGTTGCGTCCCAGACAAAGCATCTGGTCTTAAAATGTCGTCCAAACTATCCAGCTTTTGAAAAATGTCATTTTTGATAAGCGCCGATTCCTTGCTGATAACTGCGTTTACCTGGCTTTGCAATAGATTTACCTTGCCCTTAATAATGCTTTCAAACTCATGCTGCTGATCCTGCATCAAAGCAATGGAAGTGTCCAGCCTTTCCTGCTTTTCTTTTAATTCATGTAAGGGCATGAGCAAAGAATCCGATTGCAGCTTCATCTGCATCAATAATTGCTGATGCAGCAAGCGATACCTTCTTAACATGGCTTTCTGAAGCAGTTCCGGCTTTTCGTGCGTCGCAATGGATTGAATTTTCTCGATAAGCCTGTTGATGCCGTTCTCTTCATTTTCCTGTTCATGTTCCCTTGCTGATACCGAAATGAAATTAATCTGCTCAGCCGGAAGACCCATTATTGCAGCTATCGTTTGAGTGTTGTGTTGTACGAGCTTTTTAAAATCGCTCTCGCTTAACAAGTCTTTTTTGTTCATTACGAACACGATTTTGGGTACTGTTTTTCTGAGTTCTTTCAGAAAGTCTGTATCCATTCTGGAAATGGGCATGTCTGCGCTTAACAGGAATAATGCCGCATCAATTTTAGGAATGAACTGCAAGGTAGTAGCCGTATTATGTTCAAAGCTGGAACCAATGCCCGGTGTGTCCACCAATGAAACAACTTTTAAAATAGGCGCACTGTCAAAAATGGAAACCACCTGTACCTGTTTCTCATTGGCAGGGTTTTCATCCTCATTTACATACCGGCTTATTTCATTGGTTTTTCTTTCCTCAACCCTTCCGTCTTTGAAGCAGATAAGAGCATAGTTCCTTTCACTGCTGTATTCAAATAGCGTGACAATGGCAGTAACCGGCGTAACGGCGACTGGGGCTAACTGCTTGCCGAGAACCGCATTGATCACCGATGATTTGCCTCTTTTAAAAAGACCTACCACAACCAGGTATAGCTTTTCCTGTTCCAGTTTTAATTCCAGTTCATCCAGTTCACGGAAAAAATCAGCTCTGGCAACAGTAGCAGCCAGATCACGAAGTATTTTTATATGGTCAGTAAGTTTGTTCATTAAAAGCTTTATTGTGCCATCCTGCGTCCATTTAGAAAGTGTAATAACCGCTTAGGTTTCAGTAAAAGTCAGCTTTCCGACAGTACCTACCTTTCAAACAGTCATTTATCCTGTTACAAAATTACCAAATATGGCTTCCATACGCTATTTCGAGGTGACAATTGAGCGGATAAAATGCTGGAAATCATATTAAAAATATACCTTTGTGCCAAAATATTCTTGAAGCGTTTCAAGCTTTGAGTCCCGCACTGGAACTTAGGAAATTTCAAACGGCAATGGGACATAAGTGGAGAACGCTCATGCTACGGCGTGGGCGCACTTATCGTTGCCAGGTTTCCTAAGACCTCAGTGCGGTGAGTTGTTGCCTGCGCTATTTTTTTGCCAGGCTGCAAGTAGAAGGTAAACTATTAAAAAAATGTAGTATGACTTCAGCCGACAACTATCCTGGCTTTGAGTATCCTGCCTCGCAATTATCCAAGTTTCTTGCTGCAAGCGACTTTTTCACCATTATGCTTAATAACGGTGATATAGTTCATTTTACCCCAAAAGATATGACTGCTTTTTTGAAGTGGCTATCAGACAATAAAATTCAAAACATAAGAACAGAAGAGGGCTGGGTACTTAGCAGCAAAAAATAAGATACTTATTCTTGTTGCCCAGTGACAGATACGACTTTCTCACGCATAGAATTAACCACCTTACTTATGAAAAATGATCTCAATTCAAAGCCAGATACCCGCCTGATTATATCGGTTCTTATCATTATCGCAATATTCGCTGCGGGCAGTTTTCTTTTTGCTTACAATAAGCAGAAAAACGCGGATATGTACATTGTGCCTAACGATTTCAAAGGTAAAGCATCGGTGTACTTTAACCAGCCTACGGGTACACCTGAAAAAGTGGATGGCGAAAAACGAATATTTGAAATTCCGGCTTCGGGAACACTATATACACAAAGTCCCTATAAAGATAAATGGAACAGTTATTATCAGGCAACACCCGATGGAAAACTTGAACAATTGATAGACGGAAATTCCCGTACAGGAAACGGAGGGTTTCCTTATAAGGATTTGTGTAATTCCTGGATAGAAAATGCAGATTTCATCCATTCAGATACCAATGGACAAAAAGTACATATTGCCGTCTTTATCGTCGGAAGAAAATAAGCTGAAACAGCTTTTTTCCTATAGAAAAGATATAGCCACCTGAAAAAATGATTTTATTTTCAAGTGGCTACAATGTCAGTTGGCTCGTTACTTCGTACTAAGCGACTTTAGTTTCTCACTAAGTTCCGTCAACCCGGCTTTGGTAAGATAATCATCGGCAATTACGTGTAATTCTTGTAACGCCTCCTGCGGAATACTTTCCAGTAAGGCAGACGGTTTATCGTCGTCTTTAGCCGTTAACCCACGTTTGAGGACACTGTGTAATAACAATACGTTTTTGCGGGAGATCCTCATGTCAATCTTCACTGTTTCATTCATGCCAGGGATACTGAGAATAGTATCGTACACTTTGGCTACATCACTTGTCGTTAGCATAATCACACGGTTTTAATTTAAACAATACTCACTGCACAAAAGTAAATAACACCCCCTTCTGCATCCTCATCAAAATATGATGAGGATAGGTTAATCCCATATCGCCTGTTTAACTTCGCATCGAAGAACTGAATGTGAATTTGAAAATGTGTGGTTATGGATTTCAGGAACAATCGGCTTACGGTCAGTGAAGCCAAAGAAATGGATATGGTTCGTTTCCTGTCAGATTTAGGACATGAGCCTTCAAAGATCAGGAATAATGACTATTGGTATCTATCCCCTTTACGGGATGAAAAAACGCCGTCTTTCAAGGTCAACCGGAAGCTGAACCGTTGGTATGATCATGGTCTCGGCAAGGGTGGTAATCTGGTTGATTTCGCTATCCTTTATCACGGGTGTACCGTTGCAGAATTACTTCAAAATTTAAGCGGTAATTTTTCCCTTCAAAAGCCCGTTAACCGGCAACCTTTACAAGAATCTGAACCGGAAAACAGGATTAAGATTTTAGGCGACTTCGTGCTTTCCTCTTATGCCTTACTGCGATATTTAGAGCAGCGGCGCATACCCATTGACATTGCTGATCGGTATTGCCGTGAAGTTCGCTATGAACTTAATGAAAAAGTGTATTACGGCATAGGTTTCAAAAACGATTTAGGAGGCTTTGAAATTCGCAATCCTTACTTCAAAGCCAGCAGCTCGCCAAAGGGTATTACTACCTTCGACAATAGTGCCAACGAGGTAGTCGTTTTTGAGGGTTTTACTGACTTCCTTTCCTTCAGGGCTGTCCATAAACATGAACCCGAAGACCGCTTTGATTTTGTAGTGCTGAACTCTGTTTCCTTCTTTGAGACAGCACGCCTTTTTATGGAAAAGCACAATACCATCAGCCTGTACTTAGATAGAGATACAACCGGACAAAATTGCAGCCGTTACGCACTTTCCCTAAGCAGTAAATACAAAGACGAAAGCAGTCTTTACCAAAACCATAAGGACTTTAACGACTGGGTGGTAAATATTGGTAAGCCGCAGAAGAAAAATCATAAGCAAAAACTGAGGTAGATAATACAGGAGCTGTAAGAACCTCTTTAGCCTATTTAAGTGCTTTAGTTTCTTACTACACTCTTATGCCCTTTAAAAATGGTTTAAAGAGTTCCAAAGGCTGAGAGATTGCAACTTTTCAGCAATCGGCAAGATGAACGGTTGTTAAACAACCGGATCTTGCCTGCCCTTCACTCGGAACTCGTGGGCAGGGAGCTGAAAAGTGAAAATGAGTTTGAAAACGTGAAAATGATTAGTGATGGAAGGACAACATTCAAACAGAACACGCATTATCGGGCTGCGTTTGACACCTGATGAATATGCAAAAATTGAAAAGAAATGGAAGGCTTCTACCTGTCGTAAGCTAAGCGATTATGTACGACACAGCCTGTTCGATAAGCCCGTTGTAACGACCTACCGCAACAGCTCCCAGGATGACTTAATGACAGAGCTTACCCGCCTGCGCAGCGAGCTTAACGCCGTTGGAAACAACTTCAATCAGGCAGTTAAAAAGCTGCATACGCTTAGCCAGATCGCTGAATTTAGAAGCTGGTTAATAGCCTATGAAGTGGAGAAAAAAATCCTTAGCAATAAGGTGGATGAAGTCAGGAATAACATCAAAAAAATGCTGGAAATATGGTTGCAGTGATCAAAGCCGGTCATTCCATGCACCGTATTTTCAACTACAATGAAAACAAGGTTAAAGAAGGCGTAGCGGAGTGTATCGGGGCAGAAAATTTTCCCTTGAATGCGGATGAAATGAGCCTGAAAATAAAGTTGGGCTACCTGCTGAAACGGACGGAATTGAATGAGAATGTCAAACGAAACAGCGTACATATTTCACTCAATTTTGATCCTTCCGAAACACATTTAAGCAAGGAAAAGCTGATGGAAATTACCAAAGTCTATATGCAACAATTAGGCTTTGGAGAGCAACCCTATCTCGTTTATCAGCATCACGACGCTGGTCACCCGCATATCCATATAGTCACTACTAATATCCAGCCTGATGGCAAGCGTATTGACCTGCATCACCTGGGTATCCGCAAGTCGGAACCGGCGAGAAAAGAGATTGAACAAATGTTTGGTCTTGTGGCTGCCGATGCACATGCAAGAAAGGAAATATTCAGGCTAAAACCTGTTGAAGTAAAGAAGGTGCAATACGGACGCACAGAAACCAGGAGAGCTATCACCAATGTTCTTGATGCGGTACTGGATAAGTATAATTATGCCAGCCTGCCGGAACTGAATGCGGTACTGAAACAGTACAATGTAATGGCTGATCGGGGTAGTGAGCATTCAAAAACATTTCAAAGCGGTGGATTGGTTTACCGCATACTGGACGAAGACGGGAAACCCATAGGTGTACCTATAAAAGCCAGTAGCTTTTATAATAAACCCACCTTAAAATTCCTGGAAGGAAAATACGGTCTGAATGATACCAAACGACAGCCTTTTAAAGCCCGTGTCAAAAACGAGATAGACAAATTATTTATCGGCAAAACACCTACACTGGATGAACTGGTAAAACAACTTGAGAGAAAAGGCATACACATAGCCCTGCGGCAGAATGAAGCCGGGTTAATATACGGGCTAACCTATGTGGATCATCAAACCAGATGTGTTTTCAACGGGAGTGCATTAGGCAAACAATACAGCGCCAAAGCCATACAGGACAGGTGTGGCTATAAAGCATCCGTGAAGCCTGATTTACAGATACAGCAAAATCAAAAAGTAGTGCAAACTACGCTGCCAGCACAAGCCAGTAAGCCAGACCTCACAACAGTTCCGAAAGACATCAATACACCTCTTCCCTCAATATCCGCAGGCAATCTTCTGGACGCACTTATACAACCGGAACAGGCTGCCGACTATCTGCCGGCGCAGCTTAAAAAGAAAGGCAGGAAAAAGAAGAAAAGAAAAAACATTTCCAATAACCAATAAAAATATAAAACAATGGCTGTACAGACAGGTGAGAACGAACAAGCGCTGAGGAAAATTCTGGACATGACCAGGCTGATCAGCATCGTTATTTTAGTGATACACTTCTATTATTATTGTTATGCTGCATTCCAGGAATGGGGATTAAGCAGCCCTTTCAGCGACCGCATTTTAGGTAATATTTACCGCACAGGCATATTCAGTAATTTTATTAAAAGCAAGCTGATTGCTTTAGGCTTCCTTGCTATTTCCTTACTCGGAGCGAAAGGCAGGAAGGATGAAAAATTGAGTTACAAAGCAGCTTTTGCCTACCTTATTACCGGGCTGTTGCTCTATTTTGCAAGCTATCTTTCCCTGATGCTCCGCCTGCTTGTGCAGGAGAAGACAATTATCTACATCAGCATCACTGCAATTGGCTTTTTACTGGTGCTTTCGGGAGGCACTTTGCTTTCCCGGATTATTAAAAGCAAGTTCAATAACAAGGATATTTTCAATAAGGAAAACGAAACTTTTCCGCAGGAAGAACGCTTTCTGGAGAACGAGTTTTCCATTAACCTTCCGGCTCGCTACCGTTTAAAAAATAAGGTACGCAAAAGCTGGATAAATATCATCAACCCATTCAGGGCAATCATGGTATTGGGCACACCCGGAGCAGGTAAATCTTACTTCGTCATCAGACACGTCATCACACAACATATCCGCAAAGGGTTTACGATGTTCGTGTACGACTTCAAATTCGATGACCTTACAAGGATCACTTATAATTGCTGGCTTAAAAACAAGCATCGGTATCCGAAACCTCCTAAGTTTTATGTCATCAATTTTGATGATTTAACAAGAAGCCATAGGTGCAATCCTTTAGAGCCATCGGCTATGACCGACATAACCGATGCTGCGGAATCAGCACGTACCATTTTGATGGGATTAAACAGGGAGTGGATAAAACGCCAGGGCGATTTTTTTGTGGAATCCCCAATTAACTTCCTGACTGCTGTAATCTGGTATCTGAAGAAATACAAAGACGGGGAATTTTGCACTTTGCCCCACGTCATAGAGCTGATGCAGGCTGACTATGATAGCCTGTTTACGCTGTTCAGAACAGAAGCTGCCAAAGAGTGCGAGGTATTAATTAATCCCTTTCTGAATGCTTATTTGAATGATGTAATGGAGCAGCTTGAAGGACAGATTGCTTCTGCAAAAGTGGCTATGGCAAGGCTTTCTTCCCCTCAATTATACTACGTTTTATCCGGCAACGATTTTAACCTCGATGTGAATAATCCAGACGATCCTAAGATTGTCTGCATGGGTAATAATCCGCAAAAGATACAAATCTATGGAGCGGTGTTATCCCTGTATGTAACACGCCTCGTTAAGCAAGTCAATAAAAAAGGAAAACTGAAAAGTAGCTTGGTATTTGATGAGTTCCCGACCATTTATTTGAACAACATGGATAGTCTTATTGCTACCGCACGAAGTAATAGGGTTTCTACCTGCTTAGGGGTGCAGGATTTCAGCCAGCTTCGTAAGGATTACGGACGTGAGCAGGCAGATGTAATTATGAATATCACCGGTAATATCGTAGCCGGACAAGTTACAGGTGATACCGCTAAACAACTTTCCGAACGTTTCGGGAAAATTATGCAGGACAGGGAAAGCTATTCCATTAATAGCGGCGATACATCTATCAGCCGTTCAAAGCAACTGGAAACAGCGATACCGCCTTCTAAAATTTCAGGGCTGAGTTCCGGTGAGTTCGTAGGCATGGTAGCAGACGACCCGGATAATAAAATAGACTTAAAAACCTTTCATTGCGAGATTATCAATGACCATGAAGCACTGAAAAGAGAAGAAGAAAGCTATAAGAACATCGAGGTTATCCGCAAGCTGGATAACGGCATGGTGCAACGGAATTATTTACAGATCAAACAGGACATACAAGACATTATTCAGTCAGAAATGGAAAGGCTGCTTAATGATCCAGGGTTAAGCCATCTGGTCATAAAGAAGGCATGAATATCATTTCTGTAAACCTTAAAGAGTGAACAGAGTAAAAATTTATTGTTTCTTTTCTAATGTAACGACCGTTACATTATATTTGCAACATGAGTAAAGATAATAGTTGGTTACTGTTGACTTATAAAGTTCCGCCGGAGCCTTCAAAAAACAGGATTGCCTTATGGCGGAAATTAAAGTCATTGGGTGCGGTATATATGCAGAACAGCATTTGCCTGTTGCCTAACACTGCCGAGCATATCAAACAACTAAAGCTGATAGAAAATGATATTGCTAAAATAGATGGTGAAAGTGTATTGCTGGAAACGGTTGCACTTGACAAAGCCCAGGAACAAAAGGTGGTGAGTCGCTTTAAAGCCGACAGGGACGAAGAGTACAAAGAGTTCTTAGGGAAGTGCAATGATTTTGAAGCGGAGATAAAAAAAGAAACGAAAGCCAAACACTTTACCTACGCAGAGCTGGAAGAAAACGATGTTGATTTAAAGAAGCTGGAAACCTGGCTTGACAAGATTAAGAAGTTAGATTTCTATGGAGCAACACTTGCCGCAACAGCAATAGAAAATTTTAAAAAGTGCCAAAGTATGCTCGATGAGTATGCACAAAAAGTATATGATGCCCATGATGAAAATCACTAACAATGTCGAATAATATTAAAAGAGCATCGTGGCAATTCATCCTCCTGTTTGGTATCATCAGCATGTTTGGCGATATTACCTATGAGGGCGGCAGAAGTATTGCTTCACCGTATCTTGCCATATTGGGCGCAAGTGCGGCAGTAGTCGGACTGGTGAGTGGTTTGGGTGAATTTGTAGGCTATGCGTTTCGCCTGTTATCAGGCTATGTAGCTGCCAAAACTAAATCCTATTGGACAATCACGTTTATCGGGTATGGTTTGCTTGTATCCATACCATTGCTGGCACTTGCAAACAACTGGCAGTTGGCAGCTTTTTTTGTTGTTATAGAACGGTTTGGGAAAGCCGTCAGATCTCCGGCAAAAGACACCATGTTATCCTTTGCCACATCGAATACTGGCAGGGGATTTGGATTTGCAGTGCATGAGTTTATAGACCAGATCGGCGGCATTATCGGACCATTACTTTTTTCAGCAGTTTTCTTTTTACACGGCACATACAAGCAGGGGTTTACGCTTTTATGGATACCTGCAATACTTACGCTTGTCTTTCTGTTCACTGCCAGGGTTAAAGTACCTGATCCCGAAGCGCTGGAAAAATACCATATCGAAGAACAAAATACATCTTCACCTGCTAAAAAGCTATCGGCAAAGTTTTGGTGGTATATGTTGTTTTCCTTTTTAAGCGTATTGGGATTTGCCAATTTTCAGCTTATTGCTTATCATCTGAAGATTAATACCATAACCACCGATACACAAATTCCTTTTTTCTATGCCATTGCTATGGGTGTTGATGCGGTAGCTGCATTGCTGGTAGGTAAGATATATGATAAAAGCGGGCTAAAAGTGCTAATTCTACTTCCACTCTTATCTGTTCCTATTGCGTTCCTCACGTTCACATACTCTTTCAATTTAGTATTAACCGGCATTGTGTTGTGGGGTATTGTAATGGCTATTCATGAAACTATAATGAGAGCTGCCATTGCCGACATGGTAGCAAGGAGCAACCGGGCATTTGCGTATGGCATTTTTAATACGGCTTATGGCTTAGCCTGGTTCCTGGGGAGTGCCACTATTGGTTTCCTTTATGAAATAAGCATTGAAAGCATTTTATGGTTTATTTCCTGCATTCAGGTTTTGTCGGTGCTGTCATATTTATTCCTCAATAAACAACTCAAAAAAACCGCAGTATGAAAGTATTAAGTTGGAATACGCTTTTCGCCGGTATTGATACAGGCAGCACAAAAAGAAGGGAGCTTCAGATAGAAGCTATCAACGCTCTGAAGCCAGATATTTTTCTGATGCAGGAAGCTAAAGGGTTTGAGTTGAACGGTCAAAAGCTACTTTTTGAAACAGAAGATGTACTAAACATGCGTGGGTTTCTTGGAAGGGCTATCCATACAGGACAAAACACACTTATTTTTATTAACCCATCTTATAAAGCACATGCGTTTGATTACGACAATATCCATTTTCATCATGCGGCAACCTTCCTGACGGTTGTTGTCCCCGGCTTTTCTTTGCCTATTCATTTTGCAAGTGTTCATCTTAGTCCTGTAGGTGTAGAGATAAGGCGCCGTGAAGCAGCTTATCTGATGCAATTAGCAGATCCTGCCAAACTCTCCCTGATCACCGGTGATTTTAATTCTTTATCACCACATGATAATGAACCGGAAAACTGGGAAACGCTTAGTCCGCATTATCGCTCCAGATATTTTGAAGGATTTGAAAAAAAGGCTGATCGCTCAGTGTTAGAAAAATTTGAAGCAGCAGGTTTTATTGATTGCGGACATCAGGCAAATGCAACAAATCAAAACACAGTTCCTACAAAATCTTATTTAAACGCTGAATTTGTTCCATTCCGATGTGATTACGCAATGGCAAGTGACATGCTGGCAAAAAAATTAAAAAGTTTCGATGTTATCAGGACAGACAAAACCGATATTGCCTCCGACCATTACCCGATTTTTATGGAATTTGATAGTAAAGGAGCTTAATGAAAATATAGGTCAATAAGATTTTATAGTTGTAGTCCGCAGTTATGAGCCGAAGCGTTTGTCTTCGGCTTTTGTTTTTAGGGCATGTCCCTTCGGGTCGGGTCATTCCAGGGTACGCTTCGCTTCCGTCCCTGACCGGTTCGTTCCTCACCGCCTTACATCCCCCTCATGCTTTATTGTATAAGCCGTTAACAAGGTTGCATTGGTTGAGATTGCCAACCAGCCTGCTATGGCATTTTCCAACGAAACGGGTAAAAAGGCAGCTAAGATAGTTACGCCTTCGTTGCTACGAGCGCATAATGCTGCGCTACGCTTGCACCCTTCGGGACTTATAGCTCTCCGCGCCTTCGGCTTCACTCTGTCGCTGCTTTCTTTTTTCCCGTTTTTTCTTTTGGAAAAATGCTTTTAAGGCAGGCGGGTGAAAAAAAAAGTAAACAAAATGGTTTCACAATTAAAATTAAAAATCATGAACATCATTGGCAGATTAACGAGGGACGCACAAATCAGCACCTTGCCGAGCGACAAACAGGTAGTAAACTTTTCCGTAGCGGTCAACGACAGCTACCGCAACAAACAGGGCGAGCGGGTGGAACACACCGAGTATTTCAACTGCGCTTACTGGATTTCAACAAATGTAGCTAAGGCACTCACCAAAGGAACATTGGTAGAACTCACAGGCAGGGTAAGCGCAAGAGCATGGGTTGGTGGCGATGGCGAGGCACACGCAGCACTCAATTTTCATACTTCACAAATCAAACTGTATGGAGGTGGCAAACGGACTGAAACCGTAGCAGGTGGTAACAGCAACAACTCCATAGCACCTGCTAACAATGGCAAAGACGATTTGCCTTTCTAATCATTCATTTTTCATTTTTCAACTTTTAAAAATTTTCAATCATGGCACATAATATCAATTATAACGAACGTACAGGCAAATACAGCTTCTTTAGCGTACAGCAAAAGGCATGGCACAACTTAGGGCAGATAGTAGAACAATATCCCACAAGTGCCGAAGCTATCAAATATGCAGGGCTTGACTTCGAGGTAGTCAAATCTCCCTTATATACACATGGTAAGGGTATAAGCATAGGTAATGACGGTGAAATAAAAGAAGGGGGCAACATCTTACTGCCCGACAATTTCGCCACCATGCGCACCGATACCAATCAGGTTTTTGGCGTAGTGGGCAGGGAATATCAGATAGTACAGAATGCAGACGCTTTCGCCTTTTTCGATGCTATTGTAGGTGGTGAAGATGGTATTCTATACGAAACAGCAGGAGCATTAGGCAACGGAGAACGCATATTTATTACTGCCAAACTCCCTGACTATATCCGTGTAGGTAATGGCGATGATGTTACAGAAAAGTACATCTTCCTTACAACCTCACACGATGGTACTGGAAGCATCACCGCAGCTTTTACACCTGTGCGCATTGTTTGTCAGAACACCCTTAATGCAGCATTAGGCAATATGTCAAATGTAGTACGCATACGCCATACATCAGGTGCAAAACAGCGTTTGGAAAATGCTCATAAGGTAATGGGACTGGCTAATCAGTTGAGCGTTCAACTGGAGGGCATATTCAACCAATGGACAAAGGTGCGTATCTGCGATGAAGAAGTGAAGAAATTAATACAACTGGCGCTTTGCCCTAATAAAGAAACATTGGACGCACTTAAAAAAGGTGCAGATGATGAACTGTCAACCGTATTCAAAAATACGGTGGAAGATGCCTTTGCTTATGCAATGATGGCAGATACACAGCAGATGAACACAACCAAAGGAACAGTATTCGGGGCATACAATGCGGTAACAGGGTATTATCAGAATGTACGCAATTACAAAGATGATGAAAGCAAGCTGCAATCCATTGTAATGGGTGGCACAGCACAGGCGAAAGCACAACGAGCATTTGAATTGTGTACTGCATTTGCGAAGGACGGAGCGGACACTTTCAGTATTAACTAATCAATAATAGGCGACTGCCTGCAAAGGTGGTCGCCTTTAAAAATCAGAATTATGAAGGCAAAATCAAAAGACGAAGCGAAAAGTCACGCTAAGGCACAAAGCCTTGATAAAGATTACAAGGATGTAGCGGTATATATTATTCATTGCAACCGAACAGAGTATTACTATGTAGATACCGATAGCTTAATACGAATGTGGGAGCAACTTATCGGCTACTATATCAATGGAGTTTTTACCGATGAAAAACAACACTCATAACATACATTAAAATACAAATCATGACACGTTCTAATCTTCATATCAAATTAAGCAACGGCAAATCTATTATATGTGTTGCTGACAGCAGCAGCGCACCTGAACAGGGATATATCGTTGAAGCACTCCTGCTACCCTTATTATCCCTTAATAATAGCGAACAGGAACTCAATTTACTTCGGGAGCATTGTACGATGAATGAAAGAAGGGTAAATGCAACTTACCGTTATACGATAAACCTTATCACAAAAGTGGTGAAGTTTTTTGAGGAGCATTACAATTATAGTCGGGACAGTTTCAAAATAGGAAAAGATATAACGCAACGATATGACGATTATTTAAAGACGATTGATAACAAGTAAAGTAGTACATAATGGAAACGCTCATTAGATTATTACATAGCACTCCTTATCCTATGCTGTTCTTTATAGGCTTAGGTATCAGGCTTATTGTCGGTATGCGACAATTTAACCGCAGGGGCTTAGGTGGGTTGCAGCATTTCAATAACTATTTCGTGGGATTGATTACACTTTCTATTGAATGGGTATTGAAGTGGGTGGCTTTAGCCCTGATGCTGTGGGGACTGTGGGGATGGCTTTTCAGATAAAACAGCAAAGTATTAAAACGATACGGGACTGTACAGAAATTCTTTAACACAAAAAAATTAAACAATGGAAACAACAAATTTTTTCAGCAATGTAGCAGCATTGAATATAACAGGCGACCTGCAACTGACTATACGGAAAGGAGCAGAAAACAACTGGATAGTATCGGTTATGCTCAATAATGAGCAATGCGGAGATGATGCAAGAAAATTGATACCGCCTCTCAATCTTAGAGGAAGTACCGAAGAACTGGATAACGGTTTTTTTGGACGGATAACTACACCTATGCAGATCGCTTCGGGTTTAATGGTGGACATGGAAGGCTTTATGAAGCAACTGGAAGAAGCCAAAAAACAATCTGCTATGGAAAAGGAAAAAGCAGACAAGGAGCGCAAAGAAAAAGAAGGCAAAGAAAAGAAATACAAAGAAGCGATGCAAAAAGTAGATGAACTGGAGAAAGAGGGCAAACACAGGGACGCATGGATGAAAGTGCCTGACCCATCAGAATATCCCGAACAGGCAGAAGCTATCCGCAAACGAAAATCATCCTTAGCTGCAAAGTTTGCCCCCGACTTGTTTGGTAATACTGCAACACATGTTGCCAGTGAACACCCAGAAAAGGAAAGTGCATTTAAAGAGGAAGAAACGGATGAGGAGGAAATTCCTGATACAATAGAGGACGAAATAGAAGAAGAAAGCTAAACAAATCATTAATCTGTAAAACGAAATATCATGTTAGTAGCAAAGCAATTAGACAGGGTTTTCCTGCTCACAGAAAACGGAACGAATATAAGGCTAACAGACCCTGAACCGTCATGGAGCGTAGAAGCGGTGATGAATTTTTATGCCAATACTTATCCTATACTTACCACCGCCAAAATATCCGCACCAAGAATTGAAGATGATACCGTACAGTATCGTTTTGAAAGTGTAATGGGAACAAAAGGCTAATCCTAAAACGCAAAGCAATGGAATATGCAACACAATATTATATCGGGCATCATCCAAATGCCCAAGCAAGAAAAACAAAGAAAGCTGTACAGGCAGTTAAGCGAGTTCACAGCATGGATGCAACGAACAAAAGACGCACAAGAAATAAGCAAGGACAAACGGAAGTCAGTTCCAACACAAATGTTGCCAATGGTTTTCTAAAAACCACATTCCTGCCTAAACTGGAAGCGATGAAAACTGTACGACCTGCTAAGGAAGTGGAGAAAATAGAAACTGATTTTTATTACTCTTTATGTGGTATAGCCAGGCATTATAACGGCTTCGAGCCTATGGACACGAGAACTTTCGGCTATCCTTATAATATTGCCCTTTCTGTTTGGGAAGTGGAAAACCATTTAAAGCGACACGTTAAAAACTGGAACAGTTTGCGACTGGTACAGGACGACAAGGGAAAGACCTTTCTTATCAGCGAAGAACAATATGATACAGGAACAATGCTGTATTACATTCCAGTTATACCTCTATACAAAATGTTTAAAAACCGAAGCACAAAAAGAGCAGCCCGATTATTATTATCTGTATGCTCTTACCTGTATCACATAGCGGATATACCTTATTACAGACAGGAAGATGCTTATATCTATTGGCAGTATGAAATGATTTCTGACTGGATAGAGCAGGACGATGAAGCGGAATTAGACAGCCGTAAAGACGAATTAAAAGTTGCCCAATGGTGCGGTGATAAAATAGAACAGAAATTATTCAGCCGTAGAAACCTTGATGTATTTGCGGAACGAATAAAGGCATTCAGACCTAAGAATGACTTTGAGCAGGAATGTTTGAGAATTGCGAAAGAAGCCTTTACACTTTATACCGACTATCCTGCAACGGCTGTTTTCCAACATGCAAAATATGCAGAGGATGAAGAACAGGATAGCGAAGTAATTGCAATGAGAAAGTACATATCCTTTATTGCAAATGCAAAAGGATGGCTTTATGAAACACTTGCCGAGAGCGTGAACAATGAATTTAATGAATGTGGCTTAACAGAAGAACCCACCGTATTAAAAAGGTTTAATGGTACGTCTGTTACCAATTGCAATCTTGAATTTGAGAACAGGCTGTTCCCCCTCATAGGCGATGTGTGTTACCTGCTAACTAACAATTAAAAGCAAACAAGATGAAAGATGTAATGGAGCATATCGGTACACTGTATCATCCCAAAACAGCTTTAGTATTCTATGAAGCAAAAGGGACGAATGCGGAAGTCTATGTAGAGTATTTCGATATGGATAGAAATGGCAGTCCCATTAATGCACATCCCTTGACTACTAAGGAAGCTGTAGATTCCGCCCGATTGTTTCACCCCCATTCCGTTTTTTATTTTCACCCCTATTCCGGAGGAAGCTTTCACCCCTTTGTTAGGTGGGTCATTGGCGAAGAGTGGGAGCAGTTTATGCAGGTATAATCTTGTTTTCAGTTGTTCCGGCACAAATTGAGCCCTAAAAAAAACGTCATTCCGGCGCAAGCTTTCACCCCCCGCATGGGAACTAAAAGCTGTCGTTCCGGCGTATTGTTTCACCCCTAAGGTTAGTTGTAAATAGCTGGGTAGTGGCTTTTCATCTTCATTTGCGCTCTTAAAATCAAAGCGCAAAATGGGAGCAAAACCAAAAGCCATGGAAGAAATAAGATCGGTCATTCGGCTCTACAAAGACGGATTTTCCAATTATGCCATTAATGAACACACAGGTATTAGCCTTCCTACTATTCGAAAGTATTTAAACAGGCTAAAGGAAGCGGATGTAAGCCTGGAAGAACTCCTTACAATGAGTAGTGAGATGCTATCTGAGATCTGTTTTCCTGAGAAAAAGCCGATAGATATAGGTAACAGACTTCAAAACCTGCTCACACATTTTGAGTATGCAGAACGAGAGCTTGCAAAAACAGGTGTCACCAAACAACTACTCTGGATTGAATACAGGGAACAGCACCCGGATGGTTATAATTACTCGCAATACTGCTTTCACTTCTCTGAGTACATGAAACATAAAGAAGTGGTCATGCATCTGGAGCATAAAGCTGCAGAAGTGATCATGATCGATTTTGCAGGTAAACAACTTTCCTACACCGACCCTTCAACAGGTGAGATTGTCCACTGCCAGGTATTTGTTTCTGTACTTCCCTACAGTGGTCTGACCTTCTGTTTTGCAGTGCACTCGCAAAACACCCAGGACTTTACTCAGTGTATTAATGAGATGCTCCATTACTATGAAGGCGTACCGCGTACCATTCTTTGTGATAATTTAAAAACTGCGGTAACCCGGCCTTCCAAATATGAACCGGTATTTACAGATGTCTGTCACCAGTTAAGTGAACATTATGCTACTACTTTTTCTGCCACCCGCCCGTATCATCCAAGAGATAAGGCCATGGTGGAAAGAGCAGTCATGATCTGCTATCAGCATATCTATGCACCGCTTCGCGGTGAGGTCTTTACTTCACTTAAAGGGCTTAATAAAGCCATTAAGGAAAAACTGGAGTTGCTTAACACGAGGCCTTATAAAGGTTCTCATTACTCAAGAAGGGATTTGTTTAATGGGAGTGAAAAACCACTGCTTAAACCACTTCCTTCCCAGGCTTTTGCTCCTAAAAAATCAGTAGTGGCTACCGTACAGCGCAACTATCATATCCAGCTCTCGGAAGATCATCATTATTACTCGGTTCCCTACCGCTACGCGGGTAAAAAAGTAAAAGTTTTGTATGACAGCAAAACAGTGGAGATCTATTTGGAACATGATCGTATTGCTGTTCACTCAAGAACTTCTTTTGGAAGCGCATACCATACTGTACCGGAACATATGCCTTCCAACCATCAACATGCAATCAATATTAAAGGATGGACGAAGGCCGATTTGTTAGCTCAGGCAAACAGTATTGGTCCTTCAACACACACAGCTCTTGAACGTATACTTATCAGCAGCTTTTACCCGGAACAGAACTTTAAAAGTGCTCATGGCGTGTTAATGCTGGAAAAGGTGTATGGAAAGCCAAGAGTGGAAGCTGCCTGCAAAAGAGTGCTTACAGGCACCCGCATCAACTATACACTCATTAAAAACATACTCGCTTCGGGCCTGGATAAAATGCCAATTGTAGCGGAACCAGTGCTGCAGCTACCGCTGCATGACAATATCCGGGGTAAAGACCAATATCAGTAAACAAAACAATCAATAATAGTATGAACACTACCCAAACATTGGAACAGCTAAGAGAGTTAAAACTCTCCGGCATGGCATCTTCGTACAGTTCTCAACTGGAACTGCCGGTCAACCAGCAACTCGATGCCCATGAACTGATCGGGCACATGGTGCACTCAGAGATATTGCATCGTAGCAATGAAAAAACAGCCACCTACTTAAAACTGGCTAAACTACGGCTGCCAGCTACCATTGAACAGATAGAATGCTCTGTTGCAAGAGGGCTTACCAAGCAACAACTCTCATTACTTATGGAAGGAAGCTATATCAAAGTTGGTGAGCCGTTGCTGATTACAGGTGCCACCGGCTCAGGAAAAAGTTTTTTTGCATGTGCGCTCGGACATCATGCCTGTACCCAGGGACATAGAGTTGCTTATCTGAACATGAACCGTTTTACTGAACGCATTATGCTTGCAAAACTTGATGGCACTTATCTAAAAGTTTTGAATCACTATGAAAAAATACCACTACTGATCCTGGATGATTTTGGACTCACTCCGATGGATCATACAATGAGACTTGCATTGCTTCAAATACTGGAAGACCGGTATGCAAAAAAGAGTATCATCGTTACTTCTCAGCTGCCTGTAAGCAAATGGCATGAGTTCATTGGTGAACCCACACTTGCTGATGCCATCATGGACAGATTGACAGCTAAAGCTCACCGAATAGAGTTGAAAGGACAGTCCAGAAGAAGAAAACAAATAATTAATAACGAGGAATAGATATTTTTGAAAATCAAACAAACCACTACGCTCTTTTACAACTACTCAACAGGGGTGAAAATAAAACCCGGAATGGGGGTGAAACAATCAACGGAATGAACAGGAAGCACAGCGTTTAGCAAAAGCACTTGACACAGCAAAGGAAGGCAGCATGGCTTTTTTGAAGCCTAAAGGTATCATAGCTGCAAATGTTCTTTATACAGACCCTTCCGAAAACGGTTTTGTGATGTGGTTTACTAAGGCAACCTGCAAAAATCTTTTTTTCATAAACGGATTGGGTATTTCAAACGGTATGGCGAATGTACCTGCATTGCTTTGGATAGCCAGTAAGGAGAAGTTGCATATCTACGCATTAAAAAGCGACAGGAAACCAAGTGAAAACACACCGCTTTATCATGCACCCTTTTTTAATGTCTATGCAAACGGAAACGTGTGTATGGGTACAGTAGATGTAAACATCAAAAATTCTGCCTCATTGGAGGAATTTATAACTGCATGGGAAGCCTATTTCTTTAATAGTTATTTCAGCCACCTGATGCAAAATCATAACCCCATACAAGGTAACTGTGTTAGCCTTTGGAAGAAGCTGCGTAAAACAGGCGACCCATTTCCCAAAGACGTATTGAAAGAAACAGGCAGGACAATAAAAAACATACTAAGATGAAAAAGGTACACTTTACAGATAATGACCTGATTGCTCCCACCAATCCAATCGAGGTAAACCTGATAGGGGCTGGAGGTACAGGGTCAAAGGTGCTTACGGCATTGATGGAAATGAATTATAGCCTGAATGAATTAGGACATGCAGGGTTAGCTGTAAGACTTTGGGACGATGATATTGTAACGAATGCCAATTTAGGCAGGCAGCGGTTTGCGGAATGTGAGGTAGGACTATATAAATCCGTTGCGTTGATAAACCGTGCTAACAGATGGTCAGGCACAAACTGGAAAGCTGAAACCGTGAAGTTTGAAAGAGATAGCTTAGAAAGGTTGCCTGAACATGCACAGGCAGCCATTTACATTTCCTGCGTGGACAGCGTGAAGGCACGATTTGAAATTGCGGAAATACTTAAAGGACTGAATGATTACAGGGCATACCGCAACCGAGCTAAATACTGGATGGATTATGGTAATAGCCAGTCTGCAGGGCAGGTGCTATTATCTACTATCGGAAATATCGGGCAGCCACATTCCCAAAAATACCAGCCAGTAGCCAACCTGCCATTCATTACAGATGAATATGGCGACCTGCTGAAACAATCCGAAACAACCGACACCACCCCAAGCTGTTCATTGGCTGAAGCACTGGACAAGCAAGACCTGTATATCAATTCCTCCCTTGCCCAAATGGGTTGCTCCCTGTTATGGGGTCTTTTCCGCAACGGAATGACCGAAAACAGAGGCTTCTTTCACAACCTTGACAACTTTATTACCCAACCTATAAAGGTCACCTAAAAGCCCTACCAGGGCGGCACATCGGCATTCCTATCCCCGTAGGCGGAAAGCCGCTGTGCGGAGAAACGGTGCAGCCACTTGTACGGAAGCGGATTTATCCACGCTCAGATCCCGCTATCCGCTTTCGTACAACAGACTGCGGCATTATTGAATGGTATTGCATAGACCTTCCTAAAGACCTGCTGCATTTACAAAAATGGTATGCGTTATAAAATCCGTAGCGTCTTCCACTTTACAAGGTTCATTATTCATTTCTTTTATAGCTCCACAGCGATATTTTCCAGTATTTCCATTTGTCAGATTTATGTTTCATATCGTAAATGTGACCTAAAAAGTCCCAATTTCGATATAATTGATATTTTTCCTTTATTTCGTATCTTTGTCGGGACTTATAAAGTCCCAAAATGACTACAAGACATAAGACACTTTCCACACAATCAGCAGAAGTGATCAGGCATTTCACCAACCTGAACCAGCCTGGTTTTACTTTGACTGAAGCGACATCTCTGCTTAAAGATTCATCCGCTGATGCTGTTAGGAAGCTCATGAGGGATATGGTAAATCGTGGGCTGCTGTTACGACTGAAGGATGGTCTTTACTGGATTATTCCGTATGAACAGGAAGCCAGCGATTATTTTCCCAACGTCCATTTGGTAGTAGGGTATCTTGTGGGTAATGCAAATTACTATATAGGTTATTACAGTGCCCTGGAATTGCATAGCCTTATCACGCAGCCTTCAATGGTCGAACAGGTCGTAGTGGATAGGCAAATTAAGCCCTCCGCCCTTACAATCGGGAATAAGCAATTTCAGTTTATTTATCACAACAAGGCACATTTTTTCGGAACAAAAAATATATGGATTGACGGCTATAACAAAGTGCAGGGCAGCGACCTTGAAAAAACGTTTGTTGACTGCCTGTATAAACCTGATTACGGTGGAGGTATTACCGAAATTAGCAAAGCACTCTTTAAAGTAAAGGACAAAATTGATTATGGGAAACTGCTGGAGTATTGTAAGCAATTCAAAGCGCAGACTGTAATTAAAAGGCTGGGGTTCTTATTGGAATTGCTGCAAATAGACAACCCTATTATTGATCGCTTGCAACAGCTAAAAACCCCCGCATTCACCCTGTTAGAGCCTTCTTACGAAAAACAGGGAAAACTGATTAGTAGGTGGAGCATTCAACAAAACATAGACATAGAAGATATTACTTCACCGATATTCACTTAGGACATGATACACGCCAAAGAAATCAATACAGTTGCCACAAAGAACAAGCTGAAAGATACGCAGATCGAGAAGGATTATGTGCTAAGCTGGATATTGTTAGGAATTGCTAATAGTGAATTATTATCAAAGCAACTTGTGTTTAAAGGAGGAACCGTACTTAAAAAAATATACTTCCCTGAATACCGATTTTCAGAAGATTTGGACTTCACTTTGCTGGATGAAAAAATAACTAACGACCAACTGCTGCATGAATTTGAAAAAGTATATGCCTTTGTAAAGGAAGAAGCCAATATCACCTTACAATTCGGTGAATCGAATACGCATATCAGTGGAAGCCTCGCTTTTTACATTAATTACATAGGTCCGCTTCAGGGAAATATTAACAGCAGGGATGTGAAAATTGACATTACTCGTGGTGAAATACTGGAATATCCAATAGAGCAACGGGAAGTGATCATTCTGTATTCTGATTTGCCTGAACAGTCTTTTTATCTACAATGCTACTCACTGGCGGAAGTATTGATAGAAAAAATGGCGGCATTGATGGGACGAACAGAGCCAAGAGATTTATTTGACTTTTGGTATCTGACCGAATATGAAGGGATGGATACACGTTACCACAAACCAGAATTTGAACGTAAGGCAAAAAACAAAAATCATGATCCCACACAGTTTGAAGCAAAAGTTTTGGCAAAGGAAAAAAATCTTAAACAAGGATGGGAAAAGAAATTGAAAAACCAGATTTATGATTTGCCTGGATTTGACGGAGTTTTCCGGCAGGCAAAACGGCATTTAAAATTACCATAGTGAAATAATAATGGGCGCTCACATCTTCCTCTTAATACAAGAAGATGTCAAGCATTTCTTCCGAAACACTTGACATCTGGTTGTGCTTTACTTTTGTCCTCAGCCGACTTCTAATTCCTCACGATTATTTTTGAACGCCTCCAGTTTCTTTGCAAATTCCTTTTTAACCCGCTGCTCAAAACCGCCCAAGTAATTTTCCGTTGTTTTCTTGTCCATGTGCCCTAAAGCCTCCTGGATAAATTCGGTACTTGCCCCCGAGCGTTTCATAATCGTAGAGAAGCTATGCCTTGTTACGATAGTTGTCGGAAGCAGTTCAATTCCATGCCGCTTGCCGATTTTCTTCATCCAGTCATTAATAAAACGAGTAAAGCGAGGAATGGCAAAATATTCCTCCAATGGGGTCATACCTTCTTTTAATACCGGGAATATATAGTTGTTGGGGTTTTTGTCTGCGTTGCCATATTGCTCTATAGCGTTGCGCATATCGTCATTTATGTACACTGTGATAAGTGCCGGATCATGACGTGAGGTAAGATCCGTCTTTTGCCGGTAGAAGGAGAAATATTCACCGTCAATATTCTTGTATTTCAGATAAGCAACATCTTTAGGGTTCATGCCATTGCCGAAATACATGAAGAACCAAAGAGCTTTGGCATAGGCTTCCGAATCACAGGAAGGCTCGCTGAAATACAGCTTCTTAATGTCCTCTAATTCCAAAGCTCTCTTTCGTTTCTTGCCGGTTGGAATCTGATATTTCCGCCTGCCAAACGGATAGCACATCTCCTTGCTGATAATTTTTTTATGATTTGCCTCGTTAAATATGCAGCGTAAATGACGTAAAATTCCTCCCACCGTAGCCCGTGAGCGTCCTTTATCAAGCATCCAACCCTCAAACGATCTAAGCCATTCGATAGTTATATGCTGAAAGTGCATATTACCACCAAAACTTTTGATGACGCTGTAGCTGTCCCTGTATTTTGTAGCGCTACCTATTCGCTTCTCCCGGATAAGCTGTTTAATGTACTCACAGTAAACACCCGATATTCTTCCAATATCATCGTGGCTTTCTTTAATGATGGGAAATAGCTTTTCGTATTCCGAGTAATCAAATGTATCCGCTCCGGTTTCCGAAACAACAGCCAATGGCTTTTTTGTTTTCTTTTGTACAAAGAGTTTGTTAGGTGATATGTAATCACGATTAAAGACCCAAAAATCAAATGGAGATACTTTTTTGATAGCCAAAGCCATCATGCCTTTGATTTCTTTAAGGTCATCCTTTACTTTTTGCAATGACTCCGAGAGCCGGGGAGCTTCGATTTTGTTGAAATTCTCTTCCGTCAATTTATGGACGGTTTCGTATTCCTTGCTCTTTCTTCGATAAGTTACCCTTAATTTTATGGGGTAAGTATCGGTTTTGGAAATGATCCTCCGTTTGTCGAGGAAAATGCTGAATGTTACAGACATGATTTGAAAATTTAAACATTAACACTAAATCAACCACACACAAAAAATTTTCAAACAGTTTTCAAACAATTGGCTGGTTAAATAGCCAATTTATCGGATTCAGCAAAGATAAGAAAAAGTATTTAAAATATTGAAAATCAACTTATTGAGTTAAAATAAGCAAAGGTAGATTAAATGAAGAAAAGGTATTTCGGACACTTAAAATCCTGTTCCCAGCAATGGGAGTGTGGGTTCAACTCCCATCCCGGGTACTTCCTTCATTTTTTAGTTTATCAGTTTGATTTACGCAGCAAAAAATTAAACAAAATTTGTTGCTTCACTGTCAAGCCATTTCCGCTATCTTAGGTTGTTTTTCGGGAAGTAGAATTTGAAAAGTAGCGCCTTCATTTAATTTGCCGAAGGCGCTGATCTGCCCGTGGTGTTTTTCAATTATTTTTTTGCAAATCGATAATCCAACCCCGATTCCTTCTATTTCATGAAAACTGTGGAGCCGTTTGAAGGCCATAAAAATATCTTCCGAATATTGATCTTCGAAACCGATGCCGTTGTCTTTTACTGAAATGGAATAATAATCAATTCCTTTAATCATCTTTTCCTTTTCCCTGATGGGGAATGGATTTTTCCTTTGGCAACTAATACGAATGTTGCAAGGTTTGTTTGCTTTGCGGTATTTGATCGCGTTGTTGATCAAATTAAAAAATACCTGGCGCATCAATTCAGGAATAACTTCAATACAAGGCAATTTTTCAAATTCTACTTTTACCTGGTTCGAGTCAATGTCCAATTCCATTTCTGAGATTACAGTTTTTACCAATTCATTCAGATCGATGGTAAGAAAATCGGAGGCATTCAAAGCGTAGCGGCTAAACTTGAGCAAATTATTGATCAGCGATTGCATTCTTTGTGAAGAGTTTGTGATCTTCGACAGATATTTTTCAACCTGGTTAAAATCCTCACCGGATGAAATGATCTTATCACTGAACATCATTATCTTTCGCAAAGGCTCCTGCAAATCATGTGAAGCAACGTATGCAAAGCGGTCCAGTTCCTCGTTTACAGATTCCAGGTGATTATTTTTCTCGAGCAACTGCAGGTTCAATAAATTTATTTTTTCTTCAGACAACCTTCTTTCTTCAATCTCATGCTGAAGTGAATTGTTTGCCTGGATAAGTGTTTTTTCATGCGCTTTCAGTTGTTCATTTTTGCGGTACAATTCAACAAAAACCGCAACTTTCGCACGCAGCAAACCTGGGTTGATTGGTTTGTAGATATAATCCACACCGCCCATTTTGTAGCCTTTGAAAAGATAATCTTCATCATTTGAAAAAGCCGTAATAAAAATGAT
>JBQCEG010000112.1:0-59362 GCA_051960475.1 Ginsengibacter sp.
AAATCTAGCCTTCCGGTGACAATTTTTACCAATAATTAAACGAGCCTTATAACTAAATTTGCATATTAATCTTTTCAAAAATGGCAACACAAGAAGCAGTCTTACCTGAGGTGGTCATCAAATTTGCTGGCGACAGTGGCGACGGAATGCAACTTACCGGCACACAATTTACCAATAACACAGCGCTGTTGGGCATTGACCTTTCTACATTTCCCGATTTTCCTGCTGAGATCCGCGCGCCACAGGGAACACTTCCCGGCGTGAGTGGATTTCAACTACGCTTTTCGAGCGACAGGATCTTTACGCCCGGCGACAATTGTGATGTTTTGGTGGCAATGAATGCAGCTGCTTTAAAAAGTAATTTATCTTCTTTAAAAAAGAGTGGGATAATCATTGCCAACATAGAAGGATTTGATGCAAAAAATTTAAGACTTGCTAATTATCCTGATGGTGTTAATCCCCTTGAAGACGGAAGTCTTGAAGGTTACCAGGTGATTAAAATGGAAGTCACCAAATTGACAAGGGAAACACTGAAAGATTTTACACTCGGAACTAAGGAAAAAGACCGCGCCAAAAATATGTTTGTGCTTGGGTTCTTATATTGGATGTATAACCGGAACCCGGAAAACACGATCAATTTCTTAAGAGAAAAATTTGCCAAAAAACCGGAAATCCTCGAGAGCAATATAAAAGTTTTGCAAGCGGGTTATAATTATGGAGATACTACTGAAACATTTACAACGCGCTATTCAGTAAAAAAAGCAGTGATGCCTCCGGGAAATTACAGGAGCATTCATGGTAACCAGGCGCTGGCTTATGGTTTAATAGCCGCTTCACAAAAAAGTGGATTACAATTGTTTTTGGGTTCTTACCCGATAACTCCTGCCAGTGATATTTTGCATGAATTAAGCCGGCATAAGAATTTTGGGGTAAAAACTTTCCAGGCTGAAGACGAAATAGCAGCAATTAGTGCGGCAATTGGGGCTTCTTACGGGGGAAGCCTCGGTGTTACTACAACAAGTGGTCCGGGTGTAGCTTTAAAATCTGAAGCAATGGGTTTGGCAATGATGCTCGAGATTCCTCTACTGATTTGCGATATTCAGCGCGGCGGCCCCTCAACCGGATTGCCTACAAAAACTGAACAGAGCGATCTTTTGCAGGTATTTTATGGCCGAAATGGTGAAAGCCCAATTCCTGTAATTTCAGCTTCTACGCCGAGCGATTGTTTTAGCGCCGTTTATGAAGCGGTGCGGATTGCCATTAATCACATGACACCTGTGGTTTTCCTGAGTGATGGTTACCTGGCCAATGGATCAGAGCCGTGGAAGTATCCCGAAAGTAAAGATCTGCCACCTATCCAGGTTAAGTTCAAAGCCGGTCTTTCAGAAGGAGAAGAAAAATTCCAACCTTATTTGAGAGATGAGAAACTGGTAAGGCCTTGGGCTATTCCAGGCACCGAAGGACTGGAACACCGCGTAGGCGGATTAGAAAAAGAGGCCGTGACAGGAAATGTTAGTTACGATCCGGAAAACCATGAACTGATGGTGAAATTGCGCCAGGAAAAAGTGGATAAGATTGCTGAATACATTCCTGAACAAAAAATAGATAACGGCCCCGAAAAAGGAAAAGTGTTGGTAATAGGATGGGGAAGTACTTACGGGGCAATTAAAAGCGCTGTTGCTGAATTAGTAAGAGAAGGAGCAGAAGTTGCGCATGTGCATCTCCGTTATATTCGCCCTTTCCCTAAAAATCTTGGATCGATCATCAAGAATTTTGACAAAGTATTGATCCCGGAATTGAACAATGGCCAGTTAATAAAAATTATCCGCGATAAATATTTAGTGGATGCAAAAGGATTCAACAAGATCAAAGGTGTTCCATTTACAAAAACTGAGTTAGTGACCGAAATAAAAAAATTGCTTTAATCTTTATTTACTGATTCTTCTTCTTCAATCCCCGGTTTAATGACAGTTTGGTAGTATTTGCAAGCAGGTCTTAAGCCACAAACATTGCATTTTGGTTTGCGGGCAATACAAACATATCTTCCGTGAAGAATGAGCCAATGATGGGCTACATGGATTAAATCTTTGGGCAGGTTCTTTACCAGCTGTTTCTCTGTTTCCAGCGGTGTTTTTGCTTTTACCAATCCAATTCTGTTCGCCACCCTGAAAACGTGAGTATCCACAGCCATGTTTGGTTGTTTGTCGATCACTGAAGTTATCACATTTGCGGTTTTCCTGCCTACGCCGGGCAATTTCACTAATTCTTCAACGGTCATTGGAATTTTTCCTCCAAAATCATTCTTTATCATTCTGGCCATGCCAATCAAATGATTCGTTTTGTTGTTGGGATAAGAAATGCTTTTTATCAAAGGAAAAAGCGCTTCCGGCGAAGCTTCACTTAATGAATCAATATCAGGGTAACTATCAAATAAAACCGGCGTTGTTTGGTTAACTCTCTTATCCGTGCATTGGGCAGAAAGAATTACCGCCACGAGCAGTTCATAAGGATTATCATACAACAGTTCCGTTTGCGGATCAGGATTGTTTTGAACAAAATAATTAATAACAAACTGGTATCTTTCTTTTTTAGTCATAAAAAAATCCCGCTTTTTGAGCGGGATAAAAATAAGGTTTAAATTCTTAAAAAATATTAGTGAGATGTCACCTGGGCATGCTTTTTTGCAGCATATTCCAAAATATTATTTACACTTTGTTTCCTTGGTGAAAAATGAATACTATCGAGGTTTTTATGAGAATTCAATAAATTATTATAATTCTCCCTTAAGTTCCAGTCGGTTTGCAACGCAGCCTGAATCGCGGCTGTTTTCTTCTCGGAAGTTTCATTATACAGGTACCTAACCAGGTCTTCCGGTGTGATTTTAGTCATAAAAGTGAGTGGCTTTAATAAAAAATAAATATCCTATCCGATCACTAAAACGCTTCCACTTTAAAAATATTGTAAAAAGAATGTTATCTAATTGAAGACGAATCAAATGTAACAATGTACAAGTCTTCGTTATCCTTTTTCATCATATACTTTTCCCGGGCATACTTTTCAAGTGTTTCCGGGTTTGTTTTCAGCAAGTCCAATTCGCTTTTGGTATCGGATATCCGGAGCGCCATATTCTTTTGGTTTTGCTCCAATTTATTCAATTCCCTCAATCGATGGATCTGCAAAGGAAGGTCGTTTCTGTCAAAGAACAACATCCATACTGCAAAAGCTATGCCTGTTACTAAATATTTATTGGTAAAGATGTAGCGTAGCTTCTTCATCATTGATTCTCATTTAATTATGAAAAGAAAATTTTTTGCCCGACCTGGTCAAATCCTATCCCTTTCCAAATTTAATTTTTCCATTTGGAAAAATAGCGCTTTCACCCAAAATTTCTTCAATACGCAATAATTGGTTGTATTTGGCAATCCTGTCTGTGCGGCTTGCAGAACCGGTTTTTATCTGCCCGCAATTAAGCGCAACAGCAAGATCGGCAATAGTTGTATCTTCAGTTTCTCCACTACGATGACTCATTATGGTATTATAACCGTTTGTTTGCGCCAGCGAAACTGCATTAATGGTTTCTGTAAGCGTTCCAATTTGGTTCACTTTAACCAAAAGACCGTTGGCGATCTTCTCATCTATTCCTTTCTGCAGTCTTTCCACATTGGTCACGAAAAGATCGTCACCAACCAATTGCACCTTATCTCCTATTTTATCTGTCAGTAATTTCCAGCCTTTCCAATCATCTTCTGCCATTCCATCTTCCAGGGAAACAATTGGATATTGTTTAACCCAGCTTGCCCAAAAATCTACCATTTTTTCAGAGCTTAATTTCTTGCCATCAGATTTATGAAAATGATATACTTTTTTAGCTGCATCATACATTTCGCTCACTGCCGGGTCCATTGCAATGGCAACCTGTGTTCCGGCTTTGTATCCCGCTCCTTCAATGGCTTTCAAAACTGTTTCAATTGCTTCTTCATTGCTTTGAATGTTTGGAGCGAAACCGCCTTCATCGCCAACGTTGGTACTATAACCTTTTTTCTTTAATACACTTTTTAAGGAATGGAAAATTTCAACACCCCAACGAAGTGCATCACTGAATGAAGTTGCCCCAACTGGCATAACCATAAATTCCTGGAAATCGATCTTATTATCAGCATGAGCGCCACCATTCAGGATGTTCATCATTGGGATCGGAAGAACTCTTGCATTCGTTCCGCCTATGTAGCGATAAAGAGGAAGATCAGCTTCCAAAGCAGCAGCTTTAGCTACT
The DNA here is from genome assembly GCA_051960475.1 of Ginsengibacter sp. Classification (GTDB taxonomy): domain Bacteria; phylum Bacteroidota; class Bacteroidia; order Chitinophagales; family Chitinophagaceae; genus Ginsengibacter. The sequence continues at coordinate 4,274 of JBQCEG010000112.1, forward strand.
GCAAGGCTTACTGCAAGAATTGCATTTGCACCCAATTTTTTCTTGTTCGGTGTGCCATCAATTTGAATCATCAACTGGTCAATTCCTGCCTGGTCAGCAACATCAGCGCCGATTAATTCATCAGCAATCGAAGTGTTCACATTATTTACGGCTTTTAGAACACCTTTTCCTCCATATACTTTTTTGTTGTTATCACGAAGTTCAACAGCTTCATGAATTCCCGTGCTTGCACCTGAAGGAACAGCGGCTCTTCCGAGTAAACCATTTTCTGTTTCGACTTCTACTTCAACGGTTGGATTTCCGCGACTATCTAAAATCTGGCGTGCATGAATGCTTGCGATGTAACTCATTTTTTTTACTAATTGGTTAATTGATTACTTGTTTATTTTAATTCCTGCTTCTTTTCAGGCAGAATATTTTTTCGCAAATGTAATTTTTATTATAAGAAAAAACGGTAAAGTGGAAAATTTACGATAACATGTTTTGGTAGTAAATCAATAAAAAGCAGGAAAATTTTTTTTACTTCGTGACAATCGTGGCCGAATAAAATTCAATTAAAAGCTGGTATGAAAGTATCTTGCAGAGTTATTTTTTTAGAAATCAAATTCCGGCATGTATAGTATAGTTATTGGTAGTATTATTTTAAGTCTCCTTCATGCTACAATTCCTAATCATTGGCTGCCGGTTATCGCGATTGGAAGAAAAGAAAAATGGTCTGTTGGTGAGGTAACGCGTGTAACTTTTATCGCTGCGATCGCTCATGGATTAAGTACAGTTGTGATAGGGCTTGTCCTTGCATTTATTGGTGCGCAAATCTCTTCGAGGATTGAAAATTTTACGCATTTTATTGCGCCAATTATTTTAATAACACTTGGTGTGCTTTTTATTTATCGTCATCACACGCACAAGCATTTTCACCTCAGTGACGATATCAAAAAGCAGAAATCTAAAAGAACAATAATAATCGCTTTGGTTCTTGCGATGTTTTTATCGCCATGCATGGAAATTGAAGCTTACTTTTTATTAGCCGGAACGCAACAACCATGGCTTATTTGGTTTATCGCAGGTTTATATTTGGCGATCACAACCGGTGGAATGGTTTCGCTTGTCCGGTTTGCTTATCTTGGAATTTTGAAATTAAACTGGCATACTCTTGAACATAATGCGGGTATAATCACCGGCGTAACTTTGGTAGCAACTGGAATTCTCGCTTTTTTTGTTCATTAGTGAAACACGACAATTCCATTCCATTGCATATTTGGCATTACCACTTAAGTTTGCATCTATTTTAGAAAAATGAAAGTTACAGAACACATAAATCAATCAAAAGGCACAACCATTTCTTTTGAAATTCTTCCACCATTAAAAGGTAAAACGATTGAATCTATCTACAGTCATTTAGATCCTCTGATGGAGTTTAAACCTGCATTTATCAATGTTACTTATCATAGAAGTGAGCAGGTTTTTAAAAAGAAAGCAGACGGAACTTTTGAGAAAGTGGAAATTCGTAAACGGCCCGGAACCGTTGGCATTTGCGCAGCGATCATGAACCATTATAAAATTGATGCTGTACCTCATTTGATCTGTGGAGGATTTAATGTGCAGGAAACAGAAAATGCCTTAATTGATTTGGCCTTTTTGGGAATTGACAATGTCTTATTGCTTCGCGGTGATGCACCAAAAAACCAGGCAGTTTTTGAACCGGAAGAAAACGGTCATGCTTACGCGATAGACCTGATCAAACAAGCTGTGAACCTGAATCATGGAGTTTATTTGGAAGATGATATCATAGACGGTTACAAGACCAATTTTTGTATTGGCGTTGCCGGTTATCCTGAAAAACATTTTGAGGCGCCAAACCAACAAAGCGATTTGAATTATTTAAAAATGAAAGTTGCTGCAGGTGCAGATTATGTTACCACACAAATGTTTTTTGATAATAAAAAATATTTTGATTTTGTAAAAAACTGCCGGCAAATAGGCATTGAAGCGCCGATCATTCCGGGCCTGAAACCCATTACTTCCAAAAAACAACTTACGGTTTTGCCACGCACTTTTCATGTTGATATACCCAATGAACTTAGTGATGAAATAATGAAATGCAAAACAGATGCAGATGTTGAAAAAGTAGGAACGGAATGGCTGGTTCAACAATCAAAAGAATTAAAAGATGCAGGCGTTCCGGTTTTGCATTATTATACGCTTGGCAAACCACACGTTATTGCAAACGTGGCTAAAGAAATTCTGTAAACAGATTTTTTAATAAAAGAACGGCCGGCAGTTATTCATTGCCGGCCATTTTATTTATTATGACTTGCTGAACTATTTCCTGTTGATTGGAATTCCGATTGAAACGCTCACTGTTCTGTATTTGTTTTTGTTATCTGTGCTGTTATTGCTTTGGGTTGAATTGATCTTTGCCATTCCCAATGCATAATTGGCTTTTAGAATAACGCTGCCCAAATCAAATCCGCCACCAACATTTACGCCATAATCAAATCTCTTCAATTTGTCATAGCTCGCGTCTTCCTGTTGGCTCGTTGTTGGATTGTCATTATTAAATTGAATGTCGTTGCTTGAATTGGAAACAACTCCTAAGAATTTCGTTTCTACTTTTGATTTTCCTGCAATGCCCATCGCAACATAAGGTCCGGCGTTGAAGAAAATATTTTCCTTGTGCTGAAGGGGAAGACGAACAACAAAATTCACCGGCAATTCAAGATAAAGTGGGTTGAACCTTGCTTTCACATAATTGTCGTCAGTCGCCGAAGTAGTATAAGTATCTGCTTTGGCGCCTCTGCCTTCGAGCAACAAGCCTGCTTCCAATGCGATTGTTTCAGTTGAATTGGAACGTGCCATGACCCCTGCATTAAAAGTGGTGAGCATGTTGTTCTTTTCTGTAGCGCCGGATTTGGAAGTAGAAATGTTAGCGAAATTAACGCCGCCCTGGATATAAAACTGGGATTTTGCCGTCGAAAATATTGCAATAGATAAAGCAATAGCTAATAATTTTTTCATCACGTAGTTTTTTAGTTTTTAATGAGTTAAGATTGCAGCAAAGTTTTCAAAAATGCTGCCAACGAAGTGCAAAGGAAAAGAGGAATTTGATAAATATTTGCTAAAAGCAAACGCGATGTTAAAAAGAAAATGAAGAGATCAATGTGATTGAAGAACGGATTGCCACACTTTTTGATTCACCTTCACCGGGTATTTTTTCTTTAACTGTTCAATCAATTTTTGTTCGAGATAATTTTGGTAATCATTTATCACAAGGCCACGCGCATCCTCAAAATTTCGCTGCTGGTTGCGTGGGTAAACTCTTAATATTTGCGCAAACACTGCTGTGCCGTCAGTTTTATTAATTACAGGAAGGGTGATCAATCCGTCAGAAAATGCAGTGCGATCAATCACAGGTATTTGCCCTAATTCAAATCTTCCTGAATCAGCCTGGATCATTGAGGGATTTTCATTCACGACATCTTTCCAACTTGTTCCCTTCTTTAATTCTGCAATACTGTTCTTGGCAACCTCTGCATTGGAACACGAAAAAATAACTGCTTCCGCACTTGCATTCCACAAATATTTGGTTTTATGTGCTTCGTAATATTTTTTTAAACCTACACTATCAGCTGATGCTTTGCTCCAAACTTTTCTTTGCATGATCTCAAAAAGAAGGTTTCCTTCTTCAAATTCATCGAGTTGCGCTTTAAATGCAGGATTGTATTTTTCAAGTCGCGCAGCATAATTTGAAATGGCTGCTTCATTCACAAATTCAGGAAATATCTTCTCGTAGCTTGCATGATCGCCTGCAACTTTTTCATTATTGTTTTTTGCAAAAAGAAGCCAATCAGCAACGGTGGCATTTTTGTTATTGTTGAATGTGATCAGCTGTGCGTTTTTGGTTAAACTTCCTGCTTTAATTTCTTTGTTAGACAACAATGAACTGTCGGTAATTCGCCACAAATCTTCTTCACTTACTTTCCTCCTGCTAACTTTTATCACCGGAAAAATTTCTTTCAAAAACTTTTCTTTTGCACTTTCAATCCGGCTGTCATTCAAAACCTGCTGCTTCAGGTTGTACATGAACTTTTCATCATCTTTTGTAGAAGGAACAGGTTCTGCGGAAATTCGTTTGATGATATGATAGCCAAATTTTGTTTCGAATGGCTTCGAAATTTCACCATCTTTTTTAAGCGCAAAAGCATGCTGTTCAAAATCCTGTTGGTATTTGGCGGTTCCAAATTCAGGCATTTCACCTCCGTTCATGTAAGTGGTCCGGTCGTCGCTGTATTTTTTTGCAAGAGATCCAAAATCCGCACCATTCATTAAGGCATTATAAACAGAATCAGCCAAATTTTTTACACGCTCTTTTTCAGATTGATTTCCCGGTGGTACTGCAAACAGGATTTGTGCTATGGTGATTTTTCCAACAGCTTTTCTTTCGCCTTCCTTTTTAAAAATATACCAACCATTTTTGGTGTGATAAGGTGCGCTTGCCTGTCCTGTTTTTAATGAGTAGATAATATTTTCAAATTGATAAGGCAAAGTAAAAACGGTGATGTAACCAATATCCGCTTTCTGAATTTTTATCGGATTCATTACATTGAATTTTTGAACCAATGCTGAATCATTTTGTCCTGAATTCAATTCTTCCGAGAATTTTTTCATCAGGCTCAAATCTTTAACCGAATCTTTGGTATCTGCTGAAGGAAGAAAATAATAAACGGTATGAATGTCTTTCTGGCTTCGCCGGAAATCCTGGTCTACAAGCCTGTTCACTTCGTCCTGGTCTTTTAGATATGTGTTCTGGATCTGGCTCCTGAAGTTTTGAAGATCGGCCTTCATCGAGGGCAAAGTGTCGAGGTGCAAATCCTTTGCTGCCTGCACTTTCAGTTTAAAATTAATGTAAAGGTTCAGGTAATCTTGAAGGGCAGCTGAATCTTTTGTTGTTGATGTTTTGTTTTTGTTATAAGCGTTTAAAAATTCCGCCGTGCTCACTTTATGGTTTCCATAAGTAAACAGCGTTTGTGCATGACCGAAGGATAATGAAATTGAAAGAAGAAAAGTGAGCAGCCGCTTTTTCATTATAATTTGTTTAAAACGATCTCATGAAGTAAGAAATGTTTTGCATTATGTAACCAAAATCACGCTCAAAAGTTGCTTTACTGTTGTGCAGTGTTCTTTCCGGATTCGCTTTTTATTTTCGCATCAAGCACCTGGTCCATTTGTTCCATCGTTAATTTTTTGGCAATGATCTTTTTGTCTTTGTCCAATAAATATAGGGTGGGCGTTTGGATCACGTCGTACAATTGTTTGTAGGAAGCCTGCTTCGATTGCTGCACTATTTTTTTCTGTGCGTCTGTTTCGTAAACATTTATCCAGCTGCCCAAATGCTTGTCCCTGATGAATTTTTTCCATTGATCAAGGTTTTGGGTTTCTGTAAGAACGCCGTACATTTTCACGCCTTCATTTTTCCATTTGGCATGATAGATAGAATCGAGCCGCGGCACTTGCTTCTGGCAATGACCGCAGGTTGGATCCCAGAAGCAGATAACGATATATTTAGATTCGATATTATACAGCGGAATGTCCTTTCCGGATGAATCAACCATTTGAAGATTTGCTGCCTGCTCGCCAATCAGGTTGGCCATTAACATGTAAGCCCTGTCAGAAATTGTTTTAAGTTGTTTTTGATTCAACCAGTTTGAGACACCTTTAGAATGATACTTTTCGAAGAGGTGAACAAAAACCGCATCTTGTCCCATATATTTTGGATAAATGTATTCATCAGTCAGCCAGTTGAGGAGGAACTTATACATTTCAGGCGCCGACCTTGCCAACAGCAGCATATAATCTGATTCTTTGATAATAGAATCCGGAACCGGTGGAACGATGTTGGTATAATATTGTTCCAGCTTTGGCAAAAAGAAAGGTGTTCGAATGATACGGTCATCCATAAACGAAATTCCGTCCCAATAATGTTTTTTGTAATACTGGAAATTGGCTACAGAATCTTCATGAGTCTTGGGATCAGAATACAAAACGGGAATAGGTTTCATTGCATTGAAAAGCGCAGCCAGCATAGATTCAGGATGTTCTTTAATGACCTTGTTCCTGTAATCATTTAGCTCGTCGTTCAGTTTTTTGTAATTATTTTCATGAAGCGAACTGTCCGCTTTTGTTGTTGAAGATTTAAATGCGGTCAATTCTTTTTGCATCCGTTTTCCTTGTTCGGATGCATATTTTTGATAAGTTTCAAAAAGGCCATTTTCTTCAGCGCCGGTGATCTTTGCTGTATTGATCATGTCTGAACTGTCGGGAATAGAAATATTAATTATTTGTTGTTTTGCTATCAAAAAATCGAGCACTTTCGTTTTGCCCGGCAAAACAATTGAGTAAACTCCTGGCAATACTTTTTTGTTTCCTTCAAAAACCGCAACTCCTTTTGAATTCACAATTGCGGAATCCTGAACGTTTAGATTCTTGCCATAATAATAAGTCAGGTAAGCGAGTCCTTCATGAAATTGAGGAGCGTTTAAAGTCACTTTATAGCGCTGCGCGTCAGCAATGGTAAAAGCGAAAACAAAAAGAAGAAGAGAGAAAAATTGCTTCATGGTCTGGTTAAATGAAAAACAAAAATATTCAATTTGAACCTTAAAAAAAGGCGGCTGTTAATAGTTAACATTTTAATTAGCCTTGCCAAAAGCACTGCTAAAGGGAGTAAACGAAATTTTTGATTCAATATTCTGGTAAACTTTCTCAATTTTTTGTAAAAATCCTGAAAGCTACATCCGTTATTTTTGCGCCGTGAAAAGAAAAAAAATTGTTTTGGAAGATGTTCCCGTAAGCGGTTATGCCGCCGAAGGAAAAGCGATCGCTAAAGTTAATGGAAAAGCGATATTCATTGAAGGTGCTGTTCCCGGCGATGTTACGGACGTCTTATTGACCAAGAACAAAAAAGATTGGGCAGAAGGAAAGGCAACGAAAATCAAGAATTACAGCCCGGAAAGGATAGAGCCTTTTTGCTTTCATTTTGGCATTTGTGGGGGATGCAAATGGCAAATGCTTCCTTATGAAAAACAATTGGTTTATAAAGAGCAGGAAGTAAAAGATGTTATTAAAAGAATTGGCCGGTTGAATGATGTTCCAATTTTGCCAATTATCGGTTCTGAAAAAACAACACGCTACAGAAACAAGCTTGAATTCACTTTTAGCAACAAAAAGTTTTTGACTCCTGCAGAACTTCAAAATCTTGGTGAGGATAATTGGCCTGGAGGTGCATTGGGTTATCATGTTCCGAAATTGTATGATAAAATAATTGATATCGAAGAGTGTTGGCTGATGGATGAAGTGAATGATTTGATCCGAAATACTTTGCGTGATTTTGCCCAAAAAAATAATTATAGTTACTACGATATTAAGGAACATAAAGGCTTTTTAAGAAATGTTGTTGTTAGAAACTGCACTACCGATGAACTGATGGTAAATCTTGTGTTTGGCAATGACAACCAAAATGAGATTAAAAAGGTTGCTGACGATTTGTTGCAAAAAGTTCCGTCCATAACAACACTTGTTTATACGATCAATCAAAAATGGAATGACAGCATTAATGATCTTGAACCCATAACTTATTCCGGTAAAGGTTTTGTGATTGAAAAATTAGGCGATTTTAAATTCAAGATCTCGCCGAAATCGTTTTTTCAAACAAATACCAAACAGGCCAAAGTGTTATATGATGTGGTTAAAGATTTTGCTGCCCTTACAGGAAACGAAATAGTATATGATCTCTATTGCGGCACCGGCAGTATCGGGATTTATTTGAGCAAGAGCGCCAAAAAGATCATTGGGGTGGAAGTGATTGAAGAGGCAATAAAAGATGCGCGTGAAAATGCTGCGTTGAACAAAATTGAATCGGCAGATTTTTTTGCCGGTGATGTTGTTGAAATTTGTAATGATGATTTTTTCGCAAAAAATGGGAAACCGGATGTGGTAGTTGTTGATCCGCCACGTGCAGGCCTTCACCAGAAATTAGTAAATAAATTATTGGAAATAACTGCTGCAAAAATTGTTTACGTAAGTTGTAATGTCGCTACACAAGCGCGCGATCTTCAATTGCTGTCTGAAAAATACAAGATAGAAAAAGTACAACCTGTCGACATGTTTCCTCACACACACCACATTGAATCGGTTGCTTTGCTCACGCTAAAAAAAGATTGAATTATTCTTCTTCCTCTTTCAAATCCAGAATTAAATTTGCAATCAGTGCGGTCCATCCTGTCTGGTGGCTGGCGCCCAGTCCGCGAAGTGTGTTCCCATGAAAATATTCATTGAACAAAATGAGGTCTTTATTTTCTTCTTTTTTATAAAACCAGTTGTAATCGCCATTACAAAGCCTTTCATCGTGATCGTTTTTTTCAAAAATATGCAGCAGTCTTCCAGTTATTTCTTTTCCCACTTGTGATAAATTCATCTTCTGTCCTGAATGGGTCGGGAATTCAACCTGCAGATCCTCACCAAAAAAATAACCAAAGGTTTTAAAAGCGTTTATGAAAAGGTAATTTACCGGCATCCACACAGGGCCGCGCCAGTTGCTGTTTCCTCCAAACATATCTGAAGTGGAATCACCAGGATCATATTGAATGGAATAGCTGCTGCCATTTATGTTTAAAGTGTAAGGATTTTTTTCATAATACTTTGAAAGAGCCCTTATTCCTCCGTCAGATAAAAATTCCGTTTCGTCCAGCAATTTGTCACACAAAAACTCCAATCTTTCTTTGTTTACTAAGGAAAGCAACGTTCGCTCAAAATCTTTATTCACTTCACTTGGCAGGTACAAATGATTTGTCTTCCTGTATTGTTGAAACCACTTCATTCGCTTTGTAAAATCCGGCAATTGATCAAAGACTTCTTTTTCAATAACAGTAACGGCAAACAAAGGAATGAGTCCAACAACCGATCGAACTCGCAGAGGAAAAGCGTCTGATTGGTTGATCGAAAGAACATCGTAGAAAAATTTGTCTTCTTCATTCCAAAGGCCCAATTCGTTTAAGGCTTCGGAGATGATGACAAAGTGTTCGTAAAACTTTGTAGCTGTGTCTTCAAAAGAAGGATCATGCATCGAAATTTCAAGTGCAATGTTCATCATATCCAAAGCAAAAATTCCCATCCAGCTGGTAGCGTCAGCTTGCTCCAGCAAAGCGTTTCCTGGAAGTACCATGCTTCGGTTGAAAAGCCCGATGTTATCAAGACCCAGAAAACCTCCTTCAAAAATGCTGTTGCCGTTGGCATCTTTCCGGTTGATCCACCAGGTGAAGTTGATGATCAGTTTCTGGAAAACACTTTTCAAAAAATCCAGGTCTCTCTTGCCATGCAATCTTTCTTCTGTTTTATAGATCTGCAAAGCGGCAAATGCGTGAACCGGCGGATTCACATCGCTGAAGTTCCATTCATAAGCCGGCAATTGGCCTTGTGGATTCATGTACCATTCTCTCATCAACAAGGTTAACTGGTGCTTGGCAAATGTTGGATCAATAACAGCCAGTGAAATACAATGAAAAGCCATATCCCATGCGGCATACCAGGGATATTCCCAATCGTCGGGCATTGATAAAATGTCCTGGTTTTTCAAATATTTCCACGTGTGATTGCGGCCATTCTTTCTTTCAGGAGTGTCGGGTGTGATGCCATCACTTGTGTTGAGCCAGCGATCCAGGTCATAATGATAATATTGTTTGTTCCAAAGCAAACCGGCAAAGGCTTGCCGCTGGATATTCTTTTGGTCTTCTGTGCATGAAGAAGGATGAATCGTTTCGTAAAAAATGTCGGCTTCGTTTTTTCTTTTGACAAAAATATTTTCAAAATTTTCAGGGAAATAATTTTCAACCTGCTTGTTTACGAGGCGTAGAAAAACAGTTTTTGATTTTTTTGATTCAATGGAAAACCGGTAAACCGGTGAACATTTTGTGCCTGTTTTTTTGTCTTTTAATTTTTGCAGATCTGTTGCATGAATGATGGCTTCATGGAAAGCATCTTTTACAAATTCGGTCGCATTTGGTTTATTAAAAAGCCTTTGGAAGTTCGTTTCATTTTCTGTAAAAAGAACTTCTTCTGTTTGATCGAAATAGAGGAAATATTCACCAAGATCCAGGTGATGCGCCTGCACACAATGGTCAGAAAGATAAGTGACGAAAGGTTTGTTTTCTTCACCTGCATATTGCCAATTATTATAAAACCATAAAGTGGGCAAAAGCGTTATCGGTGCTGTTTCAGGGCCGCGGTTTACTATTTCAATTTTTATAAAAATATCCTCGCTGTCTTGCTTCGCATATTCGACAAAAACATCAAAATATCTATCCTCATTAAAAACGCCGGTATCAAGTATCTCATACTCCGGTTGCAGCCTGTTTCGTCTTGCATTTTCTTCTATCAGATCTTCATAAGGATAGGCTTTTTGAGGATACTTGTACAGAAATTTCATGTAATAATGCGTTGGCAGATTGTCGAGGTAATAGTAAAGTTCTTTTACATCTTCACCATGGTTTCCCTGCTTATTGGCCAATCCAAAAAATCTTTCTTTTAAAATAGGATCGTTGCCGTTCCATAATGCAATAGCAAAACATAATTTTTGCCGGTTGTCTGAAATTCCACCTAATCCATCTTCTCCCCAGCGATACACACGGCTGCGTGCATGATCATGCGGAAAATATGGCCACGCATCGCCATTTGGGCTATAATCTTCGCGCACGGTTCCCCATTGACGGGAAGGTAAATACGGTCCCCATTTTTCTATCGGAACTGCTCTTGTCGCATTTATGTGTAATCTTTTTAGTTCTTTATTTTCCATTTTCTCTTTTTTGCCATTATCCATTTGTAGTAAAGCCGGGGTATAAAAGCATTCCGCCATCGGCGAAAATAGTAGTGCCTACAACATAATCAGATTCGTCGCTTGCCAACCAAACGGCCACTTTGCCGATATCTTCCGGATCGCCAATGCGCTTGTAAGGAATTAATGTCAAAAGTTTTTCTGCTGCTTCCGGTGTGCTCCACGCATTACAATTGATTGGTGTTTTTATCGCGCCGGGTCCTATTGCATTTACCCTGATCTTTTTTGGCGCCAGTTCCTGTGCCATGCTTTTCATCATCATTTCTATTCCGCCTTTACTTGCTGCATAATTTACATGTCCTGCCCATGGAATTACCTGGTGCACGCTGCTCATACAAATTATTTTGCCGGCGGCGCAACTTCTTTCAGGGACAACTCCACGCCGAAGAAATTCCCTTACTGCTTCACGCGCACACAAAAATTGGCCGGTAAGATTTACATTGATCACCCAACGCCAATCCTCAAGGCTCATACTCTCCAGGGGTGAATCTTTTTGAATGCCCGCATTATTTACGAGAATGTCAATCGTTCCAAATGCATCGTACATCTGTTGAAACATCGATTGCACATCTTCTTCTTTGCTCACATCCGCTTTTACTGCAATCGCTTTTCCTCCATTATCTTCAATTTTTTTAACTACTGCATCCGCATTTTCCGGATGAGTAATATAATTCACGACAACATTGGCGCCGTCGTTAGCCAACGCAATGGCAACAGCCTCTCCGATTCCACTGTTGGCGCCGGTTACCAGCGCGCTTTGACCTTTTAATTTTGGATTGGGATTCATCTTTAAATTTATTTATTACTAGTTATTAAAAAATAAGTGCTTTTTCATTTCAAATTAGTTTGCTTTATAATTAATTGTTAAGCGTTTGTGGATAATATTCATTCAAATCTCTTCAATAATTTTTTGTTTTGAGCGTTTTTTATAATGCTACCTCCTTTGAGTAATGTTTTGATTTAAAATTTTACTTATGAAAAACATTTTGCTTTTATTTTTTCTCTTCTTTTCCCGTTTTGCAAAAGCCCAGGTAAATGCAGTTTTGCCCTCCGAGGCAAATGTGTTTTATGAAAACGCGATGGGAAGCATCAAACCCCAGGTCAAAAATCTAATCACAAAAAATGCCAATAAAATAACGGGGCATTCGGTGAATGTGGATAGTCTGGTAAAAGCGTTGCATAATGAACCACTTTTAAAGAAAGGAAATGAAAAAGACCTGGAAGCCATAACCGTGTTGATACTTGTTCAGGCATCGAAAAATACAGACGATCAATTGAAAGAAATTGTAATTCATTCAAGGCAGGCAAAATCAATAAATGACGATGAAAAAGTGACAGCATCAATGCTGGTCGAAAACAAAAGTAGTATTGCCCAAAACGTATCATTGATCATGAAAAAGATTTCCGGCTCCCCGGAAATGGTGATGGATAAATTTAAATAATTGTTCTTTTGTTGATTTACTGTAATCTTTGAAATACAAGAGAAATCCAAGAAGTATAAGTTGTTGATATTCATTTTTTGCGAAAAAAGTTGTCGCCTAATTTTTTTTATTTCATTAAGGAATTCGGGGCGAATAGTTTTTTACATTTGCACACATGCTTAAAAACGCCGCTTACAAAATTTTGCTGCCTTTTATATTTTTGTTGTTGTCAACAAGCGTTAAAAGCCAGGTAACAGATAGTTTGTCGCCAATTAGCCACCCGGTTGTTCCCAACAACGATACAATTCATTTGCCTCCGGAAGACACCATCTACCTGAAACCGGTTGACACTCTTTTAAGGATTAAAAACTTTAGTCCCAATTTTACATTGCATGTAGATTCCACTTTAGATTACCGCTTTGAGATCAATAAAAATCCTTACAATTATTATTGGTATTTAAAAAATGCACCTGTTGGTTTACAAATCAACAAAGACAATGGCGTTCTGCATTTCAAGGCAGAAAAATCATATTTCCTTTCAGGGAAACTGAAATACGATACCCAATACAAAGTGAGGATTGGTGTTCAAAACCTGAACGACCCGAATGATAAAACTGATACCACTTTTTCAATTCTGTTTTTTAATACTGACATCATTCCTTCAAAAATAAAACCAACAGTAAGCAATAACCTGGCGATTGATGAGGGCGACACTTTAAATTTTAGTCTTCAATGTGAAGAGGGAAGTTTTCCGATTGAATCCATCACTTATTTCTGCAATTACCCGATTCGATCCTTAACTCCAATCACGAAATGTGGAGATGCTTTTACGTGGGTGGCGCCTTATGACTTTATCAAAGATGATGAAAAGGAAAAGGAAAAAACGTTGACACTGAGATTTGTGGGTGTCGATAAATTTTATAATCGTGATACAGCAGAGGTTAGCGTAATTGTAAACCAGGCTGTAAATTACCCCCATCGCTTGCTTGAATACAACAAGTTGGACAGCAGTATCGAAAATTATATTCTGCAATTAAAGAGCACTTTCCGCAGCCTTGATAAAAAGATCAGGAGCACGAAACACACAAGAACAACCTTTGATTTAACTTCTGCAACCACATCACTTGGCGGAACAGTTTTTTCATCGATGCAGGATAAGAATTTGCAAACAACAGGAAAGATCCTTCCAAGTGTAGGCGTGGCTTTAGTGCCTGTGAAAGAAGCGGTTGCACCAAACAAAAATGACGAATTGAATGCAGCTTCTCTCGTGAGAAACGACATTAAAAGATTGCAATATTTACTAACTGATAATGCTTTGGTAGGCGACAAAGATCCTGACATTGTTCAAAAGATCGCCAAGATGAAAGATGAATTGCAGCAAATTCAACTTCAGCTAATTGATGTAACAATCGTTGACGATACCAAAGACAAAAAAGAACTTGACGAATACTTCAACAATCCAAAGGTCAATAAAAAGTACAGGCTAAAATCTACAAAGTAGTATTTCAGTAAATCAACAAATAGCAAAGATTTTTTTTCAGGGAACCGGGTCGTGACCATGACCTCCCCATGGATGGCATCTTGAAATTCTTTTGATAGTAAGCCATCCGCCTTTCAACGGTCCGTATTTTTTTAAAGCTTCTATTCCATATTGAGAACAAGTGGGCGTATACCTGCATGATGGTCCCATCCAGGGGGAAATAACAAGCTGGTAGAATTTTATTATGCCAATAAAAGGTAGCGAGAATATTTGTTTCGCTGTTTTCATCAATGCAAAGTTACAACGTCCTTTCTCTTGAAATATCGGCAATCAAAACAGCCGCCATAGCAAGCGCTGCATCTTTTAGCATATTCGTAACAAATAACATTTTAATGGGAGTAGATTTTGCGTGTACGATACCCGGAACATCAACCGAAAAAACAATAAGCAACAGTAAAACAGCAAGAAGGTAACCCGCGATCTTTGCATACCGGTCGATAATAAAAGCTACAGCTGCAAGCAAAAAGCCCGCACCTGATAAATAAACCATCCATTTTCCGCCAGGCAAAAAGTCAGGAACGTTTGCAACCATGTGTCTTGCGTTCAGGATGTTATTGGCGCCAAAGAAACAAATAATAAATGCAAAAATGATGATCGCCAGCCTGGTTGAAATGAGATTTTTCATTCGGTGATTTTTAATTAAATATAGAAATTATTCAATTTAAATCTTCCTTTTTCTTCCACGGGAAAAGATTGCATTTTCACTCCATGGTTCACAATAAAATGTAAATATATATTTAGTAATAAAAATAATGCGCTCAATATGTGCTATCATGGCACAAAGCCTTATCTTTGCGCAAAATTTAGAAGAAGTATGGGTTCCAAAAGCATGAAATCTTTATTGGTAGCGGTTTTCAGCCTTTTTTTACTTGGTTTTTCAACTAATGTTTTTTCACAGGAAAAGCCTGCAGAACCTAAAAAATCCGAAGAAGAATTCAATCCAACAAAAGCCATCCTCAACCACGTCCAGGATGCTTATGAATTTCATTTCTTTTCTACTGATAATTTTGAAGCAGCAATTTACCTCCCGGTAATTTTGTATTCTCCCCAAAAAGGATTTTCTGTATTTTCTTCAAAAAGATTCGGACCTGAGCACGACAAAACTTATGATGGTTACCGCATGGAAGGGGAAAACAAGATCGTTCCTGTTGATCCAAATGCAAAAGTGTATGATCTTTCGCTTACCCGCAATGTAATTCAGACTTTTATTGCACTTGCTTTGTTTTGTTGGCTTATGATCAACATTGCTAAAAAATATAAAAAAGGTGAAGGAGTGGTTTCGGCTCCAAAAGGTGTCCAAAATTTTATGGAACCGATCATTGTATTTATCAGAGAAGAAGTAGCTAAAGTGAATTTGGGTAACAGATGGGAAAGGTACATGCCATACTTGCTTACCGTGTTTTTCTTCATTCTTATTAATGCGCTTTTTGGATTGATTCCCGGTGCAGCAAATGTAGCCGGTAACATTGCATTCACTTTAATTCTGGGCCTTATTTCACTGGTTGTTATTCTTGCAAGCACTACTCCTCATTTCTGGAAGCACATTGTATGGCCTCCGGATGTGCCTTTTTTGGTTAAAGTTATATTGGTGCCGGTTGAGCTTTTCGGACTTTTCGTTATTAAGCCCGGCGCTTTGATCATACGTCTTTTTGCCAACATGGTGGCGGGCCACATTGTAATCCTGGCTTTCATCTCGCTCATTTTCATTTTTGGTGCGATGAGCCACGTTGCAGGTTGGGGATTTTCTCCATTTTCTGTTGTGTTTGTAGTGTTTGACTATTTTATTGAAATATTGGTGGCGTTTATCCAGGCTTTCATTTTCACTGCACTTACTGCGATTTTTATCGGACAGGGTTTTGAGGGAAGTGACCATGATGTGCCTACAAACGATCACGCATTTTTATAAACTTTTTTTTCATAAACAAAACCCACAATTATGTCTCTAATGACTGTGTTATTCGAAGTTGGATATTCTCATTTAGGTGGTGCTATCGGTGCCGGTTTGGCTGCTATCGGAGCAGGTATCGGTATTGGACAGATAGGTAAAGGTGCAGTTGAAGGAATTGCCCGCCAGCCTGAAGCTTCCAACGAAATTCGTGCAAACATGATCCTGGCAGCTGCGTTGGTAGAGGGGGTTGCCCTTTTCGCGGTTATTGCCGGATTATTGGCGGTGTTGAAAACTGCCTAAGCGCAAACTATTACTGCATCCAAAGCACAGGGCGGAGGATGCAGTATTTTTTAAATTATGAAATTCTTACAATTAATAGAAAATAAATAAAGTATGGAACTTTTACTTCCCAAGATCGGGTTAATCATCTGGACCCTTATCGCTTTTGGAATTGTATTTTTTATTCTTGCCAAATATGCCTGGAAACCCATTTTAAAATCGCTTGATGCACGTGAAAAAAATATTTCTGATTCAATTCTTTCTGCTGAAAACATGAAGAAGGAAATGGCGCAGATGCAAAGTGAAAATGAAGCATTGCTTGAAAAGGCTCGTGAAGAAAGATCACAGATGATGAGGGAGGCGAAAGAAATGCGCGACAAAATTATCCAGGATGCAAAAGAACAGGCTCGTAAGGAAACCAATAAAATTGTGGCTGACGCACAGAGCGTGATCAACCAACAAAAAATGGCTGCCATCACTGATCTTAAAAACCAGGTAGGAAATCTTGTACTGGAAGTTTCAGAAAAAGTATTGAGAAGAGAATTAAACAACAAGGAAGAACAGGAAAAATACATTCAGCAACTCGCTCAGAATATTGAGCTGAATTAATCAGAAAGTGATATGAATAATCCCCGATTAGCACAACGTTATGCCAAGAGTCTTATTGATATCGCTACCGATTACAATAAGCTGGAGGAAGTGCGCAATGACATCGCCTTCCTGAAATCGGTTGTTGACAAAAGCCATGATTTTGTTTTGATGCTGGAAAGCCCGATCATCAATACAGATAAGAAATATAAGATCATCACTGCAGTTACCGGAGGAAACATTTCCACAATTACAAATGCCTTTGTAAAATTGTTGTGCAACAAAGGCCGTGAAGCTAATCTACCCGGCGTTATTCGTTCTTTTATCGAACAATACAATGTAATTATTGGTTTGCATAATGCAACGCTAACTACTGCTGTTCCTGTGAGCAAAGAAGTTGCCGATTCATTTGTTCAAAAGATTAAGGCAAATACCTCATACGATAAGGTTCATCTCGATACGGTAGTCGATGAAAAGATCATAGGCGGGTTTGTTTTGGAAATGGAAGGAAATTTAATTGATCAAAGCGTTTTGCGTAACCTTCATGATGTTCATAAGCAATTTGCCAACAACGATTATTTGCATAAACTGAGATAGTCAATAGTTATAGAGAAATATTTTACCAAATGAAAAAGGCCGGAAATTAATCCGGCTTTTTTAGTCTAATAATATTTCGCAGCAAACAAAGAAAAAACAGGAAATTTTATTTTACTCTTTATTCATCATCTTCATTTCCTCCTTCTTTGTTATAGGCTTTGATAAATAAAGCACCCAGGTTTTTTTGTGGCGGAATATAATCTTCGAATGTCTCCCTCATTTGCTGTGGAGCATGGTTAAATTCGGCAGTGAGCGTAGCCCACATTTTTCTCCAATCAATATTTTTTCCTTCACGAAGCGTATTGTCAAGTTCGTCGATGATTGGTTTGTTTACGTTCATTGCACCGGTTTCTTTGGTAGAAATAATGTGTGCTTCCGGCGCATATTTTAAAATCGTTTTCAGGTTTTGATAACCACCACAAGAGCCCAACATAATTATCTTGGCCGTTGTGGGCAACTGGTCAATTGTATAAGGCAAATGATAACTGTGTCCGCGATGAATGACAACTGTTGGTCTCAATCCCTTTTCCTGAAGATAGTTAACCAGGTCTGCCTGCGCCTTTGCATCTTTATCAGTCTCGTTATCCAAAGGCAGGTTGGCATAAATATAAATCGGCTTCCCTTTTATTGACCTGATCTCTGTCCATTCGCTCTTTTGGATAACTCTCCATTCGGTTCGCGGGAATGAGGTCATGAAACTGGCGTAAGAAGCCTTTCCGTCTTTGTCGCCATAAAAGAAAACCTGCTCGATTATACGCCCTGAATCATCAGCGAGGTAATTGTAATTAACTGTATAGATCGGGGGAATTCCAATTTCTTTTGCGAGGTCAATTCCATTTTTAGGATCGGCAGAGAGGAAGATCGTTTTTAAAAGACTGTAGATCTTTTTGCCGCGCTCATTATCTTCTTTAATACATCTTTGTTCGTTCCACTCAACGTTTTGCAACATTGATTTTTGCAGATCGGGATTAGTAATACTTCCATAAGAATCCGCCACATCCACGGCATCTTCCAGTGTTTTCGAAGTTTCCAGTTTTGCCACAAACGCCTGCATCAGCTTTTCTGAATTCTCAGGCATTGTTTTTAAAAATTCATCAAGTTTATTATAGCTGGCTGCCATTTTAATGAACTTTTTAAAATGGTCGAAATTCAAAGATATGAGCAATGAATCTCCATGAGGATGAGGCCCCATTTTCTGAATCATCCTGTCAAAACTGTATTTATAACTTGATGTATAAATGTCATTTTCACCCAACACCATCATGTAATACAATTCCTGTGCAGTCAACGGTTGCAAAGCGCTGAATCGCACCGCCGGGTTTGGACTTTCATGCAATACATTTATCGGGTAAATAAAATGCTGGTAACCTTTTGTCTTGAGCATGTCCAACAAACCGTTTGCTCCAAACATCGCCACAGGCGTATCTCCATGAACAAGGCGGCCATAATAATCAATTTCCGTTTTTACCATCATACGGTAATAGCCAACACTGTCGTAAGTTGCACTTGAAGTGCCAGCAACTTTCTTTATTTCATCAATTGTTTTTTTGCCACTGATCAGGTCATCCAAAAAAGGAAAATAAAATAGTGCCCTGTTCTGGTTACTAAGTTTTACAACTGTTTGTATCCTGGGATCGTCAATCTTTCTAATCAACTTTCCCTGGGGACTATTGAAAGATTGCGCATATGTGTACAATTGACTTGGACTATTGTTGAACGCTTCAATCACTAATGAATCCGCAAACGGTTCATCTACATAAGGCGCAAGATTCTGAAGAATTTTATCAGGATGAAGACGGCAAAATTCCCGGAACAAAGCAATTTTACTTTCGTGATAACCCCGGTTTTCTACAAAGATCGAAGCGTTGATTTCTCCAACTTCGTAAGGCACTTTAGAAAGCAAAGGTGTCATGTTTTCTCCCTTGATATTTGCCTTCATTATATCTGTGAAATTATTCACGAGCAAAGGAGCAAGAGAAGGGTTTAACTGATGCGTTTTCCACGTGAGAAGAAAATCCTTTAAAAGATCTTCTACGTACCTCAGGTAACGTACTTTGTCGTTATTGCTGGGGATGGCATTATTAATTTCAATATCATTTCTCAGAACATTAATTTTCCTTATCAAGGCATCCGTAACCTGGATATTTACGTCAGGATTTGGGCTGACTTTTACAAGACCGTCGAGCCGTCCGTCGGCTTTGTCAACCAGCCTTTGTTCTTCCTTGATCTTATCGTGAAAGATTCTTCGGGCTATGGGAATATTTGTTGTATCACTAGCGAAAGTGGAATTTGGAAAAAACGGAATAAGCAGAAAAAAATAAAATAAAAACCTCATTGTTATCTTTAGGTTACTGAGAGCAAAAATACTTCCAATAAACAAAGTTAGCCATTGCGGCAAGTTATCAAATATTTATCCTCATAAAAAAGATCCGCTAAATCAGGTTATTAACCTTTTGTTAGGAACTTTATTACGCCTTTGGATAATGCCAAGATTAAGAAATTGTAAACACACAAAAGGAAATAATAATTTAATATAGGTTTGCAAAATGAATCAAGACGCAGGGAAATATACCATTTTAGTGGCGGATGATGAGATGGATATTTTGGAAATCCTTGACTTCAACCTAAAAGCTGAAGGGTACAATGTTATCACCACAACGAATGGAAATGAAGCAATACAACTTGCGCGTCAGCATAAGCCGGATATGATCATGCTCGACGTGATGATGCCTGGAAAAACCGGTCTTGAAGTTTGCAAAATTTTGCGTGCCGATAAAGATTTTGAAAACACAATAATCATTTTCCTCACAGCCTTAAACGACGATACAACAGAAATAAAGGGACTCGAAACAGGGGCCGATGATTATATCACCAAACCGATTAGCCCGAAAGTTTTGATAAGTCGTGTAAATGCACTGTTCAGGCGCATTACACGGGAGTCGGGGAGTGTTTTGCAAATTGGTGATCTATCAATAGATCGTGAAAAATACATGGTAAAGTTGAAGGGAGAAGAGATTGTTCTTGCGCGCAAAGAATTTGAATTGCTGGCATTGCTGGCTTCCAAACCTTCAAAGGTTTTTTTGAGAAATGAAATAATGGATAAAGTTTGGGGAACAGAAGTAATTGTTGGCGACCGGACGATCGATGTGCATATAAGAAAGATCAGGCAAAAACTCGGCGACGATTGTATTGTTACTGTAAAAGGAGTAGGCTATAAATTCAAAATTTAAATGCCGTTTTCGTAAGAATAGACTAAAAGGCTTTCGGGGA
Source organism: Ginsengibacter sp. (assembly GCA_051960475.1). Taxonomy (GTDB): domain Bacteria; phylum Bacteroidota; class Bacteroidia; order Chitinophagales; family Chitinophagaceae; genus Ginsengibacter. The sequence continues at coordinate 24,739 of JBQCEG010000112.1, forward strand.
GCGTTTAAACATTTTGCTAACTTATTCGAGGCAAAATCAGTTCTACATTTGATAAAATATATCCTCGATGAAAACGCTTACTTTAATGCTGGCAATTTGTTTCAGCTCCGTTCAGATTTTTGCGCAAAATAGTCCTTCCAACAAACTCGGTGGCTTATTTAAAAAAGCGCAAACCGTAATAAAAAATTCCAATTCTTCTTCAGGTTCGTTATCAACTGATGAAATTGTTTCAGGTTTAAAAGAAGCGCTTTCATTGGGCGCGCAAAAAAGTACCGATAAACTTTCAGCAACTAATGGGTTTTTTAAAGATGCCGCGGTGAAAATTTTGTTGCCAAAAGAAGTTCAAAGTATCGAAAACAAAATGAGGTTATTTGGAATGGGAAAATTAGTTGACAATGCAGTTTTGAGTATGAACCGCGCTGCCGAAGACGCTTCGAAATCCGCAGGGCCAATTTTTCTTTCTGCAATAAAACAAATGACCGTTACAGATGCATTGCAAATTCTCCGCGGAACAGATACCGCAGCCACAGCTTATTTAAGAAAAACAACCACACCTCAACTGACGGAAGCTTTTAAGCCAATAATTGAAGCTTCTCTAAAAAAAGTAGATGCCACAAAATATTGGAAAGATGTTTTCAGTGCCTACAATCGGTTCTCTTCAAAACCTGTTGATACGGACATCAACAGTTATGTAACTTCCAAGGCTCTTGATGGCATTTTTCATTATGTCGCTGAAGAAGAAATAAACATCAGGAAGAATCCCGCAGAAAGAGTTACCGATATTTTGAAAAAAGTTTTTGCGAAATAAGATCTAAAAACAAATTCAAAAAATAAAAAAGCCCTTGCAAACGCAAAGGCTTTTTTGTAAATGCTGTAGGGGAAGGGCTCGAACCTTCACGAGGCAGTTAGCCGTAGCACAAAGTTGAGTGGTCGACCCTGGTCGCCCCGATTTTAGTCGGAACGGCTCTATGCTATGTTTATCCTGTGATCCTCACCCCCGAGACAAGAGGGCATGTCTGCCAAAAATTTCATCACCCCACAATGTTTAAGAACTAATCTGATGCAAATCTAATAGGAATGGTTTAAATAGAAAAGTTTTTTAAAGAAAATTAAAAAAATATAGAAATTATTCAATTAATGTTCTATATTCGTTCATTATATCTAAAATTAAAAAGTATTTATGGCTGCCAAATTTAATATTGACAAATTGGATTTGAAGATAATCCAGGAAATGCTCGAAAATGCAGAAATGCCTTATGCCGAATTAGGTAAGAAGCTTTACGTTAGCGGAGGCACTATTCACGTTCGTATCAAGAAGTTAGAAGAACTGGGTATTGTTAAAGGTAAAAAATTAAAAGTAAATCTTGGCCTTTTAGGCTACGATATTACCGCATTTGTTGGAATATTTTTGGAAAAAAGCTCTCTTTATGACGTGGTAGCCACCGAACTTGAAAAAATTCCCGAGATAATAAGGTTGAATTATACCACAGGAAATTACAGTATGTATCTTGAAATTGTGTGCAAAGATATTAGTCAATTGCGCCGCGTACTTCACGACAATCTTCAAAAAATAAAAGGAATAGAAAGAACCGAAACACTCATTTCTCTCTCTGAAAGCTTCAACAGGAGTGTAAGGGTTACCGAAGAGGAAGATTAGTAAACAAAGAAATATCAAAAGATTTTTTTCCGGCTTTTAGTGAAATGCATCTGTTGATTTTTTGATCGAAGCAACAAATTTTGAAAAAACTTTTTTATAATATTCATCGCTGGCAGGTGGAGGAATAAAATCAAAACCGGCTGCGAGTTGTAATGCTTTTTTTATCGAAAAATCTTTTTGGTTCATTGATAAAAAATAACCTTTCTCCATTAAATATTTTGCGAGGTATTCCTGTTCCGTTTGCCCCGGCGTTGGAATCAAAACTGCTTTCTTACCAAAAGCACTCAAATCCATTACTGAAGTATAGCCACTTCGGCAAATGATAAATTTTGATTGTTCGATCAACTCGTTCAAATGTTTTGCAGGCAAATGATTTCTTACAGTTACATTTTTTAAATCTGGCAATTTATCTTCTGAGGGAAGCCCCCGAAGGAAAAAGATTTTTACCTCAACAGTTCTTAATTCATCAACAATTTTCTTTTCAAAAATGGTGCGCTGTGGTTCCGGTCCTGAAAGAATGATCATCAAATCATAAATTTCTTTTTCGCCTGCAATTTTTGAAAATCGCGTCAGCGGACCTATGTATTTTACATTTTCTGGTTTTTTTTGCGGATGAGAAAGTTCACCCGCCAATCCATTTATTTCAAAATCCGGAACAAAACAGTGGTTGTATTTTTTTATAAAAAAATAGTGGAGCTTTTGCGCAATAGATTCAGTAAAATGATTTCCTGTTTTAATAAGCAACTGATGAGTGATGTAAACAGAAGGAATTTTATTGTGATACATTCCAAAACGATTGTCAGAAATTACTGCATCAATCTGATATTTTTGTACGGTTTTCTTTAGCCAGTTATGCTCTTCAAAAACTCTTGTAATGATCTTCGGAATTTGCAAGATGAGTTTCAGCGAAAAAAAACTTTTTTGCCTGCTGTATTTAATATCATAGCCTTTATATAGTAAAAATACTGTATTTGGGAATTCATTCCTCAGTAAGGGAAATGTTATTTTAGTGGTCCCGATCAGCACTTCACAACCATCCTCAATTAACGCTTTAATTATTGGAATACAACGTGTTGAGTGTCCTAATCCCCAATCGAGTGGCGCCACCAGGATCCTTGGTTTTGCTGCTCCTTTTACATGATTTTGACTTTTTTTCAAAAAATTTGCAATATTTATTGGTGAAAATAGTTTAATTTGGTGTTATGAATTATTAAATGGAAAGAGTTGGTTGTTATAACTCTGTCCTATTTATTAACCATAAACAATCAAAATATTTTAATGAAAAACGTCAACCGGGCCTTGTTAATATTATTAGTCGTTCTTTCCGTTTTGGCAATGAGTTGCAGCGCTTCTCGAAAAGGTCATTGCGGATGCCCTAGTAAGACTGGCATGGTAGGTTATTAAAAACCAATCACAATGGACAAATTCAATAGAGATCTTTTGGTATTGTTCAAAGAAAAATCAAACCCCCAGGCAATCGAACACGAAGTTGAACTTCTTCATGAACTTCTTTTCTACGTTGAAAAAGTAGATAACCTCGTAAAAGGTTATGAAGTTATCAACATAAATAAATACAAGATTTCTTCGAACAAGAAAGTAGTACGCGAAGTTTTGGGTAATAAAGCATTAAAGCCATTTGTATTTCTGTATAATAAAAATTAGGCTGCTATTCTTTTATCGTCCACACTTCTTTTCCCCTCAATAATTTATCAAGATCAGCTTCAGATCTTGATTTTGCATCGTCAATTTGTTTTGACATAACCTCTTCATAGCTTGGCCGGTCGGTTTCGTAAAATACACCGAATGGTCTTGGAAAATGATGGTCACCGGATTTCGGATTATCAAAAATCCTCGTGAGTATTTGAGCTTTATTCAAATCTCTTTCATCATGGATCCACAAATCATTCTCGCTCACATTTCCATTTAATTCTACTACTTCAGGTTTCAATCCATTTAAACGGATTCCTTTGTTTTTTGTTTCACCAAATACAAGTGGTTCACCATGAACAAGGAAAAGTGTTTCTTCAGCCTTGGTTTTTTTATCGGTAAATATTTCAAAAGCGCCGTCATTAAAAATGTTACAGTTCTGATATATTTCAAGGAATGAAGCGCCTTTATGTTTCGCAGAGCGAAGCAACATGTCCTGCAAATGTTTCGGATCGCGGTCCATTGTTCTTGCAACAAAAGTAGCATCTGCTCCCAGTGCTAATGCGGCAGGATTAAACGGGTGGTCGATACTACCAAACGGAGAACTTTTCGTGATTTTTGTTTGTTCACTGGTTGGAGAATATTGACCTTTCGTCAGTCCATAAATTTCATTATTGAAAAGCAGAATATTTACATCAAAATTTCTGCGAAGCAAATGAATCGTATGATTGCCTCCAATGCTCAATGAATCACCGTCGCCGGTAACAATCCAGACACTCAATTCCGGGCGGCTTGCTTTTAAACCGCTCGCAATCGCTGTCGCTCGTCCATGAATGCTGTGCATCCCGTAGGTGTTCATGTAATAAGGAAAACGGCTGCTGCAGCCTATTCCGGAAATAATTACAAAATTTTCTTTCGGGATTCCAAGTGTTGGAAAAACCCTTTGAACCTGCGCTAAAATGGAATAATCCCCACATCCGGGGCACCAGCGTACTTCCTGGTCGGTAGCAAAATCTTTCGCAGTTAGTTTCTGAGGCGCAATAGCAATGTCAGTCATCTTTTTAAATTAGTATAACAAAGTTAGTACATAGATCGGGATATGAAAATAGAAGAATTGTAAAAAAATTCAGAACATTGTGTCGTAGTAACACTTAAAGATTGTTTTTCAATTCGAGTAAAAATAACTTCACTTTTTCGAGTGATTCGATCATTTGATGCTTTTCTCCGGCAGCTTTGTTGTTTTTGATAAATTCCTTCGCGCCTTCGATCGTATATTTTCTTTCGCGTAACAAGTGATAGATCATCTTTAAATTTTTGATATCCTCCGGTCTGAAAAATCGGTCCCCTTTTTTATTCTTCTTTGGTTTTAAGATTGAAAATTCTTTTTCCCAATACCTGATCAACGAATTGTTTTCCTTAAACATTCCTGCCACTTCACCAATCGAATAATATTGTTTTTGAAAAAGGACTTCGTCCTCGGGAACATTTATCACGTCGGGTTCGGCATTCAATTCTTTCAGGCTTTTTCGCCCACGTTTTGATTTCGGCTTTATCGCTTGCTTTATCGCTTCTTTCGTTTCATTTTTAGGATTGGATTCTTCTTCGAAAGAAAAATTGATTTGTGTAAGTGGCATATTTCCCGGATTTTTTGTGCGCTTGCTGAACCGCGTTTAAAACATTATTTCTAAAAACCTTCTGTTTGTAAATGCATCCAAAGCAAATACCTTTGCCGCGTTAAATAATTTATCTAAACAAAGATAGCTTCTTAAAAGACACAACTGATCTTTAAAAATTCACAAGCTTTATGATGAACAGTGCAGAAATAAGACAGCATTTTCTTGATTTTTTCAAAAGCAAAGGGCACCACATTGTTCCGTCTGCACCGATCGTTATAAAAAATGACCCGACGTTACTTTTTACCAACGCCGGCATGAACCAGTTCAAAGAATTTTTCCTTGGAAATAGGCCTGCACCTTATTCCAGGATTGCCGATACACAAAAATGCTTGCGTGTAAGCGGAAAGCACAACGACCTTGAAGAGGTTGGTGTAGACACTTATCATCATACGATGTTTGAAATGCTTGGCAACTGGAGCTTTGGGAATTCAACTTCAGAACCGTCGCCATATTTTAAAGAAAAAGCAATCGAATGGGCCTGGGAATTGCTGACCAAAATTTATAAAATTCCCATGGAGGATTTGTATGTTACGGTTTTTGAAGGCGATGAAAAAGATGGTTTGCCAAAAGATGATGAGTCTTTAAATTTTTGGAAAAAATCTGTTGCAGAAGACCGAATTCATTTGGGAAACAAGAAAGATAATTTTTGGGAAATGGGCGACACCGGTCCATGCGGGCCATCAACAGAAATTCATGTTGATTGCAGAAGTGAAGAAGAAAAGAAATTAGTTCCCGGTAAAGATTTGATCAACAAAGACAATCCGCAGGTGATTGAAATCTGGAATGTGGTATTCATCCAGTTCAACCGTAAAAAAGATGGTTCGCTTGAATTGTTGCCGGCCAAACATGTTGACACAGGGATGGGTTTTGAAAGATTAGTGCGTGTGTTGCAAAATAAAAAAAGCAATTACGACACGGATATTTTTAAGCCAGCGATTGAAGAGATAGAACATTTATCCGATAAGGAATACGATTATTCCGGATCAAAGCAGGCAATTGCCTTCCGCGTAATTGCAGATCACATTCGTGCCATCGCATTTCCAATCGCTGATGGTCAATTGCCATCAAACACCGGCGCAGGTTATGTTATAAGGCGCATTTTAAGAAGGGCAGTTCGGTATTATTTTTCTTATTTGGATGTGAAAGAGCCTTTATTGTTCAAACTTCTTCCATTGATTGCCGAACAATTCCAAAATGTTTTTCCTGAATTAAACAAGCAAAAAGAATTTGTTGCCAAAGTGATTCATGAAGAAGAAACGAATTTTTTGAGAACACTGGATAGTGGTTTGAAAAAACTTGAAGCTATTGTTGAATCGAAAGAAAATATCAATGGTAAAACGGCTTTCGAGCTTTTCGATACTTATGGTTTTCCGCTTGATCTCACCAAATTAATTGCTGCGGAAAATAATCTTTCAATTGATGAAGCGGGGTTTGAAAAAGAAATGCAACAACAAAAAAACCGCTCCCGTGCGGCAAGTGTTGTTGATGCAGAAGATTGGGTAGTGTTGAGCGAAGCAGAAGGAAATGGTTTTGTTGGTTACGATAAAAAAGAAACCGAAAGCAAAGTGTTACGTTACCGGAAAACGAAAACCAAAGGCAAAGAACTTTTTCAAGTTGTGCTTGATACAACACCTTTTTATGCTGAAAGCGGTGGCCAGGTAGGTGATACCGGCGAATTGATTTTTGAAAATGAAAAGATACCGGTGATCAACACCAAAAAAGAAAATGAATTGGTTTTGCATTTTACTGAAAAACTTCCTTCTGATATTTCTTCAAATCTAATTGCTAAAATTGATGTTGAAAAAAGAAACAAAACGGCTATTCATCACAGTGCAACACATTTGTTACATGCAGCATTACGCAAAGTTTTGGGAACGCATGTTCAGCAAAAAGGGAGTTTGGTAAACTCCGATTATTTGCGATTTGACTTTTCTCATTTCAGTAAAATGACTAAAGAAGAAATAGAAAGTGTTGAAATGATTGTGAATGAAAAGATCCGTCAAAATATTCCGGTTGTTATTCGTCAGATGCCAAAGGAAGAAGCAATGAAAACCGGAGCTATGGCACTCTTTGGTGAAAAATATGGTGATCTTGTTCGCGTCGTTACAATGGATGAAAATTATTCAATTGAACTTTGTGGCGGCACGCATGTTGGCAATACAGGCGAACTGGGATTTTTTAAAATTACCACCGAAACAGCCGTTGGCGCAGGGTTGCGCCGCATTGAAGCAATGAGTGGAAAAGCTGCAGAAGATTTTGTAAATGCTCATTTGGAAGAATTGAACAACTTAAAAGTGCAATTGAAAAATCCAAAGGATAGTCTGAAAGCTTTGGAAAATCTGATCAATGAAAAAGACAAATTAAGCAAACAAATTAACCATCTCGAATCGCAAATTCTCGATTCAGTAACCAAACAATTAAAGCAAAATTTTGTTCTAATAAATGGTGTTCACTTTCTTGGTTCTGTTGTGGAAGTGAGCAACGCAGATGCTTTGAAAAAATTGGCTTCACTTCTAAAAGAGAACAGCACGAATTATTTAATTCTGCTTGCTGCAAATATTGATGGAAAAGCGAATGTGGTTTTAGCAGTTGATGACGAATTTATTGATTCTAAAAAGACCGACGCTGTAAAGATTATAAAAGAGCATGTTGCACCTTTGATCAAAGGCGGTGGTGGCGGACAAAAAACTTTGGCTTCTGCTGGCGGCCAGGACGTTTCACACTTTAATGAGGTTATTGAAAAAGTGAAATCGCTTCTTTAGAAAAGTTGTTTCTCTTCAATTTTATGTTAACGTTAAATTATTAATGGCTTAAAAATCTTGTTTTTTATTTCGGCGGTTTTAATTTGGTGAGACGAAATCTTATATTTTAAAACTTAATAAAATGAAAGCAAAATTTTTACCGGCAATGTTTAGTGTTTGTTGCACAATGCTTGCCATGAATGGCTTTTCGCAACAAAACGAGCCACGCATGAGGAAAAACGAAGAGATCATAATTCGTAAAGGACCTGCCGATACAGGAAAAACGATTATTGAAATTGACAGTAGCCAGGTGACGGTAAACGGGAAGCCGCTTTCAGATTATAACGGGGATATAACGATAACGCGCAGACGAAATTTTATGGGCGGGGCTCATGGTCGTGATTTTTTCATGCAGCCACAAGACTTTAATTTCAACAATGGAGAGAACAATGCATTCCTTGGTGTCTATTCTGCAAAGACAGATAAAGGTGTTGTGATAAACAATATCCTTGATGGAAGCAGTGCTCAAAAAGCTGGTTTGCAAAAAGGTGATGTAATAACCAAAGTGGATGATAAAGATATAAATGCGCCTGAAGATTTAAGAAATGCAATTCAGGCTCACAAACCAGGAGACAATGTTGAGATTAGCGTTTTGAGGGATGGGAAGAAGAAATCTATAAAAGTCGATCTGGGAAAAACACCTTCAATACAAAAAGAGCTTCAACTTCAAAGGCAAATGCCTAACGGTTTTGGGAATGGGAGGAATTTCAATTTCAGGATGATGCCAATGCCTCCCGGGAATTTCAATTTTAATATTTCTCCAAATCGTCCCAAGCTGGGGCTACAAATTCAGGATACTGAAGACAACAATGGAGTGAAAGTAGAAAGTGTAAATCCGGGTTCGCCAGCTGAGAAAGCAGGTTTGAAGGAAGGTGATATCATCAAAGAAATGAATGGTGAAAAGGTTACGGACGTTGATAAAGTGATGTCAACGATACACTCCGAAAAACCCGGAAATGAGTTTAAGATAAAAGTCTTGAGAAATAAAAAGGAAATGACATTTAACGTAAAGGTTCCACGACAATTAAAAAGCACAAATATTTAAGAAGTATCACTGCTCTCTTTTTGCACCCATTTTTTGAAAAATAAAGATGGGTTTTTTGTTGGTTTATTGTCGCGTTATTCAAAAGAGCGGTTGATAAATTTAACCAAAGGCATCAGCGCTTTGAAGGATTTTATTATTTCTTTTTCAAGGTTAGGGCTAAGCACTTCTTGGTCCGAAAGATTTTTTGTGGCAACAAAACTTTTCATTTTTAAGAAGTCTGCCGCAGGATTTTCTTTGTCATATCCTTTTGGAACATTCACCAATACCTGGTTTTCCTCTCTTTCCAATTCACCATAATTTTTTTTGAAAGAAGTTGCTGTGATGATCTTTTTAAACTCAGGAAGGCAATAATCAATTTCCTGTCTAAGCTTTTTTAATTCATTTGGTTCCGGCCTCCACAAGCCGCCGCCGACAAAACTTTTTCCGCCGGGTTGAAGATGAAAATAATAACCAGCGAAGATTGACTTTTTACCTCCACGGTTAAAGGAAGCGCTCAGGCTGATCTTATAAGGAGTTTTATTTTTTGAAAAGCGAATATCACGGTTGAGGCGGAAACAACAATCCTTTACTGCAAGTCCTTTTAAGTCTTCATCAATTGAAGAATAGTTTTGCAACAGTGATGCAACAAATTCTTCGAAATTATTTTTTGCTGCTGAATATTTATCGCGGTTATTATCAAACCACGGTTTATTATTATTCTTTTTTAAGCTTTTTAAAAAAGAAAGCGTTGAAGGCGAAATCAAGATTAAGAAATTTAAAACAAGTCGATTAAAACGGTTGGAAAAAGGTTACATAACGCCGGCCCAGTTTTCACCACTTTTGATGCGATAAACAGTCATCGGGCTTACGTTGTATTTTTCTGCAATTTGCTGGTGCGTTAGCTTGCGCCGTGGATTGGCCAGCAAAGTTTTAATGGCTTTCACCTGTGCAGCATTCAGTTTTAAACCTTTTTTGCGGTTGCTCTGAATTTTTTTGTATTCCAGTTTTGGCGGGCTTTTCTGCTGGTGATCGTTTACTTCTGCCTGTGAAGCCCACTTCAGATTTTTTGCGCGGTTATCGGTTTTGTTGTGGTTCAGGTGGATCACATATTTCTGTTTGGGAGAAGTTTTTTTATTGAAAAGTTTAGCCACTTCACGATGTAAATAAAGTGTTCCGTTGCTTCCGTTCAAATGCAGGTTAAGCGTGCGGTAACCGCTGGTGAGCGAACCGGTCAAAAGTTTGCCATCAGCAAGGATATCTTCTTTATAACTGGCTGCGCGGCCGAGCGAGGAGACGGCATATTTGTTACGCATTGATTGCCATCCTGTAAATTTTAATGGCTTCCAAATTTCACCGTTAAGTTTTTTAATCATGGCTAATTTTTAAGTTTGAAGTTACAAAACTATGTTTGTATCATATTCAAAAAATCTTCTTCACTTATAATTTTTACTGATTTTATTTTTTGGGCCTTCGCCAATTTGCTTCCCGCAGATTCACCAACAACCAAAAAATCCAAATTTGCGCTTACGGATGACAGTAACTTTCCCCCATTTTCTTCTGCCATCTTTTCGGCTTCACTTCTTTTTAAAGTTGGTAATGTTCCGGTGAATAAAAATGTTTTTCCTGAAAGCTTTCCGCTTACCGGTTCAGATTTATCGCCTTTCATGTTCAGCCCTTTATCAGAAAGGCTTTCAAGCATTTGGATGTTGTCTACATTATGAAAAAACTCAAAAATGCTTTCTGCTACTTTGGTCCCAATATCCTGCAACTGTTGCAAATCTTCAGAAGAATATTGTTGCAGATCGAATATCGTGTCAACACTTTTAGCCAAAGTTTTTGCGGTCGTTTCACCTACGTAACGGATTCCTAATCCATAGATCAAACGGTTCAACGGTTGCTTCTTCGAATTTTCAATTGCCTTCCTCAGGTTGTCAACGGACTTTTGTTTAAAGCCTTGAAGAGAAGCTATTTTTTCAAAATCGATTGAATAGACAGAAGGAATGTTGTTGATCAATCCGAGTTCGTAAAACCTTGTCACACTTGCTTCTCCGAAAGTTTTGATGTCCATCGCATCTTTGCTCACAAAATGAATGATCCGTTCTACTACTTGTGCAGGACAATTTATATTTACACAACGCCAAACTGCTTCTCCTTCGGGCTTTACCAATTCGTCATTACAAACCGGGCATTTTTTGGGAAAAATAATTTTCTTTTCGTGGCCGGTTCTTAATTCAGTCAGCGGTTTTACGATATAAGGAATTACATCACCTGCTCTTTCGACAATAACGGTGTCGCCTAAACGCAAATCTTTTTCTTCAATGATGCCTTCATTAAAAAGTGAAACAGAAGAAACGGTGACGCCACCAATCGGAACGGGTTCAATTTTCGCAACCGGTGTAATTGAACCTGTGCGACCCACCTGGAATTCCACATCACGCAATTTCGACGTTGCGTGGCGCGCTTTGAATTTATAAGCAATTGCCCAGCGCGGATGATGTGTTGTACTGCCCACCTGTTGCTGAATTTCGATCTCATTTACTTTTACTACGATTCCATCGATCTCGTAAGGCAGTTCATCGCGCTTATTTTCGAATTGATGGCAAAAGGTAACAACGTCATCAATCTTGCTGAAGACCTCTTTTTCTTTTACCGGTGTTCTGAAACCACATTCTGCAAGCATTTCCAAAATACCTGAATGAGTAGTTAGTTTTTGGGGATATTTCTTTTGTCCTTTTTCGTTGAGTTCAATATAGCTGACGTGGTAAAGGATCGCTTCGAGTTTTCTTTTTCTCACTGCTGCAGGATCTTTCATTCTAAGAGAGCCTGCGGCAGCATTTCTTGGATTGGCCAAAGGCGCCAAACCTTCTTCAGCAAGGGCATCATTAAATTTTTTGAAACTGACTTTGTTCATCAATACTTCTCCGCGAATCTCAATTTTCTGAATTCCATGATCAGAAAATTTCGCTGATAAAGGAATAGAGCCGATTTGCCTGATGTTGGTCGTGATGTCATCGCCAGCGGTTCCATCACCGCGCGTTGCACCACGTACCAACATGTCATTTTCATAGATGAGCGAAATGCTTGCTCCGTCATATTTCGGTTCGGCACTCAATGTAAACTTTTGGTGGTCGGTAAGTGTTTTTAATCGTTTGTACCAATCAAACAAATCGTCAGCATTGTAACTGTTCTCGAGGCTGAGCATCGAAACCAAATGTGGAACGGTTACAAAGTCTGCATTTAGGGTGCTGCCAACTCTTTGTGTTGGTGAATCGGGAGTAATGATGGAAGGATCGTCCCCTTCAAGCTTCTCGAGTTTTTTATACAATCTATCATATTCCTCATCGGAGATCAAAGGATCATTTAAAATATAATAACGGTATTCATGAAAGCGCAAAACGTCTCTCAATTCTTCTGCGGTGCCTTCATTTTTCAGCAGTTCTTCTGTTTTCCTTTGTAATTCTTTTACCCCGCCGGCTGTATACATAAAATGATAGTTGATCAGGCACGAATTTCAACAATTTCCATGAATAAACCTGTTTCGCACTTATTGAAAAAGTGTTTGGAATTTTAGATTAGAAACGCGGACAGTGAACAAAGAAATTTTTAAAAAGAATTTTCCTGAAGTAAGCTGGAATTTTTTTGAAAATACATTTTGTTTTCAAAATAATGTGTTTATTTTACACAATAATTTTTAGTGCTGGTATGAAGAAGCTGCTGTTTTTTTCTTTTTTGATACTTCTGTGTTTTAATGGCTTTTCACAATTGTTGTCATGGACTCCGGATTTTCCAACAGAAAGTTCAGATCCGCTTGTAATAACAATGGATGCAAATTATGGCAACAAAGGATTGCTCAATCACAATCCGGCAGATGTTTATGTGCACATTGGCGTGATCACTAACCTGAGTACAAGTTCTTCAGATTGGCGGCATGTGCAAACCACCTGGGGCACAACTTCAGCAGCAGCAAAAGCAATTTCTATCGGCAATAATCAATGGTCTTTTACTATCAGCGGCGGCTTGCGCAACTTTTTCGGAATAACAGATGTGAATGAAAAAATTCAAAAGATAGCGATACTTTTCAGGAGTGGCGATGGTAATACTGTTCAACGGAATGGTGATGGAAGCGACATGTTTATTCCTGTTTATACAACTAATTTGGCCATTCGTTTTACCCAACCATTTTTTCAGCCAAAATATAATCCTGAGCCGGAAACGATCAATAAAAAAATTGGTGACGATATCACAGTGAGTGCAAAGAGCAACTCCAATGCAACGCTTACTTTATCATTGAATGGAAACGTAATTCAAACTGCCACCAACGCTGATTCTATCTCCAAAACGATAACATTAAATACAGCCGGAAGCCAGCAGCTGATCGCGAATGCAGATGATGGTACTTCCGTCGTAAGTGACACTTTTAATTTCTTTGTAAACAATTCTGTGAACGTTGAAGTTTTGCCTTCCGGCGTTCAAACCGGGATAAATTATGGGGCAGACAATCAGTCGGTGACATTGGTACTTTATGCACCCAATAAAACAAGAGTTTCTGTTATCGGCGATTTTCCGGGAAGCAACTGGACGGAACAATCTGCTTATCAAATGAATGAAACACCGGATGGAAATTATTGGTGGATCACGATCACCGGACTTACTTCCGGGAAAGAATACAGTTATCAATTTTTGGTGGATGGCCAATTGAAAATTGCCGATCCTTACGCAGAAAAAATATTGGATCCTAATAACGACCAGTACATTTCTTCTTCAACTTATCCCGGCTTAAAACCTTATCCTACAGATTCAACAACAGGGATCGTAAGTGTTTTGCAAACCGGTCAAACCCCTTACAACTGGCAGGTTTCCAACTTTTCAAAACCCGATAAACGCAATTTGGTTATTTATGAATTGTGGTTGACAGATTTCGTGGCTAAACACGATTGGAGCACTTTAGCGGACAGTCTCAATTATTTTAAAAAGCTCGGAATCAATGCGATTGAAGTGATGCCGTTTAACGAATTTGAAGGAAATATTAGTTGGGGCTACAATCCGGATTTTTATTTTGCTCCGGATAAATATTTTGGAACTGAAAATTCATTGAAATCTTTCATAGACAAATGCCATCAAAACGGAATTGCGGTTATCATGGATATGGTCTTGAATCATGCATTTGGTTCGTCGCCACTGGTTCAATTATATTGGGATTCAACGAACAATCGGCCCGCTGCTGATAATCCCTGGTACAATACTGTTGCAAAGCACGCTTATAATGTAGGTTATGATATGAATCATGAAAGTGCAGCGACCCATTATTTTGTTAGTCGCGTTGTGAATCATTGGTTGAATGATTATAAAATTGACGGCTTCCGTTTCGATCTGGCTAAAGGATTTACACAAAAGCAAACATGCGATAACACAGGAAACAATTGCGATGTAAATGCATGGGGAAATTATGATTCTTCGCGCGTGAAAATCTGGAAAGGTTATTACGATACCATCCAGGCAAAAGCACCTGGAAGTTATGTGATACTTGAATATTTTGCAGCAAATGCTGAAGAAAAAGACCTTTCAAATTATGGAATGATGCTTTGGTCAAATATGGCTTATCCGTATGAACAATCGTCGATGGGATACAACAGTGGTTCTGATTTCAGTTCAGGAATTGCAAGCGTTGAAGGTTGGTCTCATCCTTACAAAGTCACTTACATGGAAAGTCATGATGAAGAAAGAGTGGCTTATAAAGACCTTGCTTATGGAAATGCTTCCGGAAATTATAATATCAAAGATTCTGTAACCACCTTGAAAAGGCAGGAATTAACAGCGGCCTTTTTGTTTATGCTTCCGGGTTCGAAAATGATTTGGGAATTCGGCGAATTGGGCTACGATTACCCGATCAATTATTGTGGCAATGGAACTATTGATAATTCTTGTCGCACTGATGTAAGACCAATCCGTTGGGATTATTTGCAACAACCGGGGAGAAAGGAATTATTTGATACTTACAGTTCCTTAATAAAACTTCGGTTTAATTCTTTGTTTACTGGCGATTTTACTTCCAATTCATCTTCTCAAAGTTTAGCTGGGAATTTTAAATGGATCAAAATGGATAAGATCGTTGTGGTCGGAAATTTTGATGTGGTTTCTCAAACCGGAACGGTGACTTTTCCTTCGACCGGCACTTGGACTGATTATCTTGATAGTTCCACAAAAAATGTTTCTTCAGTTGATCAATCCTTTACTTTAGCGCCCGGCGAGTTTCATGTTTTTCTTAAATCAGATACCACTTCAAACACAACTTTTGATGTTTCGGTAACTGAGTTTACAGGAAGTAAATCCGGCCATGAGAATGTGTTGAACTGGAAAGTAAATAATGAAAATGGCCTTGATCATTTTGAGGTTCAAAAAAGTGAAAATGGAAATGATTATTCCACAATTGCCACTTTTGATCCGAATGGAAGTAAGTCTTATAATTATACTGATGGTTCTTCTTCCAACGGTTCATCTGTTTATTACCGGATAAAAATTGTGGGCCCGGACGGAATTTCAGCTTACAGCAGTGTTGTTACTTTGGAAAATCAATCTTTCGTATGGAAAGTTGGCGTTTATCCCAATCCAACAAGTACTTATTTTATTGTCAATATTACCTCACCGGAAAACGACAAAGCAACGATTTTAATAACTGATCTGCAGGGACGAAAAATGTACAAAAAACAATACACTTTGGTTGGCGGCGATAATCATCTTCCTATAACCCAAAGTGCCGCTTTTGCCAACGGGACATATGTTATATCCGTTTTTTCATCACACAAAACAGTAACGATAAAAGCAATTAAAAACAAATGATAGTTTTGAAATAGTAAATTGCAACCACAAAAAGTTAACGTATTGTATGGCAGAGATTAAAACTAAAAAAGCAGCTGCGCCGCAGTTGCATTCCAAAACGCTGAAAGGCTTGCAATCGGAAGTGCAAAGCATTAACCGCGTAGCCCTGTCAGTCGATTGTGTCATCTTTGGATTTGATGAAAATAAGTTGAAGGTTTTGCTGATCCGTTCCGATCTTAAAAAATACCAGAACAAATTTTCTTTGCTTGGTGATTTGGTAAAACCTGATGAAGATTTAGAAGAAAGTGCCTACCGGATTTTAAAACAAAGAACAGGAATGAATGATCTGTATTTGGAACAGGTACACACTTTTGGAGAAGTAGGGAGGCATCCTGCCGGTCGCGTAGTTTCAGTAGCTTATTGTTCATTAATAAATGTGCAACATCACAAGTTAAAAAACCTGGCCAACGATCTTCACTGGCATGATGTTGACAGCGTAAAGGAGTTGTTGTTTGATCATAAAAAAATATTGGATGCCTGCTATAAGTGGCTTCAGAAGCGGGTTCAGGAACATCCACTGGGATTCAGTTTGTTGCCCAGCAAATTTTCGTTGCGGGAGTTACAGAATCTGTACGAAGCTATTCTAAACAAGAAACTTGACCGGAGAAACTTCCGCAAGAAGTTTTTTTCAATGGACTTTTTGGTAGATATGGGGGAAGAAGAAAAGAACGTTCCTCACCGCCCTGGAAGGTTATATAAGTTTGATTATGAAAAATATGAAAGGAAGAAAAAGACCTGGTCAGGGATAGATTTTTAAAAACAGTAAACAGTAAATCAACAAATAAAAAACATTTTTATTTTAAGAATAAAACGACTGAAGCAAAGTAAAGTGAAAACTAAATTTTTTTTCAGTGCAGCAATTGACAAAAATTCTTTGTCTTTTATGCCGGACGAAGCTATGAGCAAAATAAAGCAGGTGCAAAGTTAAAATCCAAAAGGCAGCCCGCCGTTTGCAACAATTTAATCACAAATGAAAAATTTTTTTTGATGAAAACTTTGGAATCTGCATTTTTGCTCTAAATTGTGTACGAAATACACATTATTCCAATTCTCGCTTTTAAACGTATTAATAAACCAGTAACACACATTCATTATTTTAAATTTTGTTCATGAGAAGAAGCATAACCGGAATATCAAAACAGGTAAGTGTTTTGATATTTTTTATAATCGTTGCTTTGGGTGCAAATGCACAAAGTGTCATTACGGGAACAGTAACAGATTCAACGGGCAAAGGAATTCCCGGGGTTTCTGTAACTGTGATCGGCACCAATAAGGGAACGGCAACCGACCTTAATGGTAAGTATTCAATTGAGGCAGCACCTACTGCCACATTGATGTTTACTTCCACCAGCTATACCCCGGTGGAAAGAGCTGTTAACAACCAATCTGTCGTTAACGTAACCATGGCTTCAGCCGCCCAGCAATTGGGTGAAGTTGTTGTAATTGGTTATGGTACTTCACAGAAAAAAGATTTGACGGGATCCGTTGCACAGGTTAATGCAAAAGATTTTCAAACGGGTCAGATCACCAATCCTGAACAATTGATCGCGGGTAAAGTAGCAGGTGTATCAATCATTTCGGGAGGCGGTGCTCCGGGTGCAGGATCAACGATCAGGATTCGCGGTGGTGCTTCATTGGGATTAAATGGTGCGACAAATGATCCGTTGATCGTTATTGATGGTGTGCCTTTGGATAACAGCGGATTTTCAGGCGCTGCCAACCCTTTGAGTATGATTGATCCGAACGACATCGAATCCTTCAGCATTTTGAAAGATGCTTCTGCTACCGCAATTTATGGTTCGCGCGCTTCCAACGGTGTGATTTTAATTACTACCAAAAAAGGACGTCTTAACTCAAAACCTGTATTTAATTTCAATACCACCTTTTCTCTTTCAAAGATCATTAAAGAAGTGTCTGTTTTGAAAGGTGACCAATACAGGCAGTTTGTAAAAGACAATGGATCCAGCAGTTATATTGATTTGCTTGGCGATGCTAATACGGATTGGCAAAATGAAATTTATCATACTGCACTTACTTCCACGAACAATTTAAGCATCAGTGGTGGTTTGAAAAAAATGCCTTACCGTGTTTCTGTCGGTTATCTGAATCAACAAGGAATTTTAAAAACGGATAAGCTTGACCGTTATTCTTTAGGTGTTAATTTAAATCCACGGTTTTTTGATGATCATCTAAAAGTGAACATCAACTTAAATAATTCAATAGAGGAAGTCCGGTTTGCCAACCAGGGGGCTATTGGTTCTGCAGTTTCCTTTAACCCAACTGCGCCGGTTTACTCAGGCAAGAGTGCTTACAACGGTTATTGGGAATGGACAGATCCTTCTACCGCAAATGGTTTGGTTTCTCTTGCTCCAAGAAACCCTGTTGGATTGCTGATGGATCGTCATGATGTGGCTGAAGTTAGGCGCAGCATCGGAAGTGCTTTGTTCGATTATAAAGTTCATTTCCTTCCGGACTTGCACGCCTTTGTAAATTTGGCTTATGATGAATCTTCAAGTGACGGTACAATCACCGTAGATTCTACTGCAGCGCAGGATTACAAGAGGTATTTGAACAGTGCAGATAATACTTTGCATGGAGGACGCTACGACAAATACAAACAAAAAAGAGATGACAAGACTTTAGAGGCTTATCTTGATTATACAAAAGATTTTGCAGGTGGATCGAGAATAGATGTAGTAGCCGGTTATGGTTATTACGATTATCTTACTACCAATTACAGTTACCCGGATTTAACTACCGATGGCACGGCCGTTACAACGCCAACATTTGATTATGACAAGCCTGAATATACTTTGATCTCTTATTATGGAAGAGCCAACTTGTCTTACAAAGACCGTTATTTATTAACGGGTTCTATCCGTACCGATGGTTCCTCAAGATTTGCTGCAAATCAACGTTGGGGTGTGTTTCCGGCTGGCGCTTTTGCATGGAATATGAAAAATGAGAATTTCCTGCAAGGTTCAAAAACCGTTTCTGCTTTGAAACTAAGGCTGGGTTATGGTTTGACAGGTCAGCAAAGTGGAATCGGTTTATATGATTATTTCCCCTTCTATTATTATAGTGACAATACATCTGAGTACCAATTGGGCGACAGCCTTTATCATATGTATGCGCCGTCCGGATTTTATCCTCAAAGAACATGGGAAAAAACAGCTACTTACAACGCAGGTATAGACTATGGATTTTTGGATAACAGGATCAATGGTAGCATAGATGTTTATTACAAAAAGACAAGTGATCTTTTGAACAAAATCGCTCAACCTGCAGGAAGTAACTTCTCAAACCAGATTGTTGCAAATGTTGGAAATATGGAAAACAAAGGTGTGGAAGTAAGTTTGAACCTGCAGCCCGTTAAAAACAACAAAGTGGTTTGGGATTTGAATTTGAACGCAACCTATAACGAAAATAAGATCACAAATTTGACAGCCGTTCCGAATCCAAATTTTCCCGGCAATACTTATTATGGCATCAGTGGCGGAACCGGAAATACCATTTTGATCAATACTGTTGGTTTGCCGGTTGGTTCCTTCTATGTTTATACACAAGTATATGATCAGAACGGTAAATTAATTGACGGTCTTTTTGCAGATCTGAATCGTGACGGTGTGATTAATCAACAGGATTTCTACCAGTATAAAAATATTAATCCTGATTATTTATTTGGCGCCAGCACCAATGTTAAGATCGACAAATTTAATGTCGGTTTTGTGATGCGTGCGAGCGTTGGCAACTATGTTTACAACAATACGTTCTCAAGTTCAGGAACGGTAAGAAACATTTTGAACCCGATTGGGTATATCAATAATGGTTCAACCAATGTTCTGGAATCAGGAGTTTCAGGAAGCGGGGATAAATTTTTCCTTTCAGATTATTATGTTCAGAACGCTTCCTTCCTTAGAATGGACAACGCTTATATCAATTATTTAGTAGGAAAAGTATTGCATAATTCAGCCACATTATCTCTGAATGCAAATGTTCAGAACGTGTTTGTAATTACTAAATACCAGGGCCTTGATCCTGAGATTGCAAGTGGTGTGGACAACAACTTTTATCCTCGTCCGCGAATTTATAGTGTTGGATTAAATCTAAGGTTTTAAAAAATATTAAATCAATTATAATGAAAAATAGAATCTCATTTTTATTACTCATCGCGCTGGTTGGTTCTGTTGTCTTTGTTTCATGTAACAAAGATTTGAACCGGCTGCCAACAAATGGTTCTACTGCGGAGAGTGTTTATTCTACGCCCGAAGGGTATAAACTTGCATTTGCAAAAGTATATGGAAGTTTTGCCCTCACTGGAAATAACGGACCTGGAAGTGGGGATATCCAGGGAATCGATCCCGGAACTTCTGATTTCTTCAGGCTTTTCTGGACTGCACAAGAGTTGCCAACAGACGAAGCTGTCATCAGTTGGGGTGATGCCGGCATCCAGGATTTTCATTTTATGAACTGGTCATCAAGCAATCCTTTTACTCAAGGTTTGTATTACAGAAGTATGTATCAGATCACATTGGCAAATGATTTCATAAGGCAATCATCAGATGATAATCTTGCCGCAAGAGGAATCACCGGAAGTGATGCAGACAACATACGAACTTATCGTGCGGAAGCCCGCTTCCTGAGAGCTTATCAATATTGGGTTTTGATGGATCTTTTTGGAAATCCTCCTTTCGTTACTGATCAAAGCCAGATTGGTGATATTCCAAAACAAATAAAACGCAAAGACCTTTTCAATTATGTTGTTTCAGAGTTGAAAGCGATCGAGCCGGATCTGAAAGCGCCAAGAACCAACGAATATGGCCGTGCCGACCAGGCTGCCGATTGGGCCTTGCTTTCACGTGTTTATCTTAATGCAAAAGTTTATGCAGACACCACAGCTTATGATGCTGCAGCTTCATATGCGAAGAAAGTGATCGACGCGGGTTATTCTCTTACTTCAAATTACGATTGGTTGTTTCTTGCCGACAATAATTTAAACACTAATGAATTTATTCTGACCATAAATTACGACGGATTACACACGCAAGGTTATGGTGGAACTACATTCCTGACCCATGCCCCTGTAGGAGGAAAAATGACACCCTCCGATTTTGGAATTAACGGTGGATGGGCCGGTGCAAGAACAACTAAAAATTTGCCCAACTTATTTCCTGATTACACAGGTAATCAAGATTCAAGAGCAGAGTTCTTTACTAACGGACAGAATATAGAAATCAATGATATTACTTCGTTTACTGATGGTTTTGCAGTTACTAAATTCCGGAATGTAAAGCGCGACAGTACGAACGGAAGCAGCCTTGATTTTTCTGATGTTGACATGCCAATCTTCCGTTTGCCCGAAATGTATCTGAATTATGCAGAAGCTGTGCTACGCGGTGGAAACGGTGATAAGAATCTGGCACTTCAATACATAAATAACTTGCGTGAAAGAGCTTATGGAAACACTTCCGGTGATATTTCAGAGAGTGACCTTACGCTTGATTTTATTTTGGATGAAAGAGCCCGTGAATTGTACTGGGAAGGTTACAGGAGAACAGATCTCGTTCGTTATGGAAGATTCACCACTTCAAGTTATTTATGGCCATGGAAAGGTGGCGTAAAATCAGGAACTGGTGTTCAATCTTACCGCAACATTTATCCAATACCTCTAACTGATCTGCAGGCTAATCCAAACCTGGTTCAAAACCCCGGCTATTAATTTTAAAAAATAAATTATTATGAAATATATATTCAAAACTCTTGTTGCCGGCTTCTTAATTTTCGGCTTATGGTCATGCAAGAAAGATGAACATAAAGTGATTCTTGAAGGAGGTTCAGCGCCGGTGCTCACTTCGTCGGTTACCGATAGCGTTCCAATGTCATTCGCTACACAAAACAATACCGCTTTCAAACTCAATTGGACTAACCCGGATTACCAGTTTAATACCGGAGTAAGTTCATTGGATGTGAGCTATAATATTTTAATTGATACTACCAGTGATTTTAGTAACCCTAATCTTAAAACGGTTTCTGTAGGCTCTGATCTTTCTAAGACTTTTACCCAGGCTGAGTTCAATGATATTTTATTGAACCAATTACAGTTAAACGCTGGAGTAAGCCACCAGGTCAATATTAAAGTGGAAGCTTTTTTAGGTACAAAGGCGGCGCTCCTATCTTCAAATGTTCTTTCAATAAAAGCTACGCCGTATGCAATTCCGCCAAAAGTTCAACTTCCGGTAAATGGAGAATTATACCTTATCGGCAATGCTACTCCGGGCGGCGACGCTACCGGATGGGACAATCCTGTTCCCGTTCCCAGCCAGCAATTCACTCAGGTGACTCCAACTCTGTATGAGATTACAATTCCGTTAATTGGTGGCAAACAATACCTTGCTATTCCGGTTAATGGAGATTGGAGCCATAAATATGCGGTTAAGAATAACCCTGATCCTTCGGGCGGAGATTTTGGCTATGATTGGTCTGACAACTTCCCAGGACCCGCTACAAGCGGAACTTATAAAATTACTCTTGATTTCCAGAGAGGAAAATTTACCGTGACGCCCCAGTAATTGGATTTGAAAAAACATTAAAATATTTCTGCTCAAAAAAATAACTCATGAAACATTTATCAAAATTGTTTTTAGGATTGGCCCTGGTTTTTGGCTTTTTTTCCTGTGTGAAAAAAGTTGCCGATCTGCCCTATTATGGAAAGGGAACAGCGCCGGTTCTGACTGCGTCGACCAACACCATTTCAACGGCTCCTGCTGATTCAAATAAGAATGTCTTAACTCTTTCATGGACCAATCCTAAATATGCACAGGATAGTTCCTTGTACAAATTTGTTGTAGAGATCGATTCCACCGGCAGGAATTTTTCCAGGGAATACACTTTAACGATGAATGGCGTAAGAGATACTTCGTTAACAGGTAAACAAATAAATGATATCATGGCAGGCTTAGGATTGGTGGCTGGCCAGGAATCAAGCATTGACGTAAGGGTTACCTCTTCTTATAACAATAATAATGAGTTGTACACTTCGAATGTGTTGACAATAAAAACCACACCCTATATTCTTCCAATTACTGTTAAAGCGTCTTCAAATGATCCATTGACTTTAGCAATTGCAGATGCATCTAACAACGCCGTTTCCTTTAGCTGGAATGCAACAGAATATGGCAACAATACTTTTTCTTATGCTTTGCAAATAGATACTGCCGGTGGAAATTTTGAAAATCCGCAGGTTTTTAAAGTTTCAGATACAACCAAAGACCTTACTGTTGGTGACTTAAATACTGCTGCTTTATTAGCCGGAGTTGCTGCTGGAGCAACAAACAATTTACAATTCAGGGTTGTTGCTTTTCAAGGAAGCAACACAGTGCCTTCAGTTATTTCTAATGTTTTAAACTTAAGTGTTACTACTTATTTACCTTTTCTTTATTTGTGGGTACCGGGAGATTACCAGGGATGGAGTCCCGCAACCGCTCCTCAATTAGGCGCTACCGTTCCTAACCTGAATGATTTTGAAGGGTATGTATATGTGCCTGCAGGAGGTTCCAATGAATTTAAAATTACGAACGCTCCGGATTGGAGTCATACGGCTTATGGAGGAGACGCCACTACTTTAAGTGCATCCGGTCCAAATTTAAATTGGCCTTCAGGCGATGGATTCTATTATGTTAAAGCAAATCCTTCAAGCCTCACCTGGTCTGCAACAAAAACAACATGGGCCATAATCGGAGATGCAACGCCGGGTGGATGGGGAGCTGATACGCCAATGACTTATGATGCTACAAATAATGTTTGGGTAATTAATTCAGTTGCTTTATCAGCCAATTCTTTAAAGTTTAGAGCGAATGGAAGCTGGGATATAAATTTAGGCGGTAATCTTTCAGGATTGAGCTATGGAGGCGATAATATTACAATAAGTGAAGCAGGCAATTATAAAATTGTTCTGGATCTTAGCAAACCGTTGAAATACCAGGCTACATTGACCAAGTTATAAGTTTTTTCTTTTGCTATTTTGAAAGCCGCTTATCACAAAGGCGGCTTTTTTGTTGAGTAAAAAAATAAAAATTCCTGTTTTTTATTTGCTTACTGCAAATTCTTTTTCTAATGCAACATCAAAAATCTTGATCACAAAAACATAAGGGTTGCTATTCTCTTTTTCTCATTATATTTATCGCTTCAAACAATGTCTTTTTTCTTGCTTGAATTTGCCTGGTTTGAAATTTAAAAATCACGCTTACTTTCAAAAATATTTTGATTGATGTTTGTAAAATCTTCTCTTGTTATTTCATTCCTTTTTTGTGCTTTTTCCATTGCCCATTCTCAAAACCGTTCGAAGATAAATTTTGATGAAAACTGGAAATTTCATCTAGGAAATGCTGCAGATCCGGCTAAAGATTTTAATTATGGCATTGCCAATATTTATAAAAAAAGCGGTGATGGCGGCAATACGCCAATCAATCCAAAATTCAATGACAGCAATTGGCGAACATTAGATCTTCCGCACGATTGGGCAGTTGAATTGCCTTTTGTGAACTCGCCCAATTTTGATGTGATGGCGCATGGTTATAAGCCTGTGGGCGGTTTGTTTCCCGAAACAAGCATTGGGTGGTACAGGAAGGAATTTTTTATTGACAAAAGTGATAGTGCGAAGAAGATTTTCATTCAATTTGATGGTATTTACCGAAGCGCCAATATTTGGTTAAATGGATTTTTTATTGGTCATAATAAGAGCGGTTACATCGGTGCTGAATATGATATTTCTGATTTTATAAAATATGGTGAAGAAAATACTTTGGTGGTAAGAGTAGATGCAACTCAATATGAAGGATGGTTTTATGAAGGTGCAGGCATTTATCGCCATGTTTGGCTCAAAAAAACGAATGATCTTCATATCAATTCAAACAAACTTTTTATTCATTCAAAACAATCCGCAAAAACTGCGGAAATAACTGCAGAAATTCCTGTCGTGAATGATAAAACTGCAAATACTAACAGTTATGCATATACGTATTTAACTACGCGCGACGGTAAGAAAGTCGCTGCCAGTAAACCAACAGATATTACCATTTCTTCTTTTGGAAATACTTTGGTAAAACAAACGATACATGTTTCAGATCCACATTTGTGGTCGATCGATGATCCGTATTTGTACCGCGTAATTACGATTCTAAAATCTGGAAATAAAACCATTGACAGTGTAAACACGCGCTTTGGTATCAGGCAAGTTAATGTGACCGCGAAAGGCCTTTTCATTAATGGAAAATATGTAAAAATAAAAGGTGTTTGCGATCACCAGGATCATGCGGGAGTAGGATCCGCGTTGCCGGATTATTTGCAATATTATCGCATTGGATTATTGAAACAAATGGGCGCTAATGCTTACCGGACAAGCCACAATCCGCCAACACCGGAATTGTTAGACGCTTGCGATAGTTTGGGAATGTTCGTTTTGGACGAGAACAGGTTGCTCAACAGCAGCAATGAATACACGAATCAGTTTGAAAGATTGATTTACCGCGACCGTAATCATCCGTCGGTTTTTATGTGGTGCATCGGGAATGAAGAAGGAATTCAAACTTCCGAAACGGGGAAAAGGATTGCAATGACGCTATTACAAAAGCAAAAAGAATTAGATCCATATCGAACTGCAACTTATGCTTCTGATTTGGGAAATGTTTATAAAGGCGTGAACGAAGTGATTCCTGTTCGCGGATTTAATTACAGGATCAATGGGATAGAACCTTATCATAAAGATCATCCGGATCAACCCGTGATGGGAACAGAAATGGCAAGCACACTTACAACACGCGGAATTTATAAAGTGGACACGGTTCGTGATTATTTGCCGGATCATGATATCACTGCTCCGCCATGGGGCAACACTGCTGAAGAATGGTGGAAACCAGCGGCTGAACGCGAATGGTTTATGGGTGGTTTTGTTTGGACAGGATTTGATTATCGTGGCGAACCGACTCCTTACAAATGGCCAAACATAAGTTCTCATTTTGGTATTATGGATGTTTGCGGATTTCCTAAAAATGTTTATTACTACTACCAGGCGTGGTGGTCAGATAAAGATGTGTTACAAATCTCACCGCATTGGAATTGGAAAGGAGAAGAAGGCAAACCGATTGATGTCTGGGTAAATTCAAATGCGGATAATGTTGAATTGTTTTTGAATGGAAAAAGTTTGGGAAAAAAAGATATGCCCCGCAACAGTCATCTTGAGTGGAACGTTCCTTACGAGCCCGGCAAATTGGAAGCAATTGCGTATAAGCATGGCCGTAAGTTGACTGCTTCTGTTGAAACGACCGGCGAACCGGCGGAAGTTGTATTGACTCCTTACAAAACCACAATGCTAGCAGATGGAAAAGATGCAACAGTGATCAACGTAAGCGTTGTGGATAAACAAGGCCGGGAAGTGCCAACTGCGGATAACCTTATTCATTTTGAAGTGACAGGAGACGCCAAAATTATTGGTGTTGGAAATGGCGATCCGAGCAGCCACGAACCGGATAAAATTTTAAATGGTCAATGGCAACGATCATTATTCAATGGAAAATGCCAGGTGATTTTGCAATCAGGAAAAAAGCCGGGACATATTGGATTTAAAGCCACTTCAAAAGGTTTGTGGCCGGGAAGTACAGACATTATCACTATTAAACCAAATCAACCTTTGGGCATTGCTCACGATCCTTATCTTTTTTCAAAATTAGGAATTCATTCTACCGCAAAACCAATTGGAAAAATTTTGGGTGCTGATATTTCATTTTTGCCTCAACTGGAAGCAAGAGGAATTAAATTTTCTGATCATGGTGTTCAGAAGGATGCGATTCAAATTTTGAAAGATCACGGGTTTAATTATATCCGTTTGCGTTTGTTTGTGAACCCGGCTAACGACAGCGGATATTCGCCAGGCAAAGGTTTTTGTGATTTGCCACAGACTTTGGAAATGGCAAAAAGAATTAAGAAAGCCGGAATGAAATTTCTGCTCGATTTTCATTACAGCGACACCTGGGCTGATCCGGGGAAACAATATATGCCGGATGTATGGAAGGATCTTTCATTTCAACAATTGGCACAGAAAGTTCATGAATATACAAAACACGTTTTGCTGGCATTCAAAGCGCAAGGCACTTTGCCTGATATGGTTCAAACTGGCAACGAGATCAATCATGGAATCCTTTGGCCTGACGGAAATGTTCAGCATTTGGACAGCCTGGCTATTCTTTTGAATGCCGGTCTTTCGGAAGTAAAACAAGTAAATCCTTCAATTATTACTTTGATACATATTGCTTTGGGCGGACAAAATTCTGAGTCGGAATTTTTTCTTGACAACATGATCAGCCGCGGCGTTTCTTTCGATGCGATCGGCCAATCTTATTATCCAAAATGGCATGGAACGCTGAATGATCTTGATACCAACTTGAGATTGCTGCAGAAAAAATACAACAAGCCAGTTATCGTTGCAGAATATTCTCAATTGAAAGAACAGGTAAACCGCATCGCCTTTTCTTTGCCCGGCAATCAAATGAAAGGTACTTTTATCTGGGAGCCGCTGAGCACGTGGGAATCCGTTTTTGATAAAGATGGAAAAGCGAACAAATACCTTTATGAATACGATGAAATAACCAAAGAATTTATAAAAGACCAACATTAAAAACTAAAACTCTCTAAATGAAACTTCACCTAATTGATTACAGCATTATCGGGCTTTACTTTTTGTTCGTTTTGGGCATAGGTATTTTATTGAAGAAAAGAATAAAAACCGCGAGCGACTTCCTGATGAGTGGCAGAAGTATCCCGTTGTGGATCACAAGTCTGGCTTTCATTTCTGCAAATCTGGGTGCGCAGGAAGTTTTGGGAATGGCTGCCAATGGTGCAAAATATGGATTATACACCGCGCATTTTTATTGGCTCGGCGCTGTGTTCGCGATGCTGTTTCTTGGTCTTTTTATGATGCCGTTTTATTATGGAAGTAAAGCGCGCAGTGTCCCTGAATATTTAAAACTTCGGTTTGATGAAAAGACGAGGACTTTCAACGCTTTCACTTTTGCAGCGATGACGATCTTTTCCTCGGGCATTTCTTTATATGCTTTGGCAATGTTGATGCAAACCGTTTTGGGATGGGATTTCAATGTCTCTATTTGGGTAGCTGCGGGAATTGTGTTGGCATACACCTTTTTAGGTGGTTTAACGAGCGCAGTTTATAATGAGGTACTTCAATTCTTCCTGATTGTTTTGGGAATTGCCCCGTTGGTTTTTATTGGTATTCAACAAGCGGGCGGACTTCATGGAATTATTGCCAATGTAGAAAATGCAAAATTGCATTTGTGGAAAGGAATGAGCAGTCCGGCAACCAACCCGATGGGCACCGATGCATTCAGTATGATATTTGGATTGGGCTTTGTTCTGGCGTTCGGTTATTGGTGCACCGACTTTTTGGTGGTGCAAAGAGCGATGATCTCGCATAATTTGAATGACGCAAGGAGAACACCTATCATTGCTGCGTTGCCAAAAATATTTATGCCATTGATTGTTATCGTACCGGGAATTATTTTGTTGGCATTGCAGCACCAGTTTACCGGCTTCGATCTTCCCAAAAATATCAACGGGCAAACGGATTACAACATGACACTTCCGCTGTTATTGAAAAAATTATACCCGAGTGGAATTTTGGGTGTCGGCATTACCGCATTGATCGCTTCTTTCATGTCGGGAATGGCGGGAAATGTTACGGCTTTCAATACCGTCTTCACCTACGATCTTTATCAAAGCCATATCAAACCTAACGCAAGCGAAAAACATTATTTGAATGTAGGAAGGGCAACTACGGTTGTCGGCATTTTGCTTTCAATCATTACAGCTTACGTGGCACGCGGATTCAATAGCATTATGGATTTGCTGCAATTGGTTTTCAGTTTTGTGAATGCACCTTTGTTCGCTACGTTTTTACTCGGGATGTTTTGGAAAAAAGCAACGCCCAACGGCGCTTTCTGGGGTTTGTTGTCAGGCACGTCGGCGGCAGCGCTCACCTATTCATTGACAATGGCTGAAGGTAAAGGAGGTTCAATTGCTAATCTCCATACTTTTTATTCAGGAACGAGCCAGGCATTTAATATTGCGTGGATCTCGTTTACCGTTTGCTTCCTTGTTACTTATGTGATCAGTTTGTTTACCGAACGAAAACCGGAAAATCAATTGGTGGGGTTGGTTTATAGCCTTACCCCACGTCAACAGGATAAAAATAGAACCTGGTACAAAAATCCTGTTTGGCTTACCGTAATTGTTGCCATTATCACCATTATTTTAAACATCGTCTTTTATTAAGATCATTAAAAAATATTTCGATGAAAAAATTCTTTGACCTCCGTTTTGTAATTGGCGTTTTTTTCCTGGTTGTAGGAATTTTGTTGCTGATTTATAGCTTTGTTAGCCCAAGTGTTGCGCATCCTGAAGTAAACCGCTGGAGTGCTATTTTCTTTATTGCCTTTGCTGTAATAATGATACTGATGTCGTTTGATAAAAAACCGGAAGATGAGTTGTAGGAATTGAAATTTTTTTTTAAGTTTTTTGTTTATTTACTATAATTGATAACAATCTTCAATTGAACAAAATTGATTCAGATTGAAAGCGATAAAATTATTAACGGTATTTTCTTTCTTTACGCTAACCTTAAATGCTCAAACAACTGATACGATTCCAAAATCATCAGTTCCTGTGCTTGGCAAAGAGGTTAAAACTCATGACCTTTCAGGGATTGCAGGACCGAGTTTAATTAATATCAGACAGTTAAATTGCAAAATGATCCTCAATGGTATTTTGATTTCAGACACTTCTGAAAGTAATCTAATCTTAAAAAGATATGCAGATATGATAAAAAAATGAAATATTATTCAAGCTCGCAAACATTGAAAAAGTATGGTATTTCTTCTCCTGATGGATTATTGGTTGGTAAAATAAAAAAGGGTGCCATCATCGATTTGAAAAATTTGAAATAGTTAATAACGGAAGAATACTTAATTCTAATCTCTCTCCCAAAAACAAAAATTCCAACTATTCCTTCGTTCACTATTCTTTAAACCCTTACATAAATTTTCCTCTTGTTCAGCCACCAGCCCACGCTCCAGCAAAAGAGCATATAGCAAATTGCAAACAGGAACGAACCGAACGGTCCTGGTGCAATTAGCTGGAAGAAATGGCTGTTTACAAAGCCAAACAAACTTTCCTTGCCAACCGGAATCATGAAAAGAATGATCACAAAAAGTTCTGAAAGTATGTAAATAAATAAAGGATTTCTGCCGAAGATCATAAAGAAATCCGGCCACTTGAACGCTTTCCAGTTTTTCATTTCAATAATGTAGATCAAAGCAGAGATCAATATAAGATCAATACCTGAAGTGAGCAACACAAAAGGACTTGTCCATAACTTCTTGCCGATCGGGAACACAAGATTCCAGCAAAGCGCCAGGAAAATAAGTAGTGAACCCACGAGCATTAATTTGGAAAGACATTCAAAACTTTTTCCTTTCTGCTGAATAAATTTACCTGTAAGGAATCCAATCACCACGTTCACAATAGACGGAATTGTACTTAGCCATCCTTCCGGATCGAACGGAATTCCTTCACCATGATACAAATGATTGTTGCCCATTAAGAATTTATCCAAATATATTCCGGCATTGCCCATCATGCTGAAAGGTTGTGCCGAATCACCAAAAGTCATCAATATCAGCCAGTAACCCAGCAGGAGAATAATGCTGACAAACACGACCGATCTTGTGGAAAGATATTGAACCAATAAAGAACCAAAGAAATAACACAAAGCAATTCTTTGCAAAACGCCCATAATTCTTGTATGGCTTATTGGCGCTCCTGTAATATGACCGGCTGCATCCAAACGGAAAAACGGAAACCAATACAAGAGGTAGCCGATCAAAAAAATCAGGATGGTTCTTTTGATCACTTTTTTCAAAAAAGCCGAATTGCCCAGTTGCCTGTATTTATCCTGTGAAAAACTCATCGCGTTGCCCACGGCAAATAAGAAAGATGGGAAAACCAAATCGGTCGGCGTAAAACCAAACCATGTTGCATGTTCAAGGGGCGCATAAGGATTGGCGCCGCTTCCGGGCGTGTTCACAATGATCATAAAACAAATGGTCATTCCCCGGAAAACGTCTAATGCTAAAAAGCGTTCTTTAACTGGCTTCATGATGAAGGTTTATTTTAAAAGAAAATTACTTGTCAGAAATTTTTGAATTGATGATCGAAGAGCCGTCAGGTGTAAAAAACACGTCGCCACTTTTTTGTTGCAACACGTTGTTAGAATCGATGTAACTGAAATCGAGGTGATACCTGATCTCCTTTTTAAAATCAGGATTATCAGTTACTTCAACAGTGTCTTCTTTAAAACCTGTAATATCATATTCACGAACTTTATGAAGCTGGCTCCTGATCTCATCTTTGGCCATAATTTGCCTTTTGTCTTTGTCAAAACCATGAGGTTCGCAGGAAAAAAGAAAGGTGGAAATTCCCATAAAAATCCCGCAGATTGTTGGTAGCGATTTAACACGAAATGTTTTGTGCATCTAAAAATTCATTTAGCTTTAATCAATGTCGTTTCATGAAAAGGATAAGAATTAGAAAAGAATAAATAATATCAGCAATACTTAATTTATCTTTCAATTTTCGTTCTCAAATGTAAAGAAATATAACAATCAAATGTGTACGATTTTTGATTAATAATCGGTTAGTTTCATTTTCTTCCAATTTTAAAAAACAGTTAGTTTTACTACTTATCAAATTTTATGGGCCCAATCGCAGAAAACATTCTCCAGTTTTTTCAGAAACACAATTCAGAAAAAATTATTGCTTTTCAGCAATTGCCAAGATCCGGTGGCGACCGTGTTTATTTCAGGATTACCACTGAAGTAAAATCATACATCGCTACTTATGATGAAAACGTAAGTGAGAGCAAAACTTTCCTGTATTTTACCGAACACTTTTCAAAGATTGGTGCGCCCGTTCCTGAAATTTATTTTACATCAGAAGATTTTAAAATGTATGTGGAGCAAGACTTTGGGCCGGTATCACTTTTGAACGAACTGGAAAAACATGGCGAAAATGATTATGTTTTTTCATTGTTTCAGAAGAGTTTGAAAGCGCTTGCACAAATGCAGATAAACGGGATGAAGGATCTGGATTTTTCGTATTGTCTCACTTCTAAAAAATTTGGACGCCAGGCCATCCTGAGTGATTTGTTGTATTTTAAATATTACTTTTTAGATACGCTGAAAATTCCTTACGATAAGGAAAAGTTGGTGAAAGATTTTGAAACGCTCAGTACTTATCTCACCAAAGTGGAACACAAATATTTCATGTTTCGGGATTTTCAAAGCAGGAATATTTATACCCAGAATGACGAAGTTCATTTTATCGATTACCAGGGTGGAATGAGAGGTGCGCTTCAGTACGATGTCGCTTCACTGTTGTGGCAGGCCAGGGCCAATCTTTCTGATGAATGGAAAAATTCTTTGCTGGATTATTACATGGATTGTGTGGAGGAAATTTTGCAAAAACCGCTTGACCGGCAACGGTTCGTTAATCAATACAATGGTTATGTATTGATCAGGTTGATGCAGGTTTTGGGCGCTTACGGTTTTCGTGGCATCTTTGAAAGAAAGGCGCAATTTCTCACCAGCATTCCGCTTGCACTCTCAAATATCAAATGGTTTTTGAGCAACCGGAATATTGGAATTGATCTTCCTGAATATGACCGCATGTTACAACTCATCGTGCAGGATGATGTGATCAATAAATTCAGGCCTGTGCAGGCTAACGAATCTACTCCGCTGGTGGTTACGATCAACAGTTTTTCTTATTTGAAATCAGGATATCCAAAAGAAAAAAGTGAGAATGGTGGTGGATTTGTTTTCGATTGCCGTGGCTTGCTCAATCCGGGTCGTTTTGAAGAATACAAAACTATAACCGGTCGGGATAAACCGGTGATTGATTTTTTGGAACAGCAAACTTCGATGCCTGCATTTATGAACAGCGTTTTTAACCTTGTTGATATTTCTGTTCAGAATTATATTGAAAGAAATTTTTCTTCTCTCACGGTAAGTTTTGGTTGCACGGGTGGGCAGCATCGCAGTGTTTATGCAGCCGATGCGTTGGCAAGATATTTAAGAAATAAGTTCAAAGTAAAAATTGAATTGAATCATCTCGAGCAGGGAATTCATGAATTGAAAGGTTTTGAAAATTGATTTGAAATGAAAGCAATGATACTGGCTGCAGGTTTGGGTACCCGCCTGAAACCTTTTACTGACAACCATCCCAAAGCTTTGGCTGTTGTAAATAACAAAACAGTTTTAGAGAGAAATATTGAATACCTCGCTTCATTTGGCATCAAAGAGGTGATCATCAACGTTCATCATTTTGCTCAACAGGTAATTGATTTTGTGAAAAAAAATGATGGCTTCGGAAGTGCAATTACAATTTCGGATGAAACAAATGAATTGTTGGAAACCGGCGGAGGAATAAAAAAAGCTGCATGGTTTTTTGAAAAGGAGAGTGAACCTTTTGTAGTGATGAACGTGGACGTTTTAACTGATTTGGATTTGAATAAAATGATTGGTTTTCATTTGCAACAAAAACCTTTAACAACTCTTGCCGTTACTTCAAGAAAAACTTCAAGATATTTTTTATTTAATGAATCAAAAATTTTATGCGGTTGGAGAAATGAAAAAACAGGTGAAGAAAAAATCAGTCGGCCTTCTGAAAACCTTCTTGCCAAAGCTTTCAGCGGTATTCATATTATTTCGCCTGGAATTTTTTCATTAATAAAAAGGGAAGGGAAATTTTCAATGGTGGATGTCTATCTCGAACTTTCGCAATCAAATAATATCGTGGCGTTTGATCACAGCAATTCAAAATTTATAGATGTAGGAAAACCGGAAAGTCTTTTGAAAGCGGAAAAAATGTTCAAATAAGAAGACATCCTTTAGGATTTGTGAAAATTGGGATGAGTTATGGTTAAAGGACTTTGAAAACCAGTTTTGATGGAATCTACTATTTTATCAAAAAATTCCATAATAGTCTCATAAGTATTATCATGAGCAACTAAAATCACTACATTAATTGGATATTTAATAAAATTATTTTGAAAAGAAAGATTGTTATCTATGGTAATGAAAAGTGAAAAATCATTGGCAAGCATTTCATTTAATAGTTCACCGTTTTCCTTGCCTGTCCAATTGCAGTCTCTTACGGTAAGTGTATCAAATCCATTTTCAATAAATCTATATTTCAATTTGACCGGAAGATTTTCATCCAATAATAGTTTCATCTTCAATTATTACTGGTAAAGAGAACTTTTTGGCGCTCCACTCGATAACTGCTTCTATCTGTTCTTTTGAAACAGCGGGAAAATCTTTAATAAAATCATCAATCGAAATTCCTTTTTCCAAGTGCCAAAAAAGGCTTTCCACAGGTATTCTTGTTCCTTTGAAGACTGGTTTTCCAAATTGAATTTTGGAGTCAACTGTTATAAAATCAGATAAGGATTTCATCGAAAATATTTATCTTAAAGTTAAAGCATTATTTTGAAAAGTTTTACATGTACGCTAATTGAAAAGCCACAGAAGCAGAAGAGATATTTAAATAAAAAGCGCCGCAAAAACGACGCTTTCTTTTTTAACCAAAATAAAAATTTGTGGAATTACTGGGAGTGTAAAATAAACTGTGTCAGTTGATAATATTGATAGAACAGAGCCAGCAGCGAAGTTCTTGCTAAAAATGGTCGGGCTTGATGCCCGGCCATTTATTAAAAGTAATGTTGAGGTCACATCGCCATTGCTTCGTTCTTGCTTTAATGAAGTTACCATTTTTTATAAATTCAAAGCTATTCTGTCAGGAAAAATGATGCTTAATTGTG
>JBQCEG010000113.1:0-20167 GCA_051960475.1 Ginsengibacter sp.
CAAACCCTCCGAAACAAATTATCCTGGGGCCTGGATAAACGGAATTAATAAATTTTAACGTTATAGGTTTATAATTACTACTTAATTCTTACTTTTAAATCACTTATTTTGTCCGTAGATATGAAAAAGCTTATCCTTTTTGTAATAATGGTCCTTGCCTTTTCTTTCCGAATGCAGGCACAAATGAACGATTATGTGCAGGAGGGTGAGTTTGGAATTACGGTTGGGCTTGCTCATTATTTTGGCGACCTGAACAACCGCGCACGCATCAACCGTCCAAAGATGGACATCGGTGGTTTTGTGAGAAAGCAATTTGGAAATTATACGTCAGTAAGGCTTTCAGGGCATTTTGCCAAATTAGGTTACAGCGATATCTATAGCAAAAATGAATATGATCAAAGAAGAAATTTGAGTTTTAATACGAATATTTTTGAAATTGCCTTGCAAGGTGATTTTAATTTTTTCAAATTTATTCCTACTGATCCCGATCATTCTTTTACACCTTATGCCACGGTAGGCATTGGTTTTTTCACTTATGATCCTTACGCTTATTACCACAATCAAAAAGTATATTTGCGGCCTTTGCACACAGAAGGTGAAACTTTTTATAAAGGACGGAAAGAATATGGAAGCATGGCTTTGTGCTTTCCACTTGGGTTTGGCGTAAAATATGCCATCAATGACAATGTGAATCTTTCTTTCGAAATTGCTCATCGGTTTACCACCACAGATTATATCGATGACGTAAGTACGACTTACATTGGCGCTGACAAATTTCCTTCTACCGCAGGCGGGAAATCAATTGCAGGAATAATGCAGGACCGTTCTTTTGAAGTTGGCCCTCCAATTGGAATTGAAGGACGTCAACGCGGTTTCAGCAAACAGAAAGATCAATACATTATTGCTGAGATTGGCGTTTCGTTCAATATTACTTCCTACCAGTGCCCAACAGTGAATCCATAAATAATTGCTGCAAGCAGTTTCACAATTTTCTTACTTTTGTCCGCGAGGCCCTCGTTGCCTGACTTCCTTTTTTTAACTACACCGATGATCTTAAAAGATAAATTGATTGCCGAAAAACTTCCGCGGCACATCGCCATAATAATGGATGGGAATGGCAGATGGGCAAAAGAAAAAGGCAAAGACAGGTTGTTTGGCCATTACAATGGTGTTGAAAGTGTGCGCAACATTGTGGAAGGTTGCGCGGAATTAGGCATCGGTTATCTTACTCTTTATGCTTTCAGCACTGAAAACTGGGACAGGCCAAAAGATGAAGTAACGGGCTTGATGGAATTGTTGGTTAAAACCATTCGCAGCGAGGTGGCAACACTCAACAAAAATAATATCCGCCTTCATGTAATTGGAAATATTGATTTGCTGCCCGCGGAAGCACATAATGAATTGAATGAAGCGTGTGAGGAAACCCAAAAAAATACCGGGCTTAATTTGATCATGGCTTTAAGTTACAGCAGCAGATGGGAAATTGTGAACGCAGTAAAAACCATTGCGAAGGAAGTTGACCAAGGAAAAATCAATCCTGAAGAAATTTCAGACGAAACATTTCGTGATCATTTATGTACCGCCAATTTTCCCGATCCGGAACTAATGATTAGAACAAGCGGCGAATACAGGATCAGCAATTTCCTTTTATACCAGCTTGCTTATTCAGAATTATATTTTACAGATACCCTGTGGCCTGACTTCAGGAAAGAAAATCTTTATGAAGCTTTGCTCAGTTACCAATCGCGCGAAAGAAGATTTGGAAAAACCAGTGAACAGGTATGAATAAAATCCTTTGAAAATGCCGTCAAATAAGCGTTTTATCACGCAATTATCCCTTTTAATTTTGGTTGATTTAACAAATACTTTTAATAATTGAAATTATCTTGCCGCCCTATTAAAATCGATTTAATGCATATTATCTACAAGATACTTTTCTTGATAGCCCTCTCTTTTACTGCCTCAACCATTGCCTCTGCCCAGGTTATAAAAGATTCAGTATCGAACGATAATATCAAAACAGATTCTGTTCCCACAGCTCCTGCCAACAAGGACACGGTTCCCAGTTCAGTGAACGTAGAATTAGAGAACATTTTTAATTCAAAACAGCCGAAGAAATATACAATTTCTCACATAACCGTTACCGGAACGACCTTTGATCCCAACCTGATCATTTCAATTTCAGGACTTGCGGTTGGCGACAAAGTGATCCTTCCGGGAAGTGATGATTTTGCCAACGCCATTACCAATTTATGGAAGCAAAATTTGGTATCTGATGTTGAAATTTATTTGACTGAGTTGAAGGGGGATGAGCTTTCAATCGAAATTCATGTGACCGACAGGCCGGTACTTTCAAACTTCAAATTCAAAGGAATTTCTAAGACCGAAGCCGACGACATTACCAAAAAACTTGACCTGAAAAAAGGACGTGTGACAAGGGTTACCGAAGGATTTAAAGTCTCAGCAATTTCTACGATCAAGAAATTTTTTGTTGACAAAGGTTACAGGAATGTAGATGTTGTGATCAATCAAACAAAAGACACAAAAGCCACCAACGCGGTAAATATTGTTTTTGTCGTAAACAAAAATGGCAAGGTGCGCATTAACAATATTTATTTTGCCGGGAATCATAAAGTGCCCGATCTGAAATTGAAAAAGCAGATGAAGGGAACAAAAGAAAAAAGCAGGCTCACACTTTTTCCTTCTGACGATTATAATGTTTATGATTCAACAAAAGCCAATTACCTGACTTTTGATAATTACATTAAGCAAAACGGCTACCTGATTCCTTCAAAAACCAAAGAACTTTTGGATCCTTATGTTCGAATTAAGTTTTTGACTTCTTCAAAATTCAACGAAAAGAAATACAACGACGATAAGAACAAGATCCTGGATTATTACAACTCTCTTGGTTTCCGCGATGCTACGATTGTTGCCGATACGACTTACAATGACAAAGGAGATTTGGATGTTGCCATTAAATTGACTGAAGGACCGCGTTATTATTTTGGAAACATTACCTGGAAAGGAAACACAAAATATTCTGATTCATTATTGAGTGCAATTCTCGGCATCAAGAAAGGAGATGTTTATAACGCTGCTATTTTAAATAAAAAATTAGGTGTTATTCCTTCACCGGAAGGTGGCGACATTTCCAGTTTGTATGAAGATGATGGTTATTTATTTTTCCATGTTGTACCTGTAGAAACGGCCGTTTACAATGATACAATTGATCACGAGATCAGGATTGTAGAAGGGCCGCAGGCAACTATAGGAAAAGTAGGTATCAGCGGAAATGATAAGACGAAGGAATATGTGATTCGACGTGAATTGCGTACGATTCCTGGTGAAAAATTCAGCAGGGAAAAAATTATCAGGACGCAAAGAGAGCTTTCGC
Organism: Ginsengibacter sp.; assembly: GCA_051960475.1. Classification (GTDB taxonomy): domain Bacteria; phylum Bacteroidota; class Bacteroidia; order Chitinophagales; family Chitinophagaceae; genus Ginsengibacter. The sequence continues at coordinate 3,398 of JBQCEG010000113.1, forward strand.
AATTGGGTTATTTTGACGCTGAGAAAATCAGCCCGGGAATCGTTCCCCATCCTGAGAATGGAACCGTTGACATTACGTGGAATGTGGTTGAAAAATCATCAGACCAACTCGAACTTTCTGCAGGTTTTGGTGGTGGAATTGGTTTAACAGGAACCCTAGGCGTCACTTTTAACAACTTCTCGATTTACAATATTTTCAATAAAAAAGCGTGGGATCCTTTGCCGGTAGGCGATGGACAAAAGTTGAGTTTGCGTGCCCAAAGTAACGGAAAGCAATTCCGATCCTATAATTTTTCATTTACTGAACCATGGCTCGGAGGAAAGAAAAGGAATCCGTTTACGATTGGATACTATGACACGAAATACGCAAATGCGTTTGATCCTTACACAGGATATTATAATGCATCCTATGCTGATTCGTCTTACATAAAAAATACGGGTATCAGTGTGTCTCTTGGAAAGCAATTGCAATGGCCCGACGACTATTTCTCTCTGGTTTACCAACTGAATTACCAAAGGTACAAGCTGAAGAATTACAACATTTTCCCGGGATTATTGAACGGTGTTTCCAACAACATCAGTTTCAAGATCACCTTGGCAAGGAGTTCTGCCGGTCCAAACCCAATCTTCCCAACGAGTGGTTCCAACTTTATTTTGAGCACTGAATTGACGCCGCCGTATTCATTGTTCAGGCAGGGACAGACTTTAAGCGAAAACGATAAATACAAATGGGTTGAATACCATAAAGAGAGATTTACGGCGCAATGGTACGTTCCGATCGGGCAGGGACGCGGCGAAAATAAAGACAAGCAATTCATTTTATATGCCGCTGCCAAATACGGTTTCCTCGGAAGATACAATTCCAGCGCGCCTTTGTCACCTTTCGGTCGTTTTCAATTGGGTGATGCCGGTTTGAGCAACAACTATGGCTTGTTGGGCTATGATATTATCGCCCACAGGGGTTACCCGGTTTATGATAATTCTAACCCAAAAATTAACCCAGACCTAAGCCAGGCAACCAACTTTTTCACTATCTTCAATAAATATACATTGGAAATGAGGTATCCGTTCAGCACAAGCGCCAGCAGTACGATTTACGGGCTTGCGTTTTTTGAGGCGGCCAATGGATGGTACGATTTTAAAGATTACAATCCTTTCAAATTGCGCCGATCAGTTGGTTTGGGTATGAGGTTCTTCCTTCCTATGTTTGGGCTTCTTGGCTTTGATTACGGAATTGGGCTCGACAGGATTGGTCCTAATACCGGCTTAAAAGGAGCCGCTAAATTCACCTTTATGCTTGGCCAGGAACCTGAATAAACGAACTGTTGGCGGGCAAAATAAAAATCCCATTTATTTGCAGCTTCACTGCCGTTCTTTAATTCAATAAAAAAGTATAGTATGAAAAAGCTATTTTTTGTTTTCCTTTTCTGCCTTTCGGTTTCTGCCGGATCTTTTGCACAACGATATGCTGTGATCGATTCAAAATATATTTTGAGTAAGATGCCTGAATATACTGAAGCGCAGAAAAAGCTTGATCAGTTCAGCAAGATGTGGCAACAGGAGATCGACCAAAAGTCGGCTGAGTTGGATAAAATGTACAAAGATTATGATGCAGAAAAAGTGATGCTTAGTGACGACCTGAGGAAAAAACGCGAAGATGAGATCTATAATAAACAAAAGGAGCTGAACGATCTTCAAAGGCAAAGGTTTGGTTACCAGGGCGATCTTTTTAAGAAAAGAGAAGAATTGATAAAACCGATACAGGACAAGGTTTATAATGCAATACAAAAATTAGCTGCGGCCAAATTATATGATTTTATTTTGGATAAAAGTGATGGAATTACCGTTATATTTGCCGACCCTAAACTTGATAAAAGTGATGATGTATTAAAAGAGCTGGGTGTTAAATAAATGTCAAACACAGTTCATCCATGCATCCTGAGATAAATTTTTAAACACTTTATAAAAACAAACGACAAAAACAAAAATGAAAAAATTTCTAACCATCCTTTTTATTTCTGCAGGAATATTTGGATTTTCAACGAGTAACGCACAAAAGATCGGATACATAAGCGCTGACGAAATTATTCAGTTGATGCCTGAAGCTGCTACCGTACAACAACAATTAAACGACTATCAGCAATCACTTTATCAAAATGCACAGGAAAAACAAAATGCTTTGAATGATGCCATTCAGAAGTTTGTAAAAGACTCTGCAAAGATGACCCCAAGCATGAAAGAAGTGACAAGGAACGATCTTCAAAAACAAAGTGCTGACCTGGCCAACGAAAACCAAAGGATCCAGGATGAATTTGCCCAAAAAAGGCAGGAACTTTCTGCCCCTATTCAAAAGAAATTGCAGGATGCCATCGAAGCTGTTGCCAAAGAACATGGATATACTTACGTTATGCCTAAAGAAGCATTGATCGTAATGCCTCCGTCTGATGACATTGGCCCGTTGGTGATCAAAAAGCTTGGTTTGAAAGAGCCAACAAAAACGACCACGACACCAGCAAAGCCATAAATAATTAATAATTTTATTTTGGAAGCCACTCATTAAACCGGTAATTATTTACAATTAGGGACAAACAAAAAGGGCTTAAAATTAAAAGCAGGTTATTTTCTAACCTGCTTTTTTTTATTTACATAACCTCATAAACCCAAATTAAACACGATGTTAACATTTATTTAAATGTTTTTTATTTGGTTTAATGTTTTTATCCTTATCTTTGTACTCAATTAAAATAAATATTATGGACTCTCTATTAACAACACAATTACAAAAAGAGAAAGATTCCATTCTTAAGGAATTAGCTCCTTACGAAAAGTTACTTCGTAGGTTGGATGCTATTAATATTCTTTTGGAGAATTCCCCTTTACCTCAAAAAGATATTCTTCGTAATCCAGAAAAAGAGATTGCGGAAAACCATCAAGAAAATGGCTATGATATGAATTGGATTTGGGAAGAAAAAATTCTTTATTTTCTTCGTAAAAGAGGTACAGCCTACGCTTCAGAAATAGCAGAAGATATAGAAGCAAAAGAACCTAACGTAGGTGATAAAGCAAAAGGTATTGCTTCTTTTCATTTATCTCATTTATTAAAATCAGATAGAATTAATAAAGTTGGGCAAAGTGGAAGAAAATATAAATTCGGTTATAAAGAATAAAATTAAAAAAGCTCCAAAGTTTGACGGCTCGGAGCTTCTTTAATTAAGTGTCTAAATACGGGGCTCGATAAAAGTAGCAAACGTTGGGCTTGTCATCCATAACGTTTAGGTGCAACTCCTACGGGCTCCATTTTTTACTACTGTAAAAGTAGTAAATATTTAAATAAATGCAAGATTTAAGCGCAAATTTTAAATATACTTTTATGAGCAAGTATTCACCAATAAAGAATTTAAAAGACTTGATTCAGTCTTTCTCTGATGAGCAAAAATGCCGTGACTTTTTAATTCAACAACGTTGGAACGGTTGCCCCGAATGTCCATATTGTGGAAGTGATAAGTATTATGTTATTGAGAACGGGAAACGATTTAAATGTGGAAATAAGGAATGTTACAAGAAGTACAGTGTAACAGTGGGCACAATCTTTCATTCGAGCAATATACCGCTTACAACATGGTTTCCGGCTGTTTATTTAATAACTGCACACAAGAAAGGAATAAGCTCAATACAGCTTGCAAAAGATTTAGGTATTACACAAAAAACCGCTTGGTTTATGCTTCATCGTATTCGTGAAACACTTAAAAATAATGACGGTGTACTATTAAAGAACGTAGTTGAAATTGATGAGGTGTATCTGGGTTCTAAATTCAAAAATTTATCCAAATCAAAAAGGGCTACCCTTAGAGAAGAATTTGGGGAGTCTGCGCATAATCAAAATAAAGTAATGGTTATCGGAATGCTCGAAAGAAAAGGAAATTTAAGGTTAGTTGTTTCCGGTAAACCTGACACCAAAGAACAAATTCCATTAATAATGAATGATAACATTGATAAAAGCGCATTTCTTATGACTGATGGAGAAACTATTTACAAAGGACTGAAGAATGATTTTTCAGGCCACGATTTTGTTGACCACAAAGCAAACGAATATGCAAGGGGCGATGTTTACACGAATAGCATTGAAGGTGCGTTCTCTTTGCTTAAAAGGTCTATTATAGGTATTTACCATCACTTAAGCCCGAAGCATTGTTTTAGGTATTGCAACGAAACAGAATACAGGTATAACACAAGAAAATTAAAAGACGGCGAACGGTTTGAAATGTGTTTATCTAACATCGCAGGGAAATTATCTTATAAAGATTTGATAAAAGAAACCGACTTATCTCCATATGTTTTAATAAATCCTGTATTACCTCCTTTGGAATTGACTTCTAAAATGAGAGGTCGGCCTGTTTGTCAAATCAAAAACAATAAAATTATCGCCCAATACCCTTCGGTGATTGCTGCATCTAAAGCAACAGGTATTGAAAAAACATCTATTGCAAGAGTAGCAAGAGGACTAAGGAAATCAACTCACGGTTTTGTATGGAAATATATTTAACTTAGCTTATGCCAAAAGATAAAAAGCCAGCTAAGAAAAAATCAAAAAAAGTTCCTGAAAAATACAAAGAGAAATTCCATGTTGATGGAACTTTTGAAGACGTAATGAAAAAATTAGTTACTTCAATGCAAAAGAAAGGAATAAATAAAAAATGATAAAGCGCCCTTTTTTACTTGCTTGCCTATTTCTAATTACAAGTTCCGTATTGTCTCAAAAATTTAATTGGCAAGAAAGAGAAGTAAAAAATGATACTGATCTACTTAAAACAACTACATGGATAACGGCATTTTCACCCACCTCAAAAGGTATGGAATCAGGTACAGGATTCTTCTTTTATAGCATTGCTGAAAATAAATTATTTTTGGTTACCAATAAGCATGTTGTTCTTTCATATTCTAACTTAGTATTTGGTTTTAATAAATCATACAGAAACGATGAGTCTTTTGGAATACTTTTATCTAAAGAAAATACCTACTCTTTTAATGGGATTGACTTAGTTGCCATAAGGATAGACAGTATTCCATATCTTAATTTGTCGGAATTCCCTTATTTCAAGGTTTTTACTGAAAAAAATATTATTCAAGAAAAAAATTATAATTTAATAAACCTGTATGATGCAAATCTTATTAGTCTTTCATTTCCAGGCTTAACAACTATCCCCATGCCCTTTCAGCCCTATATAATTCATTGCCACTTTGCTACACCTTATACGTTCAAATTTCAAAATACCAATGATTTCTGCGTTAATGGCTCTTTAACGAATGGGTGTAGCGGTTCACCAATTATTTTAATAAACAGAACAATTAAAACTATTGGCAAGTATAACTTACTGGGGATTTATTATTTCACTTTTTCAAATTACCAATCAATAGATTCAACGTCCTTAGATACAGCTATAAATGATAGGTTAAAGCCAATCTATAAGATTCCAGTTGTAAAAAATGGGAATCCCGTTTCATTCGGGAATTATGATGTGAATAAAGATTTAGGAATTGGACGTGCAATCAAGGCAATTGATTTATTAAAGATCATTAATCTGAAATAAAAGAGCTGCCGTCACTAAATACATATTTTTCTTTTTTTTCTTCGATGTATGCCGCTTTTTCTTTTTTTATCAGAACTAAACCTATTTGCTCTTTGTAAGTATAAATATACTTGAAAACGCCTATATCATTTTTACCTATTACCACTAAACTATCTCTATAAGTGTAAATATTATAATTAAATAATGGGTTTACTCCTATTGTACATGGTAAAGTAATTTCTTTAAAATGACCATCCTTTTCAATGATTATTTGTTGAGATATGGATTTTAGTGAAATAAAAATAAAAATAATTAATAGAAAATATTTTTGAAACATAGTATACAAAACCCTTAATAAGACTTGTAGTTTTTAATTCCTCTGTTTCTACTGTCTTATTAAGGGCTTTGACTTTTTAGATAACTACTTACTTTTTAAAGACTTGTGTTTAATTTGTCCCTAATTGTAAATAATTACCATTAAACCGGGTGGCTTCTTTATTTTTGATAAATGAATAAGGCTCCGATCGGTGTGTTCGATTCTGGTTATGGCGGACTGACGGTTTTGAAAGAAATAAAAAGCCGCCTGCCCCAATATGATTTTATTTATTTGGGCGATAATGCAAGGACACCTTATGGAACCCGGTCTTTCGAAACTGTATATGATTATACGCTCGAGGCAGTGAAATGGTTATTTGGAAAAGGCTGCCCGCTTATCATTCTTGCCTGCAACACGGCTTCAGCCAAAGCTTTGAGAACCATTCAGCAAAGATTTCTTCCGGAATTTGATCCTTCAAAAAGAGTATTGGGTGTGATAAGGCCAACGGCTGAAGTAATTGGCAATTATTCAAAAAGCCATAAGATCGGAATATTGGGAACGAAAGGAACGGTGAAGTCTGATTCTTACCCTATCGAGATCAATAAATATTTTCCTGGTACCGAAGTATTTCAACACTCGTGCCCGATGTGGGTTCCTTTGGTTGAAAACAATGAATACCATTCAGAAGGAGCAGATTATTTTATTCAAAAAGATCTTCGTTTATTGCTTCAAAAAAATGAAGCGATTGACACGGTTTTACTGGCCTGTACTCATTATCCCCTTTTGATGAACAAAATAAAACAATTTTTGCCTGGTAATGTTCGCGTCGTTTCACAGGGAAAGATTGTTGCAGAAAGCCTGGCCAATTATCTTCAGCGCCATCCTGAAATTGAAGAGCAGTGCAGCAAGAAAGGTCAATTAGAATTTTACACCACCGATTCGGCAACCGATTTTGACCAGCATTCTGAAATATTCTTTGGAAGCAAAGTAGAATCAATTCATATTGATCTGTGAATCGAAAAGTTATTCATTTTAAAAATTTAGATCAAGAGACAATAGAGTTTGAAAGGTTCCAAAACGTGGATGAGCACCCTTTTAAAACAACTTCCCCTGCTGCCCCGGCTTCCTGAAATCTTTTGTATTTAATTTCCACCTGTCTTCATTTAAGTGGTAAAGCTTACTGTAATTTTTAAACTGCTGTTTTACCAATTCTGAAATGTGTCCTTCCCCTCTCATTCTCACACCCCAGCGGCTGTCATTCACTTTTCCATTGTGGCCTGATTCAATTAAATGCCAAACTTTACCGGCACGGTCAGGAAAATTTTTAAACAGCCAGTCGCGGAATAAAAATTGAATAGCACCATTTAGACGTATGAAAGTGTAAGAACTAAACCTTGCGCCTGCATCTCTTGCTTCTTTCATGATCCTTTGCATTTCATGTTCGTTCAACCCGGGAATCATCGGGCCAAGCATTACACCTGTGCGGATTCCTGCCTTGCTTAATTCTTCGATTACTTTGATTCTTTGAGCAGCTGTCGCTGTTCTCGGTTCCATTGTCCTTCGCAATTCTTCATTAAAAGTAGTTACGGAAACCATGGCCGAAACAAGATCTTTTTGAGCCATCTCTGCCAGAAGGTCTTTGTCTTTTATGATCCATGAATTTTTTGTGAGAATGCCAACGGGTTGATTGAACAAATTGCACACTTCCAACATTTTCTTTGTGAGCCTGTATTTTTGCTCCGCAGGTTGATAGCAATCTGTGTTCCCACTCATCATAATCGGCGAAATTTCTTCTTTTTGTTTCATCAAATATTGATGAAGAACCTGTGGCGCATTCACTTTCACAATAATCTTGCTTTCAAAATCCAATCCAGCGCTGTAACCCCAATATTCATGAACGTTTCTGGCATAACAATAAATGCAGCCATGTTCGCAGCCGGCATACGGATTCATGCTGTACATCATGCCGAGATCGGGGCTGGTGACTTTATTGACTATGCTTTTTACTTTTTGTTCAATGTATTGGGTATTTCTTTCAGCTTCTTCCCAAACGTCAATTGAAGTAATTTCTTCTTTTTCAGTTTGGTTTGCCAAAAACCAGTTTTTGGTATTGAATTGCGCACCACGGCCAGCGATGTAATTTTCATCCATTACATGCTTTTGCCTTTCTACTTTAAAATGGTCTTGCTTCAATGATCTTTTCATAGTGATGGGAATTTGTTCTGAAAAATTTTAGTAAAATTATACTAATAAATTTAGTTATCAAATTAGAAGATTCAAAAGAAAAATTGCTTCAAATTGCTGTTTTACTGTCAGCTTTTGCTCTTAAACCAGCTTTCAAAAACCGTCTAATTCTGCTTTGGACATCATATCTGATTTTTCTGAAAACTATTGACTGGTGCGGCTTTCATTAAATTAAAATTCGCATTTAAGATGCTAAAAAGCGAAAGAAGTTGGTTTGCCAGCGCCTCCAACACGTGATAAATTTGCCCTCGAAAACAATCAACTAATCCTTAACCCTTTTAAAAAAGAATAATCATGAAAAGTAAATTGAAAGCAATCAGGGTAATTGCAATTGCAATCTTCACCCTCGCAATTTTTGGCGTTTCTACTACTGCCTCTGCAGCAAAAACTCCAAATGATCCGATTGAATTAAAGTATGTCGGTCAAACCCAAAGCCAACCGGTTTTTCAACTGAACCTGAACAACACTGAAGCTTCGTCGTATTACATTCACATCAAAGATGTAAATGGCAAAGTGATCTATTCTGAAAAAGTTCAGGGAACCGGCATTACCAGGAATTACAGGTTCGATATCAAAGATGTGGACATGACTTCTCCTGATTTCGGTCTGACTGTTGAAGTGACTGATGCAAAGACCAAAAACACACAAGTGTTTCATGTAAAATCAAAAACCCAGGTAATACAAAATTTTGAAGTGGCTAAAGCTTAAGCCCGTTATTTCGTACTCATTGAAAACAAAAAGGTGCTTGCCGCAAAACGGTGAGCATTTTTTTTTATATTATACAGGGAAAAATTTTGGTATTAATTTTACCTTAAATTTTGATTATCTCCGAGCTGAAGAATAACCTCCACGGCCGATAATTCCTTATGCTGTTAGACCGATTGAAAAGCATCATTTATTTTTGCGCGACTTTGTTGGTCCTAAAATTTAAAATTCCAAAATAAAAATGCCCAATCCCTTTTCCGATACTTTATTCCAACTGGTCCATTCGCTTGAAAAGGCGGAGAAAAGGCATTTTAAGCTTTACATAAAAAGGAGTTCTGCCAAAGAAGATTTGAAAATTATCCGTTTGTTTGATGCGCTGGATAAGCTTTCAGAGTATGATGAAAAGGCGCTTTTAAAATCATTAAAAGATATTTCGAAGCCACAATTGGCCAATCTCAAAACGCATCTGTACAAACAGTTGCTGGCAAGTCTTCGTTTATTGAAAACCAACGACAATATAGACCTGAAACTGAGTGAACAATTAGACAACGCGCGTTTGCTTTACAACAAAGGTTTGAAAATTCAAAGCCTTCACATTCTTGAAAAAGCAAAGGAACTCGCGCGCGCCAACCAAAAAATGAATTTCCTGGTGCAGGTGATTTCATTGGAGAAAAAAATTGAAACGCTGCACATCACCCGCAGCACTTTGGAAAAAACAGAAAAGCTTGCGCAGGAAGCCCTGGACATAAGCGGCCATATTGATCGTGTTACCAAATTATCCAATCTCGCTTTATTGCTTTATCGCTGGTATGTGCAAAACGGGCATGCGCGAAACGTGGAAGACGAAAAAGACATCAGGAGTTTTTTCAAAAGTTCGTTGCCAAAAGATGGAGATGCGATCAGTGGTTTTTATGAAAAATTGTATTTGTATCAAAGTTATTGCTGGTATGCTTTTATCCGCCAGGACTTTTTAATGTACTACCGCTACAGCCAAAAATGGATCGATCTTTTTTCAGAAAATGAATTAATGAAATCAGTGGAAACCGGTCATTACATTAAGGGAATGCATACTTTGCTGAATGCCCATTTTGATCTGAGGAATTTTAAAGCTTTCCAGGAAACGCTCGACCAGTTTGAAGCTTTTGCAAAAACACCCGCGGCCAACCAGCACGACAATTTCAGAACACACACTTCTATTTATATCAACGGAGCCAAGATCAACCAATGTTTGATGAAAGGCGAGTTTCATAAAGGAATTACAATGGTTCCGGAGGTGGAAGCAAAATTGAAAGAATATTCGCTTTTTGTGGATTCACACCGCATTTTGGTTTTCAATTACAAATTTGCTTCGCTCTATTTTGGAGCCGGTGAATATTTGAAGGCGATTGATTATTTGCACAAGATTATTAATGACAACCAACAAGGATTGCGCAACGATTTGCAGTGTTATGCGCGGCTGATGCATTTGATCTGCCATTATGAAATAGGAAATGAAGAGATCCTGGAATCGCTGATCAAATCTGTTTATCGCTTCTTCGCAAGGATGAAAAACCTTACGATTGTTGAAGAAGCCATTTTTACTTTCCTGAGGCATTCGTTTACGGTGAATGCAAAACTGCTAAAGCCCGAACTTGAGCAGTTTTTGAAAAAGATAAAACACCTTGAAAAGAACCGCTTTGAAACGCGTTCATTTGCGTATTTAGATGTTATTTCGTGGGTGGAAAGCAAAGTTTATGAAAAACCAATGGAAGAAATTATCCACGAAAAATACATGGAAAGCAAGCACAGGTAAACATTTCCCATTTTTTGTCGGCGAATACGCGATTTTGAAATTTTGTGAAAATTGTGGCTTTTGAAATTCGAAAATTAAAATCTTTTCTTACTTTTGCAGCCCTTTCACAAACAGCGGGGATGGTGCCCGGCTGACGGACGGAAACAAATTTTTCATTAAGAGTAAAAACTTAAAATAATGCCAGGAAAAAAACGTACTTACCAGCCGCACAAGCGCCGTCGTAAAAGTGTTCACGGTTTCAGGGAACGCATGTCAACCGCAAATGGCCGTAAAGTTTTGGCAAACCGCAGAAAAAAAGGGCGCTATAAACTTACAGTTTCAGACGAACACGGAAGCAAAAAATAAAATCTGAATTATAAATTACTTTGAATAGCCTCTTAAAACGGGGCTTTTTTTGTTTTAACTTTAAGCGGATTTTCATCTTTTAAAAAACTGTTTATCACCCAAAAATTTACTTTAAAGAGAGAAGAAAAATTAAAAAGCAGGAAACTGATCCAAAAGCTTTTCAAAGAAGGGAAGTCTTTTTCTGAATTTCCTTTCAGGATCCTTTTTTTGGAAAATGAAAAGGAAGGGGAAGTTTTGCAGGCGGCCTTTTCTGTAAGCAAAAGGCATTTTAAGCAGGCGGTAAAAAGAAACCGGATCAAAAGACTAATGCGTGAATCTTACAGGCTACGGAAACCCCGGTTTAAAACATTTCTTTTTGAAAATGATAAAAGACTGTCGGTATTCTTTATTTATACAGCTTCAGAAATGCCATCGTTCAGTGAGATTTTTGAAAAAACAACGAAAGTGTTGGAGCGAATTGAAAAACTGTTGAGCACAAGATAAAAATTCCCTTTATTTATTTCTTCATTGTATTTTATGAAGCAACTCGTGTTTGCTGAAGTGTGGAAAGATGCGGATGTTTTGGACGGCTCAAAACGATGATTAATACAATGAGGATGAGCAGGAGGGGTAGCATAGGAAGGAGAAATGATTTTAGATATTCGAGCCAGCCGGTGAAAACAGCAGTTAAACCATACGCCACATAAACCAAAACTTGTAGTTTAATTCTTTGCTCCAAATTTTTCGGCAATGGCAATTCACGTTTTTCTTCTTTTGCCTTTTGCCTGAATCCTCTTTTTATTCCTGTGACAACGCTCATTCCTATTGAAGTGATGGTACCTGTTAAATATGTTGTTACAATTCCCGGGATGTTCAGATGTCGCACAGTTACGCTTTGAATTCCCATTGCAATTGCTGATAAAATTATCGAAACATAAAGTACAGTTTCATTCGTAATAACGGGTTGTTCAAACCAAATTAAAGCCAGCACAAAAATGATCAGGGCTTCTATGAAAGTGCTCAATGAAATAAAAAAAGTCCAGGTCTTTTTAGTGTTGTAGATAAAGAGTGCACCAGTTATAGAACCCGCAAAAAAACCTGCAAGAGCAGCTAATGAATGAAGTGAAGAAGCCACTTTTCCCTGCCCGATGGCAAGTCCTAATAAGATCGTATTTCCCGTCATGTTGGCTGTAAAGACGTGACCAAGGCGGTAATAACTCATTACATCCACACTTCCTGCAACGCAAGCAAGTAGTACAAGCATCAAGTCGAACCAGAAAGCGCCTTTGTAGAGAGTATGATTCATTGCTTAGTTATTAATGCATATTTGCGAGTTTTAATTTCGCCGAATTTTCTTTCGCTCTTTTTGTAGTTTTTTTAAATGCGGGAATAAAGGCAAGAAGTGTTATTACTCCTGCTAATCCTTCTGAAAGTACTGTAAACGGTGCACTTGTAATATGGGCTAATAAACCAACTGCAAGGCTTCCAAGTGGCAGCATTCCTCCAAAAGCCATCACATAATAACTGATCACGCGTCCACGCATTTTTTCCTCCACATTAGTTTGAAGATAAGTGTTGGTCGCAGCAATGAAGGTTAGCAAACCGGCTTCGCCCAACAAGATCAAAAACAGGGAAAGGCGTAAATAGCTGCAATAAGAAAAGAGGATGAGGCTTATCGATATGAGCAAACCTGCGCCGACAATTACTTTCAAAAGGTTGGCGCTTGTCTGAAGGCGTGCCACATAAATGGCACCCATCATTGCACCCAAACCAGAAATAGCGTTCAGCCATCCGAACGTAGATACATCTCCTTTGAAAACATTTTTTGCATATATAGGCAGAAGATTGATGTAAGGCATGATGATGAAACTCAGCAAGGCCATCAAAAGAATCGCGTTTTTTAAACCCGGATTTCTTTTTAAATAAATAAAACCCTGTCTTAAATTTTCCCAGATATGTTCGCTGTGTTTCACTTTTGGAGGAACTTTTATCTTCATCATTAAAAGTGTAGTGATAACAGCGAAGAAACTCAGGAAATTAATGAGAAAACAAATTCCTTCTCCCACTGTACTCAATAAAATTCCGGCTACGGCTGGTCCTATAAGCCTTGCAAGCGTTACCATTGTGGAGTTTAAAGCAATGGCGTTCGGTAAATCTTCTTTGTTCTGAACCAACACGATCATCAATGATTGCCGGGAAGGCGCATCAAAAGCATTGATCACGCCAAGCATAATGCTGAGTAAAATAATGAGCAGGATGTTGTAATGATTGATCAATACAAATAAAGCAAGCAATCCTGCCTGTATCATTGAAGCCACTTGTGTTACCAACAAAGTCCTGTATCGACTGTGACGATCAACAAAAGCGCCGGCGTAAGGTGACAAAATCATCATCGGGATTCTACTGGCAAAAGCCACCAGGCCGAGCATGAAAGCAGAATGCGTTATTTCATAAACCAGCCAACTCACGGCCATTCTTTGCATCCAGGTACCAATCAAAGAAATGGATTGTCCACTCATGTACAACTGAAAATTGCGATAATGCAATGCCCTGAGTGAAGTTGGTAATTTCATGAATAGAAGTTAAGAATAGCGAACCAAATTGCTGGTGCAATTTTTCAAATGCAGATTTTAAGCAGGTAATTTTCCAAAAATTATGGATGACCTTCTTTTCTTGCCAGTTCGCCTTCATCCAGATCAGGTTGATCTCCAAGGTCCATATCGGGGTCTTTTTCAATGTCTTCTTCTGCCTTCTTAAAAGCAGCTTCTGTCCTTTTGTGTTCTTCCGGGTCTTTGATCACCGGATCTTTTTTAGGGGGATTTTTTTCATTTTCTTCCATTGTCTTTCCTTTTAATGTTTATTCTAAAAACTATTAAATATTGTGCCAGTCTCAAAGTTAGGCAAACGTGAAAGACAGTTGTGTAGGAACCGGTTTCCTTGAACTTTTAATGGGTTTATCAACCGGTCTTGTTTGTTTTGACAAAATTTGAAACACTTCCGTTTCCCCATAACGAGAAGCGACAGCGATTTTTACATCGCCCGCATGCGGTTGAAACATTTGTTGTACCAGGTCAGGAGAATTGTTGTTTTTTGAAAGATGAGCCAAAAGCAAATGACTCATAAACTCGGGCTTATGTGTAAGAAAAATCTGGAGTGCTTCTTTATTGCTTAAATGCCCGGAACCGCCTGAAATTCTTCTTTTCAAATGAAAAGGATAGTTGCCGTTATGCAACATTTCTTCATCATAATTGGCTTCGAGAAAAGCGGCATTGCATTTTTTAAAGTAACTGATCAGGTTTTTACAAGGCTTGCCAATATCGGTAAAAACGCCGACACACACTTGGTTGCAGGTTATTACAAAACTGTGTGGATCGATGGCATCATGAAATTTTGGAAAAGCAGTTATTGAAAGATTGCCAATCCGGATGGCTTTGTGCGCATTGAAACAATTGATCAAACTGATTTCAAAATTCAGTCCACCGTTTCGCAAAGTTGCATCAGTGATGTAAACAGGAAGCTTGTATTTTTTTATTAAAACAGGAAGTCCCTTGATGTGATCAGAATGTTCATGGGAAATGAAAACCGCTTTTATTTTTTCAATTAACAAGCCCAAACGCTTTAGTCGCTTTTCGATTTCACGGCAGGAAATTCCTACGTCAACCAGGATGGCTTCGGTTTCATTTCCGATGTAATAGCAATTGCCATTACTTCCCGAATTGAGTGAGGCGATATAGAGTGACATCCCGGCAAAGGAAATGATTTTGAAGAAAAAAATGATGAAGTAAATGAGAAAGTGGAAATCTTTTTTGATTTCGTTTTTTTACCGAGAAAATGTTTTCGAAAATATTTCTCATCTTTAAAAAAAACAGCGGATGAGTCTATTATTAAACAGGAACACTTTTGGCGATCAGGCTAACAATGGAAAAACGCTTTCAAGAGAGGAAGCAAATTCACTTTTAAATGAATGGGTTTTGAATGAAAAATTGCGACTGCATATGAAGCAGGTTGCACATTTAATGAAGTCGTGGGCAGCTATAAAAGAAGGTTTGGACGAAGAAGATCAATGGCGATGGGAAATGGCCGGATTGCTACATGATGCAGATTGGGATCAATGGCCGGATGAGCATTGTAGAAGGATTATTGAAGAACTGGAAGGGAGAAATGTAGATCCGGAGATTATACATGCCATTGCATCACATGGACCAAATCATTTTGGTGTAGAACCAGAAACGAAGATGGACAAAATGCTGTATGCTTTTGATGAACTTTCAGGATTAATACATGCGTATTCACTGATGCGCCCGAATGGTTATGAAGGAATGGAAGTAAAAGGAGTGAAAAAAAGGTTGAAAGAAAAATCTTTTGCTGCCAATGTTTCGCGTGAAGAAATTATAGATGCGTGTTTTCGCGCCGGCATTGAGCCGGAAGATGTAATTCGTTTTATCATAGAACATCAGCCGGAAGTAATAATAGACTAATCATTACCCGTTGGCGGAGTTAATTTTTAAAAATTGGGACAAAAGATGCTATACAGTTGTCTTAGTTAGTGACTAAACTTTCTAAAACAACATGCATAACATCCGAACAAATTTCATTAAAATTCTCGAGGTTATTAAAGATATTATTGGTGATGAAATAAACGAAAAAGGTAACTATTTAAGACGTGGTAGTGTGCCAAGATTTTCTGATGTAGAAGTTATGGCACTAAGCCTTACGGCAGAATGCCTAAGCATTGATAGTGAAAATTATTTGTTTTCAAAATTGAATAAAGAGTACTTAAATGATTTTGAAAATTTGATTAGCAGGAGACAATACAATGATCGTAGAAAGTTATTATTTGAAAAGACAGAAAGCGTCCGCAATGCAATGGCAGATCGGCTTAACAGACAGGCAGATGTTTTTGCAATAGATTCAATGCCTTTGGAAATATGCAAACTATCAAGAGAGCAAAGAAATAAAATGGGCAAAGAGTCGCCACGCTATTCACCCGATAAAGGCTATTGTGCGTCGCAAAAAAAATATTTTTATGGCTATAAATTACATAGTGTTTGTTCAGCGGCCGGGGTAATACAATCGCTTGATTTAACCAGAGCAAGTGTACATGATGTACACTATTTGAAAGACGTAAAAGAATTGTTTAGCAATTGCCTGATTGTTGGCGATAAAGGATACATTAGCAGGCAACAACAAATCAACTTGTTTGAAACAGCGAATATCGAATTAGAAGTACCATTAAAAAGCAATCAGAAAGAACAAAAGCCAACGATGTGGATTTTAAAAAAAATAAGGAAAAGAATTGAGACTGTTTTTTCTCAATTGTGTGACCAGTTTATGATGCAGCGCAATTATGCTAAATCCTTTGCTGGCTTTAAGTCCAGAGTTTTAGCAAAGGTCACTGGCTTGACAGTTTTACAGTTTTTAAATAAATTTATATACAACAAACCCGTTGGCAGAGTAAAGCATACTCTTGCCGATTAACTCCGCCAACGGGTTAGATTATTTAATTATTGGTTTGGTTGATGTGAATGGTGATTAGCTAATTAGCTGATGTGCTAATAGGGTTTGGAGTTCTTAGTTCAAAGTTCTTTGTTCATAGTTCATAGTTCATAGTTCTTAGTTCATAGTTCATAGTTCATAGTTCTTATAATTAATAATGAACATCGAACAAGGAATAAGGAATGATGAAGGGGAGGTAGAGATGAGCGCTTCCCCGGAAGGATGTCAGGCTGAGGCTCTCGAAGCCGGGTTAAAAGTGGAAATTGCATTTTTATTCATTGGGCAGGATAACGGGGAGATTTCTTTAAGGACTCGGGTGACAAAACC
>JBQCEG010000114.1:0-101119 GCA_051960475.1 Ginsengibacter sp.
CACGTGTTGAATTTTTCGGCATCACCAGGTCAATCTTCAAATTAAAAATGTTGGCCATAAGCGCCAAAGCAATTCCTGTGTTTCCGCTCGTAGCTTCAATCAACTTTGTATCGGAATTAATATCGCCACGCTCCAAAGCACTCTTGATCATGTTCAAAGCTGGCCTGTCTTTTACACTTCCTCCGGGATTGTTGCCTTCAAGTTTTGCATAAATTTTCACTTTCGGATTTGGATTCATTCTTTGCAATTCCACCAAAGGTGTATTGCCCACTGTATCTAAAATCGTTGCCATTAATTACACTTTCTGATTGATGTATTTGTTTTCTACAATAGTTATTTGCGGCGTTTGCATCACCAACGAGCCAGGAGGAACAGATTGTGTCAACCAAACATTTCCTCCGATCACCGAACCTTCACCAACCAATGTATCGCCACCAAGGATCGTTGCGTTTGAATAGATAACCACGTTGTCTTCAATGCTCGGATGCCGTTTTTGCTGCGCCATACTTTTGTTAATCGACATTCCTCCCAATGTAACGCCCTGGTACATTTTCACATTTTTACCTATCACAGAAGTTTCGCCAATAACGATTCCTGTTCCGTGATCGATCATAAAATATTCACCAATCACTGCGGCCGGATGGATATCAATTCCTGTTTTGCTGTGTGCGAATTCTGTAAGAATGCGTGGCAAAAGCGGAACATCAAGCTGATGTAAAGTATGTGCAATGCGATAAAAACAAAGCGCATAAAAACCGGGATAGGCACGAATCACTTCAAACTCATTTTTGGCTGCCGGATCACCACGATGAATCGCCACAATATCTGTATTGAGCATGCGATGCAATTCAGGAAGTTGTTTAAAAAATTCCCTGCTCACTTTTTCATGATCGCATTCACTACATGCTTTCGTTTTATCCAAAATTCGCTTTAACTCCTTTTGAAGTTTTTCTAATTCTTCACTGATCGCCTCTTTTGAAGGATACTTGCATTTCGATAATTCAGGAAACAAAATGCAGATAAGACAAGAAGCCCATTTTGCAATTACCTTGTTGGAAGGAACCTGTTGTTTTTGTTGTTGCTTCGAGTACAGATTATTTAAAAATTCATCATTCATAGCGCCTCTTTTTTGAATCCGAGGATTGTAAAATTAATTGATTCTACAAACGCAATCACTTTTTTCAGGAAAACCGTACACATTTCAAGCGTGATTCTGAAAGGTAGTGAACCAACAAAGATTATAAATTTTTATTCTTCCATTTACAAATCGTTAACAAAACACAAGACAAGATGTCCTGTTTTTTGGAAAAAGAAAGTTCGCAATTCATATTAAGGTTATTTTGGACATCAATCTTCTTTTTTTGCAAAAACCAATACCGGCAAGGCTTTTCACAGATCATTCACATGTTAAGGATAAATTCAGCAAGCGTATTTTGTTTAAAATCCGGCATTCATTGGTTCTAATTTTGCACCGTACCCAGCTTAAATATTCAATTCAATTTGAGTTGAGAAATAAAAAGTAAAAAATATGAACTTAGAAAATATAAATTTGATTAAAAGAGGCGCCTTTGCAAGAAACCCTTTTAATTTCAATCTATTGAACGATTCTCTTTTTAAAAAAGAAAATACTTTGCGAAGACACAGGATTGCGACAAGTGTATTTTTTTTCATTGCTGGTCTTACGTTCGCCACATGGGCAAGCCGTATACCCGCCATACAGGCAAAGTTGCATTTGAGTGACGGCGCATTGGGCGGTGTGCTTTTTGCATTACCAGCAGGATTAATGTTGAGCCTTCCGCTTTCTGGTTGGTTGGTTTCGAAATACGGTAGCAAACCAATGATGATCGCGGGTTCAATATTTTATCCTTCCATTCTTTTATTACTCGGCACTTCCCCCGGCGTAGTTCAGTTGGTTATATCGTTGTTCGCTTTTGGCGTAATGGGAAATCTTACCAACATCTCAATGAACACACAAGCTGTTGGGGTTGAAAGTTTGTATGGCCGTTCTATTATGGCTTCGTTTCATGGGTTATGGAGTATCGCCGGTTTCACAGGTGCTTTGGTTGGTGGAATTTTTGTTTCCGCCAATGTTCCACCAATAATTCATTTTTCAATCATCACCATTGCTTCGCTTGTTTTGGTTTTCCTGTTTTTCAAAAATGCATTGCCTGAAGACGTCGGCTCACGTGAACCACAAAAACTTTTTGTAAAGCCTGACAGGAAGATCCTGATTTTAGGTTTGATCGCTTTTTGTTGTTTATTGAGCGAAGGAGCAATGGCCGACTGGAGCGGTGTGTATTTTAAAAAGATTGTAGAAGCTCCTGTTGCTATGATCACTTTGGGTTATGTGGCATTCACGGCAATGATGGCAACCGGAAGATTTGTGGGCGATTCTCTTGTAAACAAATTAGGCGTTAAAAAATTATTACGCATAAGCGGATCATTGATCACAAGCGGTTTGATGTTGTCAGTTTTGTTTCCTTACATTGTCACAGCAACGATCGGATTCTTACTCGTAGGTTTCGGCGTTTCTTCTGTCGTACCCATTGTTTACGGCTTAGCCGGAAAATCAAAAACCATGGCGCCGGGAACAGCATTGGCTTCTGTATCCACAATCGGTTTTCTTGGATTTTTAATCGGGCCGCCGGTTATTGGATTTATTGCTCAAGCGATAAGTCTGCGCTGGTCATTTACTTTAATCGCTGTGTTAGGATTTGGAACTGCATTATTGGCCGGAAAAATAAATCCAAAAGACAGTTCAAATGAGAATGATGATGAAAAACAAAACCGTATTTCCAATAATTCGGGAAGTGGTTTTATTGCATGGCCGGAAACACTTTTTTCTTCAATAGAAAATGATGCAACTGTTATTCACGGAAGAACGCGCGGAGGTGGATATGTTGCGTATCCAAGATAATTTTAAACTTTAATAAAGCAAATGGCCTTCATCGCTGGAGGCCATTTTTTATTGATAGTAAACGAACAAATAGTTTAATTTTTTCCAGTCACTCAGTTCTTAAGTTATTAGCCGGCTTTGACAATGCAGCTTTTGTCGAATGGAACATAACCGTCAAGATGGAAGTGAGCACGATTACCAATCCTGAAACAATAAAAGGAATTGCAGAAATTCCTGCATTATATGGAAAGACTTGCAGCCATTTATTCATAAAATAATAAGCAATTGGAAAAGCAATGCAAGCAGCAATTAAAGCAAGCCAAAGATAATTTACAGAAACCAGGCGGACAATATTTGAAACACTTGCGCCAAGCACTCTTCTTATGCTGATCTCTTTTTGTTTTTGTTGCGTTGTAAAAGCTGTTAATCCAAGCAATCCAAGACAAGTAATAAGAATCGTCAAAATTGAAAAAGCCGCAAATATTTTCCCCCGTCTTTGATCTGCTGCATATTGCGAATTAAAATCCTGGTCTAAGAATTTATATTCAAACGGAAGGCCCGGAAAATATTTTTTCCAAACGTTTTCGATTTTGGCTATCGAACTTTTCATATCCGAAGTATTCATTTTCAATTGAATCATATTTCCGCCAGGTCCATAAAAAAACAACAATGGCTCAATTGGATTGTATAAAGATTTTTGATTAAAATCTTTTACAACACCTACAACTTCCATGTAATTGCCTGTAGTGTCGCCCGGAAATTGTATACGCATACCCAATGGTTCTTTCCAGCCAAAATGCTTTACCATTGCCTGGTTCACGATGATGCTGTGAAGCGTATCACCCAGATTTTCAAAATTGCGGCCATGAACAACAGGTATATTTAAAACAGGAAGAAAATTTGCGTCTATGGTATAACAGTTAACTGCCTTGTCAACATAACCGCTGTCGGTTTGTACCCTGAAAAGATTCAGGTTTAAATTCGGACTGGAAGGATAACTGTTTCCTGTTCCAACATTTTTCACTCCTGCAAGGTTTCGTAAATCATTATCCATCGCGTCAATTTTCGGGCGCTCATCCTTCCCGGTATTTACAATAATTGTCATCACCTGGTCTTTGTTATAGCCAACGTCTTTGTTCCGCACATACCGAAGTTGTGAATAAACGATCCAGGTGCAGATCAACATAACCATCGATGTGGCAAACTGCAAAACAACAAGTGTCTTCCTGAGATTGAGGTTGCCTGAAGCCTTTGATAGCGCACCTTTCAATACGCTCACGGGTTTAAAAGATGACAAATAAAATGCAGGGTAACTTCCTCCAACAAGACCTGTTATTAAACCGATTGCAATCACCAGGAAAATATTAAACGGCTGGAATAATGTCCGCCAGGTAAATTCTTTTCCCGAAAGAGAATCAAACGCCGGAAGCAATAACAGCACCAAAATAAAACTCAGGAGCACAGCGGCTAATGCGGTGAAAACAGATTCACTCAAAAACTGGAAGATCAACTGTCTTTTATTGGAGCCCATTACTTTTCGCATTCCAATTTCTTTCGCCCTTCTTGCTGACCTCGCTGTAGTAAGATTCATATAATTGATACAGGCAATAAGCATCATGAAAAAAGCAACTGCAGAAAAGATCCAGATATAAGACATACTGCCCACCTCCTCAGGTTCGTTTTGTAAATCCGAATGCAAGTGAATGTTTGTGATATTCTGCACTCCATAATGCATCTTCACATGAAACTGCGCAAACAATGGCGCCATATATTTCTCATACATGGGCACCAACTTCTTTTCAAAAGTTTTGGCATTGGTGCCGGGTCTCAAAAGGACATAAGTATAATAATTAAAATTGCCCCAATTGTCATCACCGCCGTAAGCATTTTTTGGCAATGAACTCCAGGAGATGAGCATGTCAAATCGCAGGTGAGAATTACGCGGAACATCTTGTATCACACCCGTAATTTTATAAACGTCATAAACTGTTTTAATCGTTTTGCCAACCACCGCAGTATTTTTTCCAAAATATTTTTCTGCTTCAGATTTGCTGATCACAATGCTGTTGGGTTCTTTTAGCGCTGTATTTGGATCGCCTTGCAGAAAAGGATAAGTGAAAATTTTGAAGACGGTACTGTCGGCATAATACACGCTGTTTTCATAAAAATTTCTATCACCCTCTTTGAACAAAGTGCGCTCCTTTCCCATAAACCTCGTAGCTTCCTCCACTTCAGGATAATCTTTTTTCAAAGTCATTGCAAGAGGCGCCTGTGTTAAAGTCCAGTTGGTGTTTTTGTCGCGCTCCTGTATATAAGAATTGATTCTGAAAATGCGATCGGCTTTTTTGTTATAGCGGTCAAAACTCAATTCATCCCGAATGTAAAAAATAAGAAAAAGGCTAAAAGTAATGCCGATGGTAAGACCTAAAATATTAAGTATGCTGTACCAGGCATCCTTTTTAAAATTTCTTGCGGCAATGCGCAACAGGTTTTTTATCACAGCCGAAAATTTTAGGATGAACAATTGTTTCTGTCTGTTGCGGCAACATTTCCAAAATAAAAATCCAGAGAAAATGTTTGTTCTCTGCCGTCAACATGAATCAATACATAAATGATACGAGCAGCAGGAAAGAAAGGTTACAATTTTTTCAAAGTATTTTTTGTTGGAAGAAAGAAATGTTTCTCTTTTTGAAATCAATCCGGGATTTTTCTTTCTACAGTAAACGAACAAAGAATGTAATTTTTCTCTTTGCGCTAAGCTGAATTAAATGACGAACATCATCTTTTTGGCTACTTGTGGTCATTGAAATAGCGTTACGTTTTAAAGAATTTTATGACTGAAATTTTAGGTAATGAGTCATTGGCATGATCTTAAAACTTAAACGTCATGAAAAACAATTCAGCCATTTTAATTACAACTCCTGCCCCGGGGAAAAAATGGCTTCCCGGCAATTTAATTCTTTCAATCATCCTCCTAACCAGTTTTGTTTTTGGTTTTTCTTTTGCAAATCCTGTAAGTGCACAGGCAAAAAGAGTTGCGTTGTTGGTTCCTCCTGACTCTTCAATGATTTTTATGAATTATCGAAACAACTGGGCCAACTACATTACCATTTCTACTAATGCAAATATGCATCCTGAAGTGGAAGGCATTAAGAATACAAGCCTGACAGTTCATAATGAAACAGACAAATTATTAAGCGAGGTTAAGGTGAAAATTGATTACCTGACAGCCAATGGCAAAACTTACAAATCAGAAACAGTATCGCTAAATAATATAGGAGCTAACTCAGGGAAATCGATCGCGGTTCCGGACAGTGACAAAGGAGTTTATGCGAAGATGCAAATTGCAAGTATCGAAGCTCCTTCTTTTCATTTTTGCTATTCGCCGGAAAAGAAGGCGAGCGCCAATGCTGATCCCTATTTTTTGCAAATAAGACTCAATAATAACACCAACGGGATCATCGGCTTTCCCCAAACGATCGATGATCCCGTTTATTTTTAAAACACTGCTTACTTTTTCTTCAATATTTTTTCAACCCAGGCATTCGTTGCGTCGGCAAGTATTTCAATTGTTTTTGTTTTGCCTGCTTTAAAGGAATGATCCGCCCCTTCTATTTTTACCAGTTTTGCTTTTTTTAAATCCGAACAAACAGATTCAATCAAATCAAATTTTGCCAAAGCATCGCGGCTTCCCTGCAGGAAAAGCATCGGAACTTTTACGTCTTTTAAATGATCAGCTCTGTCAACTGAAGGTTTTCCGGCAGCATGCAATGGAAATCCATAAAAAATTATTCCTTTTACATTGCTTTCGGGATTAGCCGCCAAAAATTGTGAACTCATTCTTCCACCAAAAGATTTTCCGCCAATAAAAACGGGAAGTGTTGCAGAAAACTCACTTGCTTTTGCAATAGCGGCTTCAATAGTTCGTTGCGCCACTTTTGGATTATCAGGTCGCTTTTTATTTTGTTCGGTAAAAGGAAAATTAAAACGCAATGTGGCAATATCTCTTTCTGCAAGCGCATTTGCGAGTGAGTCCATAAAAGGATGATTCATTCCCGCACCTGCTCCATGAGCCAGACTAATAATGCATTTTGCCTGTGAAGGCATTATGTATTGTGCAGAAACTTTTCCGATTTCCGGCGATACTTTGATAGTGAGAGAACGTTTTACCCTTGTGGCCATAATTCATTTTTTTGCAAATTAATTTGTTCAATCATTACAACAATCCGGCCAGCAGATTTCTACGTAAAATTTTCGGAATTAAGTAACCGATTCTGCGCTGTTATTGTTTCCATAGAGTTCAGGGTTATTTGCAGATCGTTTCAAATAAACCCAATAATACAATGTACAACTGACATAGGCGACCACAATTCCTCCAAAGACATCGGAAGGATAGTGAACGCCAAGGAACATCCTCGAATAACCGGTTAGACACGCCCATAGGAAAACACAAATGATCAAAAATTTGTTTCGATAAGCAATGCTCAATGCAATCGCCAGTGAAAATACATCGGTTGTATGTCCCGAAGGAAAAGAAGGGCCGCCACCGGGTGTAATTTTTTGAACGAAAGAATAAGTGTAATAAGGTCGTACCCTGTTAATTGAATATTTCAATATCATTTCTATTACCAACGAAGTGAGCACACACAAAAGAATATAAATCGCATGTTGCCGCCACAATTTATCTTTTTGAAATATACCAACGAAAAATAAAAGAAAAGTGATGGTGTAAGTTGCTGTTGGCGCCGTGTTGGTAATAAAACGGAAAAAATTATCAAACAGGTGATTTCGATTTACATTAATCGCCGTTAGAAGGGGTAGATCATAGAAATGAACAATCCACAACAACAGCAACAAAAAAATAAACAAAAGCAGGGATCCCCATAATTTCATAGTGCGCGAAACGTAAATCAAAGATCAAATTTTTCTTTATAAAGTTGAATACTCCTCTCGATTGCTTCCTTCGCCTTATCCTTTCCCATCATATTGCCCACGTGCACTTTTTTATTTTCAAGCATTTTGTACACTTCAAAAAAGTTTTTCAGTTCGTTCATGGTGTGAGGCGCCAGGTGTTTTAGGTCATCAATGTGATCAAACGAAGGATCATGGTGCGCTACAGATAAGATTTTATCATCAATACCATTTTCATCTTCCATGTGCATGATACCAATAACACGTGCGTCAATAATACAGAGAGGAGTAACGCTCATCGAACACATCACAAGAATATCCAAAGGATCACCGTCGTCGAAAAATGTTTGCGGCACCAAACCATAATTCATGGGATAATGCATGGAAGAATGAATTACCCGGTCGAGTTTCAATAACCCGGAATCTTTGTCCAATTCATATTTCATTTTGCTTCCCTGTGGAATTTCAATTACCGCTTTCACAATTTCAGGTGCTTTTTCGCCGATGCTGATATGCCATGGATGAATGACGTTATTCATGTTATTTATTTTTTATTTGTTTATGTTCTGCAAATTTTGAACCGCTTCTTAACTGTTTTTTTAAAGTCGGTTCCATAATTCCATAAAAGTAAAATTGCTTTTGCTATTATCCCGCCACTTCCTGATTTTTAAATCGCCGGTTAATCATTAATAAAATGATAACTGCGATTGCCTGCATTCCTACTGAAAAAGCTACCAATGCAGGAATTGAAAAATCGTATAAGTAACCAAGCGCCAAACTGCCCAAAAACCAAAAAATGCCAAAGCCGGTATTAAAAACGCCAAAGGCCGTGCCTCTTTTGTAAGCAGGAATTATAAAGGCTATCGCTGCTTTTAAAATGGATTCCTGCGCGCCCATTCCAATGCCCCACAATATCATTCCCATTATCGCCCATGTAAAATTTCCAAGGAAAACCATCGGCGCGAAGAACAATGAAATGAAAGTTACGGCTATCATCGTCTTCATTCCCAAACGATCAAATAATTTTCCCATTACCAACGCTGCGATACCATCAGCCGCCATTGCAATCGCATACAATATCGGGATGGTTGCATCCTTCATTAAAGAGATTTTTTTAAAATGAAAAGCGATCAACGGAAAATCGGTATAACCGGCGGCAATAAAAATTACTGCTGATAAATACAACCAAAATAGCCGCGGAAATCCTTTTGTTTCAATAACCGTTTGTTCTACTTCCAGCTCCTGTGGCCTTGGATATTGGGATTTTGCAAAAAGAAGAATTACCAAAGCAATAGCAGCCGGAATAAATAAAATTAAAAATGCAAGATGATATGATTGGTTCTTATAAAATAATATAGCACTCACAAGCAAAGGCCCAACTGTTGCGCCTGTTTGATCCATTGCTTCATGAAGACCGAAACCCCAACCATGTCCCATTTCTTTCGAACCATAAGAAAGCATCGCATCGCGGGCAGGCGACCTAATCGCTTTACCGACTCTTTCTGTTATCAATAAAACGACAGCAAGTTGCCAATAACCGGCATAAGCCAGCAAAGGGCATGAAAATAAATTGAGCAAATAACCAATGATAACGATCACCCAATATTTTTTTGTCTTATCGCTAAGGTAGCCAGACAACAAACGTAAAGCATAACCAACCAGTTCTCCAAGACCTGCTACCCAACCAACAACTGCACCTGAAACACCCAACACTTCAAGATAAGGGCCACTGATACTTCTCGTCGCCTCGTAAGTCATGTCCGAAAAAAGACTGACAAGGCCGAGTAAAACAACAAATCTTGTAGCTTTTCGTATGTTCATATACGGTAGTTAAGCCTGTATAAAACCTGATTATTTATTTCGTCTTGATTTGTAATGCAACACAGTAGCTTTTTCAATTGTGATCAAACCGCCGCATGCTGCCTTATTCATTAATTCATCAATTACCTTCACAAATTCATTGATCTTGTCTTCATGTTCAACAATTTCGACGACGATTGGTAGGTCCTGTGAGATTTCAATAAGTTTGGCTGTATGAACATGTGAAGATGCACCAAAAGACATGAGGCCTCGCAAAACAGTGCAACCAGCAAGTCCTTGCTTCCTGGCAGCAAAAACGATCGCTTCATACAATGGTTGATGGCCAACTTTGTCAGACTCGCCGATAAAAACCCGCAGTAATCTTGATTCAGTATCCAGTGTCATAAGATTTTATTTAGTTATAAATTTAACCAATAAGATGCCTGCATGAACTGCACCAAATCCAATG
This sequence comes from Ginsengibacter sp., assembly GCA_051960475.1. Lineage (GTDB taxonomy): Bacteria > Bacteroidota > Bacteroidia > Chitinophagales > Chitinophagaceae > Ginsengibacter. Next base: position 10,077 of record JBQCEG010000114.1, read on the forward strand.
ATCACACTTAACAGAAGATAAAGTGCTGTATAATAGAATTCTCCTTCGAGAACCATGGCCACATTTTCATAAGCAAATGAGGAAAAGGTTGTGAAGCCACCACAAAACCCTGTTGCTAGAAAAATGCGAGCTTCAGGAGAGATCATTGTGCCTTTTGCACTCAAAGCATATACAATTCCGATGATAAAACAACCTGCAATATTTACGAACATAGTGCCCAAAGGAATGGAAGAAGGATAATTGTTTTGAACGAATTGCTGGGAAAGATACCTGCAGATGCTGCCTATGCAACCTCCTGCTCCGATTAATATTAGATTCCTAATCAAAGTAAATTATTTAAAGATTAAATAAACGATGACCAGGAGTTATCAGCCTTTTTTACGGGCGGTTTTTTTCAGGAAAACCCCATTTCCTGTGAATTTGCAAATATAGGGTACAACAATTATTTCACACAGGCACAAAAATTATGAGTTTATACTTTTTATTTCCCACTCAATACTGCATCTTTGTAGCGAAGGCGATTCTTATGAAAGACGATTACGCATTTTGTGATCCCGCCTCACTGTCGTTAGCTCCATAATCCATTCTCCGGCTACTGAAATTTTTTCCATACAAACCCGGAGTCAACCATTGCTTACGGCGATCAAGTTTTGTAATTTGTTTCATAACTGCAATAGACCATGGGAGAAAAAAAAATTTCATTAAAAGTTGTTTTACTGACTGTTGCTTTGGGCGTACTTATCATTTTTACTGCAACACAATTTGTAAAATCCGGTAAAAGCGAAGCAGTAAAAGCTTCAACTTCCGTTAAGGAAAATGCCGATCCTGTTGCCACACGTTTTGGCCTGCCGCTTGATTCATTTACGATAGTGAACGGAACTATTCAGCACAACCAGTTTCTTTCCCAGATCCTGGCTGATTACGGCATTGATAATTCCACCGTGCTGCGATTGGCCCAAAAAGCGCGTAATGTTTTTAGTGTACGAAACCTGGCCGCGGGAAAACCTTATACTATCTTGTGTGATTCTTCTCAAAGAGCTGAATATTTTGTTTATCAACCCGATCCGGTAAATTATGTGGTTTACGATTTAAGAGATAGTTTGAACGTATACACCGGAGTGCGGCCTGTAACAACAAAGTCAGAAAGTCTTTCGGGCACAATTCATAGCTCACTTTATGAGACACTGGAAAGCCAGCATGCTGATCCTGATCTTGCCGTAAAGCTTGCCAATATATTTGCCTGGACAATAAACTTCTATTCCATTCAAAAAGGTGACTGGTTTAAGATTGAATATGATCAACAATATATAAAAGGAAAGCCGATTGAATCAGGGGCGATAACCTCGGCCATATTTTCCAACAACGGCGAAATTTATAAAGCTTATTATTTTGCACCCGACAGCAGCGAGGGAGGCGAATTTTACAATGAAAAAGGCAAAAGCCTGCGGAAAGCATTTCTAAAAGCACCACTAAAGTTCAGTCGCATTACCTCGCATTACAGCCTGCGTCGATTTCACCCAATTGATAAAGTATGGAAAGCACATTTAGGAACCGATTTCGCGGCTCCCACCGGCACCCCTATCCTCGCAACAGGAAGTGGCGTTGTGATTGCTTCACGCTATACCCGCTTTAATGGAAATTATGTGAAAATAAAACACAATCAAACTTATACCACACAATATCTTCACATGAGTAAGCGCGCCGTAAGGGTTGGCCAGCATGTTAGACAAGGACAAGTGATCGGTTATGTAGGAATGACGGGATTGGCCACCGGCCCACATGTTTGCTACCGCTTTTGGAAAAATGGAAGACAGGTAGATCCTTTTAAACAAAAGTTCCCATCGGCCAAACCGATTGCAAAGAAATACATGCCTGCTTTTCGACATTTAGTTGATTCGGCAAATTTGGTGTTGGATAAATTACCGGTTGATACAAGTGGGTTGAATTAATCAGCTGGTAGGTATTTAATTCTTGCGTCTGATTACTTAATTATCGAATTATTCAATAATTAAAATATTGGGCTTAATTGCAATAACATAACACTGTAAAGTTCGTAAAGTATCTGCCTTGCAGGTAGAGGAGAATAATTTAATAATCAAATAATTTAATAATTTTTACAACCTTTTTTCCTCCTTCACAAACCTTATCAGCGCACTACTATTTTCAGTGCTTGCCAGCCTTGCCTCGTAACGCTTTCCCGATACCATCGCGATCATGAGTGAAGTATTGGGAGGTATTGATCCGAGGTTCTCTGCCACCATCACAAGGTCGTTGGTCTGCTGCAGTTCTGCAACAGGCAATTTGATCGTGTAGGCAGTATCTGAAAGACGGATGTGCTCCGCCAGCATTTTGTCGTTGAGAAAAACGGCAATAGAATCACCGTCGATTTCAGCATTATCATAAAACTTCAGTTCCAGCGAGTCACCGGTAAGCGGTATCTCCTTCACCAATTGCCGTGTACGGGTTTTGAATTTTTGTTCATTAGTTAAAGGTGCTTTTGCAACAGGTGCTGTTACATGAACAGGAGCAGTTGTTATGGATGGCGTGGCTGAAGGGACCGGAATAAAAACCTGCTTTTTCGGCTGAACCGGAACATCCTTCCCGGGAAGCGTTGCAATTGGCTCTTGGGCAACAGGAGCAGTCACCGGCCTGTTGAAAGCCAACTGTCCAATACTATCAATCAGGTAAGGGTTGTTGGCTCCAACTGTATAGTTGTCAATAATGTAATCCCATTCATCCCTGAAGAACGGAGTTATGAATTTTTCAAGGTCAACAGTTGCGGTTTGCTGGTCCGGATTTTGCTTTAAAGCCGCTTTACCTGTCAGGTACATTCTTGTATCGCCGGGGCAATTAAAATCAGCAGTCGACATATAAGGAGCCGTTGACCTTTTAGGTAAAAAACTCTTGTTGCGTTTTTCTTCGATCAGTTGGTCATCCCACCAAACAACGCTGTTATCGGTTGCATCAAAATAGCCCTTTATACTGTATCTTCTGAAATTATTGGGCGAGGTGTAATAATAACTCGTTCCGGTCAGGCTGTCGCCGTTCTTCACTATTTTAAGTTCCACATTCCTGTGATCGATCTTTCCATTCCAAACACCGGTAATGAGTTGCGCATTTCCATTTGAACACATGAGGATACCTGCGAAAACCAATAAAAGGGAAAAATGAGTTTTCAATACGGAGGATTGGGTTTTTAATAATTAGCCGGTTTCAAAAATAACGGATTAAAGAGATAATAAATTGCTAATACTTTGATTGGCTTGAAGTGGAACCACAAAGCACAAAGCCAGAAAGAAACACGGAGGGATTAATGGCTTCGACAAAAATTAATTGATACCCTTTTCATGCAAGACTCTTATCCAGCCACGCTGCATCGCTCATCTGCCTTTTGATGCATTCCACGTCACCAAAATAAGAAACAAGAGCATCGTCGCCATATTCATTTACCAGGTCTGTTTGAAAATTATTGCCGGTTGACACAATATATTTTGCCATTTGTTGGCCAATAATTTTCATCAGGTCGAATTTGCGGGTATCGGCCAGGTCAACATTGTTGAGCATAGTAGTGGACAGTTGATGCAGGGATGCGGTTCCATACTTACGGGGATCGAGTGTATCTGTATCTTCCAACTGTTTTAATGAAAGATGATCGAGTGAGATTTCAAATCTTCTCATGTCGAGGATCTTTTTAAACACAGGTGAGCGAAAAGTATTTACCTGCATCATGCTTGCATCCTGGCCCGTTTGGTTCATGATCCAATGCAACCAGAAGGTAATGGCTAAGCCTTTGGGCCTGATGATCTCCTTATGATTTTTAAATTGGCGTGACATGCCGGTCCCGAAACTAAAAAGGCTGATCTCAGAAAAAGAGTAAGAAGGGGTTCCTCCTTTTGGAGTACTATAAGAAGTGGCTTCAATAAAAGCCGCCAGCGAAGGGTTATTGTAAGTGGTGGTGCCTCCGTCGAGGAAACGTTCCATAGGGTAAAAGTAGGTTGGAGCGCTCATGGTGGCTTCCATCGCCGCACGTAAAAGCACCGTTTTATAAGTGCCGTAATAGCTGCCGTCTTCCTGTTTAAAACATGAGAAGAAAGTTTCTTCGCCTGCAGAGATATCACTGGCGGTAATCATCAGGTCCAGGTCGTGCCGTGCGCAAGCTTCTTCAAGAGTCACATCACCAATAATTCCTTTTAAAATTGTGCGGTAGTTGTTCTTGGTATAGGCGGGCAGATTAAAAAAACGTCCTTTCAGGAATCTTTTTTCAAACACTTTAGTTACCAGTTTTTCATACAGATCTTCTATACCTGCTGCAGAATGGCCGGAGGTTATCAACCCGGCAATAATGGCGCCGGTAGAAGTGCCCGCTACCATATCAAAAAGTTGGTAACAAGGCATACCGGCAACCTCTTCCAGTTTTTTTAGAAGCTGAATAGTAAGGATGCCACGGATTCCGCCGCCGTCGAGGCAAAGTATTGCCCTCGACGTTATAGGTATTTTTAATCTTTCGAACGCTTCCCTGCGGGCAGCGCTGATATTTTCGCCGTTGGGTTTTGCCATAAAAGTTAAAGGGAATTTGCAATTGCGTATTGAAGTTAGATCAAAGAAATGAAATGGAAAATATTTTTTTACTTCAATAGCAATGCGCCTTGCGTTGGTGTTTTTTGAACCAGGAGCCGCAAAGAACACGAAGGGATAGAACCGCAAAGTCGCAAAGTCCCAGGAAACAAGAAGGTATTAAAAACCCACTTGCGCAGTGTCTCCAGACCTGTGCATGAGCATTACTTCATGACATTCTGAAAAGGTTCATTTACCATTACAATATCCATGACCTTCACTTTCCTTCAGTTCGAATTAAGGGAGGGAAATTTGGTTTTTCTCATTTGGGAAAATCACAGTTGGCTTGAATTTTTTTGCCTCTTCAAAAGGCATAGATGCATAGGAGATTACTATAACGATATCGCCTACTGCACCTTTACGCGCTGCCGGCCCGTTCAGGCAGCAAATGCCGCTACGTCTTTTGCCCTTTATCAGGTAGGTCTCCAGGCGTTCGCCATTATTGAGGTTCACTATCTGGACTTTCTCGTTTTCGATCATTCCTGCAGCTTCCATCAGCGCTTCATCAAGGGTCAGGCTACCCACATAATTCAAACTCGCTTCTGTTATGATTATGTGGTGAATTTTCGATTTAAGGACTTCAATGTTCATTAAATAATCTTATTAGGGTGCAAATATAGAAAAAAGGCATTCAGGATGGCGGATGCTGGTCGCTGGATCCTGGTACTTTATGTTTTTCTTCAGATGTTTCGTTGAACCACAAAGTCGCAAAGACACAAAGAAACACGAAGTGATGCCGTCTCCATGCATCTTTCCTGATAACCGTCAGGAGTGTAATTGACAGTAGTCATTCTGCCGGATACACAAGTGAAATACTTTTAAATTATTGTTTTCATTCCTACTACCTGATCTTTTTATCGTGTAAATCCGCTACAGCTTTTGAATCCAAAGAAAGGTTTTATAATCACTGGTTCTAAACATAAAACATTCAACCATGAAAGTATCAATGTTCACACGGGCTTTACTCATTGCCCCTATTCTCTTTCTGACTAACTGCCGCAAAGACCTTTCGAAACCTTCAACTGAAAATTTGGTTACAAGCGACGCAGTTGTTAGCAGTCACAAAATACATCCACGGCCATTAAAGGCCAGCATGGACGTATATCATATTTACACCCCGGACCTTGCCAACGGTGGCTGTTATTGTTTCCCTTATTTACCCGGCTATATGGCCGGCGAAGGGGAAGGCAACAGTACGCTCCTGGGTAAGTTTTATAATTATTCCAACTTGTATGCTTATTATGATGAAAACGGGGTGGAGATAACCAACTCTGTTCAGATTACAGATAATTATTATGACAATCTAAAGCCTTACTTTTCAAAGGATGAGATCCAGGCCATAAATGAACAAAAGGTGGAGGTCCTCTTCTTTGATCACCAGGGAAATGCATTCTGGAGTAACTTTGATACGCTATATATGGTAGCGTCACCTGAAAATCTCCTGCATTTTTCCGTCGCAGGGACTGGAAAAATAAAGGGCGGCATTGGTAAGTTTACCGGCGCTACAGGTTCTTATGCATTCTCCGGCTATTCTGATGTGTTCCGGGATTCAGCGCCTGGTATTTTCTATCAACACTCCTGGTTCCATATGGTGGGTGTTATTGAGTATTGAGTTTAATTGGGTTCGGGCAGTATGTGATCAATAGCTCCGTCAATCTTCAGCTTTTACACTACCCACTCCTGAGGTACGAATTTCAGGATTTTGCGGATTACCACGATAATACACACTCCCGGTGCCACTAACAGAGGCCTTCAGATGAACACTGGCAAATACATGTGCGTCTCCCACACCCGAAACATCTACTGTAGTATTTTCGCTTTGCAGGTTGCCGCAGTCCGCGTGACCAACCCCCGATATCCTGCAATCAAAATCTTTGGTTCGCCCACGAAGTTTTACAGTGCCGGTGCCGGACAGGTTAACTGAAATAGCCGGGGCATTTACTTCCCCCTCGATACTCCCGGTGCCGCTTGTCTTGAATGTAATCTTACCAGGATTGTGCAATAGGTCAGACATGGTTATGTCAGAAGTGCCGGAAGTGGTTACCCCATCCAGGGTGGGCGCCGTAACATAAATTTTTGCATGGTCATTTGTTACTGATATACCATCTCGGTAGTGAATTTGCAGTGTTCCGTTATTAACCACCGTTTCCATATAAGGCAATAAGTTCTCATCATCTTCTACTGTTACGGAGCAATTGCTTCCATTCATTATTACCACATTTGCAGACCCTGAAGAATGTACTTTGGTAAATGTTCCCGGGTTGCGCGTTTGCTTTTGCACGTTCCCGTTCCCGGAGATCATTTTGCATGAGCTTAAAACGGCAATAGAAAATAATGCAAGCAATGCTGTTTTCATAACTTCTTGTTTGAATAGATTATTAAGAAAAATCTCGCACGACAATAACGGCTAAGACGGCTACCGGACAGTTAAGGTTACAACGTTTTTCCAGGGCTTCCCCTAATGACAATTATTGCGGATCATAATTCACCATCCAGCGCACACCGAATTTATCGAGAAAATTACCGTGCCATGAGCCCCAAAACTGTTTCTCAAAAGGGTGGTTTACCTTGCCGCCTGCAGAAAGGGAGTCAAATATTTTTCCTCCTTCTTCTTCGCTATCAGCATGAAGGGAAATGTAATAATTATTGCCTTCTTTAAAGGTAGATGGATTACTGTCACTGGCCATCAGCACCTGCCCGTTGCCTATTGGCAAAGCGATGTGCATGATCTTTTCTTCCTGGCCTTCCGGCACCGGCATTCCCGATGCATCTTTCATCCGCATCAATGTAGTGAATTCTCCACCGAAGACAGACTTGTAAAAATTAAATGCTTCTTCGGCGTTTCCGCCGAAATTTAGATAAGGATTGACGACCTTCATTGTAATAATTTTTAAGATTAAAAAGAGAGTTCTTTACCTGGCAATGCTTCGATATTTCACTGGAAGCAAATTTTAAAGGTAAATTACAGCAAAGAAACAAATTTGAAAATTTTTTATTTTGACAAGTTGCAAAGCCAAAAAGAAATATGAAGATTTTGAATGAAAGCTATTGCTTTTCGAAGCTGAAGATTGCTTGCGCAATCCCTTTTTTTTGAAACGCGAAGTCGCTAAGGCACAAAGAAACATGAAGCGACTGTCGCTCTAATGGCCCAGGTTGCGTCACACCTGCATAAATATGCGATGCAGGTTTTCAGACCGGTGGCCGGGACGCTAACAGCATCCAGGATTATCTGCTGAATTTTTCGATAACCTTTTTAAAGGTTATTACTATTTCCCTTGTCTCCTGTAACAGGACCGGTACTTTCAAATACTTCTTTTTTATTGTCTTTTTTCATGAGGTAATGATAAACATAATCGTCATCCACTGCAATAGCGTAGGCCTGAACGAAAGTGTAACCATTTTGAGACATAAAATTAAGAGCGTCGATCATTGAATTAAATTCCATGTCTTCTCCTTTCGCATCTTTTATTACTACCTGGTTATGGCCGAAGACTTTTACTTCCTGCCCAAAATCTATAAAAACATTCACTTTCCGACCAAAAAGCTTTGTCTTTATTCCTGTGATGTCGACATATTCTGTTTTTAAATCCTTTATTGGAATACCATTTACCGTTTGTCCGCATGCTGTCAAGGAGACACAAACAAGAAAAGTAAAAACTAAAATTGTTTTCCTGGAAAGAAGCTTTTGTATTTTATGAAATCGTTTTACAGTTGCCATTTTGATAACTATAATAAAAGGAATCACTTTTTAAAAGTGGAAATATAAATGTTGTTACTAATGGTGTCTGTCACTACAAGTTTCTCAAGATTGTTTGAGTCAGAAAGTACACCTACAGATGTGCCGTACTGAGTTTTAAGATAAATATTATGCCCTATAATATGGTAAGACCCTTTCGTTGAATCGCCGGCCTTGCCCACAATGTATGTAAGAGACTGTGTGTGTTCTAAATAGCATGTATCAGCTGCAGCATAAAAAGCCAGGGAGCTTGAGTCTGCACTCAAGTTCAATTTATTATTCGCAAGGCAGGGATAGGTATCGGCTCTGCTTGTAGTTATCGTGGAATTTCCAACAGTGCCTCCTCCGGTACTGTACATTGACCATGTTCCCACAGCATCAAATGTTTGAACCGCCGGGTTAGAAATTTTGTTTTTTTTGCAGGCAACCAGCAATAGAAGGGAAAAGAATAAAAGAAATTTGTTTTTCATAAAGCAATTTAGTTGTGAGTAAAAGAATGAGCGCAAGATTAATAATTTTTCTTTAAAAAAAAGAATGATTTTTATTTCATATGCGTTTAACTACACATCCTCGAGACTCATTTTTTCGGATAAGGATTGCCGTTATAGGCTGAAGATTGTTTGCGCAAAAGACTTCTTTTGAACCATTGAGGCGCAAAGGCTCAGAGAAACACGAAGAGGTTCTCATTCTAATCAGGAGATTCCGTCCACTGAGTCGCTAATTCTCCTGTTGCTGTAAGAAATGCGCTTCGCTGTGACAGAAGCAAGGACAGCGATACAGGAATCAACAGGAAGATGTGACAACTTTTTCAGTTTTGCAGTAATGAAAAGTTCCTAAATTTATCTAACGTCTTCGAGGTAGGATTGCTTTGATATTTCACATTCACGTCAATTGGAAAAACATGGGTACCAACTTGAAAGTAAATAAGGGGTTAAACAGGTTAACTCTTTTATTATTTACGATTTATTTGATTGTACTCTACTGGATCTTACTCTTTAAGTTGGGGGTACGGTTTTCTTATATCGACAAACGAAGTGTAAACTTTATTCCGTTCAATGATCCCACAATCCTGAATGCGGAAAACATTTTAAATGTGTTGATCTTTATTCCCCTTGGGATATATACCGGTGTTTTGTTTAAAAGGTGGAGTTTCGGTAAAAAGCTTTTCTTCTTTTTCTTTCTGAGCTTTATTGTTGAATCACTTCAATATATTTTGCGTCTTGGGGCGCTTGACGTTACCGATCTAATTACCAATACGCTTGGTGGAGTGATAGGATTAATGATATTTAAAGTGATTGAAAAATTATTCAATAATAATGCGAGGACAGAAAAGTTCATCAACGTGTTTGCCGCAACAGGAACGGTAATCATGATCTTATTGTTGGCATTATTAAAATTGAACATGCTACCGGTAAAGTTTCAATAGTCCGAAGAAAAAATACAGCACAAGGACAAAGATGTAAAAAATAATTTTTATCAAACGGCTTGCATCTGTCCCGACCTAATCTTGTTGGCGTTGACGCCTTCAAGAGTATGAAGAAAGCTCGGCCTGCGTGCTGAGTCAGTTCTAATCATCTACAGGCTGAAGAGCCTTATCCGTTAAATGACTTGTTCTTTTGATCATAGCGATTTCTTGCATTCTTGCGTAGATTTTGTCTAATGCAAGGAAAGAGCATATTAAGCCGGCGAACAACATCAGTGACCGCAACCAATTCATGGTGTTCCATCCTGACCACGCTTTCCTGAGAACAGCCGTCATTGATAATGGAACTGTTTTAAAAAGAATATCGTTCCTCGGATAGAAGTAAGCGAAGGTAAAAACATCACAAAGCACGTACAGTACCAGGGCAATTCCCAAATAAGTTCTTACTGTAGATGAGAATTTCCAAAACATTATTAACGCCAGCAATCCCAACAACTGGTTGATAGGTGAAAATACCCTGAAGAAATCTCCGGGGTTCGCAGATTTAAAATACAGTCTTGCTGTTGCAAGAGATTGCGGAATATCTGAACCCCAGGATTTTGCATCCACTAAGGAATTATAAACGTTGGTAAACAAGAGTCCGCTTGCAAGCATGATGGAGGCGAATAAGATGATCTTTTTCATTTGATTGAGTTGATTGAGTATAACTGTCAGAAATGTGATGTGCAAAAGCAAATTTGCACCAGGAAATGCTGTTTGGCAATAGAACAAATGTTAGGGTTGCGCTGGATGGCAGTAGCACGATGCTGGTAGCTGGGGTTATGATTATTGATTATTGGATTATTAAATTATTGAATTATTGAATTATTGCGTTATTGAATTATTGTGACGCGCAATCAATTCGTGTCAATTGGTTTAATTCGCGGCTGCTTCCCAATTGTAGTTAGTAAGCAAATAATATATTTTTTTATTTTAGGGAAATATTTATAACGGTAATGATTACACTAAATTAAACTCATCATCAGTTGGAAGAGGTGATACCTTTTTCACTCTATTATTAATGATGACTTCCAAACCTTTTTCAAACACTCACCTGTAAGGATCGCTTTTGAAAAGTTGTCACCATTCCTGTTTAATTATTTTTATTTTAGCTTTATACCACAAAATCTTTTAACAAGTTTAGTAGGTGCGAGGGTAAGCATCTCGAAAAATAACGTCATAAAAATGAACACAGCAACAATCAGAGAGCGATTACATGATTATATCCGTGTGGCAGATGAAAAAAAAATTAAAGCAATCTATACGATGCTTGAAGATACAATTAATGAGGAAGTGAAGTGGTGGAAAGATAATGGAATAGTTAATGAATTTCAAGAAAGATATGATGCATGGGATAAAGGAAAAGAAAAAGGATATACTATGGGTGATATAGATCGTGATATTGCAAGATTGAAGAAAAAGAGAAGTCCAAAATGACTGCCTATACTTATGAAATCTTACTAAAAGCGCGTAAGGAACTTCTGGACGCCTGGGAGTGGTACGAAGACCGGCAGGATGGATTAGGCGATCGGTTTATAAACCAGGTAAATGAAAAAATTAAACAGGTAATCCAAACACCTAAACGCTATCCGGAAAGAAAAAGATTTTTCAGGGAAGCGAAAATTGATATATTTCCATATTTGCTCATTTACAAAATAGCTACGAGGAAAAAAGTAATAACAATAATTTCTGTATTCCATACCAGCAGAAGTCCAAAGAAAAAATACATTCCAAGGGTAAATAAGTAAAAAAGAGACCCTTCATCCACCGCAATGTTACTAGCCGGACCATTTTTGATACAGCCGTGCATAAATAAAATAAGCAGAGAAATAACTTGCTTTTTTATTTCAGGAAAATACGTATAACGGTAACCATTACACTAAAATAAACTATGCAGGGGTCTTGCTTTGCATCTTTTAAAATCGGCTTCGAGAGCCTCAGCCTGACGCGATCTTAAAAATGCCTGAATAGGTTAAATGCATGTCGTTCTATTGAGGAGATTGCTTCGGCGCAGAACGTTTTGATTTAACCTGTTGCACCAGGCCAGCTTGTCGCAATGACGGGTAAGCAAGGACGTTTGTCGTTCTCGGCGGGTTATTGATTATTGAATTTTTTAAATGTGAGGCGCAAGCAATTCGTATTAATTGGTGTAATTCGTGGCTACTTGCATTTTGCAGAATTGGAGTAAGTAAACAAATAATATATTTTTTATTTTTGATAAAGTTGCATAACGGTGATGATTACACTAAATTAAATGAATCATCAGTTTGAAGAGGTGACACTTTTTTCAGTTTTGCATTCCTAATTAACTTCGTAATATTTATCCAGGATATTTCAGGAAGGATCCCTTCGGAAAGGTGTCACCTCTCCCCTCTAGCGCAATAAATTCTTGTCAATTAGTGTAATTCGTGGCTGCTTGCCTTTTGCCTTTTGCTTATTGCCTATTGCCTATTACACTTTTAAGATTTCCTTCACCATTATCCCCCAAGCTTTCGCAAAGCTTTAAGAAACATTCTGTTAATTTCAACTCATCAAATATTAATAATCGTGTTTTAATCGTGAAGTGGGCACGTTAATCTTTCAATCACTATGTGCGTATAGAAAATAGTTTTACTTTAAATACAGCATTGGCATCAAAGACTTTTACTTAAAGATTTTAAGGAAACATTGTGAATGACGGAGCAGGCTATTTGCCTTCACTTTAGTCAAACGCAGTGATTAGTCACGATTAAAAAGCAGCCAATGCCCACAATTACAAAACCCACGTTCTGGCAAAGGACCGGCGTACAAAGCTGGTTTTTGAAAAAAGAAACGAGTTATACCGAAACTGCTTTGATAACCCCCGATTCGGTTTACAAATACATCATTGAAAAATTTAGAGATTCCATTGCTGAACTTTCTTTTGCAGACCGCATAATCTTTTACCATGAATACATTATTTGCTTCAGCCCTCCTGATTACAATAAATTCATGGACAACAACAGGGGCATATTTTCACTTATCATAAAAGAATCTGTAAAGGCTTTTTACGGCATATTGCAGGAACACCGGCGCAAAGGAAAGAAGGTGACGGCTTCTGCCAACAAATGGGTATTCCGTTTTGTATCTCACCCCGATTATGAAAAAGGCGATAAAAGTTTTATCGGCAAACTCCTTCCTGGCAAGGTGCACAGAGGAGAGGAAAACCTTCGCGTTACATTCATTCCGCGTCAAACGGGTATTGCACAAACGTTTGACATTGCTGATGAAATTTTGCAGGACTTCACCTACTACAGTGATGGATACTATGAATTGCCCTGGCAGGATACACTCGAAACAGGCGAGTTGAGTGATATAACAAGGCCGCGCTATTTCGCGAGACTTGAAGCAACCATTCCTGAAAAAGAATACGTTGGGAAAAAGATTGAATACCTAGTTAAGGATGAAGCCTTCCTTATATCAGGAAGCGATGAAAAGCCTGATCAGCCAGGCGTTTTCCTCGTACCATCCGATTGGGTATCCACCCCTCACCTGTCGGTGCGCTATGATAAAACGGCCGATAAGTTTTACATCGCATCGTTTGGTGAAAAGACTTTGGTAAATGAAAACGAGATCGCAAAAAGTTACCCGGACGCACCCGTGTGGACAGCGCTTCCGATGAACTCGAGGATCGTACTGAACGGTATTGTATCGATTAACATATTCAAGGTTTAAAATGGATTCATTATTAGCGATAGGATTGTTGGTGATCAGCATTGTATTGCTGGTGGCCAATTTTACTGACATCAGGCAAACACATAAAAATGGCTGAATATTTTTATGGCATAACGGATAAGGGTAAACGCCGCGAGAAGAACGAGGACACTTTCTTCGTGCGTGAAATTCCCGGCACGACTTTCCTTATCGCCGGTGTGATAGATGGCGTTGGTGGTTACCAGGGCGGCGATATCGCTGCGGAGATAGCTCGTTCTGTAATATTGGAAAAACTGGAAAGTATTTCCGGCGGGAATGTAATTGAATCACTCCGCGAGGCCATCATCGCAGCCAACGCAAAAATAAACGAGACAAAAAAAGAGCAAGCTTTAAATGAACAAATGGCGTGTGTGCTTACCTGTATGGTGGCGGATAAAAAGAACAATATTTGTTGGTTTGCACACGTAGGCGACACGAGGCTTTACCTGCTGAGAGATCATTCCCTCGTGAAATTATCGAATGATCATTCGATCGTTGGGTTTTTGGAAGAATCAGGGAGACTATCAGAAGAGGAAGCTATGCGTCACCCTAAACGCAATGAAATTAATAAAGCCCTTGGGTTTGAAGTAAATATCACGAAGAATTTTATCGAGACCAGCGAATCGCCCTTCCTGCCGGGAGACCAACTCCTCCTCTGCAGTGATGGCCTGACTGACATGATCAACTCTGCGACGATCCTGCAGGTAATGACTTCAGAAAAAAATATTTCTGAAAAAGTTCGTTCACTTGTTGACGCAGCAAATGAAGCGGGAGGAAGTGATAACATTACAGTTGTATTGGCTCAAAATGATAACTGGCCAAAGGAAAAGGGAGCGCCGGTAGTTGTTGAAAGAAAGAAACCGGAAACTGTAACTCCAGTTATCACTCCTGAAGTGCCCGAGATAACTGAATTGAATTGGGACAAGAAAAAAAACCGCAGGATGATGGCGTTCATGGTCATTATTTTGATCGGGCTGGGCGCTGTCTCGCTTACCGCTGCTTTTGAAAAAAATAAAAAAAAGGAAAACCCAAATCCGCTTCCCCTTACAACAGAGAAGAAACTGAACGATCAACTGAATCAATTGGTGGCGCGAGTGAGCGACTCATCGAAGACGTATTCGATTCCAGCAAATAAATCTGTCATTCGCCTGGATGCCCCACTGACGATATTGAAAGACAGCTTTCACCTTTTAGGTAACGGGGCAGTTTTAGTTGCTGACAGTTTAAATAAAGGCCCCGCATTCATCATCGATCCGGCAGCAAAAAATATTGTGCTGGATAGTATAGTATTTAAAAATTTCGATGTTGGACTCGTGGTTCAAAAGAACAATATAACGTTGAGGCATATACGCTTTATCAACTGCAGGGTTCCCGTACAATATGCAGTAGCATTTAAGGATTCAGTGGTATCAGGCAAATTCAAAGATCCCATATTCATAACCCCTACTAAATCCAAATGATCTATGACGAATTCAGGCACATCATTTAGAAACAGGAATGCAGAACGTACAAGTCTTTTACTGATTGGAGTGATCATGGCATTCCTGTTTTGGAAAATGTTTTCTGTATTGCAGCGCGATTTTTCAGAAGTGGACACGCGCATGGCGAAGGGAACGATGATCAACCTGAATGACGACAAGCCGGGAGAAAGAATGGAAGAGGTTTTGGAAAAAGGAATGTATTTCGAAGATCCGAAAGATATCTCCTTCATTGCAAAGACGGTGGCGGCAGCGAAAACACCGGGCACGGAGATTGACAATGTGGGTACGTTAAATAAGAAGCCCTATTTCGTTAATGCGGACCAGGCTTTTGCGGAGGGCGGCGCCTCCTTCAGGAAGCGGGTAGAACTCTCGAGAAGTTTGCTCGGCTTTTCTGCTGATGATTCAACCTCATTTGAAAAAGAAAAAAAACATCCTTTGCAGGTCTCCGCACAAACGAATGTCGGTTTGGGAACAGGTACTATTTCGGGCAGCATAAAAAATGACAGCCGGCAACCGGTTAAGGGTGCTTTGTTGAGACTGCGGTTATTGGTGCCGCAGGACAGCCTTGCTGCAGGTGACGATAATAACAGCATTATTCAATTTAAAGATGGTGTCCGCAAAGTGCTTTATCGCGATTCGACAAAAAAGTTGCAGCTTCTTTCTTTTAATGCCTATGCGCGGACTGATGCTTCCGGAAACTTTTTGTTCACAGGGTTGCCGGTAAACAAATCTTATGACTTGATTCCTCTTCAGCCAGCTTATGAATTCGGACGGTCCAAAGGCGTTGAAAAACTGCGAGGGAGTGCTACATTTCATTTTGTACAGTCGCCTCATACGATGAAACTTTTTTCAACACAGGATTTTAATACCCTGAAAAAAGAAAAGGCATTTATCGTAAGGACACCCGAAGAAGTGACTTACTGGTTCCGCATTATTGTATTGACATTCTTCGCTTCCTTCTTCCTCGTTCACCTCGTCCTTTCTATCCGTTCGCCCGGCGCCGACCAGTTGCTGCTGCCGGTCGTGATGATACTGACAGGCCTTTCATTTATCGCTTTGTTCAGTCTGCAGGATCCGTTAAGAGATCGCTTCCTTATCAAGAGTACTTTCATTTATTTCTCCATTGGAATGGCTGCCATAACTGTGTTCCAGTTTATCAACCTGAGAAAGTTTACCCCGGATTCAGGATTCTTCCGCCTGCTCATTTTTAAAAATGAACGAAAGGCTGCCAATGGCTGGCCATGGGCACTTGCGGCAATGGGTTTGCTGGCCCTTACCATCCTGTTTGGTACTGGCCCTGAAGGAAGTGGAGTTAAAGTAAACCTTTTCGGTTTTCAGCCAAGCGAAGTAGTGAAGTATATGGTGATCCTGTTTCTTGCCGGTTTCTTCGCTGTCAACGAAAAGTTCATTTCTGAATATCCTTCCTTTAACAAACGGTTATCATTTTTTGTTTTTGCGCTTATCGCAATAGTGGCCACGATTTTATTGTTCCTTGTGATCGGAGATCTGGGCCCGGCCATCATTTGTTGTTTTACATTCATCATACTATTCTCTTTTTCGCGTGGCGATTTTATACAGGTTGTTGCGACGATGCTCGTGTATGCGCTCAGCATTTGGGTTTTCAAAAATGTGTGGGTCGCTACGGGTGTTACCATCGGAGCCATGATCGTGTTTATGTTGATTGGAAAAAGAAGATTGAGTGAATCATCTGTGATGGCGCTGGTTGTGGTAAGCGGCTTCCTCCTGCTCGACCAGGTTCCCATTTTAGCGAAAGTGATTCCCGGCCCCATACACAGGTTGGTTGATCGCAAGGCGATCTGGTCTGACCCATGGAATAACCAGGTGTATGGGGGCGACCAGGTGGCCAATGGTATCTGGGCTATTTCTACAGGAGGTATTACAGGCCAGGGCACCGGAGAAGGTTTTGGCAAGACGATCCCTGAAGCTTCTACAGACATGATACTACCGGCAATCGGTGAAGAATTCGGTTGGGTGGGTATTACCTGCATCTTTATTTTATTTCTCGTGCTGTTGCATCGCTCTATCATCATTGGGCGACAAGCCGGTCCGCCTTTCTTATTTTACCTGTGTGCCGGTGCAGGCATAGGGATATTTGTACAATTTCTGCTTATTGCCGGCGGTTCCACCGGTGCGCTCCCGCTGTCGGGAGTGGCTTTGCCTTTTACCAGCTATGGCGGCACATCACTTCTATGCAGTATGGTTGCAATTGGTTTTCTGCTCGGCGTTTCCCGGCTGAGAGGTTCACATGCGCAGATGAGTTACATTTCAAATAGGCAGGATAAAAACCTTGTGCCCGCTTTGCTTGCAGCTTGTGTGGCCATCGTGTTGCTGATTGTGAACGTGTCCGGATATACACTTAACAGGAAAAAATGGATTGTAGAGCCGGCACTGGTAGCTGATCGCAGCGGAGTAAGGATGTACAGTTACAATCCAAGGATCAGCATTTTAATGAACAGGCTGCAGGCAGGAAACATTTACGACAGGAAGGGCAGGTTGCTGGCGTCAAGTGACTTGAAGCTCGTCCAAAGTCAGAAAGATTCATTGCTTGCGCTCGGCATACCTCCGGTAAATATTGAATCACTCTCTTATAAAAGACAGGACCGTTATTATCCATTTGGTGAATACATGTTTTTCTGGACAGGCGATGCCAACACAGGGGTATTCTCGGGTGGTACTAACGGTTATTTTGCGGAATATGCTCATGCTGCCGAGCTGAGAGGTTTTCCAGCACTTGTTGAGAAATACGAAGTGAGCGCCAATCGCTACCGCGAAGAAAAATTCTTACCGGTATCAGGTACCGAGATGACAGTGGCTAAAAGAGATTTCAGCGCGCTGGCCGATCTGCTTACTTCGGGTATTAACAGTGAGCAGGTTGCTGAATTCAAAAAGCGAAACAGGAACATCACTCTTACGATGGATGCAGCTTTGCAGACAAAGATCGAGCTCGCGTTGCAACAGGATGATAGCGTGAACCGGAAAGAAGTTTCTGTGGTGGTAATGAAAGACAACACGGGTGATGTATTGGCTTCAGCCTGCTGGCCACTACCTCCTGTGAACGATTGGGATAAGCTTACGCTGCCGCAAAACGAACTCAATAAGTTGCCCGGCTGGAATGTAAATACAGACATTGGATTTACACATGCTACACAGCCCGGCTCTACGGCGAAGCTGGTTACTGCTATGGCTGCGTTCAATAAACTCGGTGTGGCTGCTGCCCAAAAAACAATACACATCTATCCAAAGGATTTGATAAGGGTGAACGGACCTGAACCTGACGAAGCTGGCCTTATCACTATGGAGAAAGCCATTGTAAGATCCAACAACTCATTCTTTATACGGCTGGCCAATGAAAACCAACTGCAGGAGCAAATGGTAAACCTCTACATGCAATCAGGGATGTTCCTGCGTGGTGTTGGCGGCTATTATTTTGAAAATGATAATAACAATACAGCACAGCAGGAAAAGTGGAGAAAGTTCTGGCGGGAAACAGAATTCAAAAGTTTGAAGAGGTATGATCCCAACAACATACGCCGCACACGGGCGCTTGGCATTTCCGGCATGGCATGGGGACAGGGCGAATTGGTAGCCACACCTGCTTCAGTTGCACGCATTGCCTCGGGCATTGCCAACAACGGTATCATGATGCCTTCTCGCTATGTGCTTGATGTAAATGGTCACCCGACGCAACCAAAACAAGGCATTGCCATCGCAGGCGACTCCATATATGCGCAAGACCTCGCCACCTATATGAGGGAACAAAGCGCTCCAAAAAAATCGCAATTCGGAATTTATGTTGCCGGTAAAACGGGAACTCCTGAAAGAATCGTAAAGGGCGAAAACATCAACGACGGCTGGTATGTGTTTTTTGCTCCATCTGCTAATGACTCCGGTCACGTTGTGGTTTGTATCCGTATCGAAGGAACAAAAGGATCCAGTGATGCCATGGCGCTCGCCGGCACACACATTATTCCGCTGTTACTGGAAAGTAATTATATAAAGAGTTTTGACCCATTGAAGAAACAAGTTCCGCAGGTGGATAACACGAATAATCTCACGATGCGACAACCGGCTCACGATAACGATTAACTCATTTTAAAAAACAACATCGATATGTTCAATTTATCTAAAGAAAAAACACATGACGTAAAAAGCATCCGCCATATCCTGTTGCAAAACATTAAAGAAAAGTTGCAAAACGTACAGGGCGGCGAAGGAGGAAATATAATGGGTATATACCTTTTCATCAATTGCAATGAATATAACAAGCACCTTTATGAATCTGCTGTTTATTCAAACAGTCCGGGAAAGTTCAAAACAGAAGAAGTACAAAAGATCGCAGATGATTATGCCATCAGCTTATCATCGTCTTTAAAAATGGAGGTGTCTTTTACAAACCTTTTTCCACCACAAGCCGAGCTAATGAAAGGAATTGATGCGGCGATTTTTATCTCCACCAAAAGATCGGGATTAACCAATAAACAAAGCAGCGCCTTCATAAAAGTGTTGAACGGGGAAGCAGAACAGGAAACCTACCTGCTCGATTCTTCAGGGGGACGAATCAACATTGGCCGCGAGTCGAGTGTACAGGCGGCGGGCAACTATGTGCGAAAAAACAAGATCGCTTTTAAGCCTACCGAACGCAACCGTGCGGTAAGCCGTCAGCATGCACACATTGAGTGGGAAGCCGACAGCAATTCATTTTTGATCTTCGCCGATGAAGGCGGAATCCCTCCCAATAATAAAGTAAAGATTCGTACGCCAGAAGGCGTTTTAATAAAAATGCAGGCAATTGAAGTGGGTCACCGGCTTGAGGAAGGTGACCAGGTGATACTTGGCGATATGGCCGTTTTGGAATTCACGTATTCAGGACAAGAGTAACGATGGCAAAAATTTTTACGATAGCAGAAGGTCTGGAAAATCTCGGTGCGTTAAAATCGGGAGGACAAGGTTCTGTGTATAAAGCGCGGAAAACCGGGGAGATCATTACCGCGATCAAGATCCTTCCTACTCCTATCGCGAGCGAGAATGACGATGACAAACATTTCATTTCTTTTCGCAATGAAGTGCAAAAATTAAAGCGGGTAAACGAAGTGCCCAACCCGAATGTAGTAAGCATCATCACCTCCGGGATCACCAGCTCAGGCAATCTTCCTTTTATTGAAATGGAATACATCGAAGGGCCGGATCTTGGTGAATTGCTGCAACCTCCCTACGATCCCGTATTTACCGTGAAAGAAACGCTGAAGGTGGCTGATCATCTGGCCAACGCCCTTGCACATTGCCACCGCGCCAATATCAAGCATGGGGATATAAAAAGCAACAATGTAAAATTCAACCACCACACCGGCAATTATGTGCTGCTTGATTTTGGTCTTTCTGTGATGTCTGATGAACAACGGCGTACAAGTATGCGCTATGCAGGAGCTATTGAGTTTATGGCGCCGGAGCAAAGTACGGGTGAAACACTTACTGAAACAGATGTCTATAGTTTCGGCATAATCCTTTTTGAACTGCTGACAGGCACCGTTCCTTTTCCTCTTGGCAATAAAGGCGAGATGGCGCGCAATGCAGTGATGTTGGCTCATATGGAAAAATTGCCACCTGATATCATCAATCTCCGGCGCAATGCACTGCCCGGCGACTGGAGCTCCGGGAAGCAGCAAAGAGAAATGGAGATACCTGTATGGTTGCTGAGCATGATCTATAAATGCCTGGAAAAAGATCCCGCCAACCGGTTTAAGAACGGCTGCGAATTGCAGGAATTTATTCAGCAGGGAACAATCAATGATGAAAGGAAAAAAGGGATTGATAGCATTATTGGACAACCATTAAAACCAATGGTTGATGAGTCTGCCCTTAGAAATGAAATACTTGCATTGCAGGCGGTACTTGTCAAAAAGGATAACCTGGTTAAAGACCTTCAATATACACTTGAAACCCGTGACCGGGAGTTGATCGAAGCGCAGCGGTACATTGCCACAAAGCGGAAAAGTGGTTCCAAATCCTTTATGTTCCTGCTCTTTATCGTTGCCCTCGGGTTGGGTGGCTTTGCAGCTTATGATAAGATATATAAGCCCGGCACCGGTGTTCGAATAGTTACAACAACAAATCCTGAAACCAAATTAAAGCCAACTACCGACCCAACCACAACTCCTGATGTTGTCCCCGTGAGCGATAAAACAATAAAAAAAACGACGAAGTTGCCACGCAAGAAAGTGAATACGCCGGTCGCAAAGGCAACCAAAAAGCCCGTTAAAAAAAACAGCCCCGTTACACACAAATATCACCGCCGTCAAAGTGAAACTTATGCGATTCTTAAAAATGCCTATTTCTATACTGCACCTGATACAGGTAAGAGAACCGGCATTTACCTGACACCCGGCGATGCCGACCTTACCCTTAAGGAAGAAAAAGGCGAATTCCAATATGCCATCTTCATCGGCGCAGATGGAAAGCCTGTTAAAGGCTGGCTGCTGAAAAAAGATTTTCAGGCGGAGACGGAGTATTGAGGGTATTTAATTATTGGATTATTGGATTATTGGATTATTGAACAATGAAAGTTCGTCTGGAAATAATTCGTCGTTAATGCCGAAATTGATGACACTTGCATTTTGACAGATTCGTTAAACTTCATTCCTGACAAATAAAAAAAGCTCTCGAAAGAGCTTTTACTTGCGGACCGGACGGGACTCGAACCCGCGACCTCTGCCGTGACAGGGCAGCATTCTAACCAACTGAACTACCGATCCAAATAATTAAATTGGGAGCGCGAAGATAACAAAATTTCAACTCTGCTCAACTTCTTTCAAAATTTTTTTTGTCTTTTTCCAACATATAAAAAACCAAAATTACAAAAAAGGCCGCCAGTCTTTGGCAGCCCTTTTACTAATTAAAATTCAACTACTCAAAAATGAGGTTTGCCATGTATTTGATCACATAGTAAACTGATCTGCCTGATTTGTCCCCCACCCGGACCTGCGCCATACCCCCATTCTGACACATACAATTTCTCGTCGGGCCCAAATATCATAGCAGTGGGAAGATTTAATCCTGAAATTATAGGCTGCCTTGTTCCTGATGGATCTACCCGGATGATATCACCTGTTCCAGGTGTTGGAAAGGGATTGTTAGTAAAGTTTTCTAAAACATACATTCCACCTAACTGATCAAAGGTTACTCCAAGAACTGCATTAAAGCCCATTACACTGTCTACCATTTCGCCGCTCATACTGATCTTATAAACTCCCGATTTGTTCATTGCAGGAAATGTATTTAAGTTGCCCACATAAAAATACCC
The DNA here is from genome assembly GCA_051960475.1 of Ginsengibacter sp. GTDB lineage: Bacteria > Bacteroidota > Bacteroidia > Chitinophagales > Chitinophagaceae > Ginsengibacter. The sequence goes on from JBQCEG010000114.1 coordinate 32,399, forward strand.
ATTGTAATAAGCAAGTGCTGTCGGAACAATGTGTCCTTTAATTGCAGAAATATCGATCAGGCGTGTTACTGTTCCGTCTGTAGTGATCTTGTCTATTTCACCATGGTTGGGCTCAACAGCATAGAGATCACCGTTCACATTGATCATACTGTACCACGTACCATCAGGTTCGAAGTCGTCCTCTTCAGGATTAGCCACAGGATTGTTCATTTGAAATTCACTAAGATTGGCAAGCATTGACCATGATTTGTTTGAATTTACTTTTACCACACCGTTCGGAATATCGGCCACTCCATGAGAACATCCTGCTCCTGCAAGAACAGCATAAAGTGTATGACCTACAAAAGCCACATCTGCCACACCACTCACCAGGCTTCCCTGGGTTGGGGCGGTCTGGCTTGATGGAAGGTTTTTTACATAAGTCATAACGTGGCCAACCGTATTAATTTGTGAAATGCTACTACCATCATCGCTTCCTGTGTAAGGACCAACAGGTGGTATCACTTGTGTACAGGTTGTTGTGTTTGTTCCTCCTATTCCAGCTTCCGCTACGTACAAGTGATTGTCGGGACCAAAAGTCAAACCACGTGGATTATTAAGTCCGGTAGCAAAGACTCTGCTGTCTTGCATGATCACTTCATTCCCGTTGCAAAAATGAGGACCGTTCTTTTTGCAGGAAACAAACAGCAGGCCTATGGCAACAATTGCTGCCGCCTTTAAAAATATTCTTGTTTTCATGCTGATTGATTTAAAAGTTTTGAAATTTGAAGCGGGTTGCATTTTTTAAAAGCAATAATGCAACAGGTAAATACTATAAGGGCTCATTCCGGCAATGAGGAATAGAAAAGTAAAAGGAAGGGAAAGCAATATGAACAGAATGCCTTTTCATAAAAATCCTTTTTTAGTGCCTTGGTGAGGATCAATTAATCCCAAACAGAAAGATTGGATCCGGGATATTGGAACGAAGAAAAAATCTATAATTACTTGTGGAGGGAGAAGGCTAAAAGGTATTTTTAATCAGGAGACCAAAGGTAATAATTTCCGGAAACTGCAAAATAATATTTTATAATATTTCTTTCTTCACTGCCTTCAAATTCATTCTCACAGATAAGTCTATCTTCGGCATCTTAATTGCATTTTTTTAGAAAAAAATTTTTGTGATAATGGAAAGAATATTTGCAATTGGCGATATTCATGGATGCAGCAAGACTTTTGATAAACTCCTTACCGAAAAAATTAAGATCACGAAGGAAGACGACATCTATTGCATCGGTGATTATATAGACCGTGGCCCCGACAGCAAAGGTGTTTTGGACAGGATCATGCAACTGCGGCGCGAAGGGTATAAAATTCACACTTTGCGCGGCAACCACGAGCAGATGATGCTCGCGGCTTCTTCAGATAAAAGTTCAATGAACCTTTGGCTTGATAATGGCGGAAAGAGTACGATGAAAAGTTTCGGCATCAAATCATTGCAGGACCTTCCTCCTGAGTATTTAACTTTCCTGAATGAAACAGAATTTTGCGTGCAAAAACATCATTTCATTTTTGTGCATGCAGGACTCAACTTCAAAAAGAGTGATCTTTTTGAAGACAAACAAGCGATGTTGTGGGAAAGGGATTTTTTTCCTCAACAACCTGAATTGGGCGACCGGTTAATGATCCACGGCCACACACCGATTCCGCTTACGTTTGTTTTAAAACAAAGAGGCAATTGCATCAACATCGATGGCGGATGTGTTTATTCCAGCAGGCCGCAATTTGGAAATCTTGTAGCGCTCGATTGCAACAAAAGAGAATTTCTGATCGAAGAAAATTGCGAATAAACGATATAACGTTAATGCTTAATCGAAAAAATTGAAACATGATACCGCTTTACAAACTTTTATTAATTTTTTCTCTCATGGCAAATTCAGACGGAAAAACAAATCAGCAACAAAAAACAAGTCCGGTAATTGCTGACGGCGCCAAATTGCAACTTGTTTCAGATCAGTTTAAATTCACCGAAGGACCGGCAACAGATAAAGAAGGGAATGTTTTCTTTACTGATCAACCCAACAACACGATTTGGAAATATGACACGCAAGGAAAACTTTCGGTTTTTATGAAACCTTCCGGCAGGTCGAACGGGATGTGTTTTGACAATAAAGGAAACCTCATTTCCTGCGCCGATGAACATGACCAGTTATGGTCAATCGATCGGGAAAAGAAAATTACAATCCTTGTGAAAGATTACAAAGGCAAGCGCCTGAACGGGCCGAATGATGTTTTTGTAACCAGCGATGGAAAAATTTATTTTACAGATCCTTATTACCAGCGCGATTACTGGAAACGAAAATCACCGGACCTCGATGGGCAAAAGGTTTATTACCTGTGCGGAAATAACGATCCTGTTGTAGTGGTTGACAATATGAAAAAACCGAATGGAATTGTTGCAACTCCTGACGGCAAATATTTGTACGTTGCCGATATCGAAGGCAATAAAACATTCAGGTTCACCATTCAGCCTGACGGGAGTTTGACAGATCAGACGTTGTTTGCAGACATGGGATCTGATGGAATGACCATGGATAATGAAGGAAATGTTTACCTCACCGGTAAGGGCGTTACTGTTTTTAATAAGGAGGGAAAAAAGATCGAACACATTGACGTGCCTGCCAACTGGACAGGCAATATCACGTTCGGAGGAAAAGATAAAAACATCTTGTTCATTACTGCATCTCAATTCGTTTATACCCTGAAGATGAAAGTAAAGGGGAACAAATAATTTGTCTGGCAAATCAACTAAACTTCGTGTTGTTTGCTTGTCCTGAATTTTTTCAACAAGCTAATCACTTCAGCATCGCTTGTCTGGGAAAAATCTTTGTAAAACCTTCCCACTCCATAAAACGGAACAGGTGTGTGAAGCGTGAGAAATTCGTCCACTTCTTTGCTTATTCTTTGAGCTGCATCGTTTGATGATACCGGCACAGCAACGATCAGTTTTTTCGGCTTTTTCCTCCGAAGCATTTGCAAAGTCGCCAGGATCGTTCTTCCGGTAGCCACACCATCATCCACCACAATTACCACTTTGCCCGCAATATCGACGGGTTGTTTTTCTCCCATAAATTTGCGATAACGTTCTTTCAATTGTTGGTGAATGTTCGCCACTTCTTCATCAATGTATTCAGGAGAAATGCCTTGCGTTTCTTCAATGATTTCGTCTTCAAGGCCAACGGCGCCAATGGCAAATTCTTCGTTATAAGGATGACCCAGTTTCTTGGACATCAACAGGTCAAGATCAAAATCAAGATAAGTGGCCAAATAATAACCGATAGGAACCCCACCGCGCGGAACTGCCAGGACAACGCCATCTTCGCCCTTGTATTCTTCCAGCTTATTAGCCAGTTGCTCCGCAGCATCCTGCCTGTCATAAAAGTATTGCATAACACGATTTATTGAACCTGGTTCTGAACCATGTTGTTGCACAGGTAAAGATCAAACCAGGCGGCAGCAAGGTTCGCTACTTCATTAAGTGTCCCTGGCTCTTCAAACAAGTGGGAAGCACCATCAACGATCTCTATTTTCCGGTCACAGCTCAATTGCTGGTAAGCCTGTTTGTTCAGCTCAATCACATCATTATCGAGGGAGCCAATGATCAAAAGAGTTGGCGCCTTCACCTTTTTCAAATTTTTTGCAAGATCCGGCCGTCCTCCGCGGCTAACAACGGCTTTAATGGTATCACCTAAAAAAGCAGCGGCGTCAAGGGCCGATGCAGCACCTGTACTTGCGCCAAAATAGCCAAGCGGGATTTCATTAAAAGTAAATTGCTCAAGCGCTTTTTCCGTAACTCTTATCAACCTGTCGGTCAGCAAATCAATATTAAACCTGTTTTCATAAATTTTGTCTTCTTCGGGAGTAAGCAAATCAACAAGCAAAGTGGAGATGTGATTTTGATTCAATACATCTGCTACAAAATTATTCCTGGGACTCAAATGACTGCTGCCGCTTCCATGTGAGAAGATCACCATCGCTACAGCATCTTTGGCGTGGGATAAATTGGCAGCAACAGAAACATCCGAAAGATCAAGCTTTATTTCACTTTTTGTCATTGTAATTGGTTTTAAAAATGAACTAATTATGAAATAAAATCCACAATTTTTGTGCCCTAAAAGGCAGAATAAACCTAATATTCGTCATATAAAATGCGGGAAAGACAGATCAAAAATTTGTGATCTATTTCTTCATTTTGCACATAACTTTGACTCATCATGAAGCGCATAATCTCTGAATCCAAAGCTGCACTTGCCTTAACAGTCATCCTTTCATTACTCGTCATTTTCCACTTGCTATTATTACTAAATATTCTTCCTTACAAAATAGTCTGGGGTGGAAGAATTGAAAATAAAAGCGAATTATTAAAATTTGAATTGATCTCGATTTTCATGAACCTGATTATGATCCTCGTTGTGTGTATAAAGGAGAAATATTTTAGATTAAAAGTGCACCCAAAGGTGATTCAAACAGCCCTGTGGCTTATGTTTGCTATTTTTATACTCAATACTATTGGAAATCTTCTATCCGTAAACCGGTTTGAAAAATTGGTATTTACTCCTCTCACTCTAATTCTTTCTCTTCTTTCTTTAAGACTCGCGATGTCAAAATAAAAATCGCGGTTATTTGTTTCTTTACTGCCAAGGCGTAAATTGCGCGCTCCATTTATTATTTTCAAATTGAACTATTCCGAATCCATAGAATATCTCTACAACAAGCTGCCCATGTTCAGCAGGAGCGGTGCTAAAGCTTTTAAACCAGATCTGAAGAACACATTGGCATTGTGCGAATTTTTAGGAAATCTGCAGGATAAAATAAAAACGGTTCATGTTGCGGGAACAAATGGAAAAGGTTCTGTGAGCCACATGCTTGCTGCCATTTTTCAACACAACGGTTATAAAACGGGCTTGTACACTTCACCGCACCTGAAAGATGTTCGGGAAAGATTTAAGGTGAATGGCGAATTGATGACGCAGGAATTTTTTATTGATTTTGTTGAAAAAACGAAAGCAATAACTGAAAAAATAAAACCTTCTTTTTTTGAACTCACATTTGCGATGGCAGTTGATTTTTTTGCCAGGGAAAATGTAGATGTTGCAATTATAGAAACCGGGCTTGGCGGGCGATTAGACAGCACGAATGTGATCAAACCCTTGCTGAGCGTAATCACAAATGTTGGATACGACCACATGGATATATTGGGTGACACGCTAGAAAAAATCGCCTTTGAAAAAGCAGGGATCATCAAGGAAAATGTTCCGGCAGTTGTTGGAGAAAGAAATCCGGAAACGCAAAATGTTTTTGAAAAAAAGGCAAAGGAAATGAATGCTCCATTGATCTTTGCGGAAGATTCTTACCGAATTATTTCATCAGAATATCATCCGGCATTTTTCGATTTGCAAATTGAAGATGAAAAGAATAAAATAAAATTTCAATTGCAAACGGATCTGAACGGAATTTATCAACAAAAAAATATTGTTACCACTCTTGCAGCAACTGATGTTTTAAAAACATCTTTTTCATTCCAAAATGAAAAAACTTTTGAAGGTTTGAAGATTGTAAAAAAATTAACCGGCCTTTTTGGAAGATGGGAGATCATTCATGAAAAACCAACGGTCGCATTAGATGTAGCACACAATGAAGATGGTATCAGGCAATTGCTTCTTCAGATCAAAAAGATAAACTACAACAGCCTGCACATAATTTTTGGAATGGTAAAAGACAAAGACATTCAGAAAGTGTTGCAACAATTTCCAAAAGAGGCGAAGTATTATTTTACAAAAGCACATAATCCACGGGCGTTGCCTGAAGACCAATTAAAAGAAATGGCAGCAAATTTTTCTCTTGATGGCGAAACTTTTACAGATGTAAACAAAGCGCTGAAGTCGGCCATGGACAAAGCTTCTGCCGATGACCTTATTGTTGTTTGCGGAAGTGTTTTTTTAATAGCAGAAGTAGAAAATTTTTAAGCAGGAAAACTTTAACTACAATTCTCCCATTTCATGAAGCGCATAAAAAATGCAGCTGTTGTGCGTCGCTTGCAGAATCTTGTTTTCGAGAAATAATTTCTTTAATTCTGCGATTGAAACTTTTTCAACAACCACTTCTTCGTTTTCATCCAAATTTTGTTCGCTTGTTTTTTTACCTCCCTTTGCCAAAAAGAAAAATGTGAAATTATTGAGAATGCCTGGGTTGGCTGCGATCTTGCCGACGTAAGTGTAAGACGAAAACTCGTATCCCGTTTCTTCCTTAAGTTCCCGGCGCATCGCTTCCTCCGCCGTTTCACCTTCATCAATAAAACCTCCGGGAACTTCAATCATTACTTCTTCAACCGGATGCCTGTATTGTTTTACCATCAGCACTTCACCTTCTTCTGTTATAGGAACACAGCAAACAGTTTGAGGCAATTCTACCACATAATATTCAGGAACGATATGCCCGTCGGGTGTTTCACATTTGTCTTTCCGTGCTGTAAAATATTTATGCTTGCTGATGTATTCAGATTCTAAGATTTTCCATTTCATAAAAAACGTATTAATTCCATCCCTGCCTTTCTCTCAACTGCAAAATGTGTGCAACATGATGGCGGCTGTGCCATGCATACGATTTCAACAAATCCCATAAGGTCAATTGCATTTCTCTTTCGGGATGGTAAACGGTGCGTTGCCATTCACTCTCGTCCATATCTTCCATTAACTGAACCCAGCGTGAATGAAGCGAATACAAAAGTGTGATCGAAAGATTTACGGGCAACTTTTTCGTATCGGAAAGATTGGCCCACGCTTCCTGGTCGTATGGTTTTATAGTTGGGTTGTGTTCCGTAAGACCAACTTTGAATCGGATATATGCATTCATGTGGCTGTCGGCAACATGATGAACTACCTGCTGAACTGTCCATCCACCGGGGCGGTAAGGCGTTTCCAATTGGGAAGCATCAAGATTTTGGATGACAAACTCCAAAGAAGAAGGAAGCATTTTAATTTCCGTCAACAAAGAATTTTTTAATTCTTCACTATACTTCTTTTTGAAAGCATGCTGATCTTCTTCCCTCCCAATCGGGTAACGAAGTTTTTCATCCTGTGACATATTTTTATTTATTTACAATATCCAATAATTCTATTGTAAAGATCAAAGTGGCGCCGCCGGGAATAACGCCGCCCGCACCTCTGTCGCCATAAGCCAGATCAGAGGGAATATATAATTTCCAGGTGCTTCCCACAGGCATCATTTGCAAAGCTTCTGTCCAACCTTTAATAACGCCGGTAACCGGAATGGTAAGAGGTTCGCCTCTTTTGTAAGAGTTATCAAATTCTTTTCCATCGATCAAGGTTCCGATGTAATTGGCTTTCACGGTATCCTGCGCAGTGGGAACCGGCCCAGTTCCTTTTTTGATAATTTCATACTGAAGTCCGTCAGGCAAAGTCACAATGCCGGGCTTCTTTTTATTTTCTGCTAAAAACTGTTGGCCTGAATCCTTAACTGCCTTGATCTTTTTGGCCATGTAGTCCTGTAATTTTTGTTGAATGAACATATTCGCTTCGTCTTCTGAAATGGCTAATGGTTGATTATTATAAACATCTTTAAATGCCTTTGAAACAAACTCCGGATTTATCTTGTCCACATTTTGAGTTTGTTTGTAAAACTCGGCAACCTGCACTCCAATAGCATAGCTCAGACTGTCAATTGAATTAGCAGGTTTTGACAAGTTGGTTTTAATAGTTGTAGTGACTTTCTTTTTTGTTTGTCCCATCGCAAATGAGCAAGGTAAAAGAAACAGTAAAGCAATAATTTTCATGAATTTTTATTTTGAGTAAAAACGAATTAAAAAGTGGGCAAATATAATTTAATCCTCCCTGAAATCCTTTCCGGTAAGGTTAATGAAAACATCTTCAAGATTGGCCGCTTTTGTTTCCTTTGGCCTTTCAAATCCTGAAGCTACCAAATCATCAATCAATTTGTCGGGGCTTTCCAAAGCAATAATTTTTCCCTCATCCATGATCGCCACACGGTCGCACAAATATTCGGCTTCATCCATATAATGTGTGGTGATGATGACGGTCGTTCCTTTTTGACGGATGTTTTTGATCAGTTCCCACAAATTGCGGCGCGCTTGTGGATCCAGGCCGGTTGTTGGTTCGTCCAGGAAAATGATCTTTGGTTTATTGATCAAAGTGGTGGCAATTGAAAAACGTTGTTTTTGTCCACCGCTCATTTCTTTGAATTTATTTTTCGCCTTGTCTTTCAGGTTCACCATCTCCAGCAATTCAGTTGAGTCAACTTTGGTATTGTACAAGCCGCAAAAAAGATCGATGAGCTCGAGTAAATTCAAACCCGGATAAAAACCGGATGTTTGCAACTGCACGCCAATGATCTTTTTTATTTGAGCCGGATCATGATCAAGGTCCAATCCGTCAACGATGATCTTTCCCGAGCTTTTTTCCCGAAGCGTTTCGATGATCTCTAATGTTGTGGATTTTCCCGCTCCGTTCGGGCCGAGCAATCCAAAAATTTCTCCTTCATAAACATCGAAGGAAATTCCTTTCACGGCTTCGAATTTGCCGTAATTCTTTTTCAGGTCTTTGACTGAAATAATTGTGTTCATTTCTTAAAACTTATTACTAATAACTTATAACCTATTACTGTCTCCTTCCTTCCAAATACTCTTCCAGTTCCTCCATCATATGCAAACTGCCAATATAGAATGGCGATCGTTCGTGTAATTCTGTAGGCACTTTTTCAAGAATGCGATGCTTTCCATCCGTTGCTTTTCCACCTGCAATTTCCATTATGTAAGCAAGCGGATTGCATTCGTACAACAGGCGTAATTTTCCGCCTGGTTTTGCTTTTGTTGGCGGATATAAAAAGATGCCGCCTTTGATCAGGTTGCGGTGCACATCGCTCACCATACTTCCGATATATCTTTGCGTGTAAGGGCCACCGTTAGTCTTATCTTTTTTCTGGCAAAGCTGAATATAATTTTGGACCTCTTCACAATAATCGAAGAAATTTCCGTGGTTGACAGAATACATTTTCCCCGCAACAGGACATTTTATATCAGGGTGACTTAAACAAAATTCACCTACTGAAGGATCAAGTGTAAAACCATTTACACCGCGCTTGGTAGCATAAACTAAAATGGTTGAAGATCCGTAAATAATGTAGCCTGCAGCAACCTGCCGGTTGCCTGCCTGTAAAAAATCTTTTTTGGTAGCGGCTGTGCCGGGTTCCGTCACACGGCGGTAAACAGAAAAAATTGTTCCAATAGAAACATTTACATCAATATTGCTGCTACCGTCCAAAGGATCGTACATGCAGATGTATTTTGAATTACGACATATCTCGTCATTAAATATCACTACATCATCCAACTCTTCACTGGCAATGCCGGCGCAACTTATCCCATGACGCAACACACCGGTAAATTGATCATTGGCAAACTCATCCATTTTTTTCACTTCCTCCCCCTGCACGTTTACATCTCCTGTCTCACCCAAAATATCAACCAACCCGGCTTTGTTCACTTCTACATTCACCCTTTTAGCTGCTAGCCCTATATCCCTTAAAAGTCCCGCCAATTCACCAGTAGCTTTCGGAAACGCGCGCATTTCCCTGATCGTGAATTCATCCAGCGTTAACACATTCCTGTTTACCATACATGGATCTTTTAAATGAATGAGTGCACAAAAGTAGCTCAATTAATTTTCTTATTATTTTTCAAACCACTTCAGAACATTGACCAAACTTTTTGCGCTAGCAAACGAACAAACAATAGAAATTTTTATTTTGCTCAATAATTTTTGAAGGACTGATTCGTATTTTTACGATTATTCATCTCGAAATATTTCTACCTGAACTTTGGTTGAATTACGCTCCTCATCGTAAATCTTTTAATAGTAAAAAAGGGCAATTATTCTATTGTCCACGGATGGTAACGCTTCTATATTTGCATTAGAAGTTGATTGATGTTAATCAACATTAATCAAATCCAAATCCATTGAAAAAGCGATTCCTTTTATCCCGGAAAAACCAACAAATCCAATATCAGTCAACTTCTATTTTTTTTTGAATTCAGGATTTTAGAAAAATATTATCCCGATGAAAACGATGCCGAAAGGCATAACCGATTTCTTCCTGCTTCGTAACCCCCAGGAATAAATTACTAAAAGCTTCTCCAACCGGGAAGCTTTTTTGTATTAATGAAGTTTGGTTAACAGTAATGGCTAAACGAAAAATATCTTACCAAATCTTTGCTCTCAAACTATCCGGAACATACATCGAATCTATTGGCGTAATGTGAAAGGCAGAATAAAATTCATCAATATCGCTCAAAGGCCCGTTTACACGATATTTGGCCGGCGAATGAACATCGGTCATCAACCTGCTTTTTAAAATTTGTGGCCTCATTTCATACAACCAGCTCAAGGCATATCCCATAAAAAACCTTTGCATCGGAGTTAGTCCGCCAATGATCTCGTTCTTTTTATAAGCATCTGAATGTTTAAAAGCCTCAATGCCTATTTCGAGTCCACCAAGGTCAGCAATATTTTCTCCTTGTGTAGCATCACCGTTGATGTGCGCGCCGGGCAATGGTTCAAAATTGTCAAACTGTTTGATGATGACAGCGGCTCTCTTACCAAACTCAATTGAATCTTTTTTCGTCCACCAATTGTGAAGATTTCCTTTGGCATCGAACAATCTTCCCTGGTCGTCAAAACCATGTGTTATCTCATGACCAATGTAACTCGCGCCCACGTAACCATACATCGTGGCATCATCCAAATCTTTATCAGCATAGCCGGGAACAATAAATGCCGCAGCAGGAAAAACAATTTCATTTTTCAAAGGATCATAATAGGCATTGTAGGTTTGAGGATACATATCCCATTCGCTCAGATCAACAGGTTTTCCCAATTTGTACATTTCATAATTATGCCACCATTTCCGTGCGTTGATCATATTTTGTACATAACTTTCTCTTCCAATTTTCATGGCTGAAAAATCTTTCCATTTATCAGGGTAACCAATTTTCTTTTTTATGGCTTCGAGCTTTACGATCGCTTTTTTCTTGGTACTGTCGCTCATCCAATCCAGATTTTCAATGCGTGTTTTATAGGCATTCCTGATCTCTTCGGCCATCTTTTCGTAGCGCTTTTTGGAAGTGGAATCAAAATATTTTTTTACATACAGTTGGCCTACCAATTCACCCATCGCATTTTCTTCAGTTTGGATAGTGTATTTCCATCTTGGCTTTCTTTCTTTGGCACCACTGAACAACTGGCCGTAATGAAACCCTTCTGCCACATACTTTTCAGAAAGCTGACCTGCAAAAGCGTTGACCAATCGGTAAGTGAGATAATCTTTCAAAACATCGACAGAAGTTGAATGCAAGTTGGCATCAAGCGCTTTAAAAAATTCGGGTTGCCCTACGATCACTGAATCAACATGAGCCACGCCAATATCATTTAAATATTTCTGCCAATCGATGGAGGAAGAAAGTTTGGGAAGATCGGCGATTGCAATCTTATGATAGTTCAAATAAGGATTTCGCAGATCAGCAAGCTTTCTTGAATTCTTTGCAAGGCCCGTTTCAAAATTGAAAATTTTATTGGCAGCCACCTTTGCTGTTGCCGCATCTTTTCCCTGGAATTCCAAAATTTTTGCAACATGCTCTTTGTATCCTTCACGGATATTTGCTGTTGAAGAATCAGGATTAAAATAATAATCACGTTCAGGAAGACCAAGGCCTCCCTGGTGCAACTTAAGCGCCATTACATCACTTTGTTTATCATCCTGACCAACACCAATGTTGAAAAAAGCAGAGACACCGATCTTGTCCAAATCGGCAGCTACATTTATAATTGATGGAAGATCCTTAGCAGAATTAATTTCGTCTAAATAAGGTTGCAGGTATTTCGTTCCTTGTTTTTCAACCGTTGCGCTGTCCATCGCAGTTGCCCAAAAGTCGCCGATCTTTTGTGTGGCTGAACCTTGCGTTCCTTCTTGCTTTGCGGCTTCTTCACTTATTTCGCGCAGCCGTTGTTGATTTTCATTATAAACAATGTTTCCAATTCCCCACGAACTTTCATCCGCAGGAATTGGATTGTCTTTAAACCATTTTCCATTTGCATATTCGAAAAAATCCTGGCCTGGAGTAACGGTTGTATCAATGTCGGCAGCAAAAACATCGGCGTGTTTTACTATCGTTTTCGTTTTGCAAGAAAAAAATGCAATACCAATTAAGCAGTAAAGAATTGTTTTTTTCATTTTTGAAAAGTTGAATAAATGAATATAAAGAAGAAGGGAAAATTAAGCTTTATCCTCGCTTTTACTTTTTCTTTCAGACAAAAATAAACCGAGAAGCACTAATAAAACGCCAACAATTGTATAAGCGGAAATCACATCATTTAAAACAATTGCCGCGATGGCGAAACCAAAAACCGGGCAAAGGAAAAGCCACAAACCTGCTTTGATGGTATTTTTCTTTAAAAGCCAGAGCCAAAGATTAATGGCAAAAATGGAAACCAAAACCGCAAGCCACACGGTTCCACCCCATAATTTAATGTCAAAATGATTTTTGTTTTTGTTGAATTCCCAAATGGTAAAAGGCAGCAACAATAATCCCCCGATCATTGTTTGCCAACCGTTGATTACGGTGATATTCAAATCATCCCATTTCCTTGAAGCAAAATAAATAGCACCGGCTGAGTAAGAGATCATACTGAAAAAAAGCAACAACAATCCACTGGTAGTTATAGACGCATCTTTCAATAAAGGCCACGACGCGACAAGCACGCCTGCTGTTCCTAACAGTAACCCAACTAAAACATCAAATTTTAATTTGCCCCTGAGGAAAAAGACGGACAAAAAACTAATGAAGATTGGGTTTATGGCTACTGCTAAAGCACCCACTCCGGCAGTGATGTGTTGCATTGCAATTATGTAACAACCGAGGTAGATCGTGATGTTTAGCAAACCATAAATTGTTACTTGTTTCCATTGTTGAAGTGTAGGCCATTTTTGTTTTTGAAAAAGATAAGCGATCAGTAGCATTATAATTCCTGCAATTGCAAAACGGAATTGAGCAATAAGAAGCGGTTGCGCACTTTCCAATGCAATCTTGGTAGCAGTAGAGGCTGAAGACCATAACAAGGCAAACAAAATGCCTGCAGCGATCCATTTATATTCGGCTTTAATTGTATTTCGTGTTTGATTTGGCAAGAATAAAAGAGAGATCAGATATTAAAGTACGTCTTACTCGAGGGCAAGCTCATTTTTCTTATTAAAATAGACGATGCCAATGATCCCGGTAATTACTAAAACTGCCGAAATAAGTTCTGCCTGGGTAGGATGAATCCCAAAAATGGAGTAAGTGGTATTTACCCGGATTGTTTCTACCAAAAACCTTTCAATTCCATTCATTATTAAATACACGGAAAACAAAACACCGGGCACTTTTATTTTTTTTCGAATGCCCCACAAAATGAAAAATAAAATAAAACATGCAACGATCTCATAAAGCGGAGTCGGGAAAACCGGTAATGGCAATGCGCGGCAATACTTTCCCTGGCAATTGGGAATAAGTTCGCCATCTTCATTTACATTGTGCGGATAGGTGAAAGCAAACATCCAGGTAGGCAACCATTTAGGTCCGCGGAAACTTTTGTGAGGAACTTCGTCAAGAGAAGATTCGGTGCGGTCAGTAACCATTGTGGTAGTTCCGTCGGGATCAGTAACCGTTCCGCGCAAAAAGTAAGTCTGGTATTTTTGAAGTTTTGCGTCGAACTCAAAGGGTGTAGCCGGAACAACGTGAGCCGGATAATCGGTAATGTAAGCGCTGTTGAAAATTCCCCAGTCGCCGTCGCCCGCACTTTGGCAACCCATTCGTCCGATGGCATAAGCAATCATTAATGCCGGCGCTGCTGCATCAATCAGGTGAAGTAATCCAATTCCCTTTTTGCGGGCATAAATCAAAATAGCGGTTGCAGCAAAGATGAGACCGCCATAAAAAGTTAAACCACTTGGTGAAAATAAATTGGCGATCGGGTCAGAAATAAAACGGTCCCAATTTTCGAGGTTGTCAAATATTTTCGCACCAATTATTCCAAATACCAAAGCAAAGATCACGATATCTCCCACCCGGTCGTGCGGCCAGATACGAATTGTTCTTCTCTCAGGTTTGGGAAGTTTTTGTTTGTCTTTTTCTTTGAATTTTAAGTAAACCAACGCGGCTCCGATGATCAAACCACCCAGCCAACTACCTTGCGAAGAAAAAATATATTGCTGCAGATCAATACCATGTTGGCGACTGGCCATAAAAGCGCCGACCAATTTGTATCCAAAAATAAATCCTACTATTCCATTGATAAATAACTCCAGGAAGGAAGCCGCTTTGCCTGTAGTGATAGTTTCTTCGCGCGGAAGTAAAAGGCCTTGTTTCTCTTTACGTTTTAGTTCTTTGGTTAAAAGCCATGCGGCCACAATAAAAGAAATCGCTACAAAAATCCCGAAGGTGTAAAAGATCTTGAAAGCATTGATCTCGACGCCAAACCAATCCTTAAAAACAAAATATAAATTTGGATACATGTTTACCTTTTAGTCCTGGAAAAGATCTTTTCAATCTTTTTCAAAAGAGATTATCTATAAAATAAAAACCTTCAAATGTACTGAAGGTTTTTATTTTAATCATCTTAGCAATAAGCTTCGTAAGCTGCGGCGAGATTATTGGCAATCATGCTTGCCGATGCGCCTTCAATGTTGTGCCTTTCAAGAAAATGGACCAGTTGTCCATCTTTAAACAATGCTACCGAAGGAGATGATGGAGGATAAGGCAAAAGGTGTTCACGCACTTTGTTTACAGCTTCGAAATCGAAACCTGCAAAAGCGGTGGCGAGGTGATCAGGTTTTTTGTCGCTATTTTCAAGAGATAGCAAAATACCCGGACGTGCGCTTCCTGCAGCACATCCACAAACAGAATTGATCACCACCAGTGTGGTCCCTTCCTGGCTGATCGCTTCATCAACCTGCTCAGCAGTAACCAAATCCTTAAAACCATTTTCTGTCAATTCCCCTTTCATTGGAATTACTATTTCAGCTGGATACATATCTTTTTGATTTAAAATTTTAGAATGCAAATTTACAATACTTACGGCTTTTTTAATATGCGCACTATCATAAAGATTTGGGAAATAATGTCAGGGGAATTGTGGCTCAAAAGACTTTTTGTCTTAATACATTAACACAATTTCAGTTAAAGTGCATTGGTATTTTATTTGATCTGTTACGAATGAAATTTTAATAATAACATTTAAAAAATAAAATTATGACAACCTTAAAATTCAACCAGCCGACCTTAAAAACCCTGGACAGCTTTTTGGACAATTTATTGAATGATCTGCCCATCGTAAACAACAATGGTTTTAATGTGCCTGCCGTAAACATCAGCGAAACCAACGACAACTACGAACTGGAGTTTAATGCGCCAGGCAGGAAAAAAGAAGATTTTAAAATTACTGTTAACAAGAACATCCTCACCGTTTCTTTTGAAAAGAAAGAAGAACCAAAAGAAGAAAACAGGCAGTTCATTAAAAGAGAATTCAGCACTCCATCTTTCAAAAGGTCATTTACCCTTGATGAAAAAATAAATGCTGAAGGCATCAATGCGAAATATAAAAATGGTATTCTTTACCTGGCTCTTCCCAAAAAAGAAGAAGTAAAAGTGATGCCCAAAGAAATTACAGTTAGCTAATTAGAGTGGAAATATGTGAATAGAAGCCTCCTCGTTTTGAGGAGGTTTTTTTTTATATTTTTATGTTTAGAATAAATGAAAACATTCTTTATCGCGCTTTAAGAAGTAAATTTGAAGTTATGGAAACGCTCACAATTGATATTCTCAACAATAAAGCAATCAAGCTTTTGCAGGATCTGGAAACGCTGCAATTAATTCGTGTTAGAAAGGAAGAAAAAACAGGTCCAAATATTAATTGGCCAAAAAAGTACAAAGGTGCGATGAGAAGGCAAACTCTTGCAGAAGTTGAAAGCCAATTGAAAGATCTACGTAAATGACAACCATATAAAGGCGGAAACAGTAAAGCAACAAATTACCTGAATTCTTATTTCCTTCGACTTACTTATACCCCAAAATCTTCAACATGCTTTGTGCACTTTGTTCCTTGGCATAAACCCAATCGACGAGCTTTCCGTTTTTATCATAATCGAGCACAATATATTTTGGGGAAGGAATCAGGCAATGTTTTATTCCTCCATATCCGCTGATCTGATCCTGGTAGGCACCGGTATGAAAAAATCCAACATACAAAGGTTCTCCCTCGCCAACTTTTGGCAAAAACACTTCATTGATGTGTTCTTCAGAATCGTAATAATCATGGCTGTCGCAGGTGATTCCGCCAAGAGTCACGCGCTGGTATTCGTTGTCCCATTTGTTGATGGGCAGCATCAGGAATTTTTCTCCAATGCCCCAGGTATCGGGCAAGGTGGTTATAAAAGACGAATCGATCATGTACCAAATCTCACGATCGTTTTGCCTTTTCTCGCCGATAACGCTGTAAATGTGCGCCATACTTTCACCAACAGTATAACTTCCGAATTCGGTAAAAATATTCGGCATCGGCACTTTACTTTTTTTGCAACCTGCTTTGATGTTCCTGACGATTTCGTTGATCATGAACTGGTAATCATAATCGAATCCCAAAGAATGTTTGATGGGAAAACCGCCGCCAATATTGATTGAATCGAGTTCAGGGCAAATCTTTTTTAACTGGCAATAAAGATTGATCACCTTGTTCAGTTCGCTCCAGTAATAGATATCATCTTTTATTCCCTTGTTCAAAAAAATGTGCAACATCTTTAATTGAAACCGGTTTTCATTTCCTTCAATTTCATCAACATAAAATTCCAAAATATCTTTTGCGCGTATCCCTAACCGTGAGGTATAAAATGGAAAAGTCGGTTCTTCTTCTGCAGCCACACGAATACCGATATTGAAAGGAACTCTTACGGATTTACGATACGCTTTCAGTTCTTGCTTATTATCGAGAACCGGAATGACGTTTTTAAACCCGGAGTTGATCAATCTCGCTATCCTGCTTGTGTAAGTCCTTTGTTTAAATCCGTTGCAAATAATAAAAGTATCCTTGCTGATCTTTTTTCTTTCAAATAATTTCTGAATGATCTCAATGTCATATGCATAGGAAGTTTCAAGATGAATGTCATGTTTCAATGCTTCTTCAACGATGAAGGAAAAGTGGGAACTTTTGGTGCAATAGCAATAGTTATATTTTCCCTCATACTTATGTTTTTTCATTGCATTGGCAAACATTTTTTTCGCCTTATTGATTTGCATCCCGATCTTGGGGAGGTAAGTAAATTTCAGGGGCGTTCCATATTTATCGATCAATGCTTTTACATCCACGTTATTGTATTCCAGGTAGCCATCTTTCTGATCAAATCCTTCCTGCGGAAAATTAAACGTTTGATCTACAAGGTCTTTATAACTATTTGTCATCCGGAACTTTTAAGAAATTAAAAATAGGTACAAAAGTAATTGAATGAAATAATTCACAAATAAAAAACCGTTCCAAATGACGGGAACGGTTTGTAAAATAAAAGTCGTGCTTAAAAGTTATTTTACTGATTGAATAAGATTCTTAAAGCTTTCAGGCTCGTTCATTGCCATGTCGGCAAGAACTTTCCTGTTCAATCCAATATTTTTTTCATTCAGTTTGTGAATAAACTCGCTGTAAGTCATTCCTTCTGCTCTTACAGCGGCGTTGATACGTGCGATCCACAAAGCACGGTATTCGCGCTTTTTCAATTTGCGGCCTACATAACTGTAAGTAAGCCCTTTTTCCATTACGTTTTTGGCAACGGTATAAACGTTTTTCCTTTTACCATAATAACCTTTAGCGGCTTTCAGCACTCTTTTTCTTCTTGCCCTTGATGCTACTGCATTTGATGAACGTGGCATAATTAATATTTTTTGATTTTAGATTCCCCAACTTTTCAAATTAAGGAATCAATGAATTTTAAATTTTTTTTCCTTATTTCATTCTGAGTAATCTCATCACAAAAGGCCTGTTGGCATCGCTGACAGCACCTTTCTTTCTCAAAGCACGTTTACGCTTTGTAGTTTTTTTTGTGAGAATGTGACGTTTAAAGGATTTTTGGTAAGTAATTTCACCCGTACCGGTTACTTTAAAGCGCTTCTTGGCGCTGGAGTTGGTTTTAACCTTTGGCATTTTACAATATTTTATTTTTACGCCCTCGCCGGCGTCCCGAACAGACGGGAACTTATGGAGCCATGTGGGCAATATGTTTTATCAGAATTCCTTAAAGCCAAAACACAAAATGCTTAAAGGGCTGCAAAAGTAATAAAAAGTTTGATAATAAAACTACAAAGATTATAAAATAAAGTTATGTTTCCATCTCGGGTGTTTCCTTCTCATGGGTAAGATCATGAAGGGTTTGCACTTTTAAATGATCATACAACGAATGTTTGTCAACAAACAAAGAAACGAGACCGGCAAGCATCCCCGCAATCAGCAAATAAAAGATCACACTGTGGCGGTCGGTCATTTCCAAAACAAGTATCGCTGAAGTAAATGGTGTCCGGGTTACGCCGGTTAAAAAACCGACCATTCCGCAGAGGATCATCAGGTTTGCATTAGTGGCTGATTCATGAAACAAACCGGTCATGAAGGCTCCGATGCTTGCGCCTGCAGCAATGGAAGGAGCGAAAATTCCGGCAGAAGCGCCCGTTCCAAAACTCAGGATCGGCCCGATAATTCTGAAAAGAGCAGTGTAAGAATGAACATATTTATCATCCGTGAATAAAGTGGTTAGCATTATATTTCTTCCTGAACCTAAGATATTGGGATCGACAAAATAGGCAATGGTTGCCATAAGTAAGGCGCAAGCAACTACAAATAAAACATGCTGGTAAGTATGTTTAAAAGATTTTTTCCAGTGAAAAATAGAAAGGATCACCATGGACATATAACTGCCCAGTAAACCTGTTACGATAGAAACAAGTATGAGCGCAAAAACTATTGAATTCTTGATGTGGGTTACATCAGGAAAACCCAAATACAAATAAGGTCCAAGAATTCCCTGGGCAGTTAAACCTGCAATGATGACTGCAGTAAAAAGTGCGGTTTTAAAATAACTGAAATGGGTTTTGGTCAACTCTTCAATTGCAAATACGATTCCGCCCAAAGGTGTATTAAAAGCCGCTGCAAGCCCGGCAGCCGCACCGGCTGTTATCATATTTCTTTTCGAGATCGGCGGCCACCACGAAGGCAACCAGTCATTGAACTTTTTAAAAACAATTCCCGAAAGTTGGATCACCGGCCCTTCTTTTCCTACCGCTCCACCACCAAGGATCATAAAAAGCCCTGAAACAACTTTCACCACAAGGATCTTTAAACTAAGCAGTTTCTTGATTTTTTTGCCATAATGGGTAGTATCCAATTCAATCGCTGCACGCACTTGTGGAATTCCACTTGTGCGGGCGTAAGGACCAAAACGTACAACCAACCACCAGGCAAGCAAGAAACAAACGGGCGTTAAAATAAAAATTCCCCAACCGTGAAATTCGAGAATACTGAAGCTCGTACTTTCAAGATAGGAGAAGGCTTTGGAATAGGCCACTGCAAGTAAACCCGCGACCAACGACGCGATCCAGAAAGGAATCGCCTGCAGTATATTGTGTTTTAGTCGCTCATTATTTATCTTATCAAAACTCCGCTTTAAAAACTTTCTTATGGATGCTAATGTCATTGATTTTACTTACGCTGCAGTTGAATAATACAAATTTATCTATTACCAACTCAAATAAAAAATCAATTATATTTTCAATCCATTGAATGTAAAATCTTTAATTTACGCGCCACTTCAGCTGATCCTGATGATTACTTTACCATCGGTTCCATGGGTTTCGACCGCTTTGTGCGCTTCAACAATTTGATCAAGGTTGAATACTTTATCAACTTTCACTTGCAGCTTTTCTTGTTCCATCAACCCGGCAATCAATGACATTTCTTTTCCATCAGGATGCATCATTGGCCAAATCATTTCTACATCATGTTGCTTTGCCAATTCAATTGCCTTTGGATCATTTTTCGTCGAAGAAGGAAGGCAAACCACACGGCCTCCTTTTTTTACGCACGAAAATGAACGGTACAATATTTCACCACCCATCGCATCTAGGATCGCATCTACATCATTAACGACGTCTTCAAACTTTTCAGTTTTGTAATTAATGAATTGATCAACTCCAAGTGATTTTAGAAATTCTTCATTTTTACCGGATGCTGTTCCTGCAACAAAGGCGCCGTTTATTTTGGCAAATTGAACCGCCAGATGGCCGACACCTCCTGCTGCAGCCTGAATCAAAACTTTTTGTCCTTTAGATACTTTAAGGTGTTCATTGATCGCCTGGTAAGCCGTCAATCCCGCTAACGGAACCGCAGCTGCTTCTTCGAAAGAAACTTTTGGAGATTTTTTAGTTATCAGCTTTGGATCGGCAACAGCAAACTGCGCATAAGTTTTTCCTAACCCGGGAAAACCAATGCAGCCAAAAACTTCGTCGCCTGTTTTAAAATCGGAAACATTTTTTCCAACTGATTCAATAGTTCCGCTTACATCCCAACCAAGAATGGCAGGCAATTGAAGCTTTTTGGACATTCCACTTGTGCCTGCGCGCACTTTTGTATCCACAGGATTTATTCCGGCAAATTTTATTTTGATCAATACCTCGTCTTCGTTGGGTTCCGGTTTTTCGAGGTCGGTTATTTGCAGAACTTCAGGTGGTCCAAACTTATTGATTATCGCAACTTTCATTATACCGGTTCTTTTTCCAATTCTTTAATTTTTTCCTTCTTTGGCCTGATGATCAACCGCAAAGTTGGGTTATTGGTAATGAATGACCAGAACCAACTAAATGCCAGTTCCACTTTATTTCTGAATCCAACCAAAGGAATAATATGCACGAAAAGCCATATCAACCAGGCAAAAAATCCGGTAAAGGAAACTTTAGGAAGGTCAGCCACTGCTTCATATTTTGATATGATCGCCATGCTTCCTTTGTTGTTGTATTTAAATGGATGAAGAGATTGATTCGATTCCATTCTCCTTAAATTTTCTCCTAACAAAGTTCCCTGTTGGATAGCCACCTGTGCGAGTTGCGGATGTCCTTTCGGATAATTTTTATCGGTCATTTGCAAACAAAGGTCGCCAATGGCAAAAATGTTTGCTGATCCTTTTACCCTGTTGAATTCATCCACCAAAATTCTTCTTGCATGTCCCAATTGATCGGGTAATAAACCCGGCACCTGACGCGCAATTACACCGGATGTCCAGATCAAAGATTTTGTTGGGATGGCACTTCCGTCATCCATTAATACTTTTCCATCAACATAATCTTTTACGATTGTATTCAACTTCACCTGTACGCCAAGTTTTGTCAGCACTTTATACGCGTCATCCTGGGCCTTCTTGCTCATGGGGCCAAGAAGATGAGGCGAAGCATCGATCAGGTGAATTCTTGAGTTTCCTCTTTTTATCTCGGGGTATTCATTTCTAACAATCGTTTGGCCCATTTCTGCAAGCATACCTGCCAATTCCACTCCTGATGGGCCGCCACCGGCTATCACAATGTTTAAAAGCGAATCTTTTTCTTCGCGGTCATCCGTCATTGCCGCCTTCTCCATATTGAGCAATAAATGATTGCGCAGGTCGATCGCGTCTTCAACAGATTTCATCGGCAAAGAATTTCGCTTCACATTCTCCATTCCGAAGAAATTCGTTTCTGTACCTATCGCCAATACCAAATAATCGTATTCCAGGATGCCTGTGGTTGTTACAATTGTATTCTCATCAGGGTTTACTCTTTTTAAAGCGCCGTAGTGAAAACGCATATTGCTTTTTCCTTCAAACATCCGCCGGAAAGGATAACTGATATTAGAAGGTTCGATAAATGCAGTAGCCACCTGGTAAAGAAGTGGCGGGAAAAAATGATAATTGTCCACGTCCACCATCGTTACCAGGAAGCGTTGATCTTTCCATAATTTTTTTACCAGGTTTATGCCTCCAAATCCACCACCCACAACCACTACCCTTTTCGCTGTATTCATGATTGGTTCTGATTTTTGATAAGTAAACAAATATTCCCATTCGCCAGCACAAACTTTATCTCAAATTCTATTCCTTAAATAAGGATATACAAAAATAAAACAGGCTTGAAATGTTCGTTTACTATAAAGGGAAATTCTCTAAAATAATATTCGTCTTAATTTGTTGGTTTGCTATTTGTGTAATTTTAATAACTGTTTGTTCACAATTAACATCTCAATTTTATGGCAGAAACAAAAATTTGCGATCACATTAAAGAAATCAAATCGCTAAAAGAACCTGTGGACTTAGTTTGTGAGGAATGTGTGAAAACCGGAAGCCATTGGGTTCATTTAAGAACCTGCCAAACGTGTGGCGCTACGTTGTGTTGCGATCAATCGCCAAATAAACACATGACCAAACATTTTCACCAAACAGGTCACCCTGTTGTGATCTCGGCGGAGCCGGGAGAAAAATGGCTTTGGTGTTATGAAGATGAAATTTTTGCAGAATATGATTGACGATTAATCTTCCAGAATTTTCCTGTCCCATTTTGCCAGGTCAGCGCCGACGGCATAAGTAGTTTTCAAAAATTGCAATAACATTTTTTCCGGATCAGCTGATTTTTGAACGGATGAATACGGTAAAATAAATTCTCCCAAAGTTGAATTATAATAACCTTCTTTTGGAGAAACCTGTGCAGTTTTATATCCTTCTGGTTCGGGATAGAGATAACAATAAAATGCAGGTTCAGGAAGCATTTCATTTCCTGTCCAGAAACCGGCGCTGCTCACTTCACGGCAATAAGCTTCTTCCGCTACTCTATCCGGAAGGCCGGGAACGCCGCCGGGATGTTTTGGTGCTCTGCGGCCTGAGAAAAAAGAAAGTGCGAGATCGAAACTTCCCCAGAAAAAATGAATGGGACTGGCTTTACCTTTGAAACCACTTCTGAAATTGAGAAAAACTTTTTGAATGAGGATCAAAGCTTCATGAAAAGCTTTAACGGCTTCTTCATCATAAGTTGCATGAATTTTATCTTCCTTAAAAGGAATGGGATTGGCAATTTCAACCGGCACAGGTTTTATTTTTATATGGATATCTAATTCATCTAAAAGCGCAAATATTTTTTCATTAAAATCAGCAACTGATATTCCTTTCAAACTAAAGCTGCGCAACTCTCCGCTGCTCTTGATTATTTTCAACTGGTGTTGCTGAAGATCAAAATCGATCCTGAAACTTCCGTCTTTAAATGGGATATTTTCTGTTGTTAAACCCGTTGGTGAAATATGAAGCGTTATGTGCCACGAATGATTGATCCACGGCAGAATGGCTAATTTTATTTTGCCCACAATCTGGGTCCACATATGCAATGTTTCGAAAGTGTCTTTGCTTTTTTCGTAAGAAAGAACCGGCCATGATTGTTGCATAAATGAGTTTTAAAAACGCTTATAATTGAGAAATGAGTTTATTACAATCCTCATGAGAACCAGGTTTTACCACTCCTATACTCTTCAATCCCTTCCTGGGCAAGCTTTTTCAGCTGGTCTTTGTTATTTGCTAAGGTAGCATTCCAACTAATCTCTTCCTCAATCATTCTTGCAATTTGTTTTTGCTCCTCGTTGTTAAGTTTTTCAACCTTAGTTATAACTTTTTTAAGTTCTGTTACCATCGGAATATTTTCTTTTAAAATTAATACTTTTAATGACAACGGTTATCGAAATCTGACTATCCAATTCAAATCTCCATCTGGTTATTTAAAAACCAATTCATTGGCGATTTCGATCTCATCTTCAGAAATCGTGTGTCCCATACCGTTATAAATCTTTTCGGTAACATTCGCATTCATGCTTTTTAAAATTCCTGTTGTTTCGCGAACTCTTTGTACCGGTACATGAGGATCAGGATTGCTGGTGCCAATAAAAATGGGCGTATTTTCAAAATTGCCTTTGTAATTCTGCGTATAAATTTTATCGCCGATCAATCCGCCGGTAAATGCCACAACGCCTCCATACTTTTTTGCATTTCGTGCAACAAATTCCAAAGTAAGACAAGCGCCTTGAGAAAATCCAAGAAAAAAAATATTCTCTTCTTTCTTTCCCTGTTCAACCAGGTCGCTCACAATTCCTTCCAATAAATTTATTGCTGAAGAAAGCCGCGGTTCATTTTGTGAAACCGGTGCAATAAAAGAATAAGGATACCATGAATTATTGGTAGCCTGTGGTGCAATCAATGCAAAATCTTTTACAGGAAAATATTGCGCGAGTGAAAGAATATCTTCCGCACTTCCTCCTCTTCCATGTATCATGATCAACACCTTATTTGCTTCCTCTACAGCCTTGCCAGCCTTAATCAAATTCTTATCATGTAGTTTTCCTGCTTCCATCATTTTTGTTTTTTCAAATATCCCCATAATTTTCCGGGTCGCGTTTAAACCGCGCAAAAACATATGGGCAAAGAGCGTTTACTTTTAGTTTATTTTTTCTTGCATATTCAACCATTTCATTCAAAAGTTTTGAAGCCAATCCTCTTCCTTCAGCCCGGGGAATTACTTCGGTATGGAACACTGTCATTTGATCCTTTGTAATGCTCACTTCCATTTCGCCCAATTGCTCATCATCCTCTGTGAGAATAAAATATCCATGCCCTGTTTTGTTTAGTTTTAATTCTATCCTTTCCATTTTCACCGTGTTTTAACTAAATAAACAATAAGAAAATTTGTCCTTCAAAGTGTCATTTTTTTACTATTTCAAAGACAATTTTTCATTAACAAAACGATACCACATATCGGTATTTTTTTTGTGGCCTTTTTAATAAATATTTCTTAACCAAATAAAAAAGGAGGACATATGAATCTCATTAAAAGAAATGGAAATTCCATGAACCAATGGCCCCTTTTCGACGACTTCTTCAACCGGGATTTCTTTAACTGGGGCCTCAGTAACTTTTCTGACACTAACACGACAGTTCCCGGCGTGAATGTCAAAGAAACTAAAGACAATTTTGAAGTGGAAGTAGCTGCACCAGGAATGGACAAAAAAGACTTCAAAATTCAGCTCGATGGCAACTTGTTGACCATTAGTTCTGAACGCAGCGATCGAAGAGAAGAAAACAACGAAGACGAAAAGTATTCGCGTAAAGAATTTAGCTACCAATCATTTCAAAGGTCTTTCACTCTTCCAAAAGATGTAGTTGATTCAGACAAAATTGAGGCAAAATATGAAAATGGATTGCTGCATTTGGTGATACCGAAAAAGGAAGAAGCAAAGCAAAAACCGCCGAGACAAATTCAGATCCATTGATTGAAAAAAATCATCAAAACTGCCTTCGGGGCAGTTTTTTTTATCTCTTAATTTCTTTCTTTACTGCCGGCACTACTTTTGTCCCGAATAATTCAATCGAATGCAAAACTTTTTTATGTGGTACGTTGCCAACACTTGCCTGGGCAAGGAAGCGCGTGTTGCCAAAAATTTCATGCTCAAATAAAATTTTTTCTGTTACCTCCTGAACACTTCCCACCATCAACGCTCCTTTAGGCGAACGCAGATAATCATATTGTTGCCGTGAAAGCGGTGGCCATCCTCTTTCCCGACCAATCCGGCTCATTACTTCAGCATAATGAGGATAAAATTCATCGGCAGCCTGTTGTGAATTTTCAGAAACATAGAAATGATTGTTTACACCAAACTGCAATTCAGAAATTTCCCTTCCTGCTTTTAATGAAGCCTGTTTGTATAAATTGATAAACGGAACAAATTGCTGGGGTTGTCCACCGATTATTGCGAGCATTAAAGGCAAACCCAACGTTGCAGCTCTTACCGCTGATGCGGGTGTTCCTCCCGCCGCAAGCCAAATGGGAATTTCGTTTTGAAAAGGTCGCGGATAAATTCCCAGGTTATTGATTGAAGCCCTGTGCTTTCCTTTCCAGCTCACTTTTGGATTTTTATTGAGTGTGAGCAGGAGATCCAGCTTTTCATCAAACAACTCATCATAATCTTCCAAATTATAACCAAACAATGGAAAGGACTCAATAAAAGAACCACGCCCTGCCATGATCTCTGCCCTTCCTGAAGACAAAAGATCAACAGTTGAAAATTGCTGGAAAACCCGAACCGGGTCATCAGAACTTAAAACGGTTACGGCACTTGCCAGTTTAATATTTTTGGTTATTGCCGCAGCAGCGCCCAGCACAACAGTCGGTGAAGAAACGGCATAATCAGGTCGGTGATGTTCGCCTACACCAAAAACATCTAGTCCCAGTTCATCTGCGAGCTTTATTTCTTCTAAAAGATCTTTCAACCTCTGATGAGCGTTAATTCCTCTTCCCGGAAGGGTTTCCGCTTGCATATCTGCAAATGCGATCAGGCCAAATTCCATATTAAGTCATTGAAAATTAAAATTGTAAATATTTCTTCATTCACTGGTTCAGCTTTCAAATTTTCCACTCCGGTAATCATGAAAAGCCTGCCTTATTTCTTCTTGTGTATTCATAACAAATGGACCTTGTGCAACAATCGGTTCATTGAAAGGCTCAGCATGCCCAAACAAAATGGTGCTTTCCTCCTGAGCATTTATACTTACTTCGGTTCCAATATTTCCAAACTCCACTAACTGATGAATTTTTGCGTCTTTACCGTTCACCAAAACTTTTCCCTTCATTACGTAAAAGAAAATATTTCTTTTTTCGTCTATGCGTGTTCGGTAGTTGCCCTCCTTTTGAAGATCAATTGTAGCAAGTTGAATATCGACCAAAGGATCAAAGGCGCCTTTGGTGCCGTTCCAGTTTCCTGAAACTGCATGAACCGTCACTTTACCCTTATCCAGTTCAACTTTGGGTATTTGATTTTCCTGCAGGCCAATATATTTTGGCTCTGTCATTTTCAAAGGCTTTGGCAGGTTTACCCACAACTGAAGTATCTCGAGGTCACCTCCATTCTTCATGAATTCATCTGAAGAAAGTTCAGAATGAATCAATCCTCTCCCTGCAGTCATCCATTGTACACCACCGGCTTTTATCACACTTTCAGAACCACCGCTGTCTTTGTGCGTTAAATCACCATGAACAATAAATGTCACCGTTTCAAAACCACGATGAGGGTGAGGACCAAAAGGCAAACCATAATTATTTTTTGGATAAACCTGGTAACCATGATGATTTAAAAAAAGAAACGGATCAATATGTTCAATCGTATTTGTTGGGAGAGCACGATAGGTAATTAAATCTGCGACAGGCGAACTAACCGCTTCATGAATATTTTTTATGTTCCGCATATTGTTTAATTAAACAAGTGAGAAATTTATTCGTGATCTTCTTTTATCGCCTTCAATCCTTTTGTCCATCGCACCAATTGTTTCAGCATATTGTGCGCGGCTTTCATCGAAACTTCATTTACCACGAATTCATTTTGATCATTAATATTTTGTTGAAAAAAAGGAAAGTTTACTGATTCTGCCAGGGGCACCACTCGTAAGGTTGAAAGATCTGCCTTCAATGCATTTGCTGCTCTTGTTCCGGCGGAAACTCCGCCATAGCTGACGATAGCAGCAGGCTTGTAATTCCATTCCTGGGATAAATACTCAAGTGCATTTCTCAAAGGAGCAGGGTAATTATAATCGTATTCGGCAGTGACAAAAATGAATGCATCTGCTTCATCAATCTTTGCACTCCACCACTTCGTATGCTCATGTTTATACTGCTTCATCACAGGATGATTCGGCTCGTCCATCATCGGTAAATTGATCTCACCAAGATCCAACACTTCAACATTAAAATTTCCATTCTCTTTTGCCAATCCTGCAATCCATTTCGCCACCAATGGCCCTTTTCTTCCCGGCCGCACTGTTGACGAGATCACTTTTAAATTATACATTCTATCTTTTTGTTTTATCGTTAATAATAATCCTAATTCTGATCTATTAAAACCGAAGTCATCGTTAAGGATCCGGCCATTGCCTTGTCATTGAAAAAAGAAATATTGTCTTTAGAATCCTTTAAACCCAGACTGTACATCAACGGGAAATAATGCTCAGGAGTGGGAATGGCCAAACGGCTTTCCGGTCCCAGGTTTTCATAATTAATCAATGGTTGATAATCACCTTCGGCAATTAATTGTTTGAATTTTTCATTCATCGTCAAAGCCCAATCATAACCATATCCTGGCTCATCCATTTTAGCCCAGGAGATCATTCGCAAGTTGTGCACCATATTTCCGCTCCCGATAATCAGTACACCCTTTTTTCTTAAGGCATACAATTCTTTAGCCAATTCATAATGATAGCGTGCATCCTTTGTATAATCGATACTCAATTGCAAAACAGGAATGTTGGCTTTAGGATACATTCGTCTTACCACAGTCCATGCACCATGGTCCAAACCCCAATCATGATCCAGCTCCACATGAGCAGATTGAAGTAAAGAAGCGGTTTCTTTTGCAAGTGCAGGATGGCCCGGAGCCGGATACTCAACATCAAACAACTCCTGTGGAAAACCACCAAAATCATGGATTGTTTGCGGAAATTCCATGGCTGTAACGCGCGTTCCTTTGGTAAACCAATGGGCAGAAACAACCAATACAGCTGACGGCACAGGAATTTGTTTTCCCATTTCTTCCCATCTCTTGCTGAATTCATTGTCTTCAATTCCATTCATTGGCGAACCATGGCCCACAAACAAAACAGGCATGAGGTATTCCCGTTCCTTTAGGACACTTGTAAATTTGTTGAATTCTGATATACTGTTCATTTTTAAAACTCCTTTTCTTTTTAACGGCCATGCATACACTATTTTAATTCAGTGGCGGCAAAACCTTTTCTATTTCACTTCTTGCCGGCTCGTATTGTTTAGGCAGTTTCAAATGAGTGCCTAATTCGTTCAAAGGCTCATCACGGTCAAACCCGGGATTATCAGTTGCCAGTTCGAATAAAACACCACCCGGCTCGCGGAAATACAATGAGAAAAAATAATCACGGTCGATCTTCGGCGTAATGTCAAGACCATGGCTCAAAACTTTTTCCCTGAAATCCATCAAAATATTATCATCCTTTACCCTGAAAGCCACATGGTGATTGGTTCCGGCAGAATTTATTCCTCTTCCCAAACCCGGCGCTTCAATCAAATCAACGATGGAAGCATTATCGACTGCATCAGTGATAAAACGATATCGGTTTCCTTCCTGCTTCAGCAAATGATAACCCAAAATATCAGTCAATACTTTCGCTGTTGGCTCAATTTTATTTACTGTTAGAGTAACACTGTGAAAACCACGCGTTGCATGTTCGTTCTTAATTTCATCAGTCAACCACGGTTTTCTTTCATCTGTTTTTTCGCTTTCAATAAGATCAAGTTGTAACCCATCAGGATCCTGGAAATGAAGAACTTTTTCGCCAAAGCGCTCACTTATTTCTTCCTTTTTTAGATTCAGTTGATCAAAGCGATCTTTCCAAAACGAAAGGCTATTTGAAGGAACTGAATACCCAATTCCTGTTGCCATTCCTGCACCGTTCACTCCACGCCGAACCCCTTCCCACGGGAAAAATGTAAGAATTGTTCCAGGCGTTCCTCTTTCATTTCCAAAGTAAAAGTGATACGTTCCCGGATCATCAAAATTCACTGTCTTTTTCACAAACCGCTGGCCCAAAACTTTGGAATAAAAATTCAAATTCTGTTTTGCATTTCCGGCTATCGCCGTAATATGATGTAATCCCAAAACCCTGTCTTCCATAATAAATATTTTTAATGAAGTTACCATGTTAAACGAACATGATAACTTCATCTTTTCATAATAATCGTTACGCAGCTTCCTGCTCTTTCTGGCTCACTTGTTTAACGAGTTGGATTTCTGCATTGATCCTGATGTCATCGCTTACCACTACATTTCCTGCTTCTGTCACTGCATTCCAGGTAAGTCCAAATTCTTTGCGGCTGATCTTTCCGGTTACGGTAAAACCTGCTTTTGTTTGTCCATAAGGATCCACAACAATTCCACCAAAATCTACATTTAAAGTAACAGGCTTAGTTGTTCCCGCTATGGTAAGATCGCCGAACAGTTTGCCTTCACTTCCGTCGCCTTCATATTTCCTTCCTGAAAATTTTATTTGCGGATGTTCTTCAGCTTTGAAAAAATCAGCAGACTTTAAATGGGCGTCGCGCTGTTCATTGTTGGTATCTATTGAATTTACATCTGCAGTAAATTCAATTTTTTTTGTTGTATTAAAATCATTGTTTTCTGTCTCGCCTTCCAGGCTAAAATTCCTGAAATGGCCTGTAACGGTTGAGATCATCAAATGTTTTACTTTAAAAGTAACTTCACTGTGGGTTGGATCAAGTGTCCATTTAATTGTTGACATAATCTTTATTGTTTTTTATGGTTTAAAAATTTAATGTTGATCTATCAAGGTGGTTTTATAGCCCGCCTCAATAAAAATTCTTGAAATTTCTTCGTTCACTGTTCCCTGTGCGACGGAAAGATTAATCGTGTTGGTTTCTACATCCAGCTTTGCTTTTATCACTTTTGAATAAGGCAACACTTTCTTTAATGCATCACATTTATGTTCCATGTCAGAAACTACCACCACCTCTTTTTGGGTGGCAACTTCCTTCATAAGTTCCCCAACTTCCTTTTCTTCTGTTGGTTCCACCGCCATTACAATAATATCAGCTTCCCAGCAACTATCTTTTACACATTCAAGCGCTTCAATCTCAGCGATTGTTTTTTTTTCAATCAGTGTTGCAACTAATTGATGCAATTCATCAAACTGGTCAGAAACCAACAACAAACGGTGAGGCACACCCGAAAATCTATTCACGATTGCTCTGCCCGTCTTGCCGTTCGCTCCTACAATTGCTATCGTTTTTTTGCTTGCCATTTATTTGCTTTTTGTTTTACAAAATTACCATGAGTCCAACCCCTGATCCAATGAGATATGATAATATTTGTGCATGACCTATGTCAATAAAAAATCTTGATCTACATCAAGAGAAGAAACAAATGATACCTGAAAGCCTTTAATGATAAGGGTTACGACAGGAAGCTAAAAACCAATATTTTATTAAAAATGAATTCAGCCATTGTTTTGGACAGGAATTTGAGGCATCCATTTGTAAATAAAACAGATCAATGATGAACAAAATGTATGAAAACAAAACCTTTAAGATTGGAAAAGAACTTGAAGTAAACCGATTTGGTTACGGCGCCATGCGCATTACAGGAAAAGGCATTTGGGGCGAACCGGAAAACGAACAGGAAGCCATTAAGGTTTTGAAGAAAGCAATAGAGATGGGTGTAAATTTTATCGACACCGCCGACAGTTACGGACCTTTTGTTTCTGAGAAGCTGATTGCAAAAGCACTTTATCCTTATCCTGAAAATCTGGTGATAGCAACAAAAGCTGGACTGGAACGCAGCGGCCCGGATCAATGGTCACCGAATGCACGGCCTGATCACCTGAAAGAAGCATTGGAAGGAAGTTTGACAAGATTAAAAGTGGACAGGATCGATCTTTACCAACTTCACCGTATCGATCCAAAAGTTCCTTTTGATGAAACGATTGGTTTTTTAAAAGACGCGCAACAAAAAGGAATGATCCGTTATATCGGCCTTTCAGAAGTGAGTGAAGATGAAATTAAAAAAGCACAGGAACAGGTTGAAATTGTTTCAGTTCAAAATAAGTACAGTCTTACCTATCGCAAATGGGAAGATGAACTGGAATATTGTGCTAAAAATAATATCGCTTTCATTCCCTGGAACCCGATTATTGCAAGCCGTTTGAATCCTGATGAAACCATCAGCGAAATGGCAAAGAAATACCATGTTTCCGAACAGCAATTAATTTTAAAATGGTTGTTTAATCATGCACCCAATATTCTTTTGATACCGGGTACTTCCAAAGTGAAGCATCTTGAAGAAAATTTAAAAGCTTTCGATATTCAATTTTCAGAAGAAGATTTTGAAAAAATAAATGAATCAGCCAAAGAATCAGCTGAAAGCGCCTGATCAAGGCTGATCGTAAACTTCAGGATTTACTATAAAAGGAAGTCGCTCACCCTTTAATCCCGCGATCAAATTATCTGCCGCGATCCGCGACATTGCATTTCTTGTTTCCACAGTTGCACTACCGATGTGTGGCAACACTGCTACGTTAGGCACCGTCAGCAAAGGATTGTCTTTTTTCATTGGCTCGGGATTGGTAACATCCAATCCTGCGCCCCAAATTATATTTTTTTCGAGCGCATCAATCAAATCCTCTTCATTATGCAGTCCTCCGCGCGCTGTATTGATAAAAATTGAAGTAGGCTTCATTTTTTCAAAAGCATTTTTATCAAACTTGCCGGCAGTTTCAGACGAGAGGTTTGCATGAACCGATAAGACATCGCTTTGTTGCAACAACTCATCAAAGGAAACATATTGCGCATTAAAATCTTTTTCAGCCTGGAGGTTGCGTGTACGGTTGTGGTAAATAATTTTCATTCCATAAGCACCCACGCATCTTTTGGCCATTTCATAACCAATACTTCCCAGGCCAAAAATTCCCAAAGTTTTTCCTTCAATTTCAATTCCCAGGTCAGCTGTCGGTTCAAAGAAAAGCCATTCGCCTCTCCTGATCTTATCGTGGAGATAAAACGCCTTGCGCGAAACGGCAAGCATGAGCATAAATGCCACGTCAGCTGTTGGACCACTCAACACACCCGGCGTATGTCCTACAGGAATTTTCAATTTCGTGGCCGCAGAAATATCGACATTATCAAAACCAACGGAATGAAGAGAAATAACTTTAAGATGTTTGCATTCGTTGAGAAACTTTGCGTTGATATCATTGAATCCTGCGGAAAGAAGCGCGTCGCATTGTTTTGAAAAATCAATTAGCTCTTTTTGTTTCAATGGCCTTTTTACATTCCATTCAACTACTTCAATTCCTGCATCAATTATTTTTTTCAAACCTTCATCCGGTATTTTCCTGGTTATAAAAACTTTCATCTTTACAATTTTTTATTTTCAGCAAGGGCTCGTCAAAGGTCGGTTATTCTCACTATTTCCTTATGGCCATCTGGCTACGAATGCGGCTTAAAGTTTCCGGCGTTATTCCCAAAAAAGAAGCAATCATGTGTTGCGGCACTCTTTGCAAACAGGTCGGAAAAGTATCCATAAGCTTTTTATATTGCTCCTCCGCTGATTCAGTCAGCTTACCGATTAACCGCCGTTGTGTAGCGATCAGGTTGTTTTGAATTAAGATACGAAAGTATCGTTCGAATGCCGGAACTTTTTCAAGCAGCACTTCCCACGATGGTTTGGTGATAAGCAACAATTCGCAATCTTCCAACGCTTCAATGTTGTAACGTGATGGTTCATCTGTTAAAAAACTATACAGATCTGTAACCCACCACCCCTCTGGCGAAAACTGCAGGATCGGTTCATTTCCTTTTTCATCCACGGTAAATGTGCGCAACATTCCTTTTTCAACAAAAGATGTGTAGCGGCTCACATCACCTTCCTGCAGAAGATATTGTCTTTTTCTTAATTTTTTAGGAATAAAAAGGGTTTTGCAAAAATCGAATTCCTCTTCCGAAATTGAAATGTGTTCCTGAACACTCTTTAAAAAAAGTTCGAACATTTAGGGTAGTTGAAAATGAACTGCAAATTTAACTTCTGTTAGCTATTTGGCATCTATAAAAAAATTGTCCGTTTCACGAATTGTACCTTTGCAAAAAAAGAAAAGAAAAAATGGAGAACAGATATGATGCAAGTGAATTCAATTCAATCGTACAAAACCGGAGAAGTATTTATCCAAAACAGTTTATAAAAAACAAAACAATTCCTGATAAAATTATTTGGGAAATTTTAGAAAATGCCAATCGTGCTCCTACCCACAAACTCACAGAGCCCTGGCGCTTTACCGTTTTTGCCGGAAAGGGAAGAGAACGTTTTGCACAATTGCAAACAGAAATTTATACAAAACATGCGGGCGAAAATTTTAATGAAAAAAAACTTGTCAATCTGCATGATTATCCTTTGTTATCTTCTCACGTGATCGTGATAGGAATGAAAAGAAATGCCGACAACAAAATTCCCGAAATAGAAGAGATCATTGCCACATCCTGCGCTATTGAAAATATTTTTCTTTCATTAACCGCTTATGGTTTGGGTGGATATCTATCTACCGGTGGCATCACTTATTTTGAGGAAGCAAAACAACATTTCAACCTTGAACCTCAGGATAAGATCATTGGCACTTTTTTTATTGGCTACCCCGAAGAAACGCCAAATACGTTGACAAAAAGAAGTCCGCTTCAGGAAAAAGTCAATTGGATCGCTGATTGATAATCAACCAGCAAACAAACAAAAAATAAAGATTTTTATTTTCTGATGTCTGGTCAAAAATGAATGAGTGCCGCATGAATTTGTTGCTCATTCTCCCATGCGCATAAGATTTGATTGTCATTCATTGGTGTTAAACCAGGTAACAAACCTTCGCCCAGGGAAATCTTTTTTCCTTCCGGAGTCAACAATTTGATCTTTGAAGAATCTGACCAGGCAAAATAGAACTGGTCTTTCAGATTGGCTACAGTGCAGTTTTTCCCAATGCCTAAAGCTTTTTCTTTTTCGCCCGGAACATCAGCGTAGATGCTGTCTTTGCGTCGCCATACTGTTTGCACATTTCCATTTTTGTTTATCGCCAATCCTCCTCCATCCATCGGGCAGGCATTTAATTTCCAACTTCCTTCTCCTAATTTTTGAGCTGTTGAAAAAGTCAAACCGCCATCACTTGAATGCAACAAATAAAGATCACGATTGCCATCCAACCAATTGCGAAACATAACCTCCACTTCTTTTCCATGAACTACAACAGAAGGTTTGCAACAAGCACAAACAACAGAGTCAGGTGAAACATAAAGTATTTTATTCGAGAGCCATGTTTTACCTCCATCTTCGGAACGAGCGCCCGAAATTTTATTTCTTTGATTTCCCCTCAGATCAAGCCATACGGCAAACACATTTCTTCCATCTGCCGAAAGATCCATCAATCCTTCCTTCGCCACTGCGGCGGTATCATTCACCATAGTACCTTTCACCCAGTTGTTTCCCTTTTTGTAAAAAGAAAAAATATTTCCTTCCTGTGTGCAGGCAGTAATAATCGTCCCGGAATCTGTTTCTGCTATTTGTGGACCGCGGGTGGCAAAAGAATAAAGACCAGGCAAAACATCAACCAAAACAGGATCAGAAAAAACTTTTCCATCAGTTGAATGAGTGAATAAAATGCTGTCACCTTTTCCAAACACAAGATTCACGTTTCCGGCATTCGATTTTGACAGCGCCGGCATTTGTCCTTTTGCAACTACAAATTCTTTTACGGAAAACGTGTTGCTATTTTTTTGTGTGCACGAAAAGAAAAATGAAATTGAGCAAAAGGTAAACAGGATCGTAGACAATTTTTTCATACGCTAATATAACAAGCGATCAAAAAATCAGCGAATTATTTTGTAGAAGAAGCTTCTGATAATTTATTTACAAAATCCATTTTCAATTGATCCAGTTGTGATTGTTCCCCTTCATTGTTTTTTGAAAGATCATTGATCTTTTGATCGAGCTCTTTGCTGTAAATGATTTTATGATCTTCATATCCTTTCTTCAAAGTTTGTGAGCCAGGAGATTCATTTTCATATCGTGTGCGTAATTCCGATAAATGATTTTTCAATTGGCTTTCTGCATATTCTTTAAAGGCATTAACCGGTTGTTCTGAATTCATATCTTTTAATTTAATCATTTTAATTGACTTCTATACCTCAAAAGATGTACCTTTTATTTTAAATCGTGGTAAAATGTTCATGGAAGGAGGACAGTAAAAAAACAATAAAAGAAAGCTCTATTTTAATCTCAGCTTCTATTACATTTTCATTCCCGCCATCGGATCAGAGCCTTTCCTGAAAACATATTCGCTTTGCAGAAGATAAGCTCCGGAAGTAACAACAACATCATTCAGTTGAATTCCTGATTTTATTTCAATCATATCGCCACTTTCCATTCCGGTTTGCACCATCACACTTTTAAAAGTATTTTGTTTTGTTTCAATCCAAACCATTGCCATTTTCCCATCACGTAAAACCGCATCGGAAGGCAACGCCAACACATGTTGATCTCCTGTTTTTATTCTTACATAAGCAGCCATCCCCGGCTGAAGCTCGTGTTCTTTATTTGGAATGGTAATCCTGATAATATTAATCCTTTCAGCCGTACTCAATTCAGGATTCTCGAAAGAAACAACACCTTTAATTTTTTTGCCGGGAATATCCGGAATTTCAACAGTTGCATCTTTAGAATTATTAATATAAGAAATTTGGCTGGCATAAACCTGCGTCTCCACCCACAGAGTTGAGAGGTCAGCAAGCTTTACGATCGTCGCTCCCTCATCAACATAATCTCCTTCCTGTAAAGGAAGTTCGGTTATGTATCCTGATGCTGTGCTGTAGAATGTGGTAAACTGGTTGTGGATCGTTTTTTCATTAATACTGCTTATTTGCTTTTCGTTCATCCCCCAAAGCTTTAATTTATTTTTTGCTGCCGCAATGACGTCATCAAAATTGACAATTGTATTACCGAGGTTGGCTTTCTTTTGTAAGGCCAGTAAATATTCCTGCTTGGCATTATTCAATTCTTCGCTGTAAATTTCGTAGAGTGGTGCTCCTTTTGCAACAAACACTCCGGGCTGCCTGTAAAACAATTTTTGAATCCTGCCGGCGACCCATGCGCTCACCGTAGTTGTCTTTGCTTCATCAAAATTCAATGTTCCTGTGAGGATTGTTTCATCATTTATAGTTCCAATGCGGATCGTATCAACTTGTATATTTCCCAACTGCATTTGTTGCGGACTTAATTTTAGTTCATCATTATTTTCTTCCTCCATTCCTTTTTTTGTGGCTATCAATTCCATGTGGCAAATTGGACAGATTCCCGGCTTGGCCTCAACCACCTGCGGATCCATGGGACAAGTGTATATGATGTCCGCGTTCATCGCTTTAGCCATTGTTTTATTGTCTTTGCTCTTACATGAAATAAATGCAACAGGCAATAGGGTTATCAATACAATTATTTTAATTAAATTTTTCATGACTTACTATTTTACTTTAATAAAACCTTCACTATCTACGAGAAACTGTGCGTTCGCAGCTACACTATCTGTTGTGTTTAAACCATTTGTTATCTCGATCAAATTATTCGCGCTGATGCCTGTTGAGACCGGCTGAACCTTAAACACTTTTCCTTGTTTCAGAAATACAACTTTATTCAGTCCCAAAGACAAAACAGATGTTTCGGGCAACCAATTTTTGACAGCAGTTTTTTCGTCTATGGTTGCCGTTACCTGGCTTCCGACAGGGATCATCAACCCACCATTATTCAAATAAACTCTTGCCGTTAAATTCCTTGAGTTTTCCCGATAGAAGGGTTCGATAAAACTGATGATTGACTGAATCTTTTTGTCGGGTTCTGTTTCGGGAATAATGGTAACAGGGGCGCCCTTTTTTATGAATGAATTGTCGTCGGGATAAAGACTCAGGCTTACCCAGACATGTCGCATATCATTTACCTGGAAGACAGGCTGGCCTTTGTTTACATACATCCCTTCTTTTATTTGAAGTGCCGGTGTTTCGGTGGGTAAGGTGAGCGGCGCCGGTGAATTGGTAAACTGCCCCGCTTCATGAACGTGCCCCGTATAAGGACTGTAAACAGAAATATTCGGGTATGCTTTACCGTCAGTTATTACACTTCGAAGTTGTTGTTTACTCATGCCCAACCACAACAGTTTTTGTTTCGCTGCCTGGATAAGGCTCGTATTTCCGGGATCATTTTTCAAAAGAAACAAAAGATTTTGTTGTGCAGTCAGCAATTCCGGGCTGTAAATATCCATCACTTTCTGCCCCGCATGAACTGCCTGGAACCTGTAGCGCACATAGAGCTTGTCAATGCGTCCACTTACCCACGCTGAGATTGTTTTCATATACCGCGTATCATATTCAACAGTTCCGACTGCTTTTATATTTATAACCTGTGCATTTCTTTGCAGAGCAGTTACAGGAACTGTTGACAGTACCGTACTGTTTACCGGCTGAATCAATGCCGAAAGATCTGCCTGCGTCAATTCACGAACTGCATTTTCCTTTTTCACCAGATTCATTCCACAGATTGGACAACGACCGGGTTGATGCGAAATGATTTGAGGATGCATCGAGCAGGTATAAATTTCTTCCCTTTCATTTGCAGCTACTTTTACATTTCCACTGTTGCAACCTGCAAAAGGTATGACTGATGCTACCAGTGAGATGATCAAAAGTGCTTTTGTAAACAATCTTTTACTTTTCATTTTTGTACTATTTTGATTCGAGTATCTCATCCATCTTCACCTGCAATTGCAACAATTGTTGCAGTTGATCGAGATAATCCAGTTGTGTCATATTTAATGTTTCCCAGGCATCAAAAAGCTCAAACAATTCACCGGTATTTTGTTCGTAAGAAAGCTGCATCACCTTATAATTTTTCTGCAAAGCAGGAATGATATTTTCTTCAAATAACTGGAGTTGTTTTTTCTTACTGTTTATTGATGCCATCAAATTTTCGGCTGCGCCGGTCGCTTCATTGAGTATCGATTCCCGTTCAGCTTTATAGGATTCTTCCTGCCACCTGATCGCTTCCTCTTTTGCTTTGTACCTGCCTGCAGACCAGGGAGCCAAGGGGATTTTTACGGTTGCCATCAAACTAAAAAGCCATGGTGAGCGACCGAAGCCGGCCATGTTGTTATAAGAAATACCAAACTGCGGAAGTTGTTTTGCCTTTTCCAGGTCTAGTTCAAGTTGCTGTGTTTGCAAACCTTGCTCTACTGCTTTTATATCGCTTCGTGCAGCAATGAAATAATTACTATCAACCGGCCCATAATTCTTAATAGTATAATTTGTATCAACAGTAAATTGGAAACCCTTTTCACGGTTCATCAATGTATTTAGCCTGATTTGATCTTGTTTCCTCTCATTTTCAAGCGCCAGTTTTTGGTCTTCGATCTTGCCAAGCGCAGCTTTTGCTTTGTAATAAGCATTTAATTTTCCAAGGTTGTTTTTGTAGCGCAACTCGGCACTTTCAATCATAAAGTTCAACAGCTTTTCATTGTCGTCGAGTACGCTCATCTTCTTTTGGATCACTATCCAATCGAAATAATTTTTCTTTGCTTCTGCATATAAACCGTTGAGAGAAAATTGCTTTTTTTCTTTGTTTACTGATGAGAGCGATTGCAGGTATTCCGCATTGGCTTGTTGCTCTTTCTTGTTGGGAAACATTTGTTCTGCGCTTACCATAAAAGCACCCATTCCCTTTTGGGTACCGGAATATTTTGTGAGCGAAATGTCGTAAGGCGTCATGAAGAAACCCGCTCCAAATGTGGGTGCCTCCCAGCTTTTGGCACCTTTGGCGGCCTCATCCAACGAACGGACCTGCGCATCGTAAACTTTTAGCGCCGGATTATTTTCTTTAATTGCGGAAAGAACATCGTTGAGTTTTAAAACCTGCTGTGCCTTTGTCATATTTGAAAACACCAGCAGGAAAACAATTATCGAAATATATTTTTTCATTTCAGCTTGATTATTGTCATGAATCTTTATTAATGTTTCGTTTCAAGCACCACTATTTTTCCGTGCTTTTTAAGTTCATATTCTTTGTTTATTAAAAAAATCACCGGCGAAACGAGGAGCACAAAAATGGCAGAGGTAAATACACCACCAACCATCGGCAACACGATTGGTTTCATTACATCGCTGCCCACGCCGGAACTCCATAAAATAGGGATCAGTCCGATCAGGATTACAAATACTGTCATCATTTTAGGGCGCAATCTTTTTGCAGCTCCCGCGATCACATACTCGCGCAAATCCGCTTTGGTTATTGTTTCTTTTGAATTACCTTTTGCCTTTACCAATTGTTGCATTGCATCATTCAGGTAGATGACCATCACAATCCCGGTTTCTACTGCCAGGCCAAAAAGCGCAATAAAACCAACTGCAACTGCAACAGATAAATTCACCTTCCAAAACCAAATCATGAAAGCACCACCAATAAGCGCAAACGGAATAGAGATCAGGTTGAGCAACGCTTCGCGGGCAGAATTAAAAGCAAAATACATGGACAAAAAAATCACGAGCAGAACGACAGGTAAGATCACCTTCATCGTCTTTTCACTGCTAATCAGATTTTCGTATTGACCACTCCAATCAATGAAATAACCTTTAGGTAATTTTAAAAGCATCGAATTCAATTTCTCCTGTGCTTCCTGCACGGTACTTCCCAGGTCACGGTCCCGCACGTTAAACAAAACTGTTCCACGCAACAAAGCATTTTCTGAATTGATCATCGGGGGACCGGTAGTGATCTTTACATCAGCCACTGCATCCAAAGGCACCGGGCCAAATTGTTTTGTCTGAACCTGCAGTTTTTTCAACGCTTCCATATTGTCCCTGAAATCCTGTGCATAACGTGCGTTAACAGAAAAGCGTTGGCGCCCTTCGATTGTAGTCGTCAACTTCATTCCTCCCAGGGCACTTTGCACCACTGCGTTCACATCATCGACCGTTAAACCGTAACGGCTTATTTCGTCACGCTTAATATCTATATCGATATATTTCCCACCTGTAACCGGTTCCACATACAAATCCTTTACCCCGTTGATCCCCATCAAAGCCATTTTTATTTTTTGTCCAAGCGCATATATAGTGTCCAGGTTTTGCCCAAACACTTTTACGCCAACATCAGTCCTTATACCGGTTGAAAGCATATTGATCCTGTTGATGATCGGTTGCGTCCAACCGTTGGTAACACCCGGAATTTGAAGTTTACTGTTCAGTTCATTTACGATATCTTCTTTTGTTATTCCCCGCCGCCATTCAGATTTTGGTTTTAATAAAATGATCGTTTCGATCATGCT
This sequence comes from Ginsengibacter sp., assembly GCA_051960475.1. Lineage (GTDB taxonomy): Bacteria > Bacteroidota > Bacteroidia > Chitinophagales > Chitinophagaceae > Ginsengibacter. The sequence continues at coordinate 73,505 of JBQCEG010000114.1, forward strand.
GATTGGTGAATTATCAGTTGCCGTATTCGCCCTTCCGGCTTTGCCCAAAACATTTTTCACTTCAGGAACGGAAGCGATGATTTTATCCTGAACCTGCAGGATCCTTTTGACTTCCGAATTGGAAACATCTGGCATCGTGACGGGCATAAACAAAATGGAACCTTCGTCCAACGGCGGCATAAATTCTTTACCCAAACTCATGATCATTGGAATACTTACAAGAAGTGCGATTATATTAATGGAAATCGTCGTCTTTCTCCATTTTGTACACCACCTGATAACCGGTTCATAAATTTTAAACAGACCCCGGTTGATCGGATTGCGGTTTTCAGGCATAAATCTTCCGCGCATAAAAAAAGAAATGAGTACCGGCGTTAGCGTAATTACCAATATGGCATCTACTGCAATAATGAAAGTCTTCGTATATGCCAGCGGGCCAAATAATTTTCCCTCCTGTCCCGTGAGCAAGAACACGGGCAAGAATGAAGTGATGATAATAATGGTTGAAAAGAAAACACCACGTGACACCTGCTTACACGAGCTTTCAATAATACTCATCCGTATCTGTTCAGGAATTTTTACATAATTCTTTTCTGGTAATATCTTTTTAAAAAAACGGTTCATGGGTATTTCATTTTGTTGGCCGGATCGTTTTGCCATTGTGATAAGTTGTGATAAGTGTTCTCCGACATAATAATTCCGTTGTCGACGATAACACCAATAGCCAAAGCGATTCCTGTTAAAGACATAATGTTGGAAGAAAGTCCGAAGGCATTGAGTAAAATAAAACTGATAGCTATGGTAATCGGAATTTGTACAATAATGTTTAACGCGCTTCGCCAATGGAAAAGGAAAAGCAAAACGACCAGTGACACCGCGATCATTTCTTCAATTAATTTTCCTTTGATGTTTTTTATGGCTGCTTCAATTAAAGTACTTCGGTCGTAGGCGATTTTGAAATGAACGCCAGCAGGCAAACCTTTTTCAACTATTTTCATTTTGGCTTTTACCGCCCGGATCACCTTATCCGCATTTTCGCCGTAGCGCATCACCACGATTCCTCCAACTACTTCGCCGTTGCCGTTTTCATCAAAAATGCCAAGCCGTTCTTCACCACCTAATTGCACTGTGCCAATGTCTTTCACTCTTACAGGCACACCGTTGTTATCGGTAATTCCAATGTTTTCAATGTCTTCTTTGTTGTGGATGTAACCGAGCCCACGGATGATGTAAGCCATATTGCTCATCTCAAATTTTCTTCCACCAACATCATTGTTGTTGGCTTTTACTTTATTCATCACGTCGGTAAGTGAAATGTTGTAAAACTGGAGTTTCAATGGATCTACAACGATCTGGTATTGTTTTTCAAACCCGCCAAACGAAGCAATTTCAGCCACGCCGGGAACTGTTTGCAAAGCAAATTTTATATACCAATCCTGCAGGGCGCGTTGTTCACCCAGGTCTAAATTTTTTGCATCCAGGGTGTACCACAAAATGTGGCCAACACCTGTACCATCCGGGCCTAAAGCCGGCGTTACCCCTTCGGGAAGAAATTTTTGCGCATAATTCAATCTTTCAAGTACGCGTGTCCGTGCCCAGTACACATCTACGTTGTCGTCAAAAATTACATACACAAAGCTCATCCCAAACATGGAAGTAGCGCGAATGTTTTTGACTTTTGGAATTCCCTGCAGGTTGGAGACAAGGGGAAATGTAACCTGGTCTTCCATTATTTGCGGACTTTGACCAGCCCATTCCGTAAAAACGATCACCTGGTTTTCTGAAAGGTCAGGTATCGCATCAACGGGATTTTTCTGAACTGAATAGAGGCCCCAGCCAAACAGCATCAATGCTACTGCAAGTACGATATAACGGTTGCGCAATGAAAGCTCTATAATTTTCTGAACCATTGCTTAATCTTTAACTTTTAAGTATTTGCCTTGCTCAACTAACTTTTTTTGTTGCGGCGTAATCTTTTGTTTCATGAGCGTCATTCCGCATTTCGGACTTTCGCCCCGGTGATCACTTATTACTTCCTGGTGCATTGAGCAGGTATAAATTGTTGACTTATCGGTAATGCTTGAGGAAAGATCTTTCTGAGTACCGGAGTTGTTGCAGGAATTAACAACAAAGGATGCGCTTATAGCAATGGCCGCTATTAAAATAATTCGTTTCATTTTAAGAGACTTTTTGAGAAGTAGAATAATTTGATTGAGTGGCATTCTGAACGAGAATTGTTTCGAGGACAACCTTTAAAAATGCCTGTTTGATTTCAATGGAAAATTGAAAACAACTTGGTCAAAAAACCAGCGAGAGTAATATTAAATGAGGTAGCTGCAGTTAGCAATAAAAAGTGAAACTCCGTGGTCTAAAGGAGGCGCGTTTCCGGGATTGGCAATATTGATCTGTTGGGAAGAAAAGAGCACGGGTTTAAATGAAAGAAAATTCACCGGAATTGCTGCCACGAATTGTGCGGGAGCGTTCACATCATGAGAAGGGAAATAATTATCCCTGATCTTGAAATACCGGTACTTTTGTTTACAGCAATCATTATTATCATTTGATTGAACAGCATGATTGTGGACATTATCAGAAAAAGAAACCTTTACTGATGTAAGATTATCACAACAATAAATCCCCTTAACACTATATCCAACTACAGATAAAGCATAAACAGAAAGGAATAATATGGTGATAATTTTTTTCAAAGCGCTGCAAATATAAAGTGAATGCTAAAAGCAATTTTCCTTTTAACGTTCAATAAAGTTGCGACAAATCTATACCCTTTTTCAAATTATAAAAATGATCCTGCTCAGTAAATCGGTCTGACGTTCGTCAGTGAATGAACAATTAAAGCATTTTTTTTGAACAACATCACTTCAATTTGAAACGCAAATATGAACAGTTATTGAAGCACGTTATTTATAAAATTTTGGAAAAGATGTGCAGATAAATGGAAGACGAAGCGCCCGTTCTTGCCATGATTCCTGTAGAAAAAATTTATTTAAGAGAATTTTATTTCTTTTATGAAAGTAAATATCATTTTGATGTATATCTTTGTATCTACTCATAAGCAGTTAGTTTTGGTAACGGCTCCTGTTTCTACAGGAGCTTCTTTTATTTAATCCCTTTCTGTTATTCTTGTTTAGATTTCCCTTGTCCTAATTAAGAGCAGACAATTTGTGTATTTCTTTTGCCGGGTTTTATTAAATCCCCTACTTTTATAGATTAAAATAAGCTTATATGAGAAAATTCTTTCGCCGGCTTCTTGCCGTTATCATCGTTATTGTTATTTTGGTCGGTGCCTTTGCCGCTTTCATCTCCATGAGAGGAGTGCCAAAATACAATGCAAAAACAGTTGCCCTCAAAGTTGAAAGTACTCCCGCACGGGTAGAAAGAGGAAGGCAACTTTCCGCAATGTTGTGCAATGACTGTCACCTGAATTTTAAGACGCAAAAACTAACCGGAAGAAGAATGGATGAAATATCACAGTTTGGCACCGTTTATTCAAGAAACATAACCAACGATCCTGTGCATGGTATTGGCAAGATGACTGATGGCCAACTCTATTATTTATTAAGAACAGGTGTGCGCCCCGATGGAAGGTTTTTACCGATAATGGCAAAGCTCCAAAAAATGTCTGACGAAGACCTTCAATCAATTATTGCTTTTCTTCGTTCAGATAATCAATGGGTTCAGGCCGATCCTACTCCTGATGTAGATTCCAAATATTCATTTCTCGCCAAGTTTTTGACGAACATGCATCTGATCAAACCTATGCCTTTCTATAATTCCATTCCTGAACCCGATACTACCAATAAGGTTAAATGGGGCGAATATGTTTCACTGTACAGGGTAGAATGTTATACCTGTCATTCCAAAGATTTTACGACTGATGATTTTATCAACCCCGAGAAATCGAAAGGTTTTTTTGGAGGCGGCAATACATTTGCTATGCCTGATGGCACTACAATGCATTCGTTGAATATTACAATGGATGATGAAACAGGGATTGGCAAATGGACAGAAGACCAATTTGTAAAAGCCGTGAAAACAGGCATTGTCCCTTACGGACCGGCATTGCGTCCGCCTATGAAACCTTACGTTTATTTAAGCGACGGAGAAGTAAAAGCCATTTATGCTTATTTAAAAACAATTCCAAAGATCAAAAACAAAGTAGAGCGGTGATCCTGGTCACAGGACGCTGGATGTAAGGTTCATGCACTTTTGATTTTCTTATGGTGCTTTTGCTCTTAATTATTATTAAATAATTAGATTATGAATTATTGTGTTTTTGAGTGAAGGAATTTTTGATAACTGGTGTAATTCCTGAACAATGCATCTTGTGTTTGTCTTTTGCCTTTTGCATTTTGCCTATCGCCTATTGCTCATTGCACATTGCGTCTTGACAATTGACTATCGTATACGCGAACCAATTTTGTCAATCGTTTTTCGCAAGGAGCCACCAAGTGATTTGAAGGTCGTGGGTGTCATTCCTGTTAGTTTTTTGAATTGGTTGGAAAGATGTTGTGTACTGCTGTATCCAAGATTGATCGCTATTTCACTCAACGAAAGTTCGTTGTAAGTAAGCCATTCTTTTGTCTTTTCAATTTTTTGCAAAATGAAAAATTGCTCAATGGTTATGCCTTCCACCTCTGAAAAAAGTTTGCTGAGCGATGAATAATCCTTAAGTATTTTTTTGCTCAAAAATTTTTGAATACTGAAGTGTTCTTCAATATCACCTTCCTGCACTTTTTCAATGAGTAGAGTTTTGATCTTTTCGATCAATTGTGTTTTCTGATCGTCGAGCAATTCAAAGCCCACTTTTTGCAAATCATCCGATATGTTCTGCAATTGTTTTTTATTCGCTTCTTTTAATAATTCCACTTCACCAAGTTGCAGGCTTTTGGATTGAAGCCCATTCTCTTTCAAAATTTGTTCAACGCTCATGATACAACGTGGACAAACCATATTTTTTATAAAAAGTTTCATCAATTAATTTTTGATTTTTTAATCAACCACCCACAAACGCGGTAAAAAATAAAATTCTTTTTTTTGTTTGTTCACTGCAATTATTGATACACACGCACATAGTCGACAATCATCCTTTGAGGCAAGATCGTTGAGTTATCAGGCGCTCCCGGCCAGTTGCCCCCAACTGCTACATTCAAAAGAAAAAAGAAGGATTTATCAAAAGGATAATTTCCACTTACATCGCTTTTATAGCCGGTAAAGAATTTCACATTGTCAACATACCACTCAATTTTTGTTGCATCCCAAACGATACTGAACACATGAAACTTATCGGAGAAATCGCCATTCGATAAAACATAACTATCACCGATGTGCGTACTTCCCTGCCCTGCCTGCCCCCAGTGCATCGTTCCATAGACTTTGTTCGGTTGATTGCCCAACAATTCCATAATATCAATTTCACCACATGCCGGCCAGGGTGTGCTCGAAATATTGCTGCCCAACATCCAGATTGCCGGCCATAGCCCTTTTGTTTTTGGCAATTTAGCCCTTATATCCATACGGCCATAAGTGAATTCTCTTTTGCCTTTTGTTTGCAAACGGGCAGAAGTATAAGTTCCATCATCCTCCTTGCGTGCTTCTATTACCAAATATCCGCCATTCGTGATAAAAGCATTTTTTGTGGAGTTAGTATAATTCTCCAACTCGTTATTTCCCCAGCCGCCACCGCCGGTTTCAAAATTCCAGTTATCGTTATTCACGGCTGAACCATTAAATTCATCATTCCAAATCAAAGACATTCCTGCATAATTCGCCGGTGCACTATATCCGGAATCCGTAACAGGAAGATAAGTGCCATCGCAAAGGATCGTGCCGGTTGCGCTGCCGCCTCCAACTATTGTTGCATTTACAGGATTGCTTAATTGCACCTTAAATATCTTTTCAGTTTCTCTTAAGCTGTCACCTCTTACTTCAATATCAATTTCTCCCAATTGCTGACCAGCGGGAATCGTTAGCGTACCAGACTTTTCAGTATAGTAATTACTCGTTGCTGTGCTGTCAATAGTTTTGAAATCTACTTTCACTTCTTTTGAAGAAACTTTATTCAATATAACTTTAAAAGGAAAAGTGGTTGCCCTATTATCGTTCCTGTTTAGCGTAACAGGTTTTATACTTATTGATATATTGGAATTGTCCGATTGAACATCACGCGTTTTCTTATTGCACGAACAAAACAACAGTGCGAAACAAACAACAAAAAGCAGCTTCATTTTTTAATTATTTAATGCATCTGATTTATTTCTTCTTCTAAATTAAAATTAATCTCAATGCAACAGTAAACCAACTTATTCCCTGGTTTTTTATTTTGCCATCAGCAAACGAACAAATACCACAAAATTTATTTCCTTTTATCATTTCTTTAATTGACCGCACATTTGTTCGCACTTAAGATTTAAACAAGGATTAATTAATTTTGCCGCCATGTCAATCGGAAGATCAGTAGCGCTGCACACTTTGGGCTGTAAATTAAATTACTCCGAAACTTCAACAGTTGAAAGATTGCTGGAAGCAGATGGTTTTGTAAAAAAGGAATTTACAGAAAAGGCAGACGTATATGTGATCAACACATGTTCCGTTACCGAAAATGCTGATAAAGAATGCCGCCAATTGGTGAGAAGGGTTCAAAGAAAAGCGCCGGAAGCAATGGTGGTGATCATGGGTTGTTATGCGCAATTAAAACCAAAAGAAATTGCAGAAATTCCGGGTGTAGATCTCGTGCTGGGCGCATCTGAAAAATTCAATATCACTTCGCATCTTAAAGAACTGACGCATGGCGACAGCGCCAAAATTTGCAGTTGCGAAATTGAAGACGTCGAAGGTTTTCATTCATCTTATTCAATAAATGATCGTACGCGCACTTTCCTGAAAGTCCAGGATGGATGTGATTATAGTTGCTCATTTTGTACCATCCCGATGGCACGCGGCAGAAGCAGGAGCAATACGATTGAAAATGTTTTGGCTGAGATCGCAAAGATCAAATTGGCAGGAGCAAAAGAAATTGTATTGACAGGCATCAATCTTGGTGATTTTGGTAAAGGTGCCGCAGGCAAAAAAACAAGCAATGATTTCCTTTCCTTATTAAAAGCAATTGAAGATTTTGACGGAACGGAACGTTACCGCATTTCTTCTATCGAACCTAATTTATTATCAGAAGAAATTATTCAATTGGTTGCGGCAAGCCAAAAAATAATGCCTCACTTTCACATTCCACTTCAAAGCGGCAGCAATAAAATTCTTGGTATGATGCGCCGCCGTTATAAAAGAGAATTATATGCTGAAAAAGTTGATCTCATCAAAAAATTAATTCCCGATTGCTGCATCGGCGCCGATGTGATTACCGGTTTTCCCGGAGAAACGGAAAATGATTTTAAAGAAACTGTGGATTTCCTGGTTTCGCTGGCCATTTCTTACCTGCACGTATTTACTTATTCTGAAAGAGCCAATACGCAATCTCTATCTATTGAAGAAGTAGTGCCGGTGAATATAAGGCACGAACGCACAAAGATCCTTCGTTCTCTTTCCTATAAAAAGATGCAGCAATTTATTTCCGCGCATCGTGGACAAATAAGAACCGTTTTATTTGAAAGCAGGAATAAAAACGGCATGATGGAAGGTTATACCGACAATTACATTAAGATTACCACACCTTATAAAGAAGAGTGGAATAACCAGTTGGTTGACTGGAAAATATAGTTGGTTTATTATTTGTTACTTGCCTTTTACAATCTTTATTATTCCACCAAAAATCAAACAATGAATAAACTTGTAAGAGCTTTGATAGCCGGATATGGAGCCAAAAAACTTGGTGGCGGTTGCCTCGGAACGATCGTCGTTTTCTTTATCATTTACATGTTGCTGGGGCACGTTCATTGTTGATACTCGTGAAAAAAAAGGACCATCACTAAAGTGCAATGGCCCATTTTGTTTTTCAAAACATCAGAAATTAAGCGGGTTCTGCTTCCATAGCCCTTTCGTTGATCGTTGCTTCTGCAACTTGGGTTAACTTGTCATCAGCCTCTCTTTCTTCCTTTAGTGTCTGTTCGAGCAATTGCGCAATCTTATCGTTATTCATTGTTTTTGCAAATGCATGCAATGTGCCGTAAGAGGCAATTTCATAATGCTCAACTTTCTGCGCTGCTGAAATAATTCCTGCATCTCTCACCACACCATCTTCTGTGCTGTCCATAATTTCTTCGGCCTCATTGATAAGACCTTCCATTGCTTTGCATTTTTTAGCGCGAGCAGGTTTACCCATCGTTTCAAATATCTTTTCACACCTGTCAACATGCCCTTTTGTAATTTCAAGGTGATCCTGCAATCCTTTCACAAGATCCTCTGAAGTGGCATTTTTGATCATTTTTGCAAGGGCTTTTGTTTCTGCTTTTTCAGCCCAATATATATCTCTTAATTCATCAACAAAAAGATCACGAAGCCCTTCTGCTGTCCGGGAACTGCCGTTTTTTTTCATGGTTAAAATTTTTTGGTTGATTAATTTTTTGGTAAGAATTGTTTAGGAAAAACAATCCAGAAAAACTGTGAGGTTTTTTTAAATATCCACCAAAAGTTTTATCGATTGAGCCTAAAAACTTTTTAGATTAAGTTTCAATCTTACATTCGGTAATTTTTTTTCTCGTGTGATTTATATGCAAATCGTCATTTAAAAATTTCTACACTTTAAGTTACTCTTTGAGGATTTTGTTACTCACGGGCTATAAAAAACAATCAATTGCTGCTCCTTTTGCTGCAAAAATATTGGCATATAAATAGCAACCATACTTAAAACAGGCTTATCCAATCCTTGTCTTGTTAACTGGTTTCTGTTTAATCATATAATTATTATCTCATGGATCTTATTTGTCTAAGCCACATTAAGTGGAACTTTGTATACCAGCGTCCGCAGCACTTATTGAACCGCTTTGCGATCAACAACCGCGTATTTGTAATCGAAGAGCCTGAGTATGATGCGCGAACAGATTATTATGAGATCAGCAAGCCAGATGCAAAAGCAAACTTGTGGGTGGTACAATTGTATGTGTCAAAATGTGAGTCAAGGGAAAAAACGAATCATGTGTTGAAAGCCCTGCTCGATTCCGTTATTTATTCACAACAGATTTCCAATTATATTTTGTGGTACTATTCACCGATGGCGCTGGATTTTACCGACCATCTTTCGCCGGATTTGATCATTTATGATTGCATGGATGAATTGTCGGCGTTTAAGTCTCCGCCAAAGCGCATCAGGGAAACAGAAAATTATTTATTAAGCCGCGCTGACCTCGTTTTCACAGGCGGCCAAAGTTTGTACAATGCAAAAAAGCATTTGCATCCCAATGTGCATGCATTTCCCAGCAGTATTGATAAATCGCATTTTTATAAAGCAAGAGATTCAAAAGCTGACCCGAAAGATCAAAGTTCAATTCCCCATCCACGTTTTGGTTTTTACGGTGTTATAGACGAAAGATTCGATGTTCACCTTGTTGATCAGCTGTCAGGATTGCGGCCCGATTGGCATTTTATTTTTATTGGCCCTGTGGTAAAGATCAATAAGGCCAAATTACCCGTGAGAGAAAATGTTCATTTCCTCGGAAGAAAAGAATACACGCAACTACCCGACTATTTATCCGGCTGGGACATCGCCATTCTCCCGTTTGCACTGAACGAAGCAACGCGATACATAAGTCCGACGAAGACACCTGAATACCTCGCAGGAGGCAAACCTGTTATCTCTTCTTCCATCACTGATGTTGTCAATCCTTATGGCATTGAAGGATTGGTTGGCATAGCTGACACACAGGAAGATTTTATCAGGGAAGCTGAAAATATTCTTGCTTCAGAGAACAATGAAGTATGGCTTAAAAAAGTTGATCGTTTCCTTGCAGGAAACTCCTGGAATAAGACGTGGCGAAAAATGTGTGCATTAATAGATGAAGAGCTCGAAAAGAAAACGCAGGTTATAAAAAGTAAAAAGAAAATGTATGTTTGATTACCTCGTAGTTGGTGCAGGGCTTGCCGGCAGTGTGTTGGCCGAAAGACTTGCTTCGCTTAACAAAAAGATATTGTTGGTAGATAAAAGGAATCACATCGGTGGAAACACATTTGATTATTACAACACAGATGGCATCCTGGTTCATAAATATGGTCCGCATATTTTTCATACCAACAGTAAAGAGGTATTTAATTATCTTGGGAATTTTACGGAATGGCGGCCTTATGAACACCGTGTGCTTGCAAGCGTTGACGGGATGCTGGTGCCAATCCCGATTAACCTGAACACCATCAATCAACTTTATGGATTAAACCTGGACAGCAGCCAGGTAGATGAATTCCTCGCTTCAATAGCTGAAAAAAAAGAGGTGATTAAGACTTCAGAAGATGTGGTGGTGAGCAAAGTGGGAAGAGAATTGTATGAAAAATTTTTCCGGGGTTATACACGAAAACAATGGAATCTTGATCCTTCAGAATTGGACGCTTCTGTAACCGCCCGCATCCCGACACGCAACAATCGCGACAACCGCTATTTTACAGATACTTACCAGGCGATCCCTTTGCACGGATATACAAGAATGTTTGAAAAGATGCTCGCCAATAAGAATATTAAAATTCTTTTAAACACAGATTATAAAGAAATACTTGATGCCATTTCTTTTAAGAAGATGATCTATACCGGGCCCATAGATTATTTCTACGATTATTGTTATGGCAAGCTTCCTTACCGTTCTTTGGAATTCAAATTTGAAACCCTGCAGCAAAAAGTTTTTCAAACCACGGGAACAGTTAATTACCCTAACGAGCATGCCTATACGCGAATTACAGAATTCAAATACCTGACGGGCCAAAAGCATCCGAAAACTTCTATTGTTTTTGAATATCCCAAAGATGACGGTGATCCTTATTACCCCGTTCCAAGGCCGGAAAATGCAGAATTGTACAGGAGATACCACTTGCTGGCTTCCCGTGAACAAAATGTATTATTTGCCGGCAGGCTCGCCACTTACAAGTATTACAATATGGACCAGGTGGTGGCTCAGGCACTCACTTTATTTAAAAAAATCGCTTCCGGAACAGAAATAGAATCTCCGCACAATGGCTATAAAATTCCTGCGATGCAACAATCGTAGTGAAAGTAGTGATTGGAGAATTTTTTTTGGCAGGATTTTTCTTTGTTTCCTGTTACAGTAAATCAATAAAAAAGGGAAAAAGATTTTCTGTTTGTTGTTATTATTTTTTTGATGAATAAACCGCTTGAAATATGCCAGGAACAAAGTTTATGTTTTCAACCGGAATAGAAAACAGTTATCCAAAGATCCGCTTACCGGATGGAACAATGAAGCGGGTTGATGAAATGGAAAAGTGTCATCATTATGAATATTGGCAAAAGGATTTTCTCCTGGTAAAAGATCTTGGAATTGAATACTTGCGTTACGGGCCGCCGCTTTACAGTACACACACCGGGCCCGGAAAATACGATTGGGATTTTTCTGACCAGGTATTTAACCGGCTGAAAGAACTGGAAATTTGCCCCATAGTTGATTTATGTCATTTTGGTGTTCCGGACTGGATCGGCGATTTCCAAAATGCTGACTTCCCGTTTTATTTCGCTGAATATGCAGAAGCTTTCGCAAAGCGTTTTCCGCACCTGCAATTGTACACACCCATTAATGAAATATTTATTGCCGCAATGTTCTCTGCCCAATATGGCTGGTGGAATGAATGCCTTACATCAGACAAAGCCTTTGTTAACGCTTTAAAACATATCTGCAAGGCAAATGTATTAGCGATGCACGCCATCCTAAGAATTCAACCGGACGCGACTTTTATTCAAAGTGAATCATCAGAATATTTTCATGCAGTTGACCCTGCCGCTATGCCTTTGGCGCGGTTTCTAAATCAAAAGAGGTTTTTATCGCTTGATCTCACATATGGCTATCCGTTAAATGCCACTATGTATAATTATCTTATGGACAACGGGATGACGCATGAAGAATTTCAATGGTTTACCGACAACCAGGTGAAAGGCCGTTGCGTGATGGGAAATGATTATTATGTTACCAATGAACATTTGGTTCATGCGAATGGCCACACGCAGGCGTCAGGAGAAATTTTTGGATATTATGTGATCACTGCTCAATATTACCGGCGCTACAGGTTGCCTATTATGCACACCGAAACGAACATCCGGATGCCGGCTTCTGTAGAATGGCTTTTGAAGCAATGGGCCAATGTGCATCGTTTAAAACACGACGGGATTCCCGTGATTGGTTTTACCTGGTACAGCCTCACCGACCAGGTCGATTGGGATTCTGCATTACGCAATGATGCAGGCAATGTAAATTCCCTGGGGCTCTATGATCTTGAAAGAAATATCAGGCCCGTTGGAGAAGCATATAAAAAGCTGATTCACGAATGGAAAGACATTATCACCGAAGAAAGTTACGGACTGATCTTCCAAAACTGGTAATTCTTCTTATTATCTTACAAAAGTTGCTTCCTTCTTGATGATGTTGGCTGTGAAATGAGAAAATAATTCATAAGCATGCTGCTCCTCGTGGTCATATGCCTTCTTTTCGTTTTCATTAGCCGGCTTTTCCGTAAATGGTAAAATGCCATCAAGCACATTTTTTGGTGTCTTTATCGATTTGTTATTTGCTGCTTCAGTTGCTGATTGATTCATGATTATGTAGTTGGTTGTAAAGAAAATAATCACGAAAAAATATGCCGGAAAGATTTAGTTAGTGTGGCATCACTTTAGTATTAACGTATCCTCATTTCTTTCGCTTCAAAATATATTGAAAGCCAAACCGATGAAAATTTTTTAACCAACTTGCATGAGTAATCACTTATAGAAATTCGTTGAAACGCAAACGTGGCCTGATTCCCGTCACTACAGATTTGTAGAAATTATTCCCGAAACAAATAAAATGTCAACACTTCTGCCTGCGCCTGTTTTCTTTTTGGAAAAAGCCACTGATAATTTTTTAATCTATTCTACAGCAAAATTGAAAACAATAATCGTTTCGTTGTCTCATGGCACAATCTTTTATTAGCCCTGTTTACGTTTTTGAATGTAACCTGTGCAAATTTTGTTATGCTATGAAAAATGCCTTTTTATTTTTTCTGAGTTTTATTTTTTGTTATTGTGCAAGATCACAAAATGTAGTTATAGGTGCAGACAATTCATTCAAGACTTCATTAAACGATTATTCCACTTATGCCTGGTCGCAGAACATCGGCCAGATTCCTTCAGGGGCCATTTATGTAAGTCCCTCAGGAGTTTACATCTTCAACAATGAATCAGTGAGAAGCAGGATCAAAGGAGCCATTCAATATGAGTTGGGTGCAAGGGGCTACAAGTTGGAAGAAAACAATCCCGACCTGCTTGTACTTTTTACTGTTACGGAGCGACCCGGAAACCTGAGGACTTATAATGGTTATCAAATGGTGGATAACGGTGCCGACTCAACAAGAACTTCACAAGATGCTACAACCACACATATCGAAGCCGGTACTTTGATCGTCAACATCATTGATGCAAAATCAGGAGCAGTGGCATGGCAGGGATTTGCTTCAGGAATATTAAAACCAGAAATGGTGAATGATGAATCACAAGTGCGGCAAGCCGTTGCTTCAATATTCAACAGGTTTAATTTCAGAGCAAAGCAATAAGAAAAAGGATTTTAACAATGTTGTGGCAAAAAAATTGTGACTAACAAAACGAATCATTTTAAATCAGTAGAACTGAGGAAAAATAAAACATAACCCAATGAAGTATTTCCGCCCCCTTTCAGAATCCATGATTCAAAAATTAAAAATGTGCCGGCAGGCAGAACTGGATGGATCAAACGAAAGACCATACACTATGGAAGATATGAGTTATGCAGTAGCACCATTGTTTAAAAGAGGGCTCATTGAGATAAGAAAACAATTAGTGGACAACAAAGTATTGCATTGCATCCATGTAACAAAAGATGGAATAGAATATCTGGAAAAATTAAAGCCGACAGAGAAAGAGAAAAGCTCTAATTAAAATATATTTCTTAGGTTAACAATTAGTCTTCCTGCACACAACTGAACCGGTGGTAAAAAGCCGGTTTAGTTATTTTGCGCTGAGTGCCGGAAGTGAAAAATGAAAGACTGAACCTTTTCCAACCTTGCTTTCGGCCCAGATCTTTCCGCCGTGGCTTTTGATGATCTCTGCAGAAATGTAAAGTCCCACACCGGAGCCGGAAAAAGAACTTGCGGATCCACTGACACGATAAAAGCGCAGAAATATATTTTCAATATCTTTTTTCGGAATACCAATTCCTTTGTCAGTAACGGTCACATTAATGTTACCGTCCTTCTTTACCGCATTTACAATTATATCCCCGGGCAAACGGCTGTATTTAATAGCGTTGCCAACGATATTGGTGATTACCTGTTCTATTCTTTCATGATCAGCGCGAACCATTAATTTACTTCCTTTGCTCTTGTAGATTATTTTCTGTGTCTTTGTTGTTTGTTGCAGGTTAGCCAGCGATTCTGATAAAAGTTCATTCATATCAAATTCAATCGGATTCATGACCAGTTTGCCAGCTTGTATTTTGGAAACATCAAGAAGATTAGTGATCAATTCAGCCAATTTATGAACCTGCTTCACCGCCTTTTCAACAAACACCACATTTTTGTCTTTTTGTAAGATTTCCTGTAGCAACTGCAGGTTTGCCATTATGACTGTAAGGGGCGTTTTCAGTTCATGGCTCGCCATCACCATAAACTCATCTTTATACTTGTTCAGTTCCTGCAATCTTTCCGTGTATAAAGCCCGTTGCCTTTCTGCTTCAAGCCGTAAAGAAATGTCGCGCGCTACTTTAGAAGCACCGATAATTTTTCCGCGACTGTTTTTAATGGGTGATACGGTAATGGAAAGTTGTCTTCTGGTTCCGTCTTTGGCGATGCGCTCCGTTTCAAAGTGATCGATCTTTTCACCTCTCCTTATACTTCCGATGATCCTGTCTTCTTCTGCCAGCCTTTCTTTTGGAATGATGAGGGAAATGTGTTTACCGATCGCTTCCTTTTCAGTATAGCCAAACATTTCTTCGGCTGAATGATTCCAACTGGTAATGATTCCCTGTAATGTTTTACTGATGATGACGTCATCTGAAGAACTTACAATGGCAGCAAGTGTAGCCTGCTTTTCATCTTCGAGGTCTTTGAAAGTACCATCCTTTACAATCGCTGAGGCTCCTGTCACTTCACCCTTTTTATTCTTAATAGGAGAAACGCTTAGCCAAACTAATTTTTCACTTCCATCTTTTGCCACTCTTATGGTTTCAAAGTGATCAATCTTTTGGCCTTTACGGATGTTCTCAATGATCAATTCCTCCTCGTCCCTTGCATCTTTTGGAAGAATAAGTGTAATAGGTTTGCCAACAGCTTCCTTTTCAGTATAACCGAAAAGCTTTGTGGCTGCCGGATTCCAGCCTGTGATAATGCTGTCGAGTGTTTTACTGATAATGGCGTCGTCAGAAGATTCAACAATCGCTGCAAGCGTTGATTTTCTCTCCACGGCTTCTCTTTCGGCAGAGATATCATAAGCTACTTTTGAAACAGCAATTACTTCCCCTTCATTATCGAAAACCGGAAAAGCAAAAAAAGCGATTTCTAATTTCTTTCCTTGTTTTGATTTACAACCAATTTCATAATGCTTGATCTTTCCTTTAAAAACTTCCTTTAAAAATTCATTTTCCTTGGGGAAATTTTTTGGAGAAAACAGCAATGAGATGTGCCGTCCGATCGCTTCCTCAGAAGTGTATCCAAATATTTCTTCAGCCGATCTGCTCCAGCCGGTTATTGTCCCACCTGGTTTAAGCGTGATGGTAACCTCGCCAGAGATAGGTTCCTTCTTTTTTTCAGTCCAGCCTTCTGATCCTCCAAATTTCATCCGCTAAAAAATATTTGTTTTAAAAGTAAACAAAGAAATAGTTGATTTACAAATAAATATAACAATCATAAGTGAATTCAGGTATTTAAAAAATGCCAAAATTCTCTATTCAATTTTGAATGGTAAAATAAAAATGGGGGCTGTTTCTTCATTTACTATAGCGGTGGTAAAGTCGCTATTTCACGGATCACTTATCCTCATTCTTTTCCTGTTCTCTTTTCCGCTCTTCAATCTCTGACCCTGAAACCTTGTCTGTTTGTTCTTCTGTTCTTTCAAAATCACGGTTAGACGGATTGTAATTCTTCAATCCTTCATCGGTTGGCTTTCTCTTTTTATTATTTCCCATAACTTTTTCCTTCCCCGTTTCAATTATCATACCAGCACACGACTCTAATATTATAAAAGTAACAAATCTTACAAAAATGCGTATAAAGATGGGAGCACTTCTTAATAATTTTACTTTTGGGGTCTGAACCATTTACCTACATTCTTGAAAGTATGCTCCCTGTGGGCCGAATGCCGCCCTAATAAATAACCATAAGGTCGCAATTCTTCTACATTATCAAAAACGATTTTTGCAATACCGGTGAGCGGAATCGCAATTACCATTCCTCCCAAACCCCAAACCATTTCGCCTATGATCAAAACAATGATGGCCACCAATGGATTGATGTCCACTTCGCCACCAAGCAAAGAAGGCTGAATTACATAAAACTGGGTGAATTGTATCACCACATAAACGATTAAAACGGTTAGTATCATCGCACCGCTTCCACCCTGTGAAATAACCATCAAAACGGTAAGTGTGATCCCTGTAATACTTCCCACAAAAGGAATTACTTCCAGCAAACCACAAAGGCTTGCAAAAAACACAGCGTTCTTTACACCAATGATAGAAAATGAAATACTGTAAAGTATCCATAATAAAGTGACCAGTAACCCGAATCCAAAAAGATAATGTTGCGTGGCTTTGCTTGATGCGGAAATAATTCCCTCCGTTTTCTCTTTTTGTGCCTCCGGAATGAGTTTCAGGATGAAGATCTTTAAATGTCTTCTTGAATACAGCAGCATAAAAATATAAACCACCATGATGATGAAATTGGTGATAAAAAAGACCAGCGATCCCATAAAAGAACTGATCATTCCTCCAAGCCCGTCGGGCGTTTTTCCTTTAATGATTTTTTCCTGGCTCGAGGGGGTGATGCCAAAGGATTTGTACAGAAACATTTCCAGCTGGTGAACTTTGGCCATGACGTTTTGTTGAATCTCCGTAACGTCCTGTGTGATGGCGTTGATTTGCCAGATAAAAAAATAAATAACTGCGGTAAGCAAAGCCAGCAAAAGAATCACACAAATAAGTGAAGCCAGCGCCCGGTTTATCCCCTTTCTTTCGAGCCACCTGCTGATGGGCATAAAAAGCATTGCCAGCAAACCCGCGAGGGTGAGAGGCAGCAACACAATTTTTGCATAAATAACGATACTGAACGACAGGAAGATGAGCAGCAATACCAACACCCATTTTCCCAACAATGTTTTTTGCATAAAAAGAGAAGTAGAAAAACTATGCCATAAAAAGGTAATGTTTAAAGTTACCGAGCTCAAGACGGATTTCAAAACGTAATTAATTAACAGAAATGATTATATTCGGTTGAATTTGTTCCCGATCCCATCCGCCCTTTCACCAACAAATTTCGCTACTTACCTTTTGTCATACCACACGATCATTATTATTCAAACCAAATAAATAAGACGATCATGCCTAAGTATGTTATTGAACGGGTAATTCCCGGCGCCGGATCATTTACCCTGGAAAAATTGAAAGAAATTTCGCAGGTTTCAAATGGAGTTCTGAATGAAATGGGCCCGCAAATTCAATGGGTCGAAAGTTTTGTAACCGGTGATAAGATCTATTGCATTTACCGCGCGCCTAATGCAGATCTTGTTCGCGAACACGCCAAACGCGGAGGTTTCCCGGCAGATTCAGTAAGCGAAGTGAAAGCTATGATAGATCCGACAACTGCAGAATAACCTGTGCTTGTAATCAATTTTTCTTGATCAATAAAAATTATTGACCCGGCAATTTAATGCGTTTAAGGCAAAAAGGTTTACACTATTGCATCAGAAAAACAAATGACTCAAGTTGTTG
Organism: Ginsengibacter sp.; assembly: GCA_051960475.1. GTDB lineage: Bacteria > Bacteroidota > Bacteroidia > Chitinophagales > Chitinophagaceae > Ginsengibacter. The sequence continues at coordinate 91,606 of JBQCEG010000114.1, forward strand.
GTTTACTGAAAATCACGTCGGGGATCAAGATGAACCACTTTGGTTCAATTGTTGTTGCCCCTACAAAAAATCTTAATTAATTTCTAAACCTTATTAAAAAATGGGATTCAATCAATACCACGAACCGGCGAATGAACTTTCAGAAGAAACAAGAACACTTGCCAGGATGTTTGCTTCGCTCACCGAAGAAACAGAAGCGATCAACTGGTACCAACAACGGATTTCTGTAGAAAAGGATCCTGATGCCATCGCGATTATGAAAGATGCACAGCAGGAAGAGTTCAAACATTTTGGGATGGACCTTGAATTTCTTCTTCGTAAAATTCCAAAATGGCAAACGGTACTTGAACCTATATTGTTTCAAAGTGGTAATATAGTGAAGAAAGGTAAAGAAGGAGAAAAAGCTGCGGAATAAGCCTTGCCGGCTTTTCTTTATTGAACTCCCTGAGTTGTTTCAGCATTTTCGTTGATCGTATACAAATGCCCCGGGTAACTTCCTGTTCGTTTGGTTATTATTTTTTGTCCTTTTGCAAAAAGAGTGATCCAATTGTACTTTCCTTTTACAAAATCAAAATTGAAAGAATTGTCTTCAAACAACCGGAAAGGCTGCGGGTCATTACCATAAACTTTACAACGGACATTAAAAACAGTTGAGGGAGCAACAAACTCAACCGGGTCAGCCAGGGGCAGGATCGTGTTGGCTTTTACAAACATCGGTATTTGATCAAGCGACATTTTTACCAAATAACTTTTTCCTCCTTCATATTTTTTATTTGTGTTGAAATCATACCACGTTCCTTCGGGAAAATATATGGTTCGTGAAAGCGCCGTGTCGATAAATGGCGCGCACAAAATATTTCTTCCCATCATATACTCATCATCAATCCGCCAAACGTCGGGATCATTTGGATAATCAAGCACCAAAGCCCGGAAAGGAGGTGTTCCATTAAAATGATATTCGGCAAAAGCACTATAGAGATAAGGCAATAAACTCATTCGCAAATCAATTAATTTTTTTGCAGAAGCTTCAAGCTGTTTTGCATTCGGCAATAATTCGTGCTTTACGTTTTTATCAGTGTTGTATTGTAACCATGGCGGAAGATCCAAATACCAGCAATTCGCCACCATGTGCGAAGACATCAAGGTCGTTTGCATTCTCCTGATCAATTCCGTATCTGAAGATGTTTCTCTTAATTCCGGTGACCAGTTTACGCCTGCAAATCCCGAGTTGACAATCATCCTTACATAATCGTGCAAATCGTGCATGTCAGAATATAGAACGCTTGTAAATGGTGAAGCAAATAAATAAGATGCGCGCACGTCAAAAAGTGTTCGCCTGTCATTCTTCCTGTAAAGATTCAACATTGTTTTTTGATAGAGATAGCCGAATATTTGTCGCATTTGTATTCCATCAATGCCGGAAGGAAATTGGGCAATATCAGGAAAGCTCCACTCACGATCGGCTTTCGAGTAATCCGCTGCATCACATTCATCGAGTTTGAAAGCAGCGATTCCCTTTTTTACAAAAGTTTTTTCGTGGTAACCGCCAAAGATCTTTTGCGTTTGCGGAAGAATAAAATCAGGAACGGCACCTGCCCAAACGGTATAATTTCCTGAATAAGGAACGATCGCATTAAAGATTGGTGAGGAAGGATTCGTATAAGCGTGTTCCCAAAGATTAATCTTAAAACCTTCAGCATTTATTTTATTTACAAAAGAATCCGGGTTTGGGAAATTGTTTTTATTCCATTTGAATGAACAGGAGTAAGATGCCGACTGCCAGCCGGGCTCAAGTCCAAACATATCGCACGGAATATCATGGCTTCTGAAATAATCTGCTGTTTGCAAAACCTGTTTATCGGCAAAAGTGGCTTTGTTCCTGTATTCAAAACCCAATCCCCACATTGGAGGCAAGGCGCCTCCTCCTGAAAAAAGATTATAGCGCTGCATCACATTCATCATCGTAGGACCTGCTAAAACATAGATCTCAACACCTTTTGTTCCTTCGGTCAGAATACTCACTTCACCCGATCTCGAATACTTTTTTCCATAAAGAGTTACCGTATTCAAAGCGATTTTTCCACTCGAATCTTTCGGTGCGTTTTGCAAATGCTTGTCCAGCTTTCCTTTTGAAGCCATATAAAAGATGGTGTAACGTGATGTGTTTACCAAAACACCATAACCTCTTGAAGAAATATAGAACGGCATAGGTGCGTGACTGAAACCGACATTTCCAACCGGCCAGCTATTGGTCCTTATTTCCCTGCGCATGCCTCTTTGTTCGAAAGAATTGATCTGCAAACCAAATCCGTAAAATCTTTCAGAAGAATCAACATTCATCTCTGCCAAAACACCCGAAGGCATTTCAGAAAAATGAAAGGAATGCAAATCGAAGGGAGGTGTTTGTGAAGCAGGCAATTTCTTCAAAGAATCAGTCAACGGGTTTTCTTTAAATTCAGTCGGCAAATGTTTTTCGGGAACACCATAACTTATTTTCCAGATGCCCGGCGCAACGTTTTGAATTTTTTGTGCAATGGAAATTTGAAAAAAAGAAAATAAGAAAATGAATAAGAAAAGTTTTTTCATCATGAGGCGGTTTATAAATTCACTCAAACAATCTATATCATTTCAAATGTAATTAAATCGCAAGGGAATTTTAATTCCTTTACACAACAAAAAAGCGGCCCAAAAAATTAAGCCGCTTAACAAGTACAACCCAACAATTATTAAAAAGGAAGGTCGTCTGCTGGTTCTTCCATCTCACTTGGCTGACTCACTTTTGCATTTCCCTGCGACGCCTGGTAATTTGTATTTGGAGAGGAACTATTGTCCTGGTTCTCACGGCTGCTGCCCAGCAACTGAATACGAAAAACATTCATTTTTAGCGAAGCCGCATTTTGGTTGTCCTTATTCAGGTAACCTTCGGCTTCGGGCGAACCTTCCGCATAAACCAATTGACCTTTTTTGAGGTATTGGGCTATCCCGGTTCTGTCTGTCCAATAGGCACACCTTACCCAGGTAGTTTTTTCCACCAGGTTTCCCTGGGCGTCTTTATATTTTTCAGAATGAGCTACGGGAAAATTAATTACGGTTCTGCCGTTCACTTCGTTTGTCGTACAATCTGTGCCCAGATGCCCGATAATTTGTAATTTGATCATGATGATAATTTTGTTGATTAGGGAATATGTTTCGTTATTATTGAGAGATCATACGTTGTGCATGATACCGAATTGTCCGCATAATTACAAACATAATCCAATTGCTAATTCATTTTCTTTTTCAATGAACTTACCTGGTCCTGGAGGTTGCTCACCAAATTGACCAATGAATCAACATCCCACCGCTGTTGCTGGGTAACCTTGTTGATGATCACCTGCGCCTGCCACATTTCCAACACATCAGCTGCCTGAACCTGGTAAGGCTGAAAGGCAGGATTATCACTCACAAGCGTCAGTTTACTCTTATTCTTATTATTTTTTACCACGCGTTTATAAACAATCCCTTCATTGCGGCTCACAACAATATAAGCAGCATTATTCTTTACACTATCGAGGTTTTCGACCTTTTCACCAACGATAACGCTGCCACTTGGCGTAGGCATCATACTGTCACCAATGATCTCAAAAGCCCGGTAATTCCCCCCGGTGAGCATAGGCAAAGTAAAAGTATTGAGCTCATCAATGAATTCACTGTCGGCATAACCGGCCAGATAGCCAGCTGCTGCTTTCACGGGCACAAAATGGATGAGGTTTCTGTCGGCCGTCATCATTTTTAATTGCCTTCTCTTGGCGAGGTAACTGCTGCCTGTCGTTTCGCTCAGGTCCTGCAATAAAAGTTCGTCCAGGGAGACTTTAAAGATCTCACTTACATTTTCCAAAACGTCCAAACGCGGGTCGGCTCTTTCTTCTTCATAAGCGCCGAGCAAAGAACGTTTGATACCCAATTTTGTGGAGAATTCTTCTTGTGTCCAACCGCGGAGTTTGCGGAGATATTTGAGGTTTTGTCCTGCCTGTGACATGGTAGACTAATTTATTTAGATCAAAAATACTAATTAATTTAGTTTATCCAAAAAAATTTTTTAATGTAACCATTTTACCGGCATTTATAACATAAGCGTAACCGTTGCCTCAATATATTTGTTGAAGCGAAAGTTGTGATCAATAATGAAAAGAAATTGCCTGTTATTTATTTTCTTACTGGTACTGATTTTGAACCCACAAAACTTATTGGCCCAAATAGCCAATGCAGGTGCTGATCAGCATATTTATTTGTCCAAAACTTCAACAGTGGTGCTTGATGGAAGTAAAAGTTCGGGAAGCAAATTCAGATGGACAGATATTTCAACAGATTACAAATGCCCGGGCAAAATTATTTCACCCCATGAAAAAATAACAAAGGTAACAGGGCTACAACAAGGCGTGTTTTATTTTCAGTTAGCTGTTTCTAAAGGAAGCAGGACTGTTTATGACACGGTTGCTGTATCTGTTGATTTAGAAAAAGAGCCGGCAACAGTTGATTTGGTAGATGAACTTCCTATAACTCAGATTGAACCCGATGTAAACAACCGGCAAGACACGATTCATTATTTAGGTTACCATTTACCAAACAATTTCGCAACTCAGCATCATCATATCATTTATTTGGAAAGAAGCAGGCTGCCGGGCATGCACGTGGATAAGGAAAAGGGAAAATTTTATTCAACTATTGAAGATGGTTACCAATGGAATAATAGTGGTTATGCCAGGAGCGAATGTACTTTTGGCGGTAGCCTTACCATAGACACAAGTAAGACATACGTTTTTAAATGGAAAGGATACTTTCCACAGAAGAAGTTTTACATAAATGAACATGGAGTGAACTGGGCAAATATTGTTTGCATCTTTCAGATCCATGCAAATAACGCAAAGTCGCCACCGTTAGCCTTAAGCCTGGGACCTAATGGAAATATTTACGTCGGCGACTTACTGCGAAATGGAAAATTTGATAGCCTGACAATTGGTAGTTATGCTGATTTTGTCAACAAGGCACATACAATTACGGTTACATTAAAAGAAGGAAAAGGTGCAGGTTCATTTATAGAAGTGCAGGTGGACGGAGTTCCAAAATATTTCAGAAACCAGGGACCAGTTGGGGGGACTTTCCAGGAAGATTATGTCAAATTCGGAGGTTTGTACGATTGGCATAAATGGATCGTTGATCCGCAAAAGAAGTCACGAAACAGGAAGTTCTCCCTGGTAACAGAATCATTTCAAATATTTCAAATGAGGCAGTGAACTTTTTAATTACTAAATCCATTTTTCAACTACGCTTAGCAGATCTTTGATCTGGAAAGGTTTTTCGATAAAATCATCAGCTCCGGCTTCCTCGGCCATTTTGCCGATGCCGGGGGTTGCAGAAACAATGATCACCGGGATGTCACGTGTGGCATTCTGACTTTTTAAAAATTTGCACACTTTCAGCCCATCCTGGCCGCTCAGTTGCCTGTCAAGCACAAACAGGTCAGGATAGGTATATCTATTCTCAAGTATGGACATCGCCTCGCCAAGAATTTCCACTTCATACCCTGCCCTTTCAAATATCAATTTAAAAATATCCTGTACTCCTTCGTCATCATCCGTAATAAGAATCTTTTTCTTCATAGATCAAAATAACATTTTTATATAATATATTAAAATGCAAAGAGCGTACCGTATTGGATCTAAACCTTTTGATTGTGGAATGTTAGCCGGTAAAAAACACGTTGGCTTTGGAAAACGGTGTAATATTAACAAGAAAATTGAAGAGAAAAAAAATTTATTTTATCCCGATGATTTGGCAGTAAACGAAGAAATAACAAGGGTTTTTATACTGGTAAGCAAGCATTTAGCTCATCAATCATTTACCCGAAAAAAAATATAATCACTCTTTATGATAAGGCAAAGTAAAACTAAAAGTTGAACCTTTATTTGGGGCACTTTCTACCCAAATGCGGCCTTTTTGCTTCCGGATAATTTCAGTGGAGATGAACAAACCAAGGCCCAAACCCGGAAATGTGCTGCTGGTTTCATCGGTTACCCTGAAAAAACGTGTAAACAGTTTTTTCTGCATTTCTTTTGAAATACCAATTCCAAAATCCTGCACGCTCACAATAACCTCGTTTTCCGTTGACGAAGTTCTAACAATGACTTTATCAGCAGAAGGTGAATATTTGATTGCATTTGAAAGGAGATTGACCAACACCTGGGCCGTTCTTTCTTTGTCGCCGGTCCAAAGTTTTAATTCGCCCAATTCTTTTATAATCCTATGCTTCTGGGTTGTCATCTGCAGGTCTTCAGTTACCTCACTCACCAGCTCGTTTATATCGAAAACCTCATGCTTCAACACCAGCTGGCCTTCTGTTATTTTGGTTACATCCAGCAGATCTTTGATCAACGCGGTTAGCCTGTCTATCTGGTGATCCATACGCAACAACAAACTTGCCGATGCTTCATCTTTTTTCTCAACAAGGGTGTCATGCAGGATCTGGGTGTAGGCTTTAATACTTGTTACCGGTGTTTTCAATTCATGACTTGCGATACCAATAAATTCTTCTTTTTGTTTTTCAATTGCCCTTCGCTCAGTTACGTCACGGTAATTTTTGATAATGCCATGGATGCTCGAATTTTGAAGCAAATTGATGCACCCAACCTCCATTATACAATAGTTGCCATTTTTATGCATCATCCTGAATTCGCTCTCCATATATTGATATGGATGATCAATACATTTTTCAAATAACTTCTTTTCAATTTCGCGGTCTTCCGGGTGAACAACTGAGTCATCAAACAGATTCTTCCCGATGCGGTCGCTTGCCTTATATCCCAAAACCCTTTCGATCGATTCGCTTTGGTAGGTGATCGTGCCGTCAATATTAAATACGGTTATTACATCAAAAGAATTTTGAACCAGCGCTTTAAACCGTTCCTCGTTTTCCTGCACCAGCTGTTCCTGCATTTTGCGATCACTGATATCAATATTAACACCCATCATTTCTACGGGGTTACCCTCCGTGTCGTAAGTTGTACTGGCGCGGGACAATATCCAGTGAAGCGAATTATCCGGCCAGCGAATCCTGAACTCAACCGCCAGTTCCCTATGAGAATGGATCGCTTCTTCTATCGCTTTTCTGGTGCAGGTCACATCATCCGGATGAATGAAAGACATCCAGTCATCAAGTGTTCCTTTAAACGAATATTCCTTCAAACCATAAAGAGATTCCTGTACTTTAGTCCACTTGATCTTGTTGGTCTTAAAATCCCATACATAAGTTCCGACAGAGCCTGCCGCCAGCGCAAAATTCAATTGCTGTCTCGTTTTTAACAACGTTTGCTCAATATTCTTCTTGCTGGTGACGTCCTGTTTTGTACCCCAGATGCTTATTAATTTCTTATCCTTTGTAATCCCCACCATGTTATTAACAAAGTAAACAACCCGGTCGTCTTTTTTATAAAGGGTTTCTGCTTCGTTAATCCGGTAACCCGATTCAATAAATGCTTTAAGGGTACCCAGGTTCTTCTCATTTTGTTGTAATACCTCCTTCAGAGGCACACCTTCCAGTTCTTTTGCTTTATGATAACCGTACATTTTAGCCATAGCATCGTTGCATTCAGCCACAAATGCATTTTGAAACCAATTTTCTATTTGCTCATCCGCTGAAAGTTCCGTGGAAACAGGTTCTCTCAATTCGAACCGCCAGATACCTTCAGAAGATTGAGTAATGAATAGTTCATACCTCTTCTTGCTTTCTTCCAAAAGCTGCTGTGCCTTTTTTTGCTCACTAATCCTGCTGCCATAAAGGGAAAGTGTTTCTTCAGAAGGATACAACCTGAAATCATACCATTCCTGTTCCTTTTCATCGTAATATTCAAACCGGCTAAATGATTTGCTTTTCATTGCCGATACCAGCTTTTTCTGAAAATCGGTAGCGATATAGGAAGTAAGCACATCCCACAAATTTTTGCCAATGATCTCCCCGGATTTTTTGCCGGTAAAACTTTCTCCTTTCGGATTTATATAGGTGATATCCCATTTGTTATTCACCGAGATAAAAATGTCGCTGATGCTGTTAAGTATCGTCGTGTTTAATTTTACAGATTGGATCAGTTTATTCTCTGCTTCGCGCCTTTCGGTAATGTCTTCAATTACCAATAAGATGCGGTTCTGCTGATTGTGATTGTAACGCATCCTGAGTGCACTAAAAAGCATATCTCTTTCACCAATCGCCGGAAACTCATGATGCACCTCAAAATTTTCAAGCGTTTTGTTTTTTGAAATAACCTCCAGAAGTTGCTCTTTCAATTTGGGAATTTTCCACTTCCCATTCTTCATTTCGAAAATATAAAACCCTTCGGTTTCGGCGCGCTCCTGGTGAAAATGAGTATAAAAAGCCCTGTTGGCCGAACTTACACGCAGGTCGGTCGTCAACACAACAAGCGGTTCCCGGATGGTTTCAACGATTGCCTGCCGGTATTCAAATGCCTCGTTTAGCTCGCTGTTGCGTAATTGCAGTTCTTCATTGATCGACTGTAATTCTTCCCTGGAAGTCTCCAACTCTTCATTGATGCTTTGCAATTCCTCATTGGAGGAAAGAACCTCTTCGTTGGCAGTTTGCAGTTCTTCCCTTGTGGCTTCAAATTCATCACTCATACCGGCTATCTGCTCTTTCAATCCACGAAGTTCATCCTCCAGCGAAGCTATCCGAGCGTTTTCGGCGCCTTTGGTTTCTGCCTGTAACTGATCTGCTCCTTTAACATGCCCGTGCTTTGACGCTGCTTCCTTAAACAAAATAAGAAAATAAGGTTCTGCAGTTGACATGTGAAGTGGAATCACTTCAAGGTTTACCGTTTCTGTGTACTTATCATAGTTCAACAAAACGCCATTTAACTGCACCGGCGCTTTTTCTTTCCTTGCCTTATAAATGAGCGACCTCAATTCAAGCACAAGGTCTTCATGCAACATTTTTAAAAGATTAAGGCTTGCCTTGCCCCGCGACGGCTGAAGAAAACGGGAAGTGGCTCCATGAAATCTTATTATTAAAAGATCAGAATTTACCAGTACGCTTGCCGGCACATATCTCGACAATAAGATATTATCGCTCATTCTTTCAACATCAGCATCAGAGGCTTTGTCTTTATTCAGGACGTTTGTTTCAGGCGGAAGCGGTTTCCTGGCCCCGTTGATTGTATATGAAAAATCGAAATTGTAATGTCCCGTTCCATTCTTCTTGGTGTACACCTTCTGTTCCTTATCCGCCTGCTGAAAAAGATCGGCATTGTTGGAAATAGTCTCTGACTTGCCCAAAAAAAGATAACCTGCCGGCTTTAATGAATAGTGGAAAATTTTAAGCATCTTCTCCTGCAGCACCGGTTCAAAATAGATCAGCACATTCTGGCAGCTTACAATATCCATCTTTGAAAATGGCGGATCCGACACCATATTGTGTTTTGAAAACACGCAGACATCCCTGATGAATTTCAATACCTGGAAATTCCTTTCT